>NZ_JAVWHO010000016.1:0-13974 GCF_036639995.1 Vagococcus sp. | reverse complement strand
TATCATATAAGTCGAATATTCATAAGTTATTGGTTTTTCGTCTTTTAAAACACCTGTTACTTTTACATTATATGTTGTGTTCTTCTCAACTTTAAAATCATCATTAGGTTTAAAGTTAACTGTAACAAATCCCCCTTGAGGATAATAACCTGGTTCTTCATTAAATGCTGTTATCTCACCACCCTTACTGTCATCAACAATCTTAGTCACTTTACCTGTGCTACCATTTTTCACTTCAACTGATACATTATTACCAATCCTATAATCTTTTGCGTTAAAAAATACAGACCATCTCATATTTCCTCGACTCTGTCTTTCATAAGTTTGCATTGGAAAATAATCTTTTGTTGGCCATTGCGTCACAAAATCTTTAGGATAATTATTATCAATATCATCAAAAATTGAATTGCTACGTAACGATGAATAATAATTGTATTCCTTGGATACAGCATAACCAACTCCAAAAGAAGTAACTGGTAATCCGAGTATATTTGCTCTATGACCAGTTTCTCGGTTATTATTTCCTTGATCAGCAATAAAACTATCTAACACACTATTTAAAGGTTCATCATAACTAGCATAATGAAGATTTGATGTTCTAGTTGCTTGTGTAGCTATATCCCAAAAACTTTGTGGCATATCAGCTGGTTTTTTATAGTCTGATAAGTAATGAGTAAATTCATTAGTCGCAGCTAATCCAATTGCACCATGTTGCGCCAACTCACCATCTTTTGCATTAAAAGGAACACTTTTCAACCCTGCCATATTACGATAGAAATTCAATTGTTTTTCAACAGAAGTTAATGCCTTTTGATCGAATTTACCTAACTTATACACACCATTTTTTAAAACAGGCTCTTCTATAAATTTATTTCCTTCAAAAGGAACAACCTCTTTTTTATATTTTTTCTGAAAGGCATTTATTTTTTCAACATCACCTTTTGATAGATAAACTGTTTTTCTTTGATTACTAGCGTCGTAAGAATAAGCCGCCATCTCTGGTGC
Source organism: Vagococcus sp. (assembly GCF_036639995.1). Lineage (GTDB taxonomy): Bacteria > Bacillota > Bacilli > Lactobacillales > Vagococcaceae > Vagococcus. Next base: position 12,969 of record NZ_JAVWHO010000016.1, on the reverse strand, counting down.
AATTTCTTCAACTCCCTCATCAGTCATTTCAGGAATTTCAAGAGACGTTTCAGCATAAACAGTACCAACCGTTGAACAAAGTATCAATCCTAAAGCAAACGAACATAACTTAACTTTTTTCATTATTCATTCTCCTCCTAATCATTTAACATACTAATCATAGCATTTACAACTAATAAAATCACGATTATTCACAATAGTTAAACAAATATCATCACAAAAATATAATAATGTATCTTATCAGAAATATTCCAGCAAAATACACAACTATTTATTGTTGTAAAAAAAATTTAAAAACAAAATATTATAATAAATGTGTTGCTAACACAACGAAAAACTCTCTAAACATAACAAAATGGATATTCCGTTTCGGAATACCCATTTTCTGTATAATTCTATTCGTGTCTTTTAATTAATAGCCACGTAATTCTTTTACTTTATCTGCGTCTAATCGTTTCACAACTTCTGTCACTAATTTCACTGTATTCAAGTAATCATCTTCATGGATAATTGATGTATGTGAATGTAAGTAACGAGTCGCTACGGTAATCGCTAATGATGGAATACCATCTCTTGTAATATGTTGTGTTCCAGCATCTGTTCCGCCACCTGTAATGACAGTGTATTGGAACGGAATTTCTAATTCTTCTGCTACGCCAATAACAAAATCACGTAATTTTTTATGTGGAATCATTGAAGCATCAAAGATAATGATTTGTGGACCTTTACCTAATACTGAATCAGCTTCTTTAGGTGTCATACCTGGAGTATCCCCAGCAGTACCTGTGTCTAAAGCAAACGCAATATCTGGATTAACTAAGTGAGTACTTGTTCTAGCACCACGTAAGCCAACTTCTTCTTGCACATTACTTCCAGCAAATAAAATATTCGGATGGCCTTCTTTAGCTAAATTTTCTAAAACTTTTAAAGAAACAGCTGTCCCAATTCTATTGTCCCAAGCTTTTGCTAATAAATATTTAGAGCCATTTAATCGTTGGTACTCGATATATGGTGTGATCATGTCACCTGGTTTAATACCCCACTCACTAGCTTCTTCTAAACTTGTCGCACCAATATCAACAAACATATCTGCAATATCATATGGTTTTTTGCGTGCTTCTGCACTTAAAACGTGAGGTGGTTTTGAACCAATTACCCCATGAATTTCTTTTCCATTACTTGTTGTAATCGTTACTTGTTGGGCAAGCATGACTTGTCCCCACCAACCACCAAGGGTTTGAAACTCAAGGAAACCTTTTTCTGTGATTTTAGTTACCATAAAACCAACTTCGTCCATGTGTCCTGAAATTAACACTTTAGGGCCTTCTTTGTCACCAGTATGGCGAGCATTAATACCACCTAAACCATCATAAAGAATTTTATCTGCATGCGGTTCTGCATATTTCTTAAAAATCTCACGGACTTGATCTTCATTTCCCGGAACACCTTTAGCGTCTGTTAATTCTTTTAAAAACAATTCTTCTTCTCTTTCTAACACGTCAGTCACCTCATTTTTTTATTATAAACTTAAGTATATCACTCTTTTATTTGTTTTTCTTTAGATTTGATTTTTCTTGTAAAAATAACTCCGATAAACGAAATAAGTAAAGAAATCGATGTAATAACTAACCCAATCATTAACGATTTTGAGCGGTATTTAAAATTAATTTGATGCTCATCCATCTCAAGGTCTAGACCGATAAAATCTCCAACAATTTGCTTTGGTTTCACTTTTTCCCCATCCACTTCTACTTGCCAATTTTTATCATAAGGAATTGAGACATATAGAAGCTGATTTTCATCAACAACGTTCACTTTCCCTTCAAGTTTCCCTAATTTTTGCCAAGTAAGTGAAGAGGCGTAATTTTTTTGATAGTGAATTAATTTATCGAATTTTGATTGGTCTAAACTTACCCAAACCATATCTGTTGTTTCTATTTTTTTATTTAGTTTCAGCTCAAGTCTGATTTGATCGTTCTTTTTAAATTCACCTAAATTAAACAGTTGATTAGTAATAATCATGACATCTGTTTTTATTTCCTTGCCATTTACTGCAAAATATTCCACATTATCCCAAATCGCATTTGGTAGATACAGATAATTCGTGCCATCAGCTGTTACCTTCCCCTTTATTTGATACTTATCAACTTCTTTTGTGGTATGAATACCAGTTAAAGGTTTAAAGTAAACATCATTTTGTAGCGGTTTAATACTTTGAAGAATGGTTTCTTGATTATTAATTACTTTTCCTCTTTCAAGAGACACTTCTTTTAATGCCTTTGGTGCTAAAAAGGCCGCCCCTATAGCTTCATTGTTTTTATAGATATTAGACAAAGCTTGCTCTTCTAACAATTCCTTATTATCAATAAATTTAGGATTAATTGTGTAATTAACATTTAACAACAAGTTTGCGACTTGAGATTCATCCACATAAGAAAAACGACGCTCATTTTTTGAATAAAGTCCTAAGTCTGTTAATGTATTTTGAACTTTAGAATCAAGTGTTGAGGTATAGCTAGACACACCTGAGTATCCAAACAACATGGGATTATTGTAACCATTATTAATTTCGTTATACCCCATCATGTTTGTATCGATTTTTTGGTTAATTCGAAATAAATCATCTCGACCACTTTCTAAATGTTTCACTAACATTTCTTGCTCGTTATACATTTTGGCGTATTGCTCTTGATTACCAAAAGGGATATCCTTCATAGAAATCCAAAGATTACCACCTAGTTCTAATCCGACACAAAGCAACAACACCCAACGCCATAGATAACTTGTTTTAGTAAACTTTAATCGTAAAACAAAAACCAGTATCCAGACAATAACAATATTTAAAACAAAATAAGTATTCGATAATAAATAACTAGAATCTGATTGGAAAATTAAAAATAATTGACCAATAGTTAGTAAAACTGTAAAGGTACTTCCTGCTAACACAAGTCTTTTTTTTACGATTGTCTTATCTTCAGTTAGTCTTGCATATAGATAAGTTTCATATGCTAATTTAATTAAAATGAAGCTAAAGATAAAAGCATTTCGGTACGGAAAACCTGCTGGACTTTGAAACATGTGCCAGACTGTGTTAAACATCTCAAAGAAAAAACTGAAATAAATTGCCGTCAATAAGGCAGCCATTGCCCTTTTTTTTCTTTTGGGCACAATAGGTAACGTGAAATATAGAAAGGCTAGCAACCAAACAAAAACACCTGAGTATATCATTGGTAAATGGTCTAGTCTGATATCATAATTGATTGTTCCTAAGCCCATTTGTGAAAATACCTCAAAACCAAATCGCGGTTTTAATAGAAAATCTTGCATATGAAAACTTGATTTTCCTGTTTGGAGCATTCCTAAAATTGCTGGGATTAACATAAATGCTGTACTTAAACCTGAAAGTAAAGACGTAACAAAGAATAAGCGCCATCTTTTAGTAAATTCTTTGATTGATTTAGCTGGCTTTCTTTCAAATTTTAAGTAGTAAATAAACACACTGTACATCACAGCAAAAATACACACCATATAACCTAAATAATAATTGGTCAAAATAGAGAAAAATAAAGTCACACCATACAATCCATATTTTTTCTCATGCCATAATCTTTCCAATCCCAAAACAAGTAAGGGAAATAGGATTAAGACATCCAACCACATAAAATTAAGCAAATACACAACCACAAAGCCGCATAAACTATAAGCCAAAGAAAAAGCCTGTGTTAACCAATTGCTCTGTCTGTAATGTAAATCTAAATACGTATACATAGTTAAGCTCATGCAAGCTATTTTTAACGTAATTATCAATAATACCGCAACGGGCATCATATTATAAGAAAACAAAAGCGAGATAAAATTAAAAGGGCTCATTAAATAATAAGCAATTGTTGCCTCCATCGGACCACCAATTCCATTAGCAAAAGAATAGAGGTTCTCTCCTCCTTCTGTCATGAAACGTTTGAACGCATTTAAAAAAGGTAAATACTGTGACCCTAAATCGCTTACCATTAAGTTATTATTACCAAAAGGAGCTAGTCCTAGTATCATCCAGACACTTGCTAGTACGATTATTGGTATGATAAAACTAATCAGATATGCCATTAGTTTATTCTTTTTGTTCATTCTAATCACCATTTTATAGTTAAAAAAACCTTTATTTTAATAATAGATAAAACCACCTTTTACCTTACCTATATTCTAACAAAAAAGCAATTTATATTTTATAAAGAAACACAAAATCTCGTATTTATCTTCACTAAAGAAAGAAAAATACGAGATGATTTTTTAAGAATTCACAATTTTATTGTAGGATGAAGATGTGGCAAAATAAAATAAAATATAAATCACGATTAAAAAGGCAACAGATATATACGTTAACAACAGAGCTGGCCTGCCGATTAAAACAAACAATACTTGTAAGGCAAAATAAGCATGTAACAAACTGATTGAAAGTGGTGCAAAAAAGATGATTGAATTTTGCTTATAAATACTGCGTTTAATCATATTTTTAGGTGTTCCTATTTTTCTAAGCATGTCATAACGTAGGATTTCATCTTCTGCTTCTGACAATTGTTTTAGTGTGATAATACTACCTGTTGCTATCATAAAGACCATTCCTAAAAAGACAGCGACATAAATAAGGACACCTGTACTTTTTATCAAACTATTGTAATAAGGGTAACGAATACTGAACTCTCCTTGGGTGGTATAACCTGTTGGCAGATTATCTGATGTTGGTTTTTCTACTTTTTCAACAGAATCCACCATTTTACCTTCTTTATTTTTTGTTTCTTGTTTAAAGTAGGTTTTTGATTCCATTAAAGGAGTAAACCGTTCAAGTGATTTACTGGCCAAAACGTCGTTCTCATCAGCACCTTCGACATTTATCACATGATATTGATAATCATATTTTGCATTAAGTTCCTTGAAAAGTTCGTCTGTTACAACAATCGCGTTATATGAAAGTCGCATGTCTCTCACATTACCAATAAAATCTGCTTGTGTTTTAGTTATATTTACTTCACCAACATTACCTAAAACACCTTTTTTATCAGGAGTCACGGCTTGATCAATGTATAATTGATTGCTTCCAGACATCATCGCAACATCATTTTTTTGTTTTAAATCTAGAGGTTTGATATCTTTAATAACTTTGCTTAATTCTTGAAAGTTACTTAGAGACATAACATTATAAAAACCTTCACCATTGCTGTATTCACCATTGGCCTCATAGCCCATTTGCGCACCCACATATTTAAATCTTACTGTTGCTTGATTTGAAATAACAGCCCCCTCTTCATCTAAAAAGTTCGTTAGTTCTTGATAGTGTGCCTCACTAACAGCATACGATGTTGGTGTTGTCGAGTCTGCTAATTGTAACGTAAAGGATTGAACACTTGCTGCACCACCAATGGCTGCTAAGGCTGTACCAGATAAAACTGCAATGGTTGCAAATGTCATTGAGTTTTTCTTCAAATGAAAGCTCAAATTCCCAGTTGTTACCATGTTTATATCTCGGTAATAATAAGTTTTCACTTTTCGAATCAAATGTAGAATAATCGCAAGAAAGTGGTTGAAAAACAAATAGGTTCCAATGATACAAATCATTAAAATAATCAATGGACAAAGTAGCATAGAAAAGCCATCTGTTTGATACATTTTTTCAAACCAAATCATAAAATCTAAAAATCGTTTAGCCAAAGTATACCCAAGGCCTAAAAAAATGACACCAATGGAACCAAACAGCCAATTATACCATCTTACATAAGCGTTACCTTCTCCTTGTTGATCTGCCTTAAACAACGTAATTAATTTATAGCGATAAACAGTCGTAGCTGTTCTAATGGAGACAATAGCTAGAATGATTAAAAAAACAATCATGGTATTAAGTATCGCTTCAAAGGATATAATAATACTACTTGAAATGGGAACATGAATTGCTTTTAACAATAGCATGGTAAACAATTTAGAAAAAATGATGCCTAACGTAATCCCTGTAACTAACGCTAATGCGCCAAGCAACATATTTTCTACAAAGAACAGAATCCCAATTTGACTTCTTCTCATACCGAGTAAGTTATACAGCCCAATTTCTCTTTTTCTTCGTTTCACAAAAAAACTATTGGCCGAAAACATAAAAATAATAATAAATAAAATAATCATGACACTACCAGCTCTTAAACCAGCATCAATTCGCATATCATTAGCTGCGCGTTTTAGTAGTGTTTTTTCATAACTCATAGAGACAAAGCTATAGTAAACCATAACTGAAAAAGCCATGCTCACAAAATACATTAAATAATAGCGAAATTGAGTTTTCACATTTTTTAATGCTAACTTAGACAACATCATGACTCACACCGCCTCCAATAGCAGCTTGCATATCTATCACTTTTTGAAAAAATTCTTTTCGACTTCCTTGCCTAACAATCTCTGAAAAAATCGCACCATCTTTAATAAATAAAATTCGGTGACAATAACTTGCAGTAAAAGCGTCGTGAGTCACCATGATAATTGTCGCTTTTTCTTCTTCATTTAAGCGAGATAAGTAGTGAAGTAATTCTGTGGCAGATTTAGAATCTAGAGATCCTGTAGGTTCATCTGCTAAGATAAGTTGTGGATGAGTAATCACTGCTCTTGCCGCAGCAACTCGCTGTTTTTGCCCAATTGAAATATCTGATGGGTAGGAATTCAAAATATGATCGATACCTAAAATACGTGATACATGACTCAATCCTTTCTCCATGTCATTTACTGGTGTTCTATCCAGTGCTAGAGGTAGCATGATATTATCTTTAACAGTTAAAGAGTTCATCAAATTGAAATCTTGAAAAATAAACCCTAATTCTTTTCTTCTAAAATCACTTAATTGGCGTTCTTTCATTCGAGTTATATCTTGTTTACCAATTTTTATCGAGCCCACAGTGGGTTGATCAATCGTTGATAACATATTTAAAAGTGTTGTTTTCCCAGCCCCACTTGGTCCCATAATGCCAACAAATTCACCCTTATCAACATGAAAAGAGATATTTTCAAGTACTTTCACTGGGTTACTTTTTTTTCCATAAATTTTGGATAGATGGTCAACTTCGACAATCCGTTGCATATGTTTGCCCCCTTTTTTCTTCTAACACTATCTTATCAATTTTTTTTGCATACTAACATCTTTATACCTAAAAATAATCTTACAGAATTGTCACTAAAAAAAGGGTAAGTTAAAAGTCATTTTCCTAGTAGTAATTAAAAGCAATAAAAAAATTGAGACCAACTTTTTAGTTAGCCTCAAATTAAGTCATTAGTTAAACAAAGCGTTTCTGCCTTGCCCGTATTTTTTATTTTCTTCTATTTTATTCATAATTATTTTTGTTTGCGTCCCTACTTTATAACTCATTTCAATATCAGCTTCACTTTGACTGCCAACAATTCGAATGTAGTTTTTTCCTTTAGGTATTTCTAACGTACTAGTACCTGTTTCTGTATTTTCAACTATTAGCTCCATCTCTTGATCCGGTTTAACCAATAATACTTTAAATTTTCCTGTTTTATTCTCTGTTTTATATGCAATCACTAACTCATCATTTTTTTGACAATCCAGTTCCCAAAGTGTATCAATGCCTGAAAATTTTACTTTAGCATCTAATTTATTTGAAGTAAAAATCTCTTTTTTCTTATAATCATATTCAAACGCATCCTGTAAATTTAAACCACGTTCCTGATCATCATAGTCATCAAATGCTTTTTGTCTACTGCAACTACTACCTATAAAAAGACAACCACTCAGGAACATAACAAAAATAAAACTCTTCATTTTATCGACACCTCTTTCAAAAAACGATATCTATCAGCTCTTGTTATAAACTTATTATACAACCAAATGGATATTTTGATACATTTTTCTAAAAATTATTTTCTCAGACGCAAGTCTCATGCTATCTTTTAATTTTTTCGGTATAATGAAATTGAAATGAATGAAGGAGTCGTTGCAATAATGAAAATAATGGTTGTTGAAGATGATGAAACTGTTCGCGATCTTGTGGTTGAATCTCTCGAAAAATGGGGATTTGAAACAGTTGAAGTCACTGATTTTAAACGTGTTTTAGAAATATTTATAGAAGAAGAACCTCACCTTGTTCTTTTAGATATTACCTTACCTGTATTTGACGGGTATTACTGGTGTCAAAAAATTAGAGAAATCTCTAAAAGTCCCATTATTTTTATTTCAAGTCGTGATACGAATGCTGATTCCATCATGTCTATGAATATGGGCGGCGATGATTATGTCAATAAACCTTTCTCAATGGATATTTTAATTGCTAAAGTTAATGCATTATTAAGGAGAACTTATGACTACTCAAAATCTGAAAGTACTTCCTTAGAGCACCTTGGATTAAAGTTAAACATGGAGAATAGTTCAATGATTATCAACGATTCAACCGTTGAATTGAGTAAAAACGAATTTCAATTACTCTTAATTTTAATGAAAAACACAGGAAAAATTGTTAGCCGGGAGAAATTGTTGCGTGCCTTATGGGATGATGAACGTTTTGTTGATGACAATACGTTAACCGTTAATATTAACCGATTACGAAAAAAAATAGAAGGAGCTGGAATTAGTAACTATATTGAAACCAAAGTTGGTCAAGGTTACATGATTCCTTAGTGGTACTCATGACATTTTTTAATTATTTAAAAGATCAATTTCGTTTAATTTTACTTTGGCTTGGTTTCAACTGTTTAACGGGTTTTATCCTTTGGTTAACACCTGAAGTAAAATTTAATTTCGCCTCTCTTTTTTATATTTTTCTTCTTGGTATGATTTTACTCGCTATTTTTCTTGGGCTTGATTACCAGCAAAAAAAACGATGGTGGCAACAATTAGAACTTGATTCTGATCAATATGTAGAAACACCCAGCTTATCTAACGCAAGAACTTACGAGGAAGAGCTTTATCAAGAATATTTTAATGAAATACACCGCGAACATTTTTTACTCTTAAATAATGTTAAACAACAGTCCGAAGAACAAAAAGATTATATTGATAGTTGGGTTCATGAGATTAAAGTGCCTCTAGCCTCACTCACTCTCATTTCAGAAACTATTGAAGATGATATTTCTGAAAAAAGATACAATCAATTACGAAATAATTTAAATCGGATGGATGATTATGTTGAACAGGTTCTTTACTATTCAAGACTAGACAGCTTTTCTAAAGATTACTTAATCAACTCATACTCTTTAAAAAGAATCGTTCAACAAACAATTCGTGACTCAAAAGAGTACTTTATCCAAAAAAATATTCGCTTTTCACTTGTTGGCGAAGACTATGCTGTTTTAACTGATGAAAAATGGCTTCATTTTATTTTAAATCAACTAATTAGTAATGGCATTAAATACACTGAATCAGGTGGAAGTATTACGATTTCTTTCTCAAAAAATGAACGTGGCACTTGGCTAAATGTTGCTGATACTGGAATCGGTATTCCCACAGAAGACTTGCAGCGAATTTTTGATAAAGGCTTTACCGGTAATAACGGCCGAAATGAAGAGACAAACTCTACTGGTTTAGGACTCTATCTAGCTAAATCATTATCTGAAAAATTAGGGCATCACTTGTATGTTGAGTCCCAAGTAGGAAAAGGAACCTCTTTTCAACTTCTTTTTCCCCATTTAAATTACTACGCAGAAACAGACGAAAATTTCATGCTTCATGATTAAAATAAATCCCCACAATACGTTTAAAATAACAATGTGTTGTGGGGATTTTTCTGTAAAAAAACAGACTAGCTTTTCTAAGCTAATCTGAAATACTTGGTTTATTTATCCTTAATTTAATGCCCCGTACCAAATAAGTTAACTAAAATAGTTCCCACAATAATAAAACCAAGTCCAACTATTGTCATAGCGTTAAGCGGTTCTTTCCAAACAATAACAGAAAAAGTAGTAATTAAAATAATACCAATAGCACCCCAAATAGCGTACGCAACGCTTATTGGAATAGTTTTAAATGATAATGATAAAAAATAAAAAGAAATAACATATGCAATAATTGTATAAAGTGTTGGCATTAATTTAGTAAAACCATCTGTGGCTTTAAGTAAATTCGTTCCAATAACTTCTCCAACAATTGCCACTAATAAATACAGATAACCTTTAACCATGAGTTGTCTCCTTATCCTAAATTCAATTTATTTTACCACATTATGAGAGAAGTAAAAGACCTTTTCTATAACACCTTGTAATTGCTCTATAAGGGCAGTACAATTGAAGCATAACTGGAGGTCTTAACATGAAAAAAATTAGTTTGGCCCTATTCTGGAGTGCTCTTTTACTATTTGGCACAGGGACCATCGTACAGGCAGAAGAAAGTAAAACAAGCACTTCTTCGCAATCGGAACTTAGTCTGGCTCACTCTGAAGAGCTAAAAGCTAAAACAGATACCAATCAAGTTTATGCCAAAGTCATCACAAGAGACACTTTACAGCCAGAAGATTTTAAAAATAGTATTGAAGATATTTATGATTTAACTGTAACAACTATTAGTTTTTCAGAAAATCAACATGCTAACACAATGACACCTGGTATTTATAAAATTGAGGTCTTATTTAAAACCTCTACTGGAAAGATTTATAATAGTAAATTACCTTATCTAGTAGAAAATGACCATCCAACTATTTTTATTGATAATATCCATTATGATTATAAGAAGAAAAAAATCTCCTTTAAGAGCTCTGAAAAAGAGGCTGACGTTTATATTAAAACTAACAACAAGTATTATACTTGCACAACCGATAATAACGGTTATTTTGAAGGAAAGTACAACCCAGATACCTTACCGGATTCACTTCAATTCATTGCTTTAGATGATTTAGGGAATTATAGCGATGAGCATGTGTTATTTTTATCAACAGATGACAAGTTGAAAAAACTAACAATTGATCCGTTTATCTATCAAGAAAACAACTTTCAAATTCAAGGCATTGTGTCAAAAAACATTGATACTCAAGTTGAACTCCCATCTAAAAAAACAACGGCTATTTTACCAGGCAAAGATGGTGCCATTAACTTTTCTTACGATAAACAACCTAAAACCATTGATCTATCCTTGAAAAAAGATAACACGAAACGAACACTATCTTTTGAACCGATGACAAGAAATCCTAAAACTTTAAATGAGCTGAAAAAAAGTCATAATCCTTTAACTGCGGTTAGAGAAAATAGAACCAAACGAACTATTATCGTTTTAGCTATTATTTTAGTCGTTGGAACAGGCTTATTATTAATCCGTTCTTACTTATCTGCCAGAAGACAAAATTAAAACAAGAAGAGCCTATTGATGTAGCGACCCCCAAAAGTTAGACCAAAAAATCTAACTTTTGGAGGTCACTATTTTTATGGCAAAATATAATTTTGAACTTAAAATAAAAATTATAAAGGAATATCTTGATGGTGAAGGTGGATATAACTATCTTGCAAAGAAATATGGGGTAAAGAACAAGACACAAATAGAAAATTGGGTTAGGATCTATGAAGAGTTTGGTGAAGAAGGTCTCTTTAGAAAAAGACAAAACAAAAAATATTCTGTTCAATTTAAGTTAGATGCGATAGAGTTATATCAAACGAGTGAATTGTCCTATCGTGAGGTGGCTTATGCCCTAGGTATTAATAATCCTACTTTAATCTCTGCATGGATGCGTGAATTTCGTGCGGATGGTGTCGAAGGACTTTCAAAACCGAGAGGACGACCTTCCACTATGCCTAAAAAGAATAAAGATAAAAATATAAAAAACAGAATATCTAAAGAAAAACCTGAAGAACTTGACCGTATTAAAGAATTAGAAAAACAAGTCCGTTCTCTTCAAATTGAGAATGCTTTTTTAAAAGAATTGAGGAAGCTGCGAAAACAGGAAGCCCAACAAAGACACAAGAATCAATCGCACGAATCATCGACAGCCTCCGAGGATCATTCAAATTAGTTGAGCTTCTTGAAACATTGAAAGTTCCTAAAGCGACCTATATGTACTGGCAGAAACGCTTTAACCGTGTCAACCCAGATCAAGAAATAGAAAATCAACTATTAGAGATTCGTAAAGAACATAAGGATTACGGTTGTCTTCGACTGACAAGGGAATTGAAAAATAGAGGTTTTCACGTTAATAAAAAAAAAGTTCAACGTTTGATCAAAAAACTAGGAATCGAAGTAAAATCATACACTAGAAAATCACGACGATATAGTTCTTATCGTGGTAAGGTAGGCACAGTTGTCCAAAATCGTATTCATAGACGTTTCTATACTAGCATCTGCCATCAAAAAATTACGACTGATACAACAGAGTTTAAGTATTTCGAAACAGACACTCATGGTGTGATTCGTCAGAAAAAACTTTATTTAGACCCGTTTATGGATTTATACAATAGTGAGATTTTATCTTATAGAATTTCAGAAAGACCTAACGCTGTCGCGATTATGGAAGGCTTAGAAGAAGCGATTCAAGTAACTAATGATTGTCCTTTTCGTAGAACGTTTCATTCAGATCAAGGGTGGGCTCAAATGAAGGCTTATAGTTCTAAATTGAAAGAACACAACGTTTTTCAAAGTATGTCTCGTAAGGGAAATTGTTTAGATAATTCCCCTATGGAAAATTTTTTTAGTCTTTTAAAACAAGAGATTTTTCATGGTGAAGTTTATTGTAGCTTCAATGAGTTGAAAACAGCTATTGATCGCTATATTTACTACTACAACAATAAACGCATGAAAAAGAAATTAAACTGGCAAAGCCCAGTTCAATTTCGAAAAACGGCACAACATATCGCTTAATCGTTCATTTTAAAACATAAAAAAGGAGTGGATTTCTCCACTCCTTAAAAGTCTAACTTTTAGGGGTCACAACATGACTCTTCTTGTTTTTTTAGTTTTCTTACCAAACAACTACAAATGTTTGTACACCATAAAGCATTCCTTGAGATACATAG
>NZ_JAVWHO010000015.1:20083-43346 GCF_036639995.1 Vagococcus sp. | reverse complement strand
GTAGCGCATGACTGTTAATCATGATGTCGTAGGTTCGAGTCCTACTGCCGGAGTAAAAAAGCAAATCATCTTGATTTGCTTTTTTGTTTGCTTTTAAACTAAAAAGTTCTTGAGTTTATCTAATCACAGTAGATGATTGATAGACTCAAGAACTTTTTTATTTGTTACGAATTACTTCAATTTTATAGCCATCAGGATCAACAATAAAGTAATAAGAAGGCGGAACCCCTGGAAGATTTTTTAAAGGTGTTATGTTAAATTTAGCTTCTTCGTGCGACTTATGTAGGCCCTCTAAATCGTCTGTAGAGATAGCTATATGACCATAACCATTTCCTAAGTCATAGCCTTCTGAATCATAATTGTAAGTAAGTTCTAACTCATAATCATCACCTGGTAAGGTTAAATAGACTAAGGTGAATTTATTTTCAGGAAAATCTCTTCTTCTGCTTTCTTCAAAAGCGAATGCTTTTTTATAAAAATCTAGAGAAGCGTCTAAATCTTTTACACGGACACAAGTATGCGCCATTTTCATATTATTATACTTCCTTTCCTATAGATAAGTAAATGATACCATTTCTATGATTAGTATTCTACTTATTAACTCGAAATTACTTGATTAGACGTAGTAAAAATGATATATTGTTTTTACTACGATTGATAAAGTAAAAAAGTAGGTGATACATGTGATTAGTAGTGACATAATTCGTGGTTATAATGATTCTATCATTTTATCTATATTAATCGATGGAGATTCATATGGTTATGAAATTTCTAAAAAAATAAAAATAATCACAAAAGAAAAATATATTATTAAGGAAACAACATTGTACTCTGCATTTACTAGATTAAGTAAGAAAGGGTTTATTGTTTCTTATCCTGGAGAGGAAACGTTTGGAAAAAAGAGAACGTATTATAAAATCACATCGCTAGGACTCGAGTTTTATTTAGAAAAAGAAAAAGAATGGTTAATAACTAAAGAGGTAATAGATTTATTTTTAGGAGGAGAGAAAATATGAATACAATAGAGAGTTATGTGGAAACAATGTTTATGAATTTGCCGATGACAGATCAAATAATAAACTTGAAGAAAGATATATTATCTAACATGGAAGAAAAATATGATGAGTTGAAAAGTGATGGAATGTCAGATAACGAGGCTATTGGGCTTGTTATTTCGGAATTTGGCAATATTGATGAGTTATTGAATGAACTAGAAATAGATCGCTCAGGTAGAAACATAAACAATGAAACAGGATCTGAATTACCAACGTTATCAATAGAAATAATTTCTGATTATATCAAAATGAAGAAAGAGATTGGTACAGGTATTGGTTTTGGTGTTATTTTATGTGGAATTGGCACTTCTTTATTATTACTTTCTTTAGTTTATAATTTGTTGATTGTTGGAGTTATTTTTTGTTTAATTTTTGTTGCTGCTGGAGTGGCATTCTTTGTGTTAAATGGGTTGAAAAATAGTAAATTTGAGTATTTGGAGAAGGGCTTCTTTTTAGAAGAGCGTGATATCCATTATATTGAATCTGAAAGTATGGAATATGCAAGATCGTTTAATCTGTCTTTAGTTATTGGGATTGTTATTTGTATATTGTCAGCTATTCCTGTATTAATTGGGACTCAAAAATCGGAATACATACTACCTTTAGTAGGGGTTACTGTCGTTATAGCGACAGTGGGATGCTTCTTTTTAATTTATGCGGGTAATTTAAAAGGTGCCTATTCGTTTTTATTAGAGAATGGGATTGAGTCATCAATTTCTGAAGAAGATTTAAGTAATAAATTATTTTGGAAAAAGTTTAATGAAAAATTTTGGTTAATTATTGTTGCTTTATATCTTTTAACTAGTTTTGTGTTTAATATTTGGAGTATTTCGTGGATAATCTTTCCTGTAGCAGGTGTTCTATCTGGTTTATGGGTGAAAGATTAGGAAGGAAGTAAAATGAGTAAGATTGTAAATAAAGAGAGTATTACCTATATTATTTTTGGCGTTTTTACAACGTTAGTTTATTTTATTACTAGATTTATGGTGGTTAATTTAACTGGCAACTCTATGCTTGGAGTAACTATAGCTCAAGTAGTGGCAATTTTATTTGCTTATTTAACCAATAAGGTTTTTGTATTTAAAAACAAAGACTGGCAACCACTAGTGGTTCTTAAGCAATTGTTTGGTTTTATTTTAGGAAGACTGTTTGTATTTGCTTTAGATTTAGGGCTGACTTTTATTGCAGTTGAGAAATTTTCGGATTTCTTCATTCATCTTTTCTTTTTTGATAAGATAAATTATGATTTCATATTATTTAGCCATCCTTTAACAACAAAGTTTATTGGTTCAGCAGAGTTACTTAATGAGTTTGTCTTTGCCTTATTTGTTCAAGTATTAGCAATTGTTATTAATTACTTAATTTCTAAAAAAGCGGTATTCAAAAAAACCAACTAGGCGTGTTAGCCTAATTGGTTTTTTTAGTTGTTATAAAATGCTAATGAAATAGTTAAATCATAGTTAATAAAGTCTTTAATGATTTTTATTTCGCCAGACCTATTTCGATAAACCCGTTTGTACGTACCACCGAGAATAGTTGGGAAAACTTGAATATTTGAATATTTTTTTAGTAATAAATCCGCTTTATAACTATCTTCTAATGCAATAAACCCTAGCATCATCTCATCTTGATTATCTCCTGTTGTTCCTAAAAAGATACCAATTCGGTTGCTATCAGATTTAGGATCATAAAGTACTTTAGCATAAGTATTTGGAATCAGGTTATCATAAAGCTCAAAAATGTTCCGTTCCTCATACTCTCCAAAATTATTTACTAAATCATCATTAGTCACACCTGCATAATAGCTAGTAAAGAAGTTATTGGCTTTTAATTGTTGAATGGTATCAAATAAAAGCTGCTGTTTTTCACCATTATATAAGAGATTAATTTTTGTATGAAGATATTCTTTGTTGCGAATAGAGGACATGCGGTGTATCTCATCAGAAGAGCCGTGATTTTCGCTTGTCATTTTTCTTTCACGTGCTGTTGTTTCTAGATAACTTTCAGGACGTCTTCTTTTTCGTTTTTTTCGACGTTTATTGCTATCAACAACATCATAATATTCTTCATCCTCATCATAACTAATTTTTTTAGCAGATCTGTTCTTTAACCTTGTAAATTCTTTATCTGCTTGATAATAAAGATGTTTAATTTCGGTCTGATACAGTAGTACTGCGGCTAAAATTAGCGCAATACTGGAAATAAGCAAGTAGAGCCACCATATTTTTGAATTGTTGAAGGTCAAAACAAGGGCGATTAGCCAAAAAGCGAATACAAATCCCCCCATAATTTTCAAATTTCTCATAATTTTAATAGCCCACCTAATCAAACTTTTTCTATACATCTATTTAACCATAGTTTATTCATTAAAACAATCTATCTCAAAAAAATATGATTAGTAAAATAAATAGTGAATTTGATGAAAATTTGGTGAATTGTCTGTATAATAGAAAAGAGTCATATGACAAGGGGGGATGAATTTTGACTGATAAAACAACCTATGCAGTTGTAGATATTGAAACAACTGGAACAAGTCCAGAAACGGATAAAATTATTCAATTTGCTTGTGTACTTGTTCAAAATAATGAGATTATAAACTACTTTTCTACTGATGTTAATCCCCTAAAAAAAATACCCAAAAATATTGAGCAATTAACTGGCATTAGTAACGAACAAGTAAAAAATGCCCCTTACTTCGAAGACATTGCCCCGATGATCAAACAATTAATTTCAGATTGTGTGTTTGTTGCCCATAATGTTTATTTCGATTATGCTTTTTTAAACAGTGAGTTATCTCGTTCAGGTGAAGAAAAATTGCAAACAAAATGTATTGATACAGTAGAGTTGTCCCAAATTCTATTTCCCACGTCTCAGGGGTTTAGAGTGACGGATTTAGCTGACTTTTTAGAACTAGAACATGAAAATCCTCATCAGGCATTAAGTGACGCTTATGTTACAGCTGAATTATTTATTTGTCTAAGTCAAAAAATGATGATGATTCCTTATGTTACATTGAAAAAAATGTTGGAATTGTCTTATAACTTAGGTGTTGATAATCATTTAATGTTTGAAAAAGCGTTAATGAAAAAGGAAAAGGATGGATTTAATCATCCATTTTATGGGACTAAAACAATTGAGTGTGTGACGCTAAAAAATAAAAAATATCTATTTAAAGAGAAAAATGATGATGTAGGAACCACTTATCCATTTGATTTAACTGAAAATTCTCAAAGTTTTTTATCTGACTTTGTTCCTCGAAAAGCGCAACTGGAAATGATGGATACCATTTATTCTTTTGTTAATAATGAGGATGAAGAAAAGAACTTAATGGTTGAAGTAAGTACTGGTAGTGGTAAGTCTTTGGGCTATTTATTACCTTTGAGTTATAACAGAAAAAAATTCCCGATTATTGTTTCAACAAGTACTATTTTACTACAAGAGCAGCTGATTGATCAGACGTTAGAGCAAGTCAAGGAAATTACAGGAAATCATCTATTTGGTATGGTACTAAAAAGCAATCGTCATTTCATAGACCTAGACAAATTTTATTTAACGTTACTTGAAAAGCCTGTTAATCAAAAACAGTACGCATTAAATCAAATGGCGATTTTAACTTGGTTGATGGAGACTGAGACAGGAGACTTGGATGAAATTAATCTTAATAAATCCCACGTTCTTTTTGAACATGTGAAACACATGGGTCGTCACACTTTGAGTAGTGATTCATTGTTCTTTGAGGAAGATTTTATTAAGTATTTGGAAGAAAAAAAAGAAGTAGCAGATGTTATCGTTGTTAATCACGCTTTCTTATGTGAGGAAAGCAAACGTCAAACGAAGTTAATACCAAAATCGTCTGTTTTGATAATTGATGAATCTCATAAACTAGTTAGTAGCATTGAAAATCAAGAACTAATTTCTATTTCGTTTGGTTTGATTTATTCCTTATTAAAAAAAATACGGGAATCAGAAGAATTGTCTTATTCATTGCATCAATTGAATAATCAAAAATTAACACAGGCCGTGAATTTATTAAGTAATTTTTCACAAGATGTTAGAGAAGATTTGCAGAGACTTGAACAGTTTATGATAGAAGTAAGTAACTTTACTGAAAGTAAAAAAGAAGTTTCATTTGATGATGTAGAAAAAATTTCTAACTGGCCACTTCCAATGAGAAAAAATTTGAAAGAATTATTGACTATCTTAACGGAAATAAATCATATCTCAACTGACTTTAAAAACGAGGTGTTCACTCATCTTACACAAGTAGAAATTGGTTCCTATTTTGATGTGTTGGATTATTTAACGTCTCTTGAAAGACTTTCTGAGTGGAGTCTTCACTTTATAGCTTACTTCAGAAATTTAGAAGATAGTAATGCTAGGTGGTTAGCTATTAAGGATAAGCACTTACAATTGAAGATGCTAGATTTTTCGATGCTATCGATTAAAAATATGTCTTGGTATGAACAGTTTGAAAAAATTGTTTACACTAGTAGTACATTACAATTAGATGTTGATTCGACTTATTTTGAAAGCCAACTAGATATACCAGTATCTAGAAAAGTTAGAATTGAAGATAGCTTTAACTATCATGACAAAGCCAAATTGCTTGTTATATCGGAAAATAAAGCAGAGCAGTATCATCCAAAAGATGATTATGCTAATTACATTGCAAAAGTTCTTATTGACTATTATGCCATTGGAAAGACCTCTATGCTGGTTTTGTTTACATCACATCATGTCTTAAAACAGGTTTATCATATTCTGCAAAATCACTTTCATCATCAAGAAGTGGATATTTTTGCGCAAGATATTACTGGGACAAAGGAAAAAATTGTGAAAAAATATATTAAAAATAATGGTGGTATTATTTTAGGTGCTAATAGTTTTTGGGAAGGTGTGGATTTATCTTTACCAACGCTTGATTTAATTATTATGACGAAACTTCCTTTTGATCCACCAAAAAGGCCGATGATTGAAGCTAAATATCATTATTTAGAATCTCTTGGTAAAAATCCGTTTTATGAAGAAGCAATTCCTCAAGCTGGTATGAGATTACGTCAAGGTTTAGGACGTCTGTTGCGCTCAGAGAATGATAGAGGTGTTATTCTATTACTAGATAACCGGTTGCTAAAAGCAAGCTACAGTAAGCAATTATTAGGGTATTTACCTATAGGGCTTGAGGTAGAAGAATGTACTTTAGAAGAAAGTTTAGAAGAAGCGATTTTATTTTTTGAGAATAATAACTGAAATAAATCATAAAAGTTGCTATAATAAGAAAAACGAAAAGGAGGACCGATATTAATGAATAGAAGAAAGAACCAACAACTTAAAATTATAGGAATAGTATTGATTTTATCTATTGTCCTTGTTGGTGTGGTCTTGTTTCAGTCAGCCTCTCCAATGAGAAAAGCTAAAAAACAAGCTGTTACTATTTCTAAAGAGGTTGCCAATATCTCTGAGGTACAAGATTTTTATTGGTTTACTCGTGAGAAAACATATTTTACTGTTGTTGGCGTAGATAATAAAAACGTTGAAAAAATTGTATTTCTTCCTCAAGATGGTTCAGAAGCAGTCGTGATGAATCAAAAAGATGGAATTAATAACGATGAAGCAATCAAAAAAGTGTTAGAAAAAAAAGAAACCAAAAAAATAAAAAAAGTCTCTCTAGGATTGTATGACAATAAACCTGTTTGGGAAGTAGCAGCTGACAGCATTGAAAGCGGCGTTAATTACTATTTGGTTGACTTTAAGAGTGGAGAGATAGTTAATACGCTGAATCAAGTTTAAAGGGGAGGATATTATGATGATATCTAATAGGGTATTAAAGCTGAAATCATCAGCCACGTTGGCAGCCGCAGCGAAGGCAAAAGAGTTAGAAGAAAAAGGCATAGAAATTTTAAATTTAGCATTAGGTGAACCTGATTTTGAAACACCGATAAATATTCGGAAAGCAGCTATTGCGTCGATTGAAAGCGGACGTGCTAGTTTTTATACACCTGTTGCTGGAGAAAAAGAATTAATTGAAGCTGTTATTAGTCGAACAAAAGAAGATTATGGATTGGATTATAAATTAAATGAGGTAGTTGTTGGAACTGGTGCTAAATTTATTTTATTTATTCTTTTCCAAGCAATCTTAAATGAAGGTGATGAAGTGATTATGCCTTCACCTTATTGGGTTAGTTATAGTGAGCAAGTTGAATTGTGTGAAGGTACGCCAGTTTTTGTTGAAGGAAAAGAAGACAATCATTTTAAAGTAACTGTTGAAGATTTAGAAAAAGCAACAACTAAAAAAACAAAAGCGTTCATTTTGAATTCACCTTGTAATCCGACTGGGGCAATTTATACGCGAGAAGAACTTGAAAAAATCGGAAAATGGGCAGTTAAACATAATATTTTACTAGTAGCCGATGATATTTATGGCAAACTAGTTTATAATGGGAATGTCTTTACGCCAATTGCAACGTTGTCTGAGGAAATAAAAAAACAGACAATTATCATTAATGGAGTGTCAAAAAGCTACGCGATGACAGGATGGAGAATGGGTTATGCTTTAGGAGACTCAAGCATCATTTCTCAAATGATTAAAATTGCTTCTCAAGCAACAAGTAATCTAACTGCTGTTACTCAGTATGCTGCGATTGAAGCTCTGACAGGAGATCAACAACAAGTTGAAGAAATGCGTCAAGTTTTTGAAAAAAGGCTAAATCATGTGTATGACCGAGTAAGTGAAATACCCGGTTTCAAAATAGATAAACCTCAAGGGGCATTTTATCTGTATCCAGATATTTCTGAATGTCTCGTTTTATGTGGGTACGATAATGTGACTAATTGGGTCAATGATTTACTAGAAGAAGCTCATGTTTCAGTTGTGACAGGTGAAGGCTTTGGAACAAACAAACATATTCGCCTAAGTTATGCAACTGATTTAGACACATTAAATTCAGCGATTGATCAGATAGTTGCTTTTGTTGATAAAAAGCAAAACAAATAAATTAAGATGGATGGAGAGTTGGAATGAAAACAATACAGATTATTGATTCAAAGAATCATGTAGGCGAAACAGTAAAAATCGGTGCTTGGATTGCAAATAAACGTTCAAGCGGTAAGATTGCTTTCTTAAATTTACGAGATGGCTCAGCCTTCTTCCAAGGGGTTGTTGTAAAAGGTGAAGTTGGAGAAGAGTTATTTGATGTTGCTAAAGGATTAAACCAAGAAACATCAGTTATCGTAACAGGAGAAATCCGTGAAGATACTCGTTCTAAATTTGGCTATGAAATGGGAGTAACAGGTATTGAAGTTGTAGGCGAAAGTCATGACTACCCAATCACTCCTAAAGAACACGGAACAGACTTTTTGATGGATCACCGTCATTTGTGGTTACGTTCTTCAAAACAACATGCTGTTATGCAAGTGCGTAATGAATTAATTCGTGCAACATACGAATTCTTTAATGAACGTAACTTTATTAAAATTGATCCACCTATTTTAACAAGTAGCGCTCCAGAAGGCACAACAGAATTATTTGAAACAGATTACTTTGGAGATCCTGCTTACCTTTCTCAAACAGGACAATTGTATTTAGAAGCTGCAGCAATGGCGTTTGGTAAAGTATTTTCATTTGGACCAACGTTTAGAGCTGAAAAATCAAAAACACGTCGTCATTTAACTGAATTTTGGATGATGGAACCTGAAATGGCTTTTGTTAGTCAAGAAGAAAGTTTAGAAATCCAAGAGCAATACGTGGCATTTATGATTGAAAAAGTATTAGAAAACTGTGATTATGCTTTAGATGTTTTAGGAAGAGATAAAGAGTTACTTAAAAAATATACTATCTTACCTTTCCCTAGAATTTCATATGATGAAGCCGTTGATTTATTACAAAAAAATGGTTTTGAAGATATTACTTGGGGAGATGATTTTGGTTCACCACATGAAACATTTATCGCGAACCATTATGAAAAACCAGTATTTATTTTAAACTATCCAAAATCAATGAGTCCATTCTACATGAAACCACATCCAACAAGAGATGATGTTGTTATTCGTGCAGACATGATTGCACCAGAAGGTTATGGTGAAATTATTGGTGGTAGTGAACGTGCTATTGGATTTGATTACTTATTAGAACAAATTGAAAAAGACGGTTTAGATCGTAAAGATTATGAATGGTATTTAGATTTACAAAAATATGGTCCAGTTCCTCATTCAGGTTTTGGTTTAGGTCTTGAAAGAACTGTTACTTGGGTTTGTGGTATTGAGCATGTACGTGAAGCTAGTCCATTCCCTCGTTTATTACACCGTATTTATCCATAGAGAACACTAGAAGAGGTAAGACTATCAAATGTCTTGTCTCTTTTTTGTTTGACTTTTTCTAAGGAAAGAGGTAGTATTTAATTATAAATTACATTTGTAAATTAAAACAAGAAGGGTGATAGTTATGTCAAAAGAAAAAATTAAGATTGATGGTATGAGTTGTGGCCATTGTGTTGCGAGAATTGAAAAAGCTGTTTCAGAAATAGATGGTGTGGAAAAATTTAAAATTAAATTAAAAGATGCAGAAGCAAAAATCAAATTTGATGAAACAAAAGTTCCGTTGGAAAAAGTTATGGAAGTTATTACAGAATTGGGCTATGAAGCAAGTAGTATTTAGATAGAAACTCTCGACTAGCAATTTAGTCGAGTTTTTTTGTTGACAAAATATAGGATTCATTATAATATCATACATACAAATGTATGTATAGGAGTGATGAAAATGGCACGTAATAAGTATCCTGAAAAAACGAGACAAGCTATTTTAGAATCTGCTGTAAAACTATTTACAATTAGAGGATGGGAAAAGGTAACGATTCAAGAAGTGATTGATGATGTGGGAGGTATCACTCGCGGGGCTTTTTATCATCATTTTAAATCCAAATCTGAATTAATCGATGCTGTGACACAAGAGTATTTTTCGGAAAATAAACAGTTGATGTCATATTTAACACAGACTAATTCAACAGCAATTGAGCGACTTCAACAGGGAATTATGTTTACACTAAAAAAGCAAACAGAAAAAGATTCGATGAGTAACATCCCTAGTGTTATCAATTCACCAGAGTTTGTTTTTAGAATTGTTCATGATAGTATTGAAATAACATCAAAAGAAATTGCTGTTTTTATTAAAGAGGGAAATAAAGATGGATCTTGTCATGTTTTAGAGGTAACGGAAGTCTCCGAAATGATGTTGCTACTACTAAATATTTGGATAAATCCGAATATTATTAAAACAACAAAAGATAAATATATTGAAAAGATTACTTTTTTTGATAAGATGCTAAAAGCTCTCGGATTGCCATTGTTTGATGATGAATTAAGAGTAGCCTTTTCAAACTATTACGAAGAATCAAAAAAATAGACGAGATCGTTTATTTTTTTACAATTATACATACATTTGAATGTATCAAAAGGAGAAGGTAAAAATGAGATTATTTGAATTATTATTTATAGTGACAACAGTAGTATTGCTAGGAGGAATAACATTTAAGCTGGAAAGTTTAAAACAATATAAGAAAATAATATTATCTGCTGAAATAGTTGTTTTAATACTTAGCTTGGTTGTTGACGGTTACCGCTGGCAGTTGCTACCAGTTTATGTTCTATCATTTGTTATTAATTTAGTGTTACTTTTATCAAAAAATAAAACATGTATTAAAAAAAATTCAACAATTAAAGTGATACTGAAAGTAGCCAGTACTATTGTTGTGACAGTTGCTGTTTTAGCTCCATTTTATATGTTTCCTATTTTTAATTTTCCTGTACCAACGGGGCAATACAAAGTAGGAACTAAAAGTATTATGTTGACAAAAAATAAAAACCAATTAACTGAAAAAGATATGATGATTCAATTTTATTATCCAGCAGATAAAGAAAGTAGTAAAAAAGCAGATTATTCTACAGATATCGAGGCGTTAAGACATGAATTAGCAAGAACTCAAGGTATGCCTAATATTGTGACAGGTCATTTAAAATATATAAAAACTCATTCTTATTTGGACGCGAAAGTTGTGAGTGATAAGAAATTTCCATTACTTATTTTTTCTCATGGCATGACACTTTATAATAGACAAAATACGTTTCAATTAGAAGAACTAGCCAGTCATGGTTATGTTATTGCTGCAGTTAATTATACGAAAGATTCAGCCAATACACTATTTCCAACTAAGGAATACGTACCTTATGAAGAAAAAGAATTAACGTTAGATTATTTGGATACACATAATTTAGAGTGGCAATCAGATGCAACGTTTGTTCTAGATACATTACTAAATGAAAAAAATATAGAATTTGATTCAGTACTGAATCAAGTGGAAACAGAAAAAATTGGAGCATTCGGACATTCTTATGGTGGAGCTACATCGACTCATTTATTGATTGAAGATGCTCGTGTCAAAGCAGCGATTAACATGGATGGTGGTTTTTATGGACAGGAGATTAAACCTGGGGATATTAAGAAACCTTTTATGTTGATGAATGCGAGCGATACAATGAGAAACATGCAAGAAGGGACTGATCCTTTGTTTGAAGAATGCTTAATTAGAAATGATCATGTAAACCAACCGGGTGTTTATAAACTCTTGCTACCTAATACAGATCATGGTAGTTTTATTGATTTAGCAGGATTTTCACCTTTAGTTGCTGTAAAGGACGCAAATTATAAAAAAACATTTGATACAATTAATCAATTGTCTTTAGGTTTTTTCGATAAAAATTTAAAGGGAGAAAATCAGAAAGCTGTGGATGATTATTTGAAAGAACGCTCACAAATAAAAGTTGATAGGTACTAAAAATGAAGAAATTTAAGAGTTTATTTTTTTGATAAAATAACTTTTTTAAATACGATAAACATTGATACATCAAAGAGAATGTAAGTATAAAAAAAGAGATTGGCTATTCGATTTTGGAATAGCCAATCTCTTTTAAACTAAATGGAAAAGATGAGCAATCAACGTGGTTAGCATAGTAACTAAGACGCCAATTACTGTAGGGACTAAGAATGAAATCAGAGTCCATTTCTTACTTTTGGTTTCTTTGTAAATAGTAATTAACGTTGTGGAACAAGGCCAATGATAGAGTGTAAACAAAAGTACATTTGTAGCAGTTAACCAAGTCCAACCATTATTGACAAGTAGTTGTTGAAATTCATTTAATGAATTGAAATCTGTAATAGTACTTGTTGCCATGTATCCCATAATCATAATTGGGATAACAATCTCATTGGCTGGTAAACCTAGAATAAAGGCCATTAGAATCGTTCCATCAAGTCCCATTAATTTAGCAAATGGGTCGATAAATTCTGTAATTGATTGTAGAACCGATTGATTGCCAATTTGGACATTTGCAAGAACCCAAATGACTAAACCAGCAGGTGCTGCAACAATAATAGCTCGCCAAAGAACGAATAAAGTTCTGTCAAAAATGGAGCGGACAATAACTGAGCCAATTTGAGGCTTTCTATACGGCGGTAATTCTAATGTAAATGATGAAGGCATACCCTTTAAAATGGTTTTTGATAAGAGTGTTGACATCCAAATAGTTGTCGCAACACCAAGCAAAATGACACCTGTCAAAAAAACAGCCGATTTAATGGAACCAAAAAATCCAGCATTTGTGCCAGCAAAGAACATCGAAATAACAGCAATCAATATTGGAAAGCGTCCATTACAAGGAACAAAATTATTTGTTGTAATGGCAATGAGCCTTTCTCTAGGAGAGTCAATAATTCTTGCCCCAACAACGCCTGCAGCATTACAACCAAACCCCATACACATTGTTAAGGCCTGTTTTCCACAAGCTCCTGCTTTTTGAAAATATTTATCTAAGTTAAATGCCACTCTAGGTAAGTAACCAAAATCTTCTAGTAAAGTGAAGATTGGAAAAAAGATGGCCATAGGAGGCAACATAACAGCAACAACGGTTGATAGGACTTTGTAAATTCCATCAATTAAAACACTTTGAATTACTTTTGGTACATTCAATTGAACAGCTACCGAGGTTAACCAATTTCCAAAACGATTAAAGACATCAGCTAAAAAGTCAGAAGGACCATCTGCTCCAACGATTGTAAACCAAAAGACAAGTAGTAATAGTAAAATCATAATCGGAATACCGGTACTTTTTTGTGTTAAGATTTTATCAAGAATCCGGTCTTTTTTATCAAAATCTTTGTCCCCGTATTCAATGACATCATTAGCAATAACGGAAGCTCTATCGAGTAGAGCGAGAATTTCAGTTTCTTCATCCTGATGAATTTGCTCTAAGGCTTCAAGCATAAACGGATTAGCATGCACGTTACCACTGATGACATTTCCAACTTGTTCCATTAATTCATCTAATCCTTGTTTTTTAACAGCAGAGGTACCTACAACAGGAACACCAAGTAGTTCTTGTAGTTTTGGTAGGTTAATTGAGATTTTCTTTTTCTTTGCCTCATCTAGTAAATTCACGCAAACCACCACTTTTGGTGTAATTTGCATAATTTGTAAGACAAGGTTTAAATTTCTTTCTAGACTTGTTGCATCACAAACAACAATGGTTGCTTCAGAGTCTTTTGATTGAATGAAATCTCTAGCAACTTCTTCTTCTTGTGAATGAGCCATCAAAGAATAAGTTCCTGGTAAATCAACTAAAACATATCCTTGTCCTTTATAAGACGTGTAACCTTGGGCTAAATCAACGGTTTTCCCAGGCCAGTTACCTGTGTGTTGTCTCATTCCAGTTAGTTCGTTAAAAATTGAGCTTTTACCCACGTTGGGATTTCCTGCAAGAGAAAGGACATGATCTGTTGGGTCTTTTTTTTGTATAACAAACGCTTCATTGTTTTCTTCCATTAGTTAATCACCTCTATATACTGAGCATCATTATTTCTAAGAGCAATTGTTGTTCCTCGAACTCGGTAAGCAATGGGATCACCTTTTGGACTAATTAAAACTTTTTTTATTGGTGTACCCTTGTAAAATCCTAAGTCTAATAGTCGTCGTTTCATATCAACATCAGGGTGTGTGATGCTATCAACAACTGCTTCCTCCTGTTCTTTCAAGTCTAATAAATTCATTTTTATTTCTCCTTTTTAGGTTTGCCTAATTCTTTTTTATTATAATCCTAATTTGTTATTATATCAACCGGTTTCATAAACTAACTTTCCATTGATATGTTCATTTTACACGGAATTGGTTATAATGTATGAAGGGAAACAAAGGAGGATTTTTATGTCAATTGAAAACTTTATAAGAGAAAATTATGTTGATTTTAAAAGAACTGATTCCGTTAAATGGGATGGTTTAAAAGATAAATTTGGTCATGAGGATTTACTTCCTTTATGGGTAGCTGATATGGATTTTAAAGCACCCAAAGAGGTCCAAGAGGCATTAATGAAAAGAATTGAGCATGGGGTGTTTGGGTATTCTTTTGCTGGGGAGTCTTATTATGAGGCATTTATAAATTGGCAAAAGAAGCGACATGGTATTCATGTAGAGAAAGAGTGGCTACGTTTTACAACAGGTGTTGTGAATTCTTTTAACTTTCTAATTCAAGCTTTATCTCAAGAAGAAGAGAGTGTTATTATTTTAGCGCCCGTTTATTATCCGTTTTTTGATGCAGTTAAAAATAATCGTCGTCGTCTAGTTGTTTCTAATTTAGTTGAAAGTAAAGGCCATTACACGATTGATTTTGAAGACTTCGAAGAAAAAATTCGACAAAATAAAGTAAAGGTTTTTCTTCATTGTTCACCGCAAAATCCTGTTGGAAGAATTTGGAAAAAAGAAGAACTTGAGAAGCTATTTAATATTTGCCAAAAATATCAGGTTAAAATTATTTCTGATGAAATTCACCAAGATTTTATTCAACCTGGAAAAGAATTTGTCAGTGCCTTATCAGTAGGAAATGAGTATCTTGAAGATATTGCTGTTTTGACGTCATCTTCTAAATCATTTAACCTAGCTAGCTTACTACATTCACATGTAATTATTCCAAGTGAAGCAGTAAGAATTATTTATGATAAACATGTTCAAACAGTGATTAATAACCCAGATAGTTTAATGGGGATGATTGCCACTGAAGCAGCGTATACATCTGGAGAGCAGTGGTTAGATGATTTAATTGATGTTATCGAGCTCAATTTTAAGGTGATGAAAGAAAAAATAACAGAGGAATTACCTCATGTTGTTATTGCAGAAAAAGAAGCAACTTATTTAGCTTGGGTAGATTTGTCTTATTATATTGAGAAATCAGAGATGGTTAGTGTTATTCAAGATAAGGCTAAACTAGCCATTGATTACGGTGAATGGTTTGATGAAAACAGTTCTGGATTTATTCGAATTAACTTAGCGACAAAGACAGAAAATATTGAAAAAGCAGTTGATCAATTAGTTGCTAGCATAAAACTTAAATAAACGGTGTTATTAATAAAACTTAAGATTATTTAAATGTCCGATATTTAAGATAGTTTTTATGAAAATTTTATGCTAGACTTATTTTAAATTGTTATTTATAGGAGATGGAATATGGAAACTCGTAAAAAAAGAAAGAAAAAGATGAGTCCCTTAAAGAAGACAGTTTTTATCTTACTAGGTGTACTTGTCGTATTATTAGCTGGCGCAACAGCAATCGTAGGCAAAACATATTTTGATGTTAAAAGTACAGCTAATAAAGTAAGTAAACCAGTCAAAGGTCGTCCTGAAGGAACAAACATTAAAGATGGTAAAGCTTTCTCTGTTTTAATGCTCGGATTAGATACAGGTGAGTTTGGCCGAACTGATGTTGGTCGTTCTGATACAATGCTAGTTGCTACAGTCAATCCCAAAGAAAATAAAACAACCTTACTAAGTATCCCTCGTGATACTCGTACAGAAATTGTTGGCCACGGCACCGTTGAAAAAGTAGCTCATGCGTATGCTTATGGGCAAGAAAAAATGGCGTTAGATACAGTGGAGAAATTATTAGATGTTCCATTAGATCATTATGTTTGGATTAATATGGAAGGCTTTGAAGCTTTAGTCGATGCTGTTGATGGTGTTGTTGTGAATAATAAATTTGAATTCAAACAAGATGGTCACACATTCCCTAAAGGAAAAAATACATTAAACGGGGACCAAGCGCTAGCTTATACTCGTATGAGATATGAAGATCCAAATGGCGATTATGGTCG
Organism: Vagococcus sp.; assembly: GCF_036639995.1. Classification (GTDB taxonomy): domain Bacteria; phylum Bacillota; class Bacilli; order Lactobacillales; family Vagococcaceae; genus Vagococcus. The sequence goes on along the minus strand of NZ_JAVWHO010000015.1, from coordinate 27,110 downwards.
TCAAGTAAGACAACAAGAAGTAATCGGTGCGATTGCTGATAAAGCTTTAACATTTTCTGGTGTGACTAAATACAAACAAGTCTTAAAAGCAATTGAGGAAAATATGAAGACTGATTTAGAGCCTGAGGAAATGTTCAAAATTGCTTTAGATTACCGTAATTGTTTCACAACAATTGATCAGGAAACACTTCATGGAAATGGGGAAACAATCGACGGATTGTCTTACCAAGTTATTCCAGATGAAGAATTAGTCCGTGTTCAAAACTTATTGAAACAACAATTACCTAAATAAAAATAAAAGGAAGCGACCGACTTTTAGTCAATCGCTTCTTTTTTTATAATTTTAAGCAAGTGCACCCATTGGATCCCAAGGTTTAAGAAGAGTGGCATCATCTTTTTCGATAACATCTAATAACTCTTTTGGTAAGAATTTTTTGTTGATAACAATTTGATAAGTGTATTCGTCTAACCATTCGTCACTCATAACGAAGTAACCTTTTGTGCCGACTTTATCTCCCCAACTATTTTCAACTTTCCATTTTGTAGGTACGTCATTAACTAAATCAACCCCTGTGATAACCATAGCGTGAGTCATTAAACTTTCGCCGTAATCAAGACGTTCAGCTTTTGTCATTGTGTAATCCACATCTAATGTTTCTGACACACTAAAGACATCAGTTGCCATAATACCAGAATCTTTTGTTGAAGATTGTCCAACATCACAACCAAACCAAACAGCTTCATCTGCTTTTAATTGCTCGATTGCTAAATTTTTAAAGGTATTAATGTCCACATTTAAATGACGAACCTCTTTACCCCCAACCACATTTCCTAATAATTCAACAGCATACATTTGATTATATGGTTTATCTTTTGTTGGAGCATTAATGATGCTGACATAATCAGAAAGGTTACGTCCAACAAATTCGTCATAGAATGATAAAGGTGTTAAATTTTGTTTTAACTGATAGTTTCCATCTGTATCTACATATGAAAAATCAAATTGTTCTGGTGGTGTTCCTAGGGAAGTTGCTAATAGATTATAAACTTCTTGCAACATTCCTTCTTTAGCTTTTGAAATTTCTTCAATTGATTGCTCATTTTCAACCATTTGGCGTAAAGAAATCGCGTCTTTTCTTAATTTTTTATTTAAAAATTCATTTAAATCGCGACTTTGAGAACTGCTAAAAGTTTCTGGCATCACTGTTTTAGGAACAATACCATATTTTTGAATAATGGCAACTAACATATCCCATTGACCACCGTCTTGTTGAGGTGTTTGTAGTAAGAAAGCAACTTTACGACAACTTAATGGCTTAGTTGCCGTATTAAGAATATTTTCATAGAAATAGTTTGCTTTTTCAAATTTATCCCAGAAAAAAGTATGGTTTTGTGATAGTTCAAAATCTTTAATTTGGAAAGTTTCGCTAATATGATGACGGAAGGTGTTTAGAGCTGCAAACATCCAACAACGGCCACTTTGTTTTTGATTAGCTACTTTTCCAGTGTCTAAATCAATCGAGAAGACTGGATTATTTTTAACAAGTGATGATTGGTTTTCTGACGCAGCTAAAATGCCGTTTTTCATTACAGCACGTTGGCTAATTAAATGATTTTTTGATGCGTAATAAGTACTATTAAATTGTTTAATTTGATCTAGTGAAATTTCTTTTGTCATAAATTTAATCTTCCTCTCATTATTTAATGCTAATGCCATTGTACTCCTTTCAATTATAAAAAGAAAATATTAGTTATTTTTCAATATTTTAGGTAGTAATAAATAGCGAAAATATGTTCGCTATGGTAAAATAAAACAGTCAATATACAACCAAAGGAGAAAGAAACGATGATAGAAAGACACACGGATCATACCTTTGATTTGGTTTCAAAATATGAGCCTTCTGGGGATCAACCAGAGGCAATTGCGAAGTTAGTAGATAATATAAATAAAAAAGAAAAAGCTCAAATATTACTAGGTGTAACAGGTTCTGGGAAGACGTTTACCATGTCAAATGTCATTAAAGAAGTTAATAAACCGACCTTGATTATCGCCCATAATAAAACCTTAGCGGGGCAATTATACAGTGAGTTTAAAGAGTTTTTTCCTAATAATGCCGTAGAGTACTTTGTTAGTTACTATGATTATTACCAACCAGAAGCTTACGTTCCATCAAGTGACACCTATATAGAAAAAGATTCAAGTGTTAATGATGAAATTGATAAATTACGACATTCTGCCACTAGTTCTTTATTAGAAAGAAATGATGTGATTGTTGTGGCGTCTGTGTCGTGTATTTATGGCTTAGGAGATCCTAAAGAGTACCAAGATCAAGTTCTCTCACTTCGGGTAGGGATGCAAATGGAGCGAGATCAACTATTAAGAGAATTAGTTGATATTCAGTTTGACCGTAACGACATTGATTTTCAACGTGGTAGGTTCCGCGTTCGTGGCGATGTCGTTGAAATATTTTTAGCTTCTCGCGATGAACAAGCCTTACGAATTGAGTTTTTTGGTGATGAAATCGACCGAATTAGAGAAGTTAATGCGTTAACTGGTGAAATTATCGCAGACACAGAACATGTCGCTATTTTCCCCGCAACTCACTTTGTTACAAATGATGAACAAATGGAAGAAGCAATTACTCGCATTCAAGATGAATTAGAAGTTCGTCTGAAAGAATTACGAGAAGATGAAAAATTAATTGAAGCTCAAAGACTAGAACAACGAACTAATTACGACATTGAAATGATGAGAGAGATGGGCTACTGCTCAGGAATTGAAAATTACTCCCGTCAAATGGAAGGCCGATCTGAGGGGGAACCACCCTATACTTTAATTGATTTCTTTCCAGATGATTTCTTAATTATGGTAGATGAGTCACATGTGACAATGCCCCAAGTTCGTGGCATGTATAATGGTGACCGAGCTAGAAAGCAAATGTTAGTGGACTATGGATTTAGATTACCAAGTGCTTTAGACAATCGACCTCTAAGGTTAGAGGAATTTGAAGAACATGTGAATCAAATTGTTTATGTTTCTGCTACTCCTGGACCTTATGAAGGAGAACAAACAGATCTTGTGGCCCAACAAATTATTCGACCAACAGGATTGCTTGATCCTGAAATCGAAGTGCGTCCAATTATGGGGCAAATTGATGATTTAGTTGGCGAAATAAATGACAGAGTAGAAAAAAATGAACGTGTCTTTATTACAACATTAACCAAGAAAATGTCTGAGGATTTAACAGATTACTTTAAAGAATTAGGCATTAAAGTGAAGTATTTACATAGTGACATAAAAACCCTTGAGAGAACGGAAATTATTCGAGATTTAAGGTTAGGAGAATTTGACGTTTTAATTGGTATTAACTTGTTAAGAGAAGGAATTGACGTGCCTGAAGTATCATTAGTCGCAATTCTTGATGCTGATAAAGAAGGCTTTTTAAGAAGTGAGCGCTCGCTTATTCAAACAATCGGTCGTGCAGCTCGAAATTCCAATGGGAAAGTTATTATGTATGCTGATAAAATGACTGATTCCATGACACATGCTATTGAAGAAACCAAACGAAGAAGAGCTATTCAGGAAGCCTATAATGAGGAGCACGGTATTGTACCAAAAACAATCATTAAAGAAATTCGTGATCTAATAAGTATTTCTAAAACAAGCGAAGGCGATGAAGAAGTTAGCTTAATGGAACAATACGAAAGTCTAAATAAAGAAGAAAAATCAGAATTAATTTTTGAGCTTGAAAGTCAGATGAAGACTGCAGCAAAAGAGTTAGACTTTGAAAAAGCAGCAACATTAAGAGATACCATTCTAGAATTGAAATCTGGTAAATAAAAGGAGGATGACAATGGCAAACGATAAAATAGTCATTCGTGGTGCAAGAGCACATAATTTAAAAAATATTGATGTAACCATTCCTAGAGATAAGATGGTTGTTATTACAGGACTTTCAGGTTCTGGAAAGAGTTCTTTAGCGTTTGATACGCTATATGCTGAAGGACAAAGACGGTATGTTGAAAGTCTATCAGCTTATGCTAGACAATTTTTAGGGCAAATGGACAAACCTGATGTCGACAGTATTGATGGTTTAAGTCCAGCTATTTCAATTGACCAAAAAACAACAAGTAAAAATCCACGTTCGACTGTGGGAACTGTGACTGAAATTAATGATTATTTAAGGTTATTGTACGCCCGTGTTGGTCATCCCATCTGTCCAAATGATGGAACGGAAATTAGTAGCCAGTCACCAGAACAGATGACTGACCGCGTTCTAGAATTGGAAGAAAGAACCAAAGTTCAAATTCTGGCTCCAATAGTTAGAGGGAAAAAAGGACAACATAAAAAGATTTTTGAGAAAATAAAAAAAGAAGGTTTTGTTCGCGTTAGAATTGACGGGGAAGCCTATGATATTGAGGAACTACCAGAACTTGAAAAAAATAAAAAACATTCCATTGAAATTGTAGTAGATAGAATTGTTGTTAAAGAAGGTGTTCGTTCTCGCTTGTTTGATTCTTTTGAAATGGCGTTAAGACTGTCAGAAGGTTATGCTTTAGTTGATGTCATTGGTCAAGAGGAAATGTTATTTAGTGAACATTATGCCTGTCCTTATTGTGGCTTTACAGTAGGCGAAATCGAACCAAGACTATTTTCATTTAACACGCCATTTGGTGCATGTCCTGAGTGTGATGGGTTAAGTATTAAACTTGAAGTGGACGCTGATTTAGTCGTTCCAGATAAATTAAAGACGTTACGAGAAGGTGCGATTGCACCCTGGAATCCTATTAGTTCCAATTATTACCCACAAATGCTAGAGCAAGCATGCGAGCAGTTTGGCATCGATTTTGATACACCTTATGAAAAATTAGAAGAAGAACAACAAGCAATTCTAATGAAAGGATCAAAAGGTGAAGAATTCCATTTTCACTATGAAAATGAATTTGGTGGCGTAAGAGATGTGGATATTCCTTTTGAAGGTATTTTGATTAATATCAAACGTCGTTATCATGAAACAAATAGTGATTACACTAGAGAACAAATGAAATTGTACATGACAGAATTAACGTGTGAAAGTTGTCATGGGTACCGTTTAAATGATGAAGCTCTTTCTGTCAAAGTCCAAGGAAAACATATTGGTGAGATTAGTAATCTATCTGTGGGAGATTCCCTCAACTATTTTGAGGACCTATCATTTGGCGAACAGGAACAAATGATAGCCACACCAATCTTAAAAGAAATTGAAGACAGACTAAGCTTTTTAAAGAATGTTGGTTTGACCTATTTAACACTAAGTCGTGCTGCTGGAACTCTATCAGGTGGAGAGGCTCAGAGAATACGTTTAGCCACTCAAATTGGGTCTAATTTATCAGGAGTTCTTTACATTTTAGACGAACCTTCCATTGGGTTGCATCAACGAGATAATAATCGTTTAATTGATTCCTTGAAAAAAATGCGAGACTTAGGAAATACGTTAATTGTTGTCGAGCATGATGAGGATACGATGCGTGCAGCAGATTATTTAATTGATATTGGACCAGGAGCAGGTGAGCTGGGTGGTGAAATTATTGCCGCAGGGACACCTTCAGAGGTTGAGAAAAATCAAGCCTCATTGACAGGTCAATATTTGTCAGGGAAAAAACAAATTCCAGTACCAACAACAAGGCGAAAAGGTAATGGTAAAGAAATTGTTGTTAAAGGTGCCAGTGAAAATAATTTGAAAAATCTTAATGTGGCGTTTCCTTTAGGAGAATTTATTGCTGTTACTGGTGTTTCAGGTTCAGGGAAAAGCACATTAGTTAATGGTATTTTGAAAAAAGCTTTAGCTCAAAAAATTAATCGAAATTCTGAGAAACCAGGTAAATATAAATCAATTACTGGGTATGAAGATATTGAAAAAATTATTGATATAGATCAAAGTCCAATTGGAAGAACTCCTCGTAGTAATCCGGCAACGTATACGAGTGTGTTTGATGACATTCGTGACTTATTCTCTAAAACAAATGAAGCTAAAATTAGAGGATACAAAAAGGGACGATTCAGTTTTAATGTGAAGGGCGGACGCTGTGAGTCTTGCCGTGGTGATGGTATTATAAAAATTGAAATGCACTTTTTACCTGATGTATATGTACCGTGTGAAGTGTGTCATGGTCACCGCTACAACTCTGAAACCTTAGAAGTGAAATACAAAGGTAAGAACATTGCAGAAATTTTAGAGATGACTGTAGAAGAAGCTGTTGAATTCTTTAAAGCAATCCCAAAAATTCACCGAAAAATGCAAACGATTGTTGATGTCGGTTTAGGTTATGTTAAATTAGGTCAATCAGCAACAACCCTTTCAGGTGGTGAAGCGCAGCGAATGAAACTTGCTAGTGAGCTTCATAAGCGCTCGTCTGGTAAAAATTTCTATATTCTAGATGAGCCAACAACAGGACTACATGCAGATGATATTAGCCGTTTGATTGGAGTATTAACACGCTTAGTTGATGCTGGAAATACAGTGCTTGTTATCGAGCACAATCTAGATGTGATTAAAACGGCAGACTATATTATTGATTTAGGACCAGAAGGTGGAGATGGTGGTGGTACCATTGTCACAACAGGAACACCTGAGGAAGTTATCACAGTAGAAGAAAGCTTTACTGGTTACTACCTAAAAGAAGTAATGGAGAGATTTAACTAATTAAAAATACGCAAGATTCTCAATTTAAAAATCTTGCATATTTTTTTAAGCGTTAATTCGTTTGATTTCACGGTGATAATTTAAAAGGTAAGTAATGATTGAGAAGATAATGAAAAAGCTAGAAAGTGTGATAATTAAGTTTAATGCATAGAAATTACCAGAACTAAATCCAACGGCTTTTAGGACAAAATTAAGCAAAATCGTTTTAAAGGCAGGTGTACTAATTTTGACTAACAAGCTAATTAAAATAGGAATCATGATGATAGTTGCTAAGACAAATAACTTTTTAAAACCAGTTACACGGTCATTGAAAATTCCAAAAAGAGAACCGATAGAACTTGCAA
>NZ_JAVWHO010000015.1:0-19983 GCF_036639995.1 Vagococcus sp. | reverse complement strand
ACGGCAAATAGTAAAAAATACCCGAAGAAAAAAGCAACTGATTTCATTTGATATTTAAATTTATATTTAATCGCAGTGGATAATTTCATTTTAAAAACCTACTTTCTTTTTGTTAATTGCACAAAGTAATTTTGTAGACTAAGTGGTGATACGGTAACACCTTGAGGTAGATTTTCTGGGAAATCTCCTGTGACATAAACATTAATAAAATCACCAATCTCTTCCTTACCGATAACAGTCATATTTTTTGTCAGTTCCATAACAAGATTTCTAGGACCAGATAAAGTATGATTTTGTTGTAGGATAGTTTCTACATCTTCTTGAACTGTGACTTTCCCTTTTTCTAAGACAACCACGCTTTCTAAAAGATTAGTAATCTCTTCAATTAAATGGGTAGAAATAATAAAAGTTCTAGGATTTTTTTCGAATGTTTCTATTAACGCTTCGTAAAATAACTGACGATGTCCGGCATCTAATCCTAAAACAGGTTCATCTAGGAAAACGTAACGACAAGGGACACAAAGAGCAGTGATTAATTTAGCAATACTACGATAACCTGTTGATAATTTTTTAAAGGTGGCTTTTTGATTTAGATCGAATGAATCAGCTAAATCGTTGGCAAATGCCCAATCAAAGGAACCGTAAAATTCTTCGGAAATGTTGAACATCTCTTTTACTTTCATTGTTGACGGAAATAAATTATCCTCACTCATTAAATAGATTTGATTTAGTAACGTTTCATTATCTATAACACTTTCATCATCTAGTAAAACTTCTCCTGTACTTGGAAAGCTACGATTATTTACTATATTTAGCAGGGTACTTTTTCCTGCACCATTTCGTCCAAGTAAGCCATAAATAGTTTGTTCTTTAAAGTTGATTGTGACATCAGACAATGCCATTTTATCTTTATATTTCTTACTAACATTTTTTACTTTTAGTGTCATGATTGATACCCTCTTTCTAGAATTGTTTTCAGTTCTTCTAAACTGATATTTAATTTTTTTGCTTCTTCAATCAATAGATTGACATCTTTAGTTAAAAACTCTTCTTTTCTTATCATTTTAACTTTCTCCTTTGCTCCTTCAAGAACAAACATACCAATACCACGTCTTTTTTCAATTAATTGGTCATCTACTAACAGGTTCATGCCTTTTAAAACAGTTGCCGGATTAATTTGATATCCTTTGGAAATTTCAGTTGTTGAGGGAATTTGAGAACCTTCTTGATAGGCGCCGTTTAAAATACCAAGAGAAATTTGGTCCGCAACTTGCTGAAATAGTGGTTTACCTCCTGAATAATTAAATTCCATTTTCTCACCTCGTTACTCATTTGGTTAATTACTTATGTAACTAACTATAAAACTTAAACAAGTTTTTGTCAAATCTTTTTTTGACTATCAAGTGATACGCCTGGTATGTTATAATTAACACATTGAGAATAGGAGTGAAGGAAATGGAAGAAAAACAAATAGATAGTCTTCAGTTAGTTGTTATTACAGGAATGAGTGGAGCAGGAAAAACAGTCGCCATTCAAAGCTTTGAAGACATGGGATTTTTCTGTATTGATAATTTACCTCCAAGTTTAATTCCTAAATTTTGGGAATTAATAAAAGAGTCAGGAAAAATTACAAAAATTGCTTTAGTTATAGATTTAAGATCACGTGCTTTTTTCCAAGAAATTCAAAGTATGCTGATTGAAATTGAAAATACAAAATTAGTTGATACAACTATCATGTTTTTAGATGCTTCTGATAAAGAGTTGGTTTCTCGTTATAAAGAAACAAGAAGAACACATCCTTTGGCGATGGATGGACTTGTGACAGAAGGAATTATTAAAGAACGTGGCTTATTGAGTGAATTAAAAGCAGAAGCCCAATTGGTGATTGATACAACTAAATTAGCGCCAAGAGAATTAAGAGAAAAAATAATTTCTAATTTTAAAACTCATGACACATCAACGTTTAGAGTAGAAATGGTTTCATTTGGTTTTAAATACGGCTTACCAATTGATGCAGATATTGTTATGGATGTTAGATTCTTACCAAATCCACATTATGTTGATGAACTAAGACCAATGAATGGTAAAGATAAACCTGTTTATGATTATGTGATGGCTTCTGATATGACAGAAGATTTCTATCAAAAGTATGAGGAATTAATTTTAAGTATTTTACCTGGTTATAAAAAAGAAGGTAAGATGAGTTTAACCATTGCGATTGGTTGTACAGGTGGACAACACCGTTCAGTGGCTTTAACAGAGAGATTAGGCCATAGAATTGAGAAAGATTATAAAACCAATATAACTCACCGTGATATCGCTAAGCGAAAGGAAACGGTAAATCGCTCATGAAAACTTACCGAATAAGAAGACCTAAAATAGTTGTTATCGGTGGTGGTACTGGATTACCTGTTATTTTAAAGGGACTTAGGAACCAAAGTGCTGATATTACAGCAGTTGTGACAGTTGCAGATGATGGTGGAAGTAGTGGTCAGTTGCGACAAAGCATTAACATGAGCCCACCAGGGGATTTAAGAAATGTTTTAGTAGCTTTGTCTGATATGCCACAAATGTATGAAAAAATATTCCAATATCGTTTTAAACAAGAGGATGATTTTCTGGCTAATCACACGATTGGTAACTTAATTATTGCGGCACTTTCTGAAATGAAAGAAAGTACGTATGACGCAATTCAGTTGTTAACAAAGTTTATGCATGTGGAAGGTCATATCTATCCAGCCTCAGAAAAATCTTTAACTCTTCATGCTAAATTTGAAGACGGCACAGAAGCCGTTGGTGAATCTAAAATTGCAGAAGACCGAAAAAAAATTGATTATGTGTATGTAACAAATGCGATGGATGATGAAAAACCAAAAGCATCTAGAAAAGTCGTTCGAGCAATTAAAGAAGCCGATATGATTGTTCTTGGACCTGGAAGTTTGTATACTAGTATCTTACCTAATATCATGATTGAGGATTTAGGAAAAGCTATTTCAGAATCTGAAGCAGAAGTTGTTTACATCTGTAATATTATGACGCAAAAAGGGGAAACTGAACACTTCTCTGACGCGGACCATATACGAGTGATCCATAAACACTTGGGCAAAAAATTTGTTAATACCGTGTTGGTAAACACTGAACCTGTCCCAGAAGGTTATATGGATTTTGATGTTTATGATGAATATTTGCTCCAAGTAAGACATAATTTCGATGGCTTGAGAGATGAAGGATGTCGTGTTGTATCAACAGATTTCTTAGAATTAAGAGATGGTGGTGTTTTCCATGATGGGAATAAAGTTGTGGAAGAGTTATTTAGATTAGTATTTGGTACGAAATATTAAAATGTAAGGGAGTGAGTCAGGATGTCTTTTGCAGCAGATGTAAAAAAAGAACTGACCACATTGGAAGTTCATAAAGAGCACGCTAAAGCGGAATTAGCAGCTTTAATTCGGATGAATGGCGCAGTAACTTTGGTGAATAGGCAGTTTGTCTTAAATGTTCAAACTGAAAATGCAGCGATTGCTCGTAGAATTTATACCTTACTAAAGGATCATTATCAAGTAAATAGTGAATTATTAGTAAGACGAAAAATGAAGTTAAAGAAAAACAATGTGTATATTGTGCGATTAAAACAGGAGACACAGACCATCTTAAATGACCTTGAAATTATGGATGGCTTTATGTTTAATATTCGTGTCTCACCATCTATTATGGGAAATGAGCAAAAAATGCGTTCCTACTTACGTGGAGCTTTCTTAGCAGGTGGGTCAGTAAATAATCCTGAGACAAGTCGCTATCATTTAGAGATATATTCAATGTATGAAGAACAGTGCATTGATTTATGTGATATGTTAAAGCTTTATGGTCTGAATGGTCGCGTTTTAGAAAGACGAAATGGCTTTATCACTTACTTAAAGGGAGCAGAAGAGATTGCTGACTTTTTGGTTTTAGTCGGGGCAACGAATGCAATGCTTAAGTTTGAAGATGTGCGTATTGTGCGTGATTTGAGAAATTCGGTAAACCGTTTAATGAACTGCGAGAATGCCAATATGAACAAAACAGCAGATGCAGCAAAACGTCAAATTGAAAATATTCGATTAATTGAAGAACGGGTAGGCCTAGATAGTTTGCCTGAACGATTAAAAGAAGTTGCAGAAATTCGTTTAGAAAATCCTGAGATTAGTTTAAAAGAGTTAGGTGAAATTTTACCATCTGGCCCAATTACAAAATCAGGAATTAATCACAGAATACGAAAAATAAATGAGTTTGCTGAAAAACTGCAAGCGTAATATTTAGGAGAAGCTACCTCAAAAGGTTGGCTTCTTTTTTTTGAAGAAACGAAAAAGCCTTTACACGATTTAGTGTCATCCCTTGTGAAATAGTGATATACTGTAGTCACAAAAATGGTGAAGGGCGTGTGAAGCTGTTGAATACAAAAGAGTTATGGCACACATATGTTCAATCAAATAAAGTCGATCAAGATTTACTACCCCAACACATTGTCGAATCTTGGGAGTATTGTATGTCTCACGGTGTCAACCCCTTTTCAACACAAGGCATTGATAAGGTTTCTAATACAACACTACAAACGCAAAAGAAACAATGGGCTTATTTAATTTCAATTGTTAAAGATGAAATTCGTCGTTTAAATGAATTTTTTTATATAAAAAAACCACTCTTTATTTTAACAGACAACAAAGGTGTGGTCATTTGGCGAGAAGGACATGAAGAAACAAGACATTTAGCTAATGACATTCATTTTTCAGAAGGAAGTATTTGGACAGAAAAAGCAGTGGGCACTAATGCGATCGGTATTGCTCTTCGGACGATGCAAAGTGTCACCGTTGAAAGATTTCAACATTTTGCAGAAGCATCTCATCCATTTACATGTACATCAACACCCATTTTGGATGGTAATGAAGAAGTAATTGCTTGCTTAAATGTATCAACTTCAGAAAAACTTTCTGAAGCTAACTATACCTTATTTGCTTTAAAAATGATTGCGAAAAATGTGCAACAAAAAATAGCGGAAAAACAATTAGCAGAGCAAAAAGAGCGCATTTTAGAAAGTTTAAATGAACCGCTTGAAAAGTCTTTATTAGTTGGTTTAGACGGAAAAGTACTCTCTGCTTCTAGGGATTTTAAAGAGAATTTTGCTCAATGTGAAGGCCAATCTGTGGATGAGATATTAAGACAAAAGAACTATCATTTTATTAAGAAAAAACTCTATGAACAAGATCAGCTAATAGGTTTTTGCTATCAATTGGAAGTGAAAAAAAGTGAACCATCTTTTGTTAGTTTTGGAATTACCTCACAAAATGCTAAGTACCAACAGTTTCTTAATCAATTGTCTCAAGCAGCTAAATCAGAGCTACCCATTCACATATACGGAGAAACAGGTAGTGGAAAAGAAGTATCCGCTAAGACAATTCACTACAATAGTAGTCGTCAATCAGAAAAGTTAATCGCAGTAAACTGTGGGGCGCTGAGTGAAAATTTACTTGAGAGTGAATTATTTGGTTATGCATCAGGAGCCTTTACAGGAGCTAGTATGTCAGGTTATAAAGGTAAAATCTTACAAGCAGACAAAGGAACTCTTTTTTTAGATGAAATTGATAGTATGTCAAAACGAATGCAAGTAGCACTGTTAAGAGCATTAGAAGATAAGAAAATCACACCTCTTGGAGGAGAAAAAGAAATACCTGTTGATTTTAGATTAGTCACTGCAAGCAATCGAGAGTTAAAAAAATTAGTTGAAAAGAATGAATTTAGAGAAGATTTATTTTACCGATTGTATGTTATTCCTCTTGAGTTACCACCATTAAGACAGCGACAAGAAGACTTTGAAACCTTTGTTTCAGCATTTTGTCAAAAAAAAGAGTGGTATCCAAAATGGCAATCTAAAATAAGTGAATTGGCCAAAGAGTTTGAATGGCAAGGAAATATCAGAGAGTTCCATAATTTCTTAGAACGTCTGCATCTCTACTTTCCTACAAAAGAGCCGTCTCAAGAAGAAGTCGTTAACTTAATTGAGATTGGCGCAATTAAAATAAAACGAATTACCGACGGCTCTTTGGATGAGCGAGTCTTAATCATTAATACGCTAAAAGCCACTAACTATCACTTATCGCAATCAGCTGAAAAGTTAAACATGGCAAGGAGTACGTTATATCGAAAAATAGATAAGTATCAAATTGATATTAAGAGGTAACAGTAAAAAAACCTTTTGGAAGAAAGTTGAAATCAACTAACTTCCAAAAGGTTTTTTATTTTTGAAAAGTGTTGCGACAGTGTTGGTACGTTTTTGTATCAAATCAGTAAAAGAAAGACAATAAAGTTCTTAATAAAGCGCTTTATACTTTGGCACGCTACTTGCAATATAACTAAGTGATAACAAATATGAGAAAGGTGATGTTATGAGGAAATACAATCTGGTTGTCATTGGAGCAGGTCCTGGTGGATATGTTGCAGCGGTTGAAGCAGCAAAGCTTGGGCAGAAAGTAGCTGTGATTGAAAAAAATAAGATAGGTGGTACGTGCTTAAATGTCGGTTGTATCCCATCAAAAGCTTACTTAAAACATGCAAATTGGGTAGAAGAGATGTCAGAAGCTAATCGTTTTGGAATAACTAATGACATATCTAATATTGACTACTCAAAACTTGTCGAAAGAAAAGATGGCGTTGTTAGTCAATTGCAGCAAGGGATTCACTATTTATTTAAACAAAATAATGTGGACTATTACGAAGGAGAGGCGCAACTGATAACTTCTCATGAAATACAAGTGAACGGGGAAGTATTTGAGAGTGATTATATCTTACTTGCAACAGGAAGTCGCCCCTTTGTTCCACCAATTAATGGGCTAGATTCAGTTAGCTATTTAACAACAGATACCTTCTTTGATTTAAAAGAGCAACCAAAAGAATTAGTTATTATTGGTGGAGGTGTTATTGGTATTGAGTTAGCTTTTGCTATGGCACCTCTTGGAACTAAAGTGACTGTAATAGAAGTTGCTCCGAGTATTTTAATGACAGAAGATGAAGAAGCTATTCAGCTAATTCGTCAAAAACTAAAAGAAATGTCTGTTACTGTGATTGAGTCTGCTCAAATAAAAGAAGTAACAGCAAAACAAATTGAGTTGTCAAATCAAACAATTCAATTTGACGAGTTACTAGTTGTGACTGGACGTAAGGGTAATTTAGCAATAGCGGATGCATTGAATCTAGAAAAAACAGAAACGAATAAATTTGTTAAGGTTAATCGTTTTTACCAAACTTCTGTGGCAACTATTTATGCAGCTGGAGATATTGTGGATGGTTACATGTTAGCTCATGCGGCGAGTAAAGAAGGAATTAAAGCTGTTCGTCATATGTTTGGTGACAAAGAAGCACCGCTAAAAACAACTCAAGTTCCAAAATGTGTTTATACACATCCTGAGATTGCAAGCTTTGGTTTAAGTGAAGCTGAAGCAAAAGAATCAGGTTTTGATGTTCTTGTGTCAAAAATACCATACTCAGCAAACGGTCGAGCCATTGCTGGTAATGAAACAACCGGATTTATCAAAATCATTTCAGAGAAAAAATATCATGAAATTTTAGGTGCTGTCATAGTAGGTGCTAATGCTACAGAGATGATTCATACAATTTTAGCTGTAAAAGAATCAGAAGGACGTATGGAAGAAATAGAAAAAATGACATTTGCTCATCCCACTTTATCAGAAATGATTGGTGAAATTGGAAGTCAAATGATTATCTAAGGAGGATTTAACAATGGAAAAAATGACAACAGAACAGGCAACATGGATATATAAAACAATGAATGATATTCGAAACTTTGAAGATGAAGTACATCGCATTTTTACAACAGGAGAAATTCCAGGATTTGTCCATTTATATGCCGGAGAAGAGGCAGTGGCAACAGGTGTGTGTGCTCACTTAACTGATAAGGATTACATTACAAGTACTCACCGTGGTCATGGACATTGTATTGCTAAAGGCTGTGATTTAAATGGTATGATGGCTGAAATATTTGGTAAGGCAACTGGTCTTTGTAAAGGAAAGGGCGGTTCAATGCACATTGCTGATATTGAAAAAGGCATGCTTGGAGCAAACGGTATGGTCGGTGGTGGTTTCCCAATCGCCGTTGGAGCTGGTCTTAGAAATAAATATTTAAAAACAGATGATGTGGCTATTTGTTTCTTTGGTGATGGGGCTTCAAATGAAGGCACGTTCCATGAAAGTATTAATATGGCAGCTATTTGGGACTTACCAGTTGTTTTTGTTTGCGAGAATAATGCATTTGGTGAAGCATCAGCAGTTGAGTATGCTTCAGGGTCTAAAACAATCGCAGAACGAAGCGTTGCTTACGGTATTCCTGGCGTTCGAGTGAATGGAAAAGATTTAGTTGCTGTTTATGAAGCGGCTGGTGAAGCAATCGATAGAGCTCGTAACGGTGAAGGACCAACTATTTTAGAATGTGTGACATACCGTAATTACGGACATTTTGAAGGCGATGAACAAAAATATAAATCAAAAGAAGGCAAAGAAAAAGCATTTGCTGATATTGACAATATTCCTGTGTTTAGAGAAGTGGCAATTAAAAATAAATGGTTATCTGCTAAGGTTGCAGATGAAATTGAAAGCCAATCTGAAAAAGACGTGGAAGAAGCAGTCTTGTTTGCAAGAGAAAGTGACTTACCAAAACCAGAAGCATTATATGAAGATGTATCAATCTAATAGAAAAGTAAATAAGGAGTGACCAAAATGAGTAGAAGAATAACATTTATGCAAGCAGTGAATGAAGGTTTAGATTTAGCTATGCAAAAAGATGAGCGAGTTATCTTATTAGGTGAAGACCTTGCAGGAGGAACTGGTATTGAACATCTTAATGGTGAAGGAGCTTTTGGTGGCGTGTTTGGAGTGACTAAAGGATTAGTTGAAAAACATGGTTATGAACGAGTGATTGACACTCCCATCTCAGAAATGGGGTATATGGGAGCGGCAGTTGGTGCTGCAGCCACTGGTTTACGACCAGTTCCAGAATTAATGTTTAATGACTTTTTAGGATTTTGTTTTGATACTTTACTAGCTCAAGGATCAAAAATGCGCTATATGTTTGGCGGAAAAGCAACAATACCAATGACTGTTAGAACATGTCATGGTGCAGGTGCTTCTGCAGCAGCGCAACATTCAGGCTCTTATTACGGGATGTTTGGTTCTATTCCAGGATTAAAAGTTGTTGTTCCTTCTAATCCGTATGATGCCAAAGGTTTGTTACTTTCAGCTATTGAAGATGATAATATTGTGATTTTCTCAGAAGATAAAACGTTGTATGGAATTAAAGATGAGGTGCCAGAAGAATACTATAAAGTTGAAATTGGAAAAGCAAAAGTAAAACGTGAAGGCTCTGATTTAACTATTGTTACGATTGGAAAAATGCTTTATGTTGCACTTGATGTGGCAGAAGAATTAGCAAAATCCGGTATTTCAGTAGAAGTTATTGATTTAATTACAGTTGCCCCTTGGGATCAGGAAACAGTCTTGAATTCGGTTAAGAAAACAGGGCGTTTAATTGTTATTGATGAAGCCAATCCACATAATAATACCGCTACAGATATCGCTTCTGTTGTAGGAGATAAGGCATTTGATTATTTAGATGGACCAATTAAATGTATTTGTGCCCCTAATACACCAGTGCCATTTGCAAGTAATTTAGAAGCTCTTTACTTACCAGATAAAGAGAAAGTTTTAGAAGAAGCTAAAGAATTAATACAAGATTTATAAAAGGGTAGGTGAAAAAAATGACAGAAGCATTACTTATGCCAACATTGGGATTAACAATGACAGAAGGGACTGTGGATCAATGGTATAAAGAAGTAGGAGATACCATTACTAAAGGTGAGGCAGTTGTTTCAATTAGTTCAGAAAAATTAACACACGATGTAGAAGCACCTCTTGATGGTGTCTTATTAGCTATTACTGTAGATAATGGTGGAGATGCAGTGTGTCAAGGCGTGATTGGTTATATTGGACAAGAAGGCGAAGAGATACCAACAGAAGAAAGTGCTGTTGTGGAAGAAGTCAAAGAAACTACAGAAACAAAAGAAAAATTTGAGAAAATAACAGAAAAAATAATTTCCACTGAAACAAATGGTAGAGTATTTGCAACACCATTAGCTAGACGAATTGCTTTAGAAAAGGGATATAATATATCAGATATTATTGGTACTGGTGGTAATGGACGAGTAACAAGAAGAGATGTGGAACGACACATACCACAAGTAGTATCAACAAAAGAGGCATCATTTATAGGTGAAGGTCTTGAAGGAATGCGTAAAGTTATTGCTCAAAGAATGCATCGTTCCTTAGAACAAACAGCACAATTAACCTTGCATCGAAAAGCCAATATTAATAATTTAATGATTTTTAGAAGAGAACTAAAAGAAAAAACTGGCGATACCATGAGTCGAAGTACATTGAGTATTAACACTCTGCTTATTAAAGCTGTTAGCCTAGCTTTAAAAGATTATCCAGAGATGAACGCGTCATACGATACAAAAGAGTATCTTGTTCATGACGCTGTTCATATGGGGGTTGCTGTGTCAGTAGATGATGGTTTAGTTGTCCCAGTTATTAATAATGTGGACACAAAAACTCTTACTCAAATTGGCTCAGACTTTATTGAAGTAACATCTCAAGCAATTGACGGAACATTACCAAGTAATTTATACAGTGGCTCAACGTTTACAATTACTAATTTAGGTAGTGCTGGTGTTGAGTATTTCACACCAATTTTAAATACCCCAGAAATTGGGATTTTAGGTGTTGGTCAAACATCATCTAAATTAATCATCAATGACTTAAAAGAAATTGAAGAGATAAGTGAGCTGCCACTAAGTTTAACATTTGATCATCAAGTAGTAGATGGAGCACCCGCAGGCGAATTCTTAGCACGAATTGTTTATTATTTAGAAAACCCATATTTATTGGTCGTTTAAAAATAATCAATAAAAGAGATCACTTTTCTAGAGTGATCTCTTTTTGTTTAATTAGAAACTTCCGCCGCCACCGCCGTGACTAGTTCCTCCACCATCAAAGTGGGTAGAAGAACCACCGCCACCAAAGCCATCATTGTCAGAAGAAGGTTTTGGAATATGTCGCGTGGTTGTAAAGTCACCTATTTTAATAGATTGAGAATCGGTGATATTAACACTACTAAAATCGTTATAAGGATAATGATAAGTAGAGCGTTTCAATTTATAAGTAGAGCGAACAGTAAAGAATAGACCTAGAAAACTTAAAATACCTGCAAGTATGGCAACCCCAATTTTTAATGGAGATAAATACTTGTGTTTTTCTGTTTTTCCTGTTTCTTTATTGTATACATAACCATTTTGAGGCCCACTACTAACATATTTTTTTGTGTCAGAAAGAATAGTATTGACTACCTCAGTATAATCACCATTACTTAAATCGTCCTCGATGCGGTATTTCATTTTTTCAATTCGATTGTCATTAAGAGAAGCAATCGTATTACCAGTTGTCGAGATATGGTATTTACGATTTCCCATGTCGATTAAAAAGAGCATACCATCGTGAGTGTCACCAATCCCAAATTTATGTTGCATATAAAAGTCATCAGCAAAAGCTTCCGGTGTTTTACCTTCTGTTGATTCAGTAGTAACAATCGCTGCATCCGTTTGATATTCATTTTGTAAATTCTTAATATCTTCTTCAAATGATTGGATATCTTGTTCTGAAAATAATTTGGCTTCATCAAAAACGCGTTGTTTCGTAGGAGCTTCAGCATGGGCAATGAGTGCTGGAACACATAAAATGAGTCCTAGAATCATCAAAAAAAGACAATGGATATATTTCTTTTTGTTTAAAATAGGAAATACCCCCCTAACAACACAAGGCCTGCAATAAGACTACCCAAAAGAGTAGATGCTGCGATTAACTTGGTTTGGTCAATTGGCAAGATACCACTTGTGTTACCAGTTACTCCGTTCATAGCAAAGTAATAGGGTTCACTCTTTGTCTCACCTTTATAAGTTACAATCCAAATAGGAAGTAAGTAGTATTGGTTGGACTGATTAAGAATTGTTGAGTGACAGTTGGACTGGCTAATTCTACCATATCCGGCAGTATCTCTTAAAAGCAGAGACTCAGTGTAATAGTTTAACTCTGAATCAATATCAGATTTAATATCTTGAAACTCTAAATCTCTTTTTTCAGCTTGGAAACCTGAAAGATATTTTGAATCAAAAGTCTGGCAGTCCATTACTGGAAATGGCTGAACAGACTCAATCATATTTTGTTTGGCATTTTTTGATAAGGCATTTTTAAGTAGAGAACGAAATGTTAGATTTCCTTTTCTAATTAAATCATATCGTCTTGTTCGAGTGTATTCAGTCTCGCCAATTTGCCAAACATCAATTTTTGTTCCTTTAGCTTTTAATGAGCCTTTTAATTCAGCATCTACATTCCAATAGGGAAAATAGACGCCACTCATTTTTTCGATTTGACTCTTGTCAAAAAAGTCCTTTGGTATAAATTTCTTTGAATTTGCCCATTTTATAAATGCTTTTTTCGCATCCGCTTCAGATATTTTAAAAGGTAAAATCGCATTTGGTAGAAATTCACCAGAGACCCGGTCTTTTAAAACAACTGGATTATGACAATAGTAGCAAAAGGTAGCAGCTGTTGTTTCTTCTGTTACCACTTCAGCACCGCAACTAGGGCAAGAATATAAATTAAATGATTCCTTTGCAAGTTCTTCTACACTTGAGGGCTCATCATTATTTTGAATATCTCCTTCTTTAAAGGTACTTAAACAATACTCACAATGAAAAGCTTGTGTTTCTGGATCAAAAAGTAGAGGACCGTCACAGTTAGGACATTTGTGTGATACAACATCGCTCATTTATTTGCCTTCTTTCCCTCGTTTAAATTGGCATTCCTTGGAAAGGTTTCCCACACTCTGGACAGAATTTTGGCATCTGGCCAGTTACGGTAATCACTTCTTGACAGCTAGCACATTTCATTTTTATTCCACTACCAGCAGAAACCGGTTTAGCTTCGCCACACTCAGAACAGAATTTACCTGTATTTTCAGTTTGATCATTTGGACAAGTCCAAGTATCTGCATGATTTTGTTGTTCTTGCTGTTGATTCATTTGTTGTTGATTGGTTTGAGAGGCTTGAGAGAAGTAATTTCCCGTTGCGCCCATACCAGCATTCATTCCCATAAAACCAGCCATACTGCCATTGGCATTTGATCCAGCATCTTTCATACCTTCAGCAATTGAGCCTTGTACAAATCCTTCACGAATACCGGCATCACCAAGCATAGCACCTTTGTTTCGCATATTGATTAATTCTTTTGAATCATCTGTATAAGAAATACTTGAAACCCCAACAGAAACAACTTCCATACCGCGAAGTTCATGCCACTGATTATCAAGCACTGTTGACATATATTGACTTAATTCCATTGATTTTGATGGGATATAACTAATTCGCTCACCAGCCATCGACATTTGGTTAATAGATGTTTGTAATGCTGTCAAAAATTCAGATAAAAATTGATCATTGATATCATTAATTTCAACGTGGTCTTGATTTTTAGGTAAAACATTTGAATAGAAAAGAATTGGGTCAACCACTTTGACAGAATAATTACCATGGGCTCTTAAAAATAGCTCAGCATTGTAAAAATTATCAAAGTAATTAATTGGACTTGGTGTTCCAAATTTAATGCCACGAATTTCTTGTAAATTAATATAAATAACTTTTTGTTTTTGAGGTGTCATACCGCCAAATTTAAAGCGGCTAAAAGATTCTTCAATCGCCCCTTTTAAATTACCTGTAAACATCGAAGGAGCGGCTTGATTATTAACTGTGTAATAGCCTTCTTCAGCTGTATAATCAATAATTTTTCCGCCATCGACTAAAAGCATCATTGTATTAGGATACACATGAACAACAGAACCATCAGTAATAACATCAGATGTCCCTTTTTTATTGCCTTGTCTTTTTTCGTTTTTTCTAACAAGAACGCCAGTTGTCATAACAGTTGAATCGCTTAATTCTTGCGGTTCAATGACCTCTAACCATTGATCAGCTAATCCGCCACCTATAGCACTTGTTGCTGCTTTAATTAAACCCATAATATCACTCCTTGAATAAGTATTTTTGGTTGAATTAATCTTACCATACTGAAGAATTAAGATACAATCATACTAAAGGATGATTCTGTCATTTTTATGCAAAAAAACCATTAAAACAGGCAGCCCTAGCTTTAATGGTTTTAGATAGTTTAGTTATCAAGTATTGCTTTTAATTCTTGAATTGAAATTTTTTGATCGAAGACATGCTCACCAATAATAACAGTTGGAACAAAAACAACATTAGCTGCTTCAGCTTCATTAATGATACTTTCAGATGTATCTTTAAAGTCTTGAAGAGAAAGGTTTAAACGATCTGTAGCAAATGCTGCAATCTCATTATGATCTTCTAAATCGCCCCAATCATCTTGAGTTTCATAAATAGATTGGATAGCACTTAGAGCTAAGTCATTATTAGGTACATGGTGATGCATAATATTTCCTTTAGCTAAAGAAGGTTTTTCTTTGTCAAAAAGTTTGATAACACGTTGAATTTTTCCTTCCTCAACATATTGTTGAAGGAAAGTATCTTTTTCATCAGACCATAGTCGACAAAATGGACATCTTAAATTGACAAATTCGATTACTTTAATGGGTGCTTTGTCATCACCGATTTTTATACCAGTAGTCGGATTAATTTTTGTTACATCAACTTCTGTCATTCCCATATGAACACATCCTATTTTAAGTTTGAGCTATTAACCATTACTTCATCAATTAGACCATATTCTTTTGCTTCCTCAGGAGACATAAAGTTATCACGGTCAGTGTCTTTTTCGATAACTTCAATTGGTTGCCCAGTGTTGTTAGCTAAAATTTTATTTAATCTTTCACGCGTGTTTAAGATATGTTTAGCAGCAATTTCAATTTCTGTTGCTTGACCTTGAGCGCCACCTAAAGGTTGATGAATCATGATTTCAGCATTTGGTAAAGCAAATCTTTTACCTTTTGTACCTGCTGATAATAAGAAACTACCCATTGAAGCTGCCATACCTAAGACAATTGTTTGAACGTCTGCTTTGATGAAGTTCATTGTGTCATAGATAGCAAGTCCAGCAGAAACACTACCACCTGGTGAGTTGATATAAATAAAAATATCTTTCTCAGGATCTTGCGCATCTAAGAATAACAATTGAGCAATCACAGAGTTTGCTACATTGTCATCAATTGGTCCACTTAACATAATAATACGATCTTTTAAAAGTCTTGAGTAAATGTCATAAGCTCTTTCTCCACGAGACGATTGCTCAATAACTGTTGGTATTAAATTCATAATTTTTTCCTCCTAATACTAAAACATCAGTAGATATATTTTAACACAATTTAAAATATCTACCTAGCTAAAAGTGTAATGTATTGGTCAATAAAGGTCAAAAGAAAAGCTTAGAAAGAAAAAATGGATTTGTGCTGATTTTTTTCTATAGTTAATGCTTTTGATGTGAAGTTTGTAAAATAATTATCCACGTCAAGAGAAATTGCTTTTTCAATTTCTTCGGTATCATTAACAGTCCAAACATTAAATTCTTTATTTGCGTTGTGAACAAGTGCAACATTATTTTTCGAAAGTAATGTTTTATTAGCAGAAATAATATCCACATCCTTATATTGTACGCCTTTTTCAAGATTTTCTTGATTTTTTACTAAAAGTAATTTTTTCATTTTCGGAAATGTTTCTTCAAGTTTTACTAAAGTTTCAGGACTTGACGATTGGACAATTACATCATCTGCAAGGTTATTCTTTTTAATAATTTTGATAAAGGGAGCTATTTGTTGCGAATTTTCTTTTAGTTCAATAACAAAATTGGTTTTACCATGATAACGGTTAAAAACATCTTGTAAAGAAAGAATTGCTTCTTTGTTTTTGACATGTAAATGCTTAATTTCATCATCTGTCATATCAGAAAATTTTTTATTAATATTAGTTAGGCGTTTTGCATTTAAATCATGGGAAACAAATAGGGTGTTTTCTTTTGATGTCACTAGATCCTGTTCAATGTATTTTGAACCGTAGATAAGAGCTAAATCATAGGCAGCTAAAGTATGTTCAATTTCTTCACCAGAAGCACCACGATGAGAAAAAATATGTTCTTTAATTTCCTTGTTAGTTCTAAATGTTAGGAAATGAAAAGTAAGCAGTAAAACAATAATAATTAACAGAAAGAAAGTAGAAAATTTAAAATAATTTGTTTTTTTTCGATGCATTTAAAAGCCTCATTTCAACATTTATGATTTGTAAAAAAATATACAAAAAAAGGATAACACTTTAAGTCATCCTCTTAAAACTCATTATAGATAAAGCCACCACCGTCAGATTTTAAGTAACCATAAAAATACAATAAGGCTAAAATAATCATGACATAAAAAATAGTTTTTAGGATAAAGGATAAAATTTCCTCTCGTTTTTTCTTCACAATAACGCTCTTTTCTGAATTAAGTTTCGAATGATACAGATATTACAGTATTAGTAATTAAAGTGTATCAAAATAGAGCTTAAAGGTGCTCTGAGATATTTTTTTGTTTGTAACAGATAAAAAGTGTCACAAACACTACAAAAGAAATTATGCCTTATATTGAATTCTATTTCAAGGATTCTTACTAAATTTTTCTATTTAATCCCTATTTGTTAAATTGATTGTAAAAAAATAAGCATCTACCTGTCATGGAAATAGGTAAATGCTTTCAGTAAGAATATGAAATATTCATTAGGTAAGTTACTCCTTATGCAAATTTTTGTAATTCAGTTACTGCTTGTTGAATGGTCGTACCAGTAGCCATTTTAGATTCATCTTCTTTTGAAAAAACGATGAATAAGTTTAACTCTGTGTCTAATGTGACACGGTACTCTAATTGTTTGTTATTGAATGTCATATACATTCTCCTTTCTGATGTTAATAAAAGGCGGCTTGATTAGCCATAACGAAATTCCATTTATTATTGTATAACTAATAATAGGTAAACGCAAATGATAGGTATTGAAAATAAAATTTCAGCCAACTGTATCCAGCGATAAGTATCTTTTTTTGAACTTCTAAATGTGATACAATCAGTAATGAAAACGCACCCTAAGGGAATCGAACCCCTGTCTTAAGAACCGGAATCTTATGTGATATCCACTACACTAAGGGTGCAATCACTTCTATAATTTTAACAAAAAATTGAGAAATAGCAAGAATAAAAAAGGATAGAGAGATGAGTTGACATGAGATTTGAACAACAGTTGAACCAAAAGCAAAAACAAACTCAAAAATTAGCAATGACCCAAGAATTGCAACAATCAATCCAAATGCTACAGTATAATACTGATGAATTATTGTCTTTTCTTGAAAGTAAAGTGTTAGAAAATCCGTTGATGGAATTGAAAGTTGAATCAAACGACTATGAAACACCAATAAAAAACACACCAAAGCGTTCGTCAGATGATGAACCAGAAGAAAATAATTGGATAAATCAAGTACCTGATGATTCTTTATCCTTATTTGATTTTTTGATTAAACAAATTCATTTGAACTACCGAGATACTCATTTGCGTCAATTGGTTTTATTTTTAGTTGAGTATATTGATGTGAATGGCTATTTGACTATCTCATTAGAAGAAGCAGAAAAAATGACTAAAACCACATCGATTGAAATGCTTGATGCGTTAACGTTAATTCAACTTTTAGAGCCAATCGGTGTTGGGGCAAGAGATTTAAGAGAATGTCTAATGCTTCAAATTGAAAAAGATGAAGAGGCACCAGATCTTGCTTATATAATAGTAGAAGAGTATTTTGAAGAGCTGGCTAGTCGTAAATGGGATGTAGTAAGAAAGGCATATGACATTGATTTATATGATGTGCAACAAATTTTTGATTATATTCAAAAGTTGAGCCCAAATCCTGGTGCTCGTTTTAATCAAGAAAAAGAAATGTTTATTCATCCTGATGTGATTGTTAAAGTCAGAGAAGATGCTATAGAGGTTCTAAGTACTAAAAGAGGGGCGCCGCAACTTATTTTTCAACAAGCTTATTTTGATAAAATGAATCAAGTAGAGGATAAAGAAGTTAAAGATTACTTGAAAAATCGTAAAAATGAATTTGACTGGATTAAACGTGGTGTTCTTCAAAGAGGAAATACAATTTTGAAAGTAGCAGAAGAAATTGTCAAAAGACAAACTGCTTTCTTTTTGGATAAAAATCGACCTCTAGTGCCAATGCAATTAAAGGAAATCGCTAAAGCAATCGATGTCCATGAATCAACGATTAGTCGTAGTGTCAATGGTAAATACTTAGAAACATCATTTGGTATTTTTGAGTTACGCTCATTTTTTACGACAGGATTAGCCCAAAAAGTATCTGAAGAAGAAGTGTCTGCAGACACAATCAAAAAAACATTACTATCTTTAGTGGCCGAAGAGGATAAAAATAAACCGTTGTCTGATCAAAAATTAGTGGATTTATTATTGAGTCAAGAGATTCAAGTTTCAAGGAGAACCATTGCAAAGTACCGTGATGAGTTACAAATTCCAGCTTCGTCTAAAAGAAAACGCTATGATCGAAAATAATAACAAATTATAAGCTATCTGACTTGAATTATGTCTAGATACCTGTTAAAATGTTTTTGTAAGGTTGAACAAAACAAAATGTCTTTTGATTTTGATTCAACCTCTTTTTTTAAAACTGATGGGTCGCAGTAAGTCTACGTTGGACAAAAAACGACCAGCGAGAGGAGTCAACTCAATGCTTCGTGATTTAGAGATGGTTGAGAGAATTGCTCCTGATATGATGCAAACAGTTGAAGGAAGATTTCGTGTTTTACGTAATATCTATTGGATGCAGCCAGTGGGCAGACGTACGTTAGCCCAAAAGTTGAATGTATCTGAGCGTAGCTTACGTACCGAAACAGATTTTCTTAAACAGTTAAACTTTATCAACGCTTCTAAGAGTGGTATGACTTTAACAGAAGAGGGATTACAAGTTTACAAAGGGCTTGAAAAATTCATGGCCGAGTATTCTGGTACACGTGTTAAAGAAAGAGAGTTAGCCGAAGAATTAGGGATAGCTCGTTGTATCATAGTTGCAGGAGATAGTGATGAGGAAGAAAAGGTTTTAGAAAGTTTTGGCGCGATTGTCTCTGATGTGTTAGCCAGTCAATTACCAAATGGTGATAATACCATTGCTGTAATGGGTGGAACGACCATGAAAACTGTGGCACAAAATATGCAAGAATTAGAAACAGCTAAACGACACAACTTATTTGTTCCAGCAAGAGGTGGCGTTGGTGAAACAATTAATATTCAAGCGAATTCAGTCAGTGGTGTGATGGCAGAAAAATCTGGTGGCGATTTTAAAGTATTGTATGTCCCAGAACAAGTCAGCCCTGAAACGTATGAAAATTTACTTCATGAGCCAACCGTACAAAAAGTACTGAGTTTAATTTCTGAAGCAAATTGTGTTATTCATAGTATCGGCCGAGCCCTTCATATGGCAAAACGTCGAGGAATGAGTGCCTCAGAGCTTGCAATGTTAACTAATAATCGAGCAGTGGCTGAATCATTTGGTTACTTTTTCGATGAAGACGGGGAAGTTGTTTATAAAATACCTCGCATTGGTCTTCAATTAAAAGACTTGAAAGAAATACCGTATGTTCTCGCTGTTGCTGGTGGTAAAAGTAAAGCCAAAGCAATTGAAGCATACATCAAAAATGCACCGAAGCAAACATGGTTAATAACCGATGAAGGTGCTGCTAATCAGATTTTAAAAGAGGCAACTCTTTAAAATAAATAAATTTTTTCGATTTTCTAAAGGAGGAAATCTCGCATGACAGTAAAAGTAGGTATTAA
>NZ_JAVWHO010000014.1:0-43994 GCF_036639995.1 Vagococcus sp. | reverse complement strand
ATCGTTTTCCACATAACTATTCTCCCCCTCTTCCACTTAAATTAACGGCTGCTCGATGAGTTGGACTAATAGTTTGTAGGTCATACACACGACCATTTTCATCGTAATATTGATTATAAAGTTCATCGTATTCTCTTTCGACGATACGACGTTTTTCTTTATGTTCAGCACGGTTATCAACATCTATTTTAGGGATAGCAGATAACAAACGTTTAGTGTAGATATGTTGAGGGTTGTTATAAATATCTTCTCTTGAGCCAATTTCAACGAAACGACCCTTGTTCATGATAGCGATGTTATCACACATATGCTTAACTACACCTAAATCATGAGAGATGAATAAATAACTCAAATTATATTCTTCTTGAATACGTTTCATGAAGTTCAACACTTGGGCTTGCACTGATAAATCTAGTGCTGAAACCGGCTCATCAGCAATAATTAGTTTAGGGTTTGTCGCTACTGCACGAGCTACACCTAAACGTTGTCTTTGCCCACCTGAGAACTCATGAGGATATTTATAAAGAGCATCTGTTGGCATCCCTACAATATCAAGTAAACCTTGAACTTTTTTCTTTTCTTCTTGATCAGATAATTTTTCAAAGTTTCTAATTGGTTCAGCAATGATGTCAATAACACGTTTTTTAGGATTCAAGCTTGACATCGAATCTTGGAAAATCATTTGAACATCTTTGTTGTAGCCAATTTTTTTTCTCACGCTTTTACTAATAACATCATTGTCTTCAAAAATAATACTTCCTGATGTTGCTTTTTCAAGTCCAACAATTGTTTTACCAATCGTTGATTTACCAGAACCAGATTCACCTACTAAACCGTAAGTTGTTCCTGATTCGATTTCAAAATTGACACCATCTACTGCGTAAACATAATCAACAACCTTATTGAAGAATCCGCCGCGAATAGGATAGTGTACTTTTAAATCTTTAATTTCTATTAATCCCATTATGCTTCTCCTTCTTCTTTAAAGTGAAAATGCTTATAGCATGTACAACGGACAAAATGACCTGGCTCTACTTCATGTAATGTCGGATTAGCTTCGTGTGCATCCTCTGGAATCCAAGGAATACGTTCAGCAAAACGACAACCCACACGGTTCATGTTTTTAAGAGAAGGTACAACGCCTTCGATAACGTGTAAATCACTATCATGTGCATCCTCTTGAGGAATTGAGTTAAGTAGTGATCTTGTATAAGGATGTTGTGGATTTTTAAATAACTTATCTGCTGGTGCTTCTTCAACAATTTGACCACCATACATAACGGCTACACGGTCGGCTGTTTCAGCTACAACACCTAAATCATGAGTAATTAAAATAATGCCTGATTCTGTTTCTTTTTGTAAATCATTCAATAAATCTAAAATTTGTGCTTGGATAGTTACATCCAAAGCTGTTGTTGGTTCATCTGCAATAATAATTGGCGGTTTACATGAAATAGCAATCGCAATAATAACACGTTGTCTCATTCCTCCTGATAACTCATGGGGATATTGCTTAGCCACTCGCTTAGGATTAACAATACCTACTTGGTCAAGTAAATCCACCGCTCTTTCATTTCGTTGTTGTTCATTTAAATCAGTATGATAAAACAGCGCCTCAGCAATCTGATCTCCGATCCTCATTAATGGATTTAACGCTGATAAAGGATCCTGGAAAATCATCCCGATGTCATTTCCTCTTACCTTATTATAAAGCGTTTCTGATAATCCTACTAAGTTCAAATCATTGTAGATGATATCTCCAGTGATTTTTGTTTGGTCAGGATTTTGTAACCCCATAATCGTCATGGCTAATGTACTCTTACCACAACCAGACTCCCCAACAATCGCTAAAATTTCATTTTTATCTAATGTGATTGACACATCATCTACTGCATCATAATAATTATCTTTGATGCGAAAACCAGTGTGCAAATTTCTAACTTCTAATAACTTGTTGTCAACAAACAATAGAATTCTCCTTTCTGTTCTATTCCCGTACCGATTTCATTTCTTCATTTATTTTAACTCTTCATTTATTTGCCATAGATTCTTCATAAAAAACCCTATGATATCTTATAATTATATTAGAATTATACGCTTTTAGCAATAGTCTCTCGCACCGTTTTATGAGACAAAGATTAAAAAAGTTGGTGTTTCCCCTCATAAACCTTATGGAAATAGGCTTTTTTTACAAATAAAAAATTGTTATTTATCTTTCAAAAATTTACAAATTTTCTAAAAAATATCAATAATACTAACATCACGGACTAAAAAATATCTTTTCACCAATAAAAAAACAAGTTTTCATTTATCTCAAAAAAGTTTTCTATTAAATGAGCACCTTCTAATTCCAATAAAACTATTATCTCATTTAATTTTTTTATTACTCAATCTTTTATAAAAAGAAAAAGATAACCAACTTGATCAAACAATCAATAGTTATCTTTCTATCTTTACTGGTTCGCCATGATATAGTCCACAGCTGCCCCAATCGTTTCAATTTTTTCTGCGTCTTCATCTGAAATTTCAGCTTCAAAGACATCTTCTAATTCTAAAACAAATTCCATAATACTAATTGAATCTGCTTCTAAATCGTCTTTTATACTGATAGCTTCAGTTATTTTATCTTCATCAATTTCAAAATGTTCAATTACAATATTTTTAATTTTTCCAAAAACTTCTTCACGTGTCAATTTAATCGCACCTCCATTCAAATTTTCATGCGTTTACAATCATCTTAATTCCAATTTTACTTGTAATAGGGCTGTTTGTCTATCCTTTTAGGAATTAGTTATTATTTTTTGGTGTTTCAAAAAACTCTTGTAATTCCTCAACTAAATTAGTTTCAAGCATTGTTTTAATCTGACCAATCGTATGTCTTACTGCATCTGGTCCTGTTGAACCATGCGTCTTAATAACTGGCGCTTTGACACCAAATAAGACCGCTCCACCATGACTTGAATAATCTAGCTGATTTTTCATACCTTTTAGGCTATCTTTTAACATCAATGCTCCCATTTTACCTTTAAGACCACTATCCATAATAGAAGATTTCAAGATATTCATTAAAGAAAGTGCCGTACCTTCCACCGATTTCAACACAGCATTTCCTGTGAAGCCGTCTGTTACAACCACATCAGCCACACCATCAAATAAATCACGTGCTTCAACATTTCCTATAAACTGAATACTTTCTTCCTTTTCGAGTAACTCATACGCAGCTTTTGTCAATTCACTACCCTTTGTCGCCTCTGTTCCATTATTTAAAAGACCTACTTTAGGTTTTTCAATATTACGAACTTTTTTAGCATAGAAAGAACCTAAAATACCATACGTTAATAAATGTTCTGGCTTATTATCTGCGTTAGCACCCATATCAATAAAATCAAAACCTGCTCCTGCTTCACCTGTAAAGGCTGGCATTGTCGTCATTAATCCAGGTCGTTCCACATTTTTTATACGGCCAATTATAAAAAGTCCAGCCGCTAAAAGCGCTCCTGTATTCCCTGCTGAAAAAATGGCATCTGCCTCTCCATTTTTTACAGCTTGTGCCGCTAAAACCATCGAAGCTTGTTTTTTCTTACGGATTGAACGCACAGGTTCATCATCACTTTCAATTTTCTCATCAGTATGAATAATTTGAACGTTGGTTTCATCTGTTAAATATTTTTTTATTTCCGCTTCTTTTCCAAATAACAAAAATGTCATTTCTGGAAAATCTTTTTTAGCCAAATTAATTCCTTCTACAATTGCTTGAGGAGCATTATCTCCACCCATAGCGTCGACTGCTATTCTCACATAATTCCCTCTTTTCATATCAAACTATCTATTATTTTACCACAATCCATTTAATCTAAGAACTCTGATTGATTGTTTCTTTTTTCAAGACTTCGAACAAGAACAGCATTTTTAGGCTCTTCTTCCCAGTTCTTTTCATTCCATAAAGCAATCGCCTCTAAACGTGCCGTTTCAAGAATAGGGGCATCAGCAACCATATCTCCTACCTTAAACTCTGGAATACCTGATTGTTTAGAACCAAAGAAGTCACCAGGTCCACGCATCTCTAAATCCTTCTCACTTAAAACGAATCCATCAGTTGTTTCCGTCATAATTTTCATTCGCTCTTTTCCCTGATCACTTTTTGGACTTGCGACTAAAATGCAGTATGAGGCAATACTACCTCGACCAACACGACCTCTTAATTGATGAAGCTGTGCCAATCCAAATCGATCAGCATCCATAATCATCATCATTGACGCATTGGGTACATTTACCCCTACTTCAATAACCGTTGTCGAAACAAGAACTTGCATATTATTTTCTTTAAACTCGTTCATAATGCTATCTTTTTCTTGAGATTTCATTTTCCCATGAAGGAGGCCTACTTTAAAGTTAGGTTCAAAAAATTGTTGTAAATGTTCATAAATTTCGGTAGCATTTTTAACATCTAACATTTCGGATTCTTCAATCAAAGGGCAAATAACATAAGCTTGTTGTCCCTTTTGTAATTGTTTCGTCATCCACGTTAAAACTGAATCAATTTGTTTTGGTAAAATCCATCTTGTTTCAATCGGAATACGCCCTGCTGGCAATTCGTCTATAACTGAAACATCCATTTCTCCGTAAGCTGTAATCGCTAATGTTCTAGGAATAGGTGTAGCTGTCATGAATAAAACATCTGGATTATCACCTTTTTCACGTAATAATTTCCGTTGATTAACTCCAAATCGATGTTGCTCATCGGTAATAACTAGCCCTACTTTTTTAAACTGAACTTCTTCTTGAATTAAAGAATGCGTCCCTACCAATATATCTAACTCCCCTGATTCTAACTCAGCAAGTATTCGGCGTCTTTCTGCCTGTTTGGTAGAACTAGTCAAAAGTGCAACATTTACGTCTAGTGGATCAAACAAGCCCAATAAACTTTCCATATGCTGCTCAGCCAATATTTCTGTTGGCACCATCAATGCACCTTGATAACCAACACTAACAACAGCATAAAGAGCAATTGCTGCTACAATTGTTTTTCCACTTCCTACATCTCCTTGAAGTAATCGATGCATATGGTCTTCACTTCTTAAATCAGCACAAATTTCATTAACCACTCTTTTTTGCGCATTAGTTAATTCAAAAGGAAGAGTTTGAATAAATCCCTTTAATTTATGCACATCATAAAGAATAGCTTTCCCGACTTCTTTACTCGTTTCTTGTTTTTTCAATTGAATCATCTTCATTTGAAATAAAAAGAATTCTTCAAAAGCCAATCTTCTTCTTGCTAGGCGATTTTCTTCAATGTCTTCTGGAAAGTGCATCGCATATGCCGCTTTCACTTTAGGCATTAAACGATATTTTTCAAGCAACCATTCCGGTAAATTTTCTTCCATCTCAACGCCATGTAATTCCCAAGCATTTCTAATTAAATCAACCAATGTTTTTTGTTTAATCTGTTTATTCACGTGATAAATTGGTGAAAAATCTTCTTGCTCATCTTGTGTCGCTAAAATCTTCATACCAGTCAATGCTTTTCTTCTGCCATCCCATTTTCCATAAATCGCCACTTCTTCAGAAGCATTGATTTTCGACTTTAAAAAAGGCTGATTGAAGAAAGTAACGTTAATAACCGCTTGCTCAGTCATCATTCGAAATACTAACCGACTTTTCTTAAATCCGTAATAACTGACAACCGGTTCTGCTAATACCGTTCCTTTTAAAACAACTTTTTCTTGATCTTGAATATCATCTAACATTTTTTCTTGAATATCATCATATCTAAACGGGTAATACGTTAATAAATCATATATGGTTTGAATTCCTAAGCTTTGTAATGTCTCAGCCCTTTTAGGTCCAACACCTTTTAACGTACTAACTGAATTTTCTAAAAGGCTCACACATATCCTCCTCTATGAGAAAAAAGAGGCTGACCGTTAGTGGCAAGCCTCTTGTTTTATTTGAACATACTATAATTTTATTTATTCTGCAGAAAATAGATAAGGATAAACAGGTTGATCGCCTTGATGGATCTCAACTTCTAAATCTTCATCAACTTCCATAAGTGCTGCTTCCAAGCGTTCAGCTTCTTCTTTTTGGCCATCTTCACCAATAATAATTGTGATGATTTCAGAGTCATCTTGAAGCATACCTTTTAATGTATCAAGAGACACTTCAAATCTGTCTGCTTTAGAAACAACGATTTTACCTTCAATCATGCCGATAAAATCATCTTTTGTAATCTCAACGCCATCAATTGATGTATCACGGACAGCTGTTGTCACTTGTCCACTAACCACATCTTCTAACATATCTCTCATAGCAGATTCATTATCTTCAAGTGACACTTGGTCATTGAAGCTTAATAAAGCTGTCATACCTTGCGAAATTGTTTTTGACGGGATAACAATTGCTGGAATCTCACTCACTTCAGCCGCTTGGTCTGCTGCCATAAAAATGTTTTTATTATTTGGTAAAATAATCACTTTTTCAGCATGAACGGCATCAATTGCTTTTAAGATATCCTCAGTACTTGGGTTCATTGTTTGTCCACCACTAATGATGTAATTTGCTCCCATACTACGGAATAACTCTTGCACACCTTCTCCAGCAGCCACTGAAATAATACCATAAGGCACACGCTCTTTTGGTGTTTCCTTTTCAGATTCATGTTCGTGCTCTAAGATTGTTTCATGTTGAACACGCATGTTATCTACTTTAATTTTAATTAATGAGCCAAATTTTTGACCATAATTCATCACTTCACCAGGTTGCTCTGTATGAACATGAACTTTAATAATTTCATCATCAGCAACAACTAATAATGAATCACCTAACTCATTTAAATAATTTCTAAAGGTATCGTAGTCAAACTCACTATCAACTGTTGGGCCTTCTCCGATACGTACCATAATTTCAGTACAATAACCAAATTTAATATCCTCAGTTGCAACAGCTCCAGATACACTTCGGTGATGCTCAGCATTTACCATTGCATCCATTTGACCAGGTGTTGGTTGATGTAAATCACTTTCAACAACTTTACCTGATAATGATTCAAAGAAACCTTCATAAACAAAGACTAAACCTTGACCACCACTATCGACTACGCCAACTTCTTTTAAAACTGGTAGCATATCAGGTGTTTTAGCTAATGCTTTTTTAGCACCCTTTAAAGCAGCTTCCATTACTTCAATACAATCATCAGAAGTTTTCGCTTTTTTCTCAGCCGCAATAGCTGCTCCACGAGAAACAGTTAAAATTGTTCCCTCTACTGGTTTCATTACTGCTTTATACGCTGTTTCTACACCATTTTTAAAAGCATCTGCCAATTGTTGTGCGTCTAGCTCTTCTTCATTAACGATTTGTTTTGAAAAACCACGGAAAATTTGAGACAAGATAACGCCTGAGTTCCCTCTTGCTCCCATTAATAATCCTTTTGAAAGAATTGCTGCAAGTTCACCTACATGCTCACTCGTTGCATCTCTAACTGCTTTAGCACCACTTGTCATTGATAAATCCATATTTGTTCCTGTATCACCATCTGGTACAGGGAAAACATTTAAAGAATTGACAAATTCGGCATTTTGATTCAGACGATTAGCACCTGCTTGAACCATTGCTTGAAATTGTCCTCCGTTGATTGCTTTCACTTCCACTAAAATGTTCCTCCTCATTTCATTCAAAAAACATATATCTTCATATGTTGTGCAATCGATTTTTATTCAGGTTGTACTCTAACACCTTGGATAAAAATATTAACAGAATTCGCGACAACCCCGAGCATTGTTTCAAGATTGTATTTCACTTTTTCTTGCACGTTACGACTTACTTCAGAAATTTTTGTTCCATAGCTTACCATGATATACACATCAACTGCGACACCATTTTCTTCTTGACGTACGACAACGCCTCTAGAATAATTTTCTTTACCTAAAATATCATTTAAATTATCTTTAATTTGATTTTTACTTGCCATACCAACGATACCATAGATATCTGTCGCAGCTCCACCTACAACAGTAGCGATGACATCATTAGAAATTTCAATGGTTCCAGTCTGTGTTTTAATTTTTACAGCCATTTTACTACCTCCCTATAGTCAGTAATTCCCATTATCACCCACCAGTTTATCACAATCTCTAATATTGTTAAAGAAAAAATCATTAATATCAGGTTTTTTTCAACTAGTTACACAATCTCATAAAATTCTTATTGCATAAACAAGGAAATTATGATAAATTATTCTAGTGTGATTAATGTACAAATGATATTATTCAAAGCAAAGGAGGGAATATCATGGCAAAAGAATGTTATATAACTGGGCGTAAAGCTAGATCTGGTAACACTCGCTCTCACGCAATGAACGCTTCTAAACGTACTTGGGGTGCAAACCTACAAAAAGTTCGTATCTTAGTTGACGGTAAGCCTAAAAAAGTTTGGGTTTCTGCTCGTGCTTTGAAATCCGGAAAAGTTGAGCGCGTTTAGATCTTTTTGAGACATATAGATTTTACAATCAGATTAAAATGAAGAAAGAGACTAAAATGAAAATTTTGGTTTTTTTTTGTTTAAAAATAAGTCACCCTTCACAAAAATGTGAGCGGTGGCTTTTTTTATTTAAGATATTATTCAGAAAATATTAAGCTCTCTTCACATCCTCTATGCTACGATAAAGGAGAATTATCGAATAAAGGAGTGAAATACTATGCAATCTTATTTACCATCCAATCATACGCACTCTAAAAAATTTACACTCAAAGAACCACTATCTATTCTTTGTATCTTTTTCATAGGTACCGGGTTAGGCGTTTTATCAAAATTTTTAGATGAAATACCTCGTGGAACTTTACCACTGTATCTTGATATTCTTGAAATTGATCGTTTTTTAAGTCGAATGTCCATCTGGCTACTACTTGCCTTGGTTATTACCTTATTTAGTAAAACACCATTAAAAGCAGCCATCAGCGTTTTTTTCTTTTACGCTGGAATGATTGGTAGTTATTATACATACTCCGCCACAGTTCTCGGCATATTTCCTTATCATAAAGTAATATACTGGATTATTCTCACCATAATCTCTCCCTTTTTAGCTTATTTATGTTGGTACACTAGGGAAAACACTCGATTTGGAAAAATTCTAACTATTGGAGTTATTGCTGTCATGTTTTATTACACATTTACTTACAAGCAACCGGAGTTAAGCATTGCATCACTTTTAGATATACTAACCTTTTCCTTGTGTCTCTTCTTGTTTAAACGTCCTTTAAATCAAATAATTTATTTAACATTCATAAGTATTTTTCTATCTTTTACACTCAGTGCATTCCTTCTTTTTAATTAAAAAAAGTATGTTTTTATTACGAATGTACGTTCTTTTTTAACTAAAAAATGTTATAATAAGTTACCAATAAATTTTTGACATGAAAGAGGTAAAGATGAAAACTGCTATATTTTTTTTACTAGATGAGTACGCTGATTGGGAAGGAGCTTATCTATCAAGCACCTTAAATAAATCCACAGATTGGACCGTAAAAACAGCTTCTATTCAAAAAGAAGTCACTTCAATTGGAGGTTTTAAAACAAAAGTAGACTTATTGCTTGGCGAATTACCTGAAAAAATTGATTTGTTCATCCTGATTGGTAGTAACTCGTGGAACCTGACAAATGACACTTTATCCAACTCAATCAATCATTATCTAAACCAAAATATTACTGTTGGAGCCATTTGTGGTGCCGTTGACTATTTAGCTAGAAACTGCTTGCTATCTCATTATAAACATACAGGAAATTCGCAATTTTTATGGACTGACTTTGCTAATTATTCTAACCCTGAAGACTTTGTAGAACAATTAGCTTATTCCGATCGTAACCTAATTACAGCAAATGGAACAGGACCAATAGAATTTACTGAATTAGTTTTAAAAGCCATACGTTTTGACACAGATGAGGCGATAGAAAAAACAATTTATATGAATCAACATGGTTTTTACAAGTATTGTGACAAATATGGAAATCCATTTTTTTAATTAATAACTAAATAAAAAGAAGAATGCAAAATGTTGTGACTCCTAAAAGTTAGATTTTTTGGTCTAACTTTTGGGGGTCGCTACACAATCGCATTCTTCTTTTTTTCATTATCTACTCTCTATCTTTTGTTTGGATCACACACATCAAGCCAGAATCAAAAGAAAATTCACTTGTTTCACCTACAAATTCGTTACTTGATAGTGATCTCGGATAAGTGAAATCAACATTCTCTAATTTATATTTGGCATCATACAACGTTAAATTAGTAACCGGCGTTAAGCAAATATATGCTAAGTATTTTTTGTCTCTTTCTTTTTTCACCTGATGATTACCCGGTTTAAAGTAACTCACACTATTCAAGTTATCTAGCAAAGTTATTTTTTCAAGGATAGGAAAAAAACGTTCTTGAAGAGGTAACCATAAATTAGATAAATAATGATCTAAACGCGCACCACTTCCACCAATTATAATAATATTGGCTTCTGGAAACATTTCCATTGCTGTTAATACACCTAGTTCCATGTCTGTATCATCTTTTTCAGCCTGACACGACTCTATATCAACAAGTTTCTCATTTACCCAAATCCACTCTTCTTTTGATAATGAATCAAAGTCACCTACCGCTTTAATAAGTGGTAAATTAGCTTTTAAGCCGTAAAGTGTCCCTCTATCCACACCAATCCACGCCGTTGTTTCTTTTTGATAGTCACTTAAAGAAGGCCACTCATTTGGATTACCGCCTCCTATGATAACCACATCAGTAATCATTACTTAACAACTTCTCTCAATGTAGCAATTCTTTCACCTACATCAGGTGAATTATAAACATAAGAACCTGCCACCAACACATCAGCACCAGCATCAACACAAGTTTTTGCTGTTTTATTATCCACACCGCCATCAATTTCAATTTCGTATGTGTAGCCTTTTTCTTTTCTTAATACATCTAGTTGTTCAACTTTTTCAAGACATTCTGATATAAATGCTTGTCCGCCAAAACCAGGATTAACTGTCATAATTAAAACTAAATCAGCTAAGGGTAAGACATGCTCAATCACTGAGACTGGTGTTCCCGGATTGATCACAACGCCAGCTTTCACGCCTTCATTTTTGATCATTTGCATCGCACGATGAATATGAACAGTACTTTCAGCATGAACCGTAATAATATCTGATCCAGCTTTAGCAAAGTCAGGAATGAAACGTTCTGGCTCAACAATCATCAAATGAACATCCAAAGGTAATTTTGTTACAGGTCGAATAGCTGAAACAATATTTGCTCCTAACGTAATATTAGGGACAAATTGGCCATCCATCACATCTACATGGATGTAATCTGCTCCTTTTTCTTCCACTAATTTAATATCTCTTTCTAAATTTGCAAAATCTGCGCTTAAAATTGATGGTGCTATTTTTACCATAGTTATCTTCCTCACTTTTACTTTTTATTATATTTAGGTTTTCTTGCTTTAACTTCTTCAGCAAATTGTAAATAATTATCATATCTAGACTGAAGAATTTCTCCAGTTTCTACTCGATGTTTTACTTCACATTTTGGCTCTTTGTGATGCATACATTCTCTAAATTTACAAAATTGAGAAGCTTCTAGAAATTCAGGAAATTCTTTAGGTAAATCTTCTAATTCAATCTCCAAAAATTCAATCGAGCTAAAACCTGGGGTATCAGCAACCAAACCACCATTTATTTCTAATAACTCCACATGTCTTGTAGTATGGCGCCCTCGACCTAAAGCTTCCGAAATCTCACCAACTTCTAAATCAAGTTGTGGCGCAATATTATTTAGAAGAGTGGACTTTCCCGCACCTGATTGCCCCATAAATACAGTTAAATTATCGGTGAAAAATTCCGTTAATTTTTCTTTTTTTCCGTTTTCTGAAAATAAAACAGGATAGCCGATTGATTCGTAGTACTCACGCATTTGTTGAAGTTCTTCTATCACATCATCTGATGCAATATCTACTTTTGTTATATAAATAATCGGTTTAATTCGTTTAGACTCTAATGTTACTAGGAAACGATCCAACAGATTATAAGAAAAATTAGGTTGCACACAACTCGTCACAACTACTCCTAAATCAACATTTGAGACAGGTGGACGAATGAGTTCGTTTTCTCTTTCTAATACTTCTAATAAGTAGCCATCCGTTAAGTTCGTACTTTCAAATTCAACCCAATCACCAACTAAAGGAGTAATGTTACGATTTCTAAAATTACCACGGCCTCGAGTTTGATACGTTTCGCCTTCATGATATACATAATAAAAACCACTTAATGCTTTTCTTATTTGTCCTTTTGGCATAGCGTCCCTCCTTTAATAATCTTGTTCTCTATGTTTTTCATTGTAACACAAGTTAAAACAAAAAAAGAAAGAGAAATCAAAAGATTCTCTTTCTAGTTTCCATGACCTTCGTTTTTAACTTCTTCTTTACTTTCTTCTGGTTGACCGGAATCTCCAGTATCAGTTGTTGTTACCGGCGGTGTGGTTTCTGTTGTTGATGGTTCTGGCACGGAACTTGAACTTGATGACGAACTCGACTGAACTGTTTTTGCTCCTGCTGAGAAAATCACATAGACTTCATCGCCTTTTTTAACTTTATTTCCATTTCCATTTTTTGGATAAGCGTATGCAACGTTTCCTTGTGTTACATTTGAATAGTCTGACCCACCATCAATAAAGACTAAGCCAACACTATCTAGATAACTCATTGCTTGCTCACGCGTATATCCTTCCATATTACTTAATGAAAAAGTTTCCGCACCTTCACTAACAACTAAAGTTACTTTCGTATCTTCTGGTTTTACTTCACGTCCGGATTTTGGCGTTTGTTTCACCACAGTTCCTTCTTTAGCAGAATCTGACTTAACTTTTTCAATTTTTATGTTTTCTTCTTTAAATCCTTTGCTTAATAAATCATCTTTGGCATCCATGACTTCTTCTTTCGTATAATCCTTCATTTTAATACCTGATTTACCAGAACTTACATAAAGGGTAACTTCCCCTTTTTCTTTCTTCACAGAAGTTCCTATTGGTGGATCTGTTTTAACAATTAAATCCTTATCGACTTTATCATCACTAATTTCTTTCGTTTTTCCCACTTTAATTTTTTTGTCTTGTAGTATCATAATCGCTTCTGTTTCTGTTTTTCCACTCACATCAGGAATTTCAACATCACCATTTTTACGACCAAGAACAAAGAATCCTCCTGAAACTAACAGAACTAAACCTAGTAAGATAAAGAAAATTTTCATGCCGCGTTTCGATTTTTTCTTCACATCATCTAACTCATCGTCATCATCATCATCTAACTCTTTAATGCTAGGTTCTTTCACTGCTACTTGATTTGGTACATAGCTTTCATCAATCGGATCTAACATAATCGTTTCGTCCATCATAGCAGAAGGTTCAAAGCGTTCTTCATTTGCTCTATTAGAGTTTAATGCTGTTTTTAAATCTGCAAACATTTCATCTACTGTTTTATAACGATCCGCTGTTTCTTTTGCGGTTGCACGCAGCACAACATTTTCCAAAGGTTGTGGAATCTGAGGATTGCTATCGCGAACTGATGGCATCTCTTTTTGGAAATGTTTTAAAGCGATTGAAACAGCTGACTCTCCTTCAAAAGGAACACCGCCTGTTAATAATTCATACAAAATAATCCCTAAAGCGTAGATATCAGATTGGCGCGTAGCCATTCCACCTCTAGCTTGTTCTGGAGATAAATAATGAACAGAACCAAGTAGCGTGTTAGTTTGAGTAATAGATGTTTCTGACAAAGCAATTGCAATACCAAAATCGGTAATTTTCACCGTACCATCTTCATCTACTAAAATATTTTGTGGTTTTAAGTCTCTATGGATAATTCGATGTTGGTGAGCTAGTGAAATTGCTGATAACACTTGTCCCATCATATCTACCACCGTATTTAACGGGATATTTTTTTGATTTTTGATGTATTGTTTAAGATCGGTTCCTTTGACGTATTCCATGACAATATATTGCATGCCATTTTCTTCACCTACATCATAAACACTCACAATATTTGGATGAACCATTTCAGTCGCAGCTAGCGCCTCTCTTTGGAAACGTCTAATGGCATCTTGATCATTTTGAAAGTCGAAACGAAGTACCTTTACAGCCACTTCACGATTTAAAATCAAATCTTTGGCTAAGTAAACATTAGCCATACCACCACTACCAATGTTACCAATGACTTCGTAACGTTCACCTATTTTAGTGCCTAATTTTATCATGCTTCGTAATCCTCCTTACTTGGAGACCTAAACTCAATTAATAAAGCAGTGATATTATCAGTACCACCTGCCTCGTTAGCTTCACTAATTAAACGTTCCACTCTTTCTTTAAGAGGTTTTGGTTGTTGAATAATTCCTTTAATCTCCGAATCTGATAGCATGTTACTTAGTCCGTCAGAACAAAGTAAAAGATGATCCTGTTCCTTAATTGAAAAAACAGATAAATCAACTTCTACCTCACCCGGCACACCAACTGAGCGAACTAATATATTTTTCTTAGGATGTTTAGCTGCCATATCCTCTGTAATTTCTCCTGTTTTGACTAACTCATTAACTAATGAATGATCATCTGTTAATTGTCTAATGGCTCCATCTCTAACGATGTACGCTCGACTATCACCCACATGTGCTAATAGAATTTGATTGTCTAAAAGCGCGGCAATGACAACCGTCGTGCCCATACCAAATTTATCAGGATTATTACTTCCTTCGCTATAAATAATTTTGTTTTCTCGTTGAATATCCGATACCAACCAACGAGCAACTTCTTCTTGATCTTTCAAACTTGTTTCTTCCCACGTTTTACCAAGACCTGTCACCACTAAGAAACTTGCTGTGTCTCCTGCTTGATGCCCGCCCATACCATCAGCAACAATTCCGATAATAACACCAGATTTGTTTTTATATACGCCTACTGTATCTTGATTACTTTTTCTTTTGCGTCCTACATTAGTCTGGAATTCAATTTGCATGATTTCACTCCTTCGTTCGGCCAACTATGCTTTTCTTCTTAAGCAACAAATGAAAAAACCGTCAGTTTGATATTGATGTGGATAAATTTGTAACATTTTTTCGTGGTAACTTTCTGAAACTGGTTCAGTACCAACAATATCTATTTTTTCAAAGTTGGGATGTTTTTCCAAAAATTGGTCTATTACTTCTTTGTTTTCTTCTGAAGTAATAGTACACGTACTATACGTTATTATACCCCATACCTTTACTTTTGTAACAACACTTTCTAAAATTTCTAATTGCATCTGTTGTAAATTTAAAAAGTCTTCTTTATTTTTACTGTACTTAATATCAGGTTTTCTGCGTAATAATCCTAAACCAGAACAAGGCGCATCAATAAGTACTCTGTCAAATGTTTCATCTTCAAAGGTAGTCGCCACTTCTCTTGCGTCTAGTAACTTAGTCTCCACAACATCCGACACTTTTAAGCGGTTAGCATTTTCATTGATTAAATTTATTTTATGCTCATAAATATCTAATGCTGTAATCTTTCCTCCTGCTTCTTTGTCTAGGAACGTTGCCATATGAACGGTTTTCCCACCTGGTGCAGCACATGCATCAAGTGTATGGTGTCCAGGTTCAATCTGCATGCTTGGAGCAACTAACATCGAACTTTCATCTTGGACAGTCATTAACCCCTCTTTAAAAGGTGTGCTACCTGCTAAAAAGCCTTTTTCAGCTACAACACCGTACGGCGATACATTACTCTTTTCTGCAGAAATTCCCTCACTAACTAGTCTTTCAATAATTTCATCTCGGGAAATTTTATTTATATCAACTCGCGCACTAACTTTACTTGGTTGCAGTAAAGATTCGCCTAACTTTTGTGTTTCTTCATAACCAATTTCATCAATCAGTTTTTTAGTTAACCATTTAGGAATACTAATTTCTGTAGATAACCGTTTCAATTTATTTTTAATGGTATCTGTTGGTCTTGGTCCTTGGCGTTGAATATTTCTAAGGACACCATTAACATAACGACCAATCCCAGGATTTCCTTTTGCTTTAGCAATCTCAACAGCTTCACTAATAATACTATAAACAGGTATTTTATCTAAGTATTCCATTTGATACATAGAAAGTAATAACAATTGTTTTACCCAATTTTCAATTTTTGATGTGTCTTCGACAAAATTAGTTAAACCATATTCTAACGTTATTTTTCGACTAATTGTGCCATAAACAACCTCTGTCATTAAGCGTCCATCTTTTTCAGACAAGCGATGCTTACTAATGTATTCTTTTACAAGTAAATTAGAGTATGCATCTTCTTCAGAGACTTGAATCAGTAACTCAAGTGCTGCCAATCGAGGTGACTCATATACTTTTCTTGGTAATTTACGATTTTTATTCAAAATAATTGCCTACTTCCATTTCACGACCCACACCATTTAAGTACTCAGTAGCTTTTAAGCGCCCTTTTCCTGCTGGTTGTAGATCATTAATTTGTAACACAGTGCCTTCTCCACACGCAACCCAGAAATTCTTTTTATTAATTTGAATAATTGTTCCAGCTTTTTCAGTTGTCGTTTCTTCTAAAGGTGTTGCATCCCATAACTTCATTCGTTTATCTTGATACATCGTATACGCAACAGGCCACGGTCTCATCCCTCTTACTTGGCAATCAATCAGTTGGCTTGTTTTATTCCA
Source organism: Vagococcus sp. (assembly GCF_036639995.1). GTDB lineage: Bacteria > Bacillota > Bacilli > Lactobacillales > Vagococcaceae > Vagococcus. The sequence continues at coordinate 27,266 of NZ_JAVWHO010000014.1, read as the reverse complement.
ATCCACTTGTTCTTCTTCACGTGTAATATTAGGTGAATACGTAACTAACGACTCTTCCTGAGGAGTTTCCTTAAAATTACCTTCTAAAAATTCTGGTAACATTGTTAAAAGCATCTCTTTACCAAGATAGCTTAATTTATCAAACATACTACCAACATCATCTGTTTTTTCAATAGGCCATGATTCTTGCGTTAAAATATCACCAGCATCCATTTTTTTCACCATTCGCATAATAGTGACGCCAGTTTTATCATCTCCATTAATAATCGAATAATGAACAGGTGCCCCGCCGCGATATTTTGGTAAAAGAGAGGCGTGGACATTAATAGCACCAAATTTAGGCACTTCTAATAAAGCCGTTGGTAAAAATTGACCAAAAGCAGCTGTTACAATTAAGTCTGGTTGCAGTGCCATAATTTCTGTCATTTCATCTGAACCACTTATTTTTTCTGGTTGTAGTACTTTAATATTATGTTTTAACGCAGCTGCTTTCACCGGTGGTGGCGTTAAAACTCTTTTTCTTCCCACAGGTCGATCTGGTTGTGTCACCACTCGTAACACATCATAACCAGCTTCAACTAAGCCATCTAGGATTGGAACTGAAAAATCTGGTGTCCCCATAAAGACTATTTTAGTCATAACCATGCTCCTCCATATACGCTACTAAATTTTCAGGTGCGATTGTCTCAATAATTTTATCGGTAAAAACATCACCTTTTAAGTGTTCCAATTCATGTTGAAATGCTCGTGCCAAATAACCTGTTGCATCAACTTCCATTTCATAGCCATCACGATCTACATAGCGCACAGTGACCTCTTCATATCTTTCAACTGTTCCATACACTTCAGGAAAGCTTAAACAGCCCTCTACATCTATTGATTTGCCTTTACAAGCAATGATTTCTGGATTAAGCATTTCAAAAAGCCCTGACTCTTCATCTAGTTCAATGACCACAATACTTTTAGAGATACCGACTTGATTAGCCGCTATACCTATAGCGTCATTTTTTTTGATTAGTTGATACATCTCATCCAATAATTCAATGATATCATCATCAATATGCGTCACTTTTTTTGTTGGTTTTGTTAAACATTCATTTGGGTACATTACAATTTTTCTCACGTTGTCATCCTTTCCTTTATATAAAATGTTGAGGTTCCATATCAATAGTTATTCTTAAACCGTTTCGAATCTCTTTTTGAGATTCTTCTAAAATAATTTTTAAGCCCTTTGAAAGGTTAGGTTCATTTTTATATTTAATGACTGTTTGATAATAATACCTTTTATTCATTCTAGCAACTGATTTAGGCGTTGGACCTAAGACAATAGCTTGTGGTGAAACAAACTTTTTTAGTAAATTAACAATTTCATACATTTTTTTAGCAGCCAAGTGTTCTTCCTCATGGCTAACAACAAGTTGCGTTGTAAAATAAAAAGGAGGATAATTTCCTTGATGTCTTATTTTCATTTCTTGTTGATAAAATTGTTCATAGTTTTGTAATTTCGCTAGTTGAATCGCATAATGACCCGGATTAAAGGTTTGAATCAGTACCTCACCGGCTTTTTCACCACGACCAGCTCTTCCGCTTACTTGTGTTAATAACTGAAAGGTTTTTTCACTTGACCTAAAATCAGGTAAATTTAAAGCTGTGTCTGCATTTAAAACACCAACCAACGTGACATTGGGAAAATCCAATCCCTTAGCAATCATTTGAGTCCCTAATAAAATATCAGCTTCATGATTACCAAATTGTTTTAGTAATTTCTCATGGGCTCCTTTTTTTCGAGTCGTGTCTACATCCATCCGAATAACACGTGCTTCTGGTAATATCTCCTTCAGCTCTTCTTCAATTTTTTGAGTTCCTGTTCCATAATAACGAATTTTATCCCCATCACACACAGGACAACGGTAAGGAATTCGTTCTTCATGCCCACAATAATGACATTTCATTTGTTTTGTATCCATATGCAAAGTTAATGAGATATCACAATTAGGACATGGCAAAACATACCCACAATCACGGCACATCACAAAAGATGAATAACCTCTTCTATTTAACATTAAGACGGTCTGTTCTTTTTTTTCAATACCTTCCTTTAGTTTTTCAAGTAAAGGTCCTGAGAAACTCGTTGTCAGGGACTGTTTCATTTCTTCTCGCATATCAATAACTTTTATCTTTGGTAAAACTGATTTAGAGACGGCTCTTTTTTCTAACGTTAATAATTGATACACGCCTTTTTGAGCTCTTGCTCTTGCTTCTAAAGAGGGTGTTGCACTTCCTAATAATACTGGACAATGATGATACTTACCTCTCCAAACAGCTAAGTCTTTGGCATGATATCTTGGGGTCTCATCTTGTTTATAACTTCCCTCATGTTCTTCATCAATTACAATCAACCCGATGTTTTTAAGAGGAGCGAAGATTGCTGACCTGGCACCAACCACTACACGAGCTTCCTTGCGTTCAATTTTTCGCCATTCATCATATTTTTCACCTTGGGATAAGCCACTATGAAGAACAGCTACCTCATCACCAAAACGTTTTTTAAAACGAGTCACTGTTTGCGGTGTTAATGAAATTTCTGGCACTAACATAATAGCCGTTTGATTTTTTTCTAATGCATGAGCTATCGCTTGTAGATAAATCTCTGTTTTACCACTACCTGTCACACCTTCTAATAAGAAAACATCTGATTTTTGTTGATCCATTGACGTTACCATAGTATCTAGCGCTACTTGTTGCTCATCATTTAAAACTAACGGCGTATCCTTTTTAAAATTATGAAAAGCATAAGGATCACGATAAACTTCTTTTTCTTCAATAACTAACCAACCAGCATTTTTCGCATCATTAATAGCTGTTCTATTTATTTGATGCTCTTCCATCAATTCTTTAATACTATATTCTTTATCATCAATCTCCATTAAAAAAGAAAGCAATCGTAATTTTTGTTTGGCATTTTTACGAATGGTTTCTCTTTCTTTTTCTAAAACTTCATTTGAGATGCTTTTTCGAATGACACGCTTTGTTTTCACTTTATTTTTCGTTGTGATTTCATAACGAACATCTACTTTACCATCTTGTTTTAGTCGAAGTAGTTCTGGAAAATGCGGTGACTCTTTTGCTTCTTCCCACTCAATCTCAGCTAAACCTAAAAACAACTCATCTCTCACGTGTTGTGGTACTTGATTATCTGTTAATGTGACGAACTTTTTATAAGACGAGCGCATCACGCTTGGTAACATCGTTTGAAGACAGGTAATTTTAAACGAATAAGTTGTTTCCTTCATTTCATCTGCTAATTCAAGTAACTCATCATTTAAGACAGGGTATAAATCCAACACATTAATTATTGGTTTTAAGTCATTTTCTATATTATCTACTTTTTTTAACGCAACGATAAACCCTTGAATGTGACGATTACCATTACCAAATGGTACTTCAACACGCATCCCCACTTCAATAACGTCTTGTAAATTTTCAGGAATAATATAGCTGAAAGGTTGATCTGTCTGCATTGATGGTACATCCACAATAATATCTGCAATAAATAGCATGCATCTCTTCCTTTCTCATCTGCTTTATTGTACTAAAAATTGCGTCGTTTGTCTGTTTCTATCTTATTTAAATAGTCACTTAAAAAAGGTACTTCTTTTAGCATTTTTTGCTAGATCAGTACCTTTTCTATTTACTTTTTCCAATCAAAAGGTAAGAGCTCTCTTAACAAATATGTCTTATCTTCTCCCAAAATTACTATCATTCCATCATTTCTATCATCTAACTGAGATAAAAACTCACGACATCTACCACAAGGTGCTAAGTAATTTCCATCCTGATCTACAGCAACCATTTTAACAATATGCGTTTCGCCATGTTTTAACATATCTGCCGCAGCTGCATGTTCAGCACAAAATCCTAAGGAACACGCAGTATCAATACAAATCCCAGTATAAACATTACCTGAAGCCGTCTCAAGAGCTGCTGCTACTTGTCCACCTTCAGCATAATTTGAATATTTTTTAGGATTAATCACTTTGTTTGCTTCATTTTTCAAATGATTAAAGTTCATAAAATCACCTGGTCTTTCTTATGAAAAAAAACCTGTGACGTCAACAGTCACAGATTCTTTTTTCTTGTTAGTCATCACATTATCTAAATCAGATAATTATATTTTACGATCCATTTGAATTCTTGCTTCTAATTCTTGGTGTTCACGACGTTTCAATGCTTTTTTTTCTTCTTCTTGACGTTTAAGTAGTTCTCTTTTTAATTCCGGATTAGGATCAATCACAACGTCACCGCTAGCGATTTCTTCTAGGCCACGACCAACATTTTTAACTGAAACAAATTTATCTTCTTCAATCATCGGTTGTGCCCCTAAATCAAGTTCGTGCGCACGTTTACTTGATAGAATAACCAAAGAATATTTTGAGTCTACTTGTTCTAATAATTTATCGATTGATGGATTTAACATAATTAAAACTCCTTTAACATTTTTTCATAGCGATCAATCACACGTTCTACATGGTAGTGTTCGCTTTCTATTATTTTTTTAATGCGATCAACGGCAAGTTCCACTTGGTCGTTAACTACAGCATAATCATAATGTCGCATCATTTCAACTTCTTCACGTGCAACTTTCATTCTTTCTTCGATAACAGACATGTCATCTGTTCCTCTGTTAACAATTCGTGATTTCAACTCATCAAAATCAGGCGGTGTTAAAAAGATAAATACGCCATCTGGCACTTGTTCTTTTACTTTTAAAGCACCTTGAACTTCAATTTCCAAAAAGACATCTTTGCCCGCATCTAATGTCTGATTCACATAATCTAAAGGGGTACCATAGTAATTGCCCACATACTCTGCATATTCTAACATTTTTCCAGATTGAATCAACTCTTCAAATTCTTCTTTTGAACGAAAGAAGTAGTCAATACCTTCCTTCTCTCCATCTCTCATTTGACGTGTTGTCATTGAGATAGAATATTCAAACTCGTTGCCTTCACTTTCAAATATCGCTTTTCTTACCGTACCTTTACCAACACCAGACGGTCCAGATAATACGATTAATAACCCTCTTTCTGACATGTTGTCTTCCTTTCACACACTTTTTTAGTTTTATTTACTATAATGCACTGTGAAAGGAAAATTTGCAAGGTTGATTTCATTAAAAAATTAAAAAAACACGTCTCTATTCAATATTTTGAACTTGTTCTCTTATTTTTTCAACAACCGTCTTCAGGAAAACAACTTGTTCTTTAATTTCAATTGCTGTTGATTTAGAGCCTATTGTATTCACTTCACGATTCATTTCTTGTATCAGAAAATCCATTTCTTTTCCAACAGGTGTTTCTTTTTTTAACAATTGAGATAGTTTATTTAAATGAATTGCTAAACGATCAAGTTCTTCATTAATATCTCCTTTTTCTATTAATAAAGCAACTTCTGTTAATAAACGATTTTCGTCAACTTTATCTCCAATTAAATCAGAAATTTTCTTTTCCAATTTTTCTTGGTATTCAGATTCAATTTTTTCTGATTGACCTTTTATTTTTTTTATAGCTTCTTCAATATCTAACCGATACGTAGCAAAGTATTTTTGAATTTCTGTTCCTTCAGCTAATCGACTTTTTTCAAGGTCTTGAATTGCTTTTTCGAAAGTTTCCAGTAAATCTTGCTCAAAAGTTTCATCAACTTCTTTTTTATCTGCTACTTCAAAAATATCTGGATGCATGATTGCTCCAGTTAAAATTTTACTTGGTGAAAATTTCTTCCCTTGGTATCTAGTCGTTTTAGCTTCGTTTAACTCTCCTACTAATTGATCTAACAAATTCCATTTGATAGACATACTTTGATACGCTTCAGCCTCTTTTTGGATAGTTACAAAACATTCAACACGACCACGTGTTAAATATTTTTTAACACAATTTTTCATCGACATTTCTAGAAAACTAAACTCTCTTGGCATTCTAATTTGTGTATCTAAATAACGATGATTAACTGATTTAATTTCAACAACAATTTGATAATCTTCTTTTAAACAATGGTTTTTACCATACCCTGTCATACTTTTCATTTTTTTCACCTACATTTGTTTTATTGCTTCTTTTAAGGCATTAAATTCTTCATTAGATAACGTTACACCTTTACCCATTTTTTCATGATTAGGCGCCCAGTCTCTTAAATCAAACTTAGGTGCACGTTCATTCCAACTAACTAAGTTCAATTCTTTACGCCATCCCTTTGGATTTTCTGAAAGAACCACAATTTCTTCAACAATTTCATAAGAAAACTCTTATGCCATTTATCCATTCCTCATTTCTAAAAATATTAAAAATAATGCTTCTAAAGCGTTTTTCCACGAGACATCCATTAATAAATTATACATCTCCCGCTTATCATCTTCAAATTCTTTAAAGTAATAATAATAAGAGGCAGTTAATTGACTATCTGTAATTGGTAATTTCTTCTGGATGTATTTTGTTAGCCACTCACTTAATGATCGCATCATTGGTTCTTCTGAGCCTAATAGTTCTGATTTTCCTTCTAATTTAATCTCTTGTATCACCAATTGACAGAGCTCAGTAATTTTATAACAAGTTGTCGGTTGAATAGCTACTTTTTTTGCCAATGACTCTAATAGTAATATACTAAAAAACTCTGGTTCTATATCATTTTTTAATAACCATTCCCATGGTTTTACTGTTGTTTTCTTTTCAAACCATGTTGTAAATCTAGGAACTTTTTTCAAAAAGCTATAAAATTCACGACTCAACTGTAAACTACTTTTCTTAAACTCGGCATCACAAAAGGTATACTCACATCCATGATAATAGCCCAACTTCTTTTTCGTTTCAAGATAGCCTAGTTCAATATTCCAGCGTGAACGATTGCCATCAAACAACAATACGTTTCCCAGTCCCCAGGAACTATTAATATTAATTTCAACAATATCTTCTGGTACTTTATATGGTTTAGTTATCCCAGGACCATTAACATCAATCACAATCAATTCGGTTGCGCCTTTCTTTACTAGCACATCTTTTGGGACATTATTTCGATAACCACCATCAACGTAATATGTCCCTGCTATTTGACAGGCTTGCATCGCTGGAAAGAATGAGGAAGAAGCCAGCAACCATTGAGGAAACGTCTCCTCTGTCATATCTTCTAAAGAAACAATTTTTTCTTCCATTTTAGGTGTTTCTGTCGTTACTAAATAAAATTCTTTTTTACTCTTAAATACCTTATCACCACGCATTAAGTCCTTAATTAAAGAAAAAAGAGGTTCCGTACTAACTCCTTTTTCTTGAATCGCCACTTTTGTTAGCTTTTGCAAGTCATTTATTAATTGATTCATTGAATACGTGCTTTCTTGTGTTTCTTTTGGAATTGATAAAATCTTCTCTGTTACAATAGATTGCCACATTTCCTCTGCACTCTTCAAATCTCCCTGCAAAATAAGGCCTCCATTTAGCGCGCCAACAGACGTTCCGCTAATCATAGCAAATGGTATCTGCATCTCCTCTAACGCTCGCCAGACGCCTATCTGATACGCCCCTTTTGCTCCTCCTCCACCTAGAACAAGTCCAGTATGATAAATCAACTCTGTGACATAGCCTTCATTTAAGTTAAATTCATATTTTATTTTTCTCAATTGTTCTTCTATTTGAATAGGTTGTCTAGCTAACTTAATAATTATTTTCTTCAGAAATCTTCTTTTTCCTATTTCTTCTAACCCTTTTTGATAATCTTTTAGTCGAACAGACGAATTCATTGCTAATATAGAATTTACCTCCATAATTTCATGGCTAAAATTTGCGCCAACAATGAATAGTAAATGATTTTTATCGTAGTAAGCAAAAAAAGCATCTTTTTCATTTAGCTTAACTATACGTGTCGACATTTCAGCCACGGTCTTTTTCTTGGAATCAAAAAATGGTAGCCATTCTGCACTATTATCAAAATTCAATGATTTAAAATTGGATGGGTATAATTCTTTAAGCAATTTATTTCTCTCCTTTCAAAGTAAAGGGTAAAATAATATTATTATTTATTTGACTAAGACCATTCCCATTCGTATAATGAATAATAGGAAATATAGGGGGGCAAAACAATGACAAGTAGTAACAGGTCGATGGATTCCGATTCAGACAATAGTGTAAAAAAATTCACACGTTTTATTTCTCGCTCGTCTCAACGTTTCTTTGCTTCTTTTATCGATGAAGATTCTGAAAAAGAAAAACAAGAAAATCGCATCTTACAACAAATCAATCAAGCAATCACTCAAAAAAGTATTGTTGTGATTCAATATAGAGATGACTTACAGGCTAAAGCCTCTAATCGTTTTGAAACCCTTGTTGGTCGTATATATCAGCATGCATCTAATCCTGATTCTTTAGTAATTAAACTTCAAAAGAATAATCAAGTACGGATGATTTCAGCTAAAAACATAAAAAAGATTTCTATTATTAAAAACAATTCAACTAAATAAAATGACAGAGGTTAATCTTAATATGATTAAGCCTCTTTTTATTTTTCTAAAACAATTTGTGCAATCGCCATACTATCTGTATGAGAAATTGAAACATGAACATTACCTTCAAACGGTGACTTAGAAACAAATGGCTTGCCGTTTTCTTCGTTTAATACTTCAATATCCGTCAATTTCACTTTACCAATCCCGGTACCATAAGCTTTTGAAAATGCCTCTTTACACGCAAATCGACCACCTAAAAATTCAACTTTACGCTTGTCACCTAATTGATTAAACGTTTCTAACTCTTTATCTGTCAATACACGAGTAATAAATTTAGGGTTCCGTTCAATTACTTCCTTCATTCGTTTTAACTCCACGATATCAACACCAATTCCAGTAATCATTACTTTCTCCTTTGATTAAACTTCTTTATTTATTATAAGGATTTTCAATAAAAAAAGCTAATACCAAAAGTATTAGCTAAAATTTGTTTATTTTGCGTTGTTGCGAATAACAAAACCGCGGGCTTTATCTTTATTAGTGTTATTAGCACGTTTACGATTATCACCTGGTTGGTTTTCGTTACGTTTTTTCTTGTTATATTGCTCTTTTTTACGATTATTATCACGATTTCCACCACGGTTGTTACTGTTACCACGGTAGTTACCACCACGGCCTCCACGGTTATTCCCGCCACCGCGACCACCACGGCCTCCGTTACCTTTACGAGAAGGTAGTGGACGTTCTGGTGTGATATTAACCGGCACTTCAGAAGCATCATCTTTAGAGATTTGTTTGATTAACAATGCTGCGATATCTTCTGCAGAGTATTCTTCTAATAGGTTACTTGCTGCTTCTTGGTAGCTTTCTAAACCATTATCAACCATTAAATCTTTAATTTGTGCAACCGCTGAGCCAATTTGACCTTCAATTGCTTCTTGTTTTGAAGGTGGGCGAAGAGTTGTCATTTTTTTCTTAGTTAAATCTTCAATGACATGTAAGTAACTCATTTCGTTTGGTGTAACAAAAGTTACTGACATTCCTTCTTTACCAGCACGGCCTGTACGCCCAATACGGTGAACATAGCTTTCTGGATCTTGTGGAATATCGTAGTTGTAAACATGACTAACACCTGAAATATCTAATCCACGTGCTGCTACATCTGTTGCAACTAAGATATCAATTTCATCATTTTTGAACGCTTTTAAAATACTCATACGTTTATGTTGAGGTAAATCACCATGAATTCCCTCAGCTTTGTAACCACGCATTTCTAATCCACGTGCTAATTCATCAACACGACGTTTTGTACGACCAAAGACAATTGTTAAATCTGGGTTTTGAACATCAAAAAGACGTGTCATAACATCAAATTTTTCAAATTCTTTACAACGAACAAAGTATTGATCGATTAAGTTAGCTGTCATTTCTTTGGCTTTAATCTTAACATGTTCGGGTTCTTTCATAAATTTAACACCAATGCGTTTGATACTATCAGGCATTGTTGCTGAGAATAGTAATGTTTGTCTAGTTTCTGGAACTTTAGAGATAATTGATTCAATATCCTCTAAGAATCCCATGTTTAACATTTCGTCCGCTTCATCTAAAACTAACGTTTCAACTTTTTCTAATTTTAACGTTTTACGGTTGATATGATCTAACATTCTACCTGGAGTTCCAACAACGATATGTGGATTATTTTTTAATGATCTAATTTGACGACCAATATCTGCTCCACCATAAACTGCTTGAACTTTAATTCTTTTTTCTTTACCTAATCGGTAAATTTCTTCTTGCGTTTGAATAGCTAATTCTCTTGTTGGAGCAATAACTAAACCTTGAATCATTGATTTTTCTGTATCTATTTTATCAAGCATTGGTAGACCAAAGGCTGCTGTTTTACCAGTTCCCGTTTGAGCTTGTCCAATAACGTCTTTACCTTCTAATGCCAATGGAATCGTTGCACTTTGAATAGGGGTTGCTTCCTCAAAACCAATGTTCTCTACCGCTTTTAATAATTTCTTGTCTAAATTTAATTCACTAAATTTCAAATGATATCCTCCTAATGACTATGCCTCAGTCGTCAATCATCTCTCATACATTTATGAAAAAAATTGAAAACGAGCATTCGTGTAATACTATCACATAATTCTAAAATTCTCAATAGAACACTATCCATTAATGATTATTTAATAAATAATCAACAACTTCCTTAAGTCCCATTCCGTTACTTGCTTTCAGAAAAACAGTATCTCCTGACTCTATTTTATCACTGACAGCTTTCATTAACACCTCTTTTTTTGTTGCTTCAAAAAAATGTAATTTAGATGAATCAAAAGAATTTTTTAATACTTCATACAACGATTCCATCTGCTTGCCATATAAAAAGACATCATCTATTTCGTCTTTTTTAATATATTCAGAAACACTTGCATGCATTTCTTTAGACTCTTCACCCAACTCTAGCATGTCTCCTAAGACAACAATTTTCTTACCTGTTTTTTCTAATTTTGAAAATGAATCTAATACTAACTTCATAGCTGTTGGGTTTGCATTATAAACATCACTCAAAATATGAATCCCATCTTTTGTTTCTAGCCATTCTGTTCGATTTTTTGTCATATCAAAGGTTGCCAAGCCCTTTACCATTTTTTCAACCGGAACGCCAAATGCATTCCCTACTGACAATGCTACAAGAGCGTTACTCACATTGTACTGACCTAAAACAGGGATTGTAAATACCATGTCCTTAAACTGATTCGTTGTAAATGACGTTTGGTCTTTTCTTTCTTCTAGAATGGTCGCTGATAAATCTGCACCTTCAGTTAAACCAAATGTTTCGACTGTTTGCTTCACCTCTTTTATCAATGGTTTCAAAAGTGGTTCGTTTGCTGGGACAATTAATATACCGTTTGGTTTTATACCTTGAACAATCTCCATTTTAGCCGCAGCAATCCCTTCTCTTGAACCAAGATGTTCAATATGGGACTCTCCAATCATGGTAATGGCCGCAACATCTGGATTACCAATTTTAGTTAGTAACTCGATGTCTCCTTTTCTATCCATTCCCATTTCTAAAACAAGCATTTCAACACTCTCATCAATACTCATTATTGTATATGGCAAACCAATTTCATTGTTGTAGTTACCTTGTGTTTTATACGTTATAAACTTAGTACCTAAAACAGCTGCAATCATATCTTTTGTTGTCGTCTTACCATTGCTTCCTGTGACAGCGCAGACCTTAGGTTTTAATTTGTTTAAATAAAAACTTGCCAGCTCTTGAAAAGCTTTCAATGTATCTTCAACTAAAATGTAAGGAGTATCAGTTTCTAATAAATGATCAGAAAACGTAACAACGGCACCTCTTTCAAAGGCTTGTTTAATAAATTCATGACCATCTCGATTTCCCTTTAGAGGAACAAAAAGAGTCCCAGACTGTACATTTCTCGTATCAAATTCAACATGGAAAATTTCTGTATCTGGTGACAATGCTCCCAAAAGTTTTCCCTTTACTGCTTGAACAACTTCTTTCACTGTTAACTTCATCTATCACTCTCTCCTTTAAAATCAGCAAAAAAGCTGAACGTGGCCGTCCAGCTTAAAATTCTTGTCCTAATTCAATCGCTTGCTTTTTTTCATGACGCAATTTAGCTAATTGAATCAATTCTTCTAACAGATCACTATATGTAATCCCCATATGTTCCCAAAGAAGCGGGTACATACTAAACGGTGTAAATCCTGGCAAAGTATTTACTTCATTCAAGAAAATTTCACCATTCGCAGTTAAAAAGAAATCACAGCGACTTAACCCACTACCATCTAAAGCAATGTACGCTTTTTTAGCATATTCTTGCATTTTTAAATGAATTTCATCTGATACTTCTGCCGGTACTTGTAACACAACTTTATTATCAATATATTTCGAATCATAGTCATAAAAAGAAACGTCTTTAACAATTTCACCTGCAGCTGTTGTCCGGACTTCATCATTGCCTAATACAGCAACTTCTAATTCTCTTGCAGCAATCCCTTGTTCAACAATCACACGTCGGTCATAGCAAAAAGCATTTTCAATTGCTTTGACTAATTCCTCGCGCGTTTCTACTTTACTAATTCCTACACTAGAACCCATGTTAGCCGGTTTAACAAACATCGGATAGATTAACGTTCCCTCACATTCTGAAAGTACAGCATCTGTTTCGTTCATGTAATGACGCTTGATCACAGATACATAAGGTAGTTGTGGAATTCCTGCTTGTTGAAACAACTGTTTTGCAACAATCTTATCCATCGCACAAGCACTTGCCAATACTCCAGCACCCACATACGGCATATTTAATACTTCAAAAAGACCTTGAGCGGTGCCATCTTCTCCGTTAGGGCCATGTAGAACTGGGAAAATCACACTGTTGGCTTCTTTAATATCACTTGGCAATATAGGCTGAGCATTCTTCAGCGTTAAATGTAGAAGTTCTTCAGAATCTGGTGCTTCGTTAAATACTGGTCCTTTTAACCATTGTCCATCTTTAGTTATGTATACAATTTGTACTTCGTAGTAATTGTAATAGATAGCTTTTAAAATTGAAAAGGCTGATAAGATTGACACATCATGTTCAGCGCTTTTACCTCCATAGATCAGAGTAATTTTCATGCTAGTCCTCCTAAGTTTCATCGAGTTACATTATACTTTATTTTTATCTAAAAAACCAATTTGCGTTTTTAATATAAAAATAATAAGACCACTAGGCCGTTTTGTCAACACAAAGGCTAGTAGTCCAGATTATTGTTTCAATAAAATTGATTCAAATTCTTCTTTTACAATTTCCCACTCATCTGTTTCCTTTGAATAAATCAGTGTACCAATCTTAACTTCTTGTTTAAAATGATAATTATCAACTTTTCTTAAATTATCTTCCACAACATGAATTGGTACCACATATTTTTCATCAATAAATCCTGTTTGAGAAAAATTGAAAACAATTCCTTCTTGCATAACCCCTTTTAAATGACTCACAATATCTTTTGGTAATTCCTTTATCGTCACTGTTTTTCTATTAAAAAAAGTTCTAGGTCCACTTGCTTGACTTGTTACAACACTAGTTATTTTTTGAGACAGTGTTTGATAGAAATCTTCAATGTTGCGATAATAAATTTTAACAGTTTCTGGATTTAATTCAAAGAAGGCAAAATTATTTTGAAGTTGATAGAAAAAAGGAGAACGTAATTGATTTTTCATATGACCAAAGTATAACAACTCAGATATTTCATTGGGTGTTAAACGTTTCAAAACATCATACTCATTAAAATCAATCCATTTAACTTCTCTATGACTTCTACTTTCAACTAAAGAAAAATACTGATTAACCTCTTCCATTCCTCGAATGACACGAAATCCTGTGTGAGTTTCATACTCTCCTTCTCGTTCATTGTGATTAAGTAAAAGAAGGTTTTCAGGACGATTAAGTGTATAACGATTAAAATCTTCATGGCTCATTCCCTTAGCTAAGATGGAATTACTAATCGCATCTAAATGAATATACAAATAATCTTGCAACACCTTTCACCTCGCTCTTACTAATTTCATTACTATAACTATACCATTTATTTAATAAAATTGAATCGGAAAAGACTGTCCGTTAAATTAAGTTTATATTACATAGTCACAAAGTGAAACGGTTTCCGGAAATACTTATGTAATATTTAAGAGTTCCGTTTTGTTTTTTTCATTTTCAGCTTATTTTGTGTTATTATTAGTTAAACTCTATTAGAGGAGGTTATTCTAATTAGCAAGAAAGAAAACACAAGATCCTTAAAACATAAAAAAAAGCCAAAGAAATCAATCGGTACACGAATAAAAAATACGATTATTAACTTGTTAATGATTTTACTACTCTTAGTTGGTTTGTCTTTAGTTTTTAATAACCAAATTAAAAATTATTTGGTTAAAGATACCACTAAAAAACATACAATTAGTAACGTTACACGAGAAGATGTCAAAAAAAATGAAAAAAAAGACGCCAACTTTGATTTTGACCAAGTTGAATCTCTTGATTTCAACTTAGTTGCACAAGCAACAAAAGGACGGGATACTGGTTTAGATACGATTGGTGGAATTGCTATACCAAGTGTTAAATTAAATCTTCCCATTTTTAAAGGCGTATCTAATTACGTTTTAGCAGTTGGAGCAGGAACGATGAAAGAAGAACAGAGAATGGGTTACGGTAACTACGCTCTTGCCAGTCATTACATGTATGATCCAGCTCTTCTATTTGCTCCTTTAGTTAACGTTGAACTTGGGGATACCATTCTTTTAACAGACTTAGAGTATATATATGAGTATAAAACAGTCTCTAAAGAATACGTTGAGCCAACAAAGGTTGAAGTAATCGATGATGTCAAAGGCAAACAGCTTGTTACTTTAGTCACCTGTGATGTGTCTGGTGCAAATCGTCTAATTGTCCAAGGAGAACTTATCCGGGAAGTTAAGGGGAAAGTTGCTCCTAAATACATGCAAGAAGCATTTGAAATGGATCAAACAAATTATTACTAAAAGCCAAAATAAGAGATTGAGACCTATTGTCCCAACCTCTTATTTTTTTATTTAAATTTTGGGTAAATAAAAATTACGATTATCTAACCCAAATATACGGTCAGTATACTCCCCAGGTTCAATCTGTTTTAACGCACCTAACATCATTTGCATAGAGGCATCTAAATTATCTAGATGATGCAGTATTTCCGCCTCCATAATTTTAGGTCTAACAGGTGAACCGTATTCTAATAAACCGTGATGTGCTAAGCAGACATGTTTTAATACCAATACTTCTTCATCTGTTTCTGTTATATTTAATTCCACACATGCTTTCGTAATCTCTTCATCAATCATAACAATATGCCCCAGCAGATTCCCTGCTAGTGTGTACTCTGTTCCAATTGGTCCTGATAACTCTCTTACCTTACCAACATCATGCAAGATAACACCTGCATAAAGTAGTGATGGATTAAGTTCAGGATACTGACCACATACACCTTTAGCAAGTTCTAACATAGTAATAGTATGATAAGCTAGTCCACCAACAAAAGCATGGTGATTTTTTTTGGCTGCCGGAAAATCAAAAAATTCTTTTTGATATTTCCCCAAAATATGACGTACAATTCGGTGCCATTTAGCATTGGTTATTTCAAATAAATATTGATTAAACGTTTCTTTCAATTCTTCTATTTGAACAGGAGGTTTTTCCATATATAACGCTGGGTCATCTGGTTCTCCTACTTGTGTCAAACGCAAACTAAGAATTTTGATTTGTGCCATATTTTGATAAACTTCTCGTTTACCACCTAATAAAACAACTTTACCAACAACAAATTTCTCAATTTCGTCTTCTGAAGCACCCCAATACTTGCCATCAATTGTTCCCGAGGTATCTTGAAACGTAAAAGCAATAAATTTTTTACCATTTCTTGCTACTCTTACATCGGCTGTCTTTAATAAGACAAACAATTCAAATGTTTCATCCACAGCTAATTCTCTAAGTTTTTTCACATTGCTTCATCCCTTCCGATAGTTACAATTGATAAGTCATGTGTTTCAAAATATGATTTAACCGCTTGGTCTGAAGATAAGCATATCACTTGAGTTTGCTTACTAAAACCGTCCAATAACTTGAATAACGTTAATTTCCTTTTAGCATCAAAATGTAACCAACCATCATCAATAATAACTGGTGCCTCATAATCTTCTGTATGAAGATGAATAAATGCGAGTCTAAAAGCGGTGTACAATTGATCTTTAGCACCTGTTGAGAGCTGAATAATCGGCCAAACTTTTTGTTCTTTATCTCTCACATACAATTGATTATTTTTAACAAATACTTTGAAATAAGTACCTTCTGTTAAGATTTTAAAATAAGAAGTAACTGTCGCTAAAAGAGCAGGTAGTTGTTGATCAGATAAATATTGGAACACATCCTGTGTCAATTCTTCTGCTATTTTATTCGTTATCCATTGGTCAGATAATTCTTTAATCGTTGACAATTTATTTTCTCGCTCTTGATAAAGAGTATCTAAAGATCCATTTTTTTCCATTTGGGATAACTCATATTTTAGTGTTTGAAATTCATCTTGATGTTGATTAATTGTTTCTAAATAATCATCTTCTCGATTTTTCACACTAATTAAATGGTGATTAATATCTACTAAAGTATAACGTTTTGTTAAATCAAAATAGCCACCTAATGTTACTTCTAGTTCTTCTATTCTTGATTGACTTTGTTTAGATAATTCTTGTTTTTTCAACCAAATATTCACGTCTTCTATACTTGAAACTGTAGAATTACCGACAAGTGCTAATAAATCTTGTTCACTTTTTTCTACTTGTTTTTTGACACTATGTAGTTGACCTTGGAAGTTTTGCTGGTTGTTACTTGCCATCGCCTTATCTTTTAAATAAGTCTGCTGCTCATCAACAAACCGTTTCATCTCATGGTAAATTTCTTTTGTTGATTTATTTTCTATTGGTATCCATTGCTTAGAAAATGTTAATAGTTCAGCATACGAATGCAATACTCGGTCTGCATCAGCTAAATTCTTCTTCATCTCTTCTTCTTTTTCTTGAATATCTTGAAGTTGCATATAAATTGGAATTCGAGATAACCACAACGTCATCGTTTCTTTCATTGAAAAACCATAGCGGTCTGCCCACTCTTGTTTTTTATCTTGTAACGTTACTATTTTAGCTTCTATATCAGCTAATTGACTTTCAAGCTCATGAAGAGAATGTTCCACTTCATCAGATGCTGTCAACTGCAGTAAATAATCTTCCTGTGTCACTTCTTTTGAAGCATGTTTTTCTTTGCTAGATGCTTTATTAGCCGTTAAAAAACCATAAACACCTAAACCAAATAATGCCACCACAGGAATATAAATCCAATTAATTTTAAGAACTACCGCTAATGATAAAAATAACAACGAAACTGCAATTGATAAACCAGAGAACAGCTTTTTAGATAATGGATCCGTCATTTTTTTAGAGTCATTTTCTACTTCATCCGTTGGAATAACGGCCAATTGATTTTCAACAGTCGTTAGTTGAGTATCCATATCTTTTTGTTTAATAACTAACCGACTCTTCTCGTTAGAAAGAATAACTTTTTCACGAACAAGCTCTTCTTCACTTTTGGCTAAAGCAAGAATTTCCTCTTCAACTTCAGGAGATAAATCGATATTGATTTTTTCCTCAGATAACCGATATTTTTCGTAAAGCGTTTCTTTACTTTTACGATACTCACCTAACTGCTCTTCTAATAATTGACGTCTTTCAGTCATCGATTCAACTGCTAATTGATCTTCTAATAAGTCATCAAAAATACTTTGGTTTTCCAAATAAAATTGATAAGCAGGAGATTCAACTTCCAAATTGCTACTCTGACTTTCAAGTAATTCTTTTTCTTTATTTAACAAAAAGCGATGATTATTTAAGCCATGTTTTACTGACTCAATTTTTGTACTTGGCGCTTCCACATCACTAGATAACTCTTTCATTAACGATTCCCATTCAATATACATTGGAAATCGTTTTTGTTGCTCTAAAATAGTTTTTTCTAACTCAGATTGGCGGTTTTTATCTTTGTCTGCATTATTAATTAATTGCGTTAACTCACTCATTCTTTGGCGTTTCACTTGATAAGTCGCTTCTTGAGATTCTACTAATTCAATCTGTTGCTCTAATTTTTTTAATTGACGTAATCGCTGATTAATTTCAGGAATTCGACCACTTGGTTTAAAAAGTTTTTGACGTTCTTTTAAAAAGACATCGCTCATTTTAGTTAAACGTTCACTACCTGTTAAACCTACCGTTAAAAGTAAGTGCTGCAACCTAACTTCATTCATTTGATTTAGTTCTACTAATTGCTCTTGTTGGAAACTAAATATCTGGTCAAAAGTCTCTTTCGTTAGAGGTGCTAACAATTTTTCAAGAGTTAATTCATTACCTAATTGACCATTTTCAAATTGAATGGCTGCTTGTCCTTTGTTCTTTTCTTTATAACGCTCAACAGTTATTTTCCCATGAAGTTTATCTTCAAAAATAATTTTCCCACCATAAATAGCCCCGTTAACTGGTGTAAAATCTCGAATCATTTCTCTTTTTTTAGGAAATCCAAAAAGAATCGTGCGTATAAACTGATAAACAGTTGATTTTCCCGCTTCATTTTCACCAAAAAACAATTGGTTTTGCGAATTCACATCAAATACCTGATTATTAAATTTTCCAAATCCGTCAATTTTTAATTGTAATAGTTTCATTGGCTTGCCTCATTTTTAAAAATCATTTTATCTTTAATTAATTGGCTACTTTCGTTGACACATGCAACAATATCTTCTTCTTCCCAAGATAAATATTTTGCAATTGCTGGTTGTTGTAGCAAATCACTCACCGCTTTATCAAAATTATTTCTGTTACGGTACTTTCTGCCTAAATCATCAATTAAAGTCGTTTCAAATCCCATAATTAATTTATCAGAGGTGCTTTGAAGAACGCTAATATCTTTCAACCATACTTTATAATTAGATGATTTTAATAAGCTTTCTTGCAAATATAACAACATCTCTTCTTTTTCATTTAACAAGTCACTCGCATTTTCTGCTGTTGTCGTTAAATTTACCTCAATAATATTAAGTGGATACGCATAATGTGCATCGCTTATTTGACTCTCAACAGCTGCTAAGAGTTCTTTTTTAGATAGCTCTTCTGTTATTTCAATCTCTTTTTTGTTCCAACTGATATTAGAAACATCCAACCAACCAAAATCGCTACCACCTGCATTAATATCAACTAACAACACACCTTGCACTTGGTCTTCTTTTTTTGTGTGTCCTTGAGGTGTTCCTGAATAGGCAATTAATGGATTTTCAGAAATAATCTCACTCTTATGAATGTGACCTAATCCCCAATAATCATAACTACTTGATAGCTCTGCTGGTGAAAATGGTGCATATTTACCTGTATTATCACCATGGTAAAAGCCTATATGATATGTTGTTTCTTGGCTTCTAGCCGGATAGTCGTTCACCATCGGCTGTTCAACCCACTGATGTTCATAAGAGAATCCACTAATTGAAACTGATTCTCCATTTTTTAGTTGAATTGTTTTAGTTTGAACTTCTTCTTTTTTAAATAAAATGACATTAGCTGGCCACTCGAACCAGTAACGATTTTCTTGATAATAATCATGGTTACCAAACGAAAGTACCACTTTAATGTCTTCTTGTTCTAAACGTAAAAATTGTTCCATTAAAAATTTTTGCGTGTGAATAGATGACTGCGCTTGATGAAATGTATCTCCCACGATTAATAAAAAATCCACTCTTTTTTCTATGCATCGATCAACAATTTTTGATAAGACTTCTTGATTAGATGTTTTTAGCAAATCCTGAATATACGTTTGCTCTGAATTAATCCCAGAAAAAGGTTGGTCAATATGTAAATCGGCTGTATGAATAAACCTCATCTTAATCACTCCTTCCTTACATCATACCTATTTCAAGTACATTTTTCTATAAAAAAATAATAGGGAAGTCAAGTTTTTACTTAACCTCCCCCTATTACTATTATTCACCCATTTGATATAATTCTTGAACAGGTTTCATAATGATTCGGTTTAAATCATTAATAATCATGCTAAACGCTTGTTCTTTTGCCATCAAATCTTGAATGACTGCAGTATCTTGAACTTTAACTGCCATTTCTTGAGCTTTTGTGGCATCTTCTTCAGAAAATTCTAAGCCTTGCATTTGTTTTTGTTGTAATTCCATTTGTAATTCTTGGAAATCTCTAAACAAAACAAAAGATTCTTCTTCTTTTTTCATTGCTTCAAATGCTTCTTGTAATGCCTTGAATTCGTCCATTTGACGAATGTCGCGTTCGATTTGATTCGCGCTATCATAAATATTAGCTGTCATAAAAATAGCTCCTTTACTTTTTATATCCGTTATCATTGTAACATTATTAAAGATAAAATCCTATCAATTACTGGGTAACTTTATTCCAAAGTTTTCCCCACATTTCACCTGCAGCATCGACACCTTTTTTGATACCATCGCCAATAGTGTTTGCTCCATCTTTCACTTTTCCACTGATTTCATTTAAGGAGTCATTAATGCCTTGTTTATTCTCTTCTTCAGTATTTTCTTGTGTAACATCACCTACTGAAAACGGTGTGTTAGGTGAAGCTGCTAAGACACGTTGTGTTTCATCTCTAAAGATATTAGCTAAGTTACTTCCGCTACTTCCTGTCAAGAAATGATCTGGACCGCTTTTATCAAAACCAATCCAAGTTGAAACAACTACATCAGGAGTATATCCAATAATCCATTGATCTTTTGACATACCGTCTGCATTAATATTTTCAGTCGTCCCTGTCTTACCTGCTATTGTGTAACCAGCTGGTTTTGCTTCCATCCCTGTTCCTGAGCTGAACACCCCTTGAAGCATACTTGTCATTTCATCAGCTACTTCTGGTGTTGTAACTCTTTTAGATTTAGGTTTTTCATTTTCGTAAATAATCGCACCATTAGCATCTTCTATTTTTGTGATAAAATGAGGTGTTGTTTGGTTTCCCTGATTAGCAAACACACTATAGGCACTCGCCATATTAAGAGGTGTCGTTCCTTTAGTTAAACCTCCCAAAGCTAAACCATGGTAATGATCTTTTTCATCTAATTTAATCCCAAATTGCTCAACTTTTTTAAAGCCTCGATCGATCCCTATTTCATTTAATAACCAGACAGCTGGAGCATTTAAACTTTGAATCAAAGCTTGTGTCATCGTTGCTTCACCTGCATACGTTCTCGAGTAGTTTTGAACATCATAATAACTAAGTGCCTCATCTTTTAACACATCATCTGGTTTATATCCTGCTTCAAGAGCAGGCGTATAAACTGAGATTGGTTTTAACGTTGAACCTGGCGATAGCATTGAGTCTGTTGCTCGATTAAATCCTCTGTAAGTATACTCACCTCGCCCACCTACGATACCCATCACACCACCTGTTTTTGGATTAAGCGCAACAGAAGCACCTTCCACAATGGCACCATCAGCGGCTGAAGCTGGAAATAAACTATCATTTTCAAAAGTTTGATCCATTCCAATTTGATATTGCTGATCAAGTGTTGTAAAAATTTTGTAACCACCTGTTGAAATATCTTCATCTTTTAATCCGGTTTTTTTAATTGCTTCTGCAATCACTGAGTCAAAATAATAAGGATATTTATATGTGTCATGTTCTGGTACGTAAGCATCAGAAAGGTTTATCGGTTGCTTCATTAACTCATCTGCTGTTGCTTTTTCTAGCTTTCCATTATCTACCATCACTGATAAAACAGTATCTCGTCTTGCTACAGCATTTTCCATATCATCAATGGGATTATAAATACTTGGCCCTTTAAGCATACCTGCAATCACTGCTGCTTCATCAACCGTAACATCCTTGGCATTCTTACCAAAATACTTCAACGACGCATCTTGAACGCCCCAAACACCATTACCAAAATAGGACTTATTTAAATACATCTCTAAAATTTCATCTTTTGTATATTCTTTTTCAATTTCAATCGCTAAAAACAACTCTTTAGCTTTACGCGTCATCGTTTGTTCCTGACTTAAAAAGGCATTTTTAGCTAGTTGTTGTGTGATAGTACTACCACCACCACCACTATTGTTACGCCGGACAACTTTTCTAACAGCTGCACGAGCAATTCCTTTGATACTATAGCCTTTATGTTCATAAAATCCTCGGTCCTCAGTTGAAATAACCGCATCTTTTATATAAGGTGAAATGTCATTTATTTGAGCAAAACTTCCTTTAGAACCATATTTTGCTAGCGTTCCAGCTTCATCTCCATCTTTATCATAAATAGTAGTCACTTGCTCTAAACCTGATTTCAAACTGGAAACATTCGTATTTTTAGCTAAATAAAACAAATAAACACTCATGACTAAAACCACTGTTAACACAGCTAAAATCAAAATTTTATTAATATGATATTTTTTCCAAACTCGTTTTCGCCAAGCTCTAAATGTTTGAAAATAAGGCCCAAACCAGGCCAAAAATTTTGCTGTATAGGTTTTAATTATCTCCCAAAATTTCTTTATATGCTCCATTCGCAGCTCCTCTTACTTTTGTCTTTTTATTATATTCATTCTATCATAGCCTTGTTTTTAATTGATGAGGCTAAGGACTTATCTTACTAATGTCAATTATCTTAACATGAAGTTGTTAACAAAGTGTGTTACAATTTTAAAAAAATTATAAATTTTTACCAATAAGTCACACAGGAGTGTATCATGGAATTTAAATTTGTGCTACCAGAAGACGTAAATGCAGATAATCTTAAGGATTTGTTAGAATTTGAATGGCTAATCCCCCGAAAAGTTCGTCATTTTTTACGCGTGAGAAAAAATGTTCAAATTAATGACAAACAAGCAATGTTTCATCAATTAGTTAAACCAGGTGACGTGATCTCTTTACTTTTTGAATCAGAAGATTACGAAACACCAACAATAAATCTAGGTCAAGAAAATCAAATTGATGTGTTATGGGAAGATGAGCATTTAATTATCGTCAATAAACCGTTCGGGAAAAAAACACATCCTAATCAACCAGATGAATCAGACACTTTACTTAATGATTTGGCTACCTACTTAAAACCTAAAAATCAACTACCATACGTAGTTCATCGCTTAGATAAAGAAACAAGTGGCGCAATTCTTTTTGCTAAAAACCCAATTGTCTTACCTATTTTAGGTAGAATGTTAGAAAAAAAAGAAATTCATCGTGTTTACGAAGCCCAAATAAACGGCTCACTTCCAAAAGATACTATGGTTATTAATAAAAAAATTGGACGTGACAGACACGACAGACGAAAAAGAGTGGTTGATGAAAAAAGTGGGAAAACAGCCATCACACATATTACAACTCAAAAAAAAGACGGCCATTTAACTTGGGTAGAATGTTGGTTAGAAACTGGAAGAACCCATCAAATCAGAGTTCATCTTGCCTCTATTGGTAAACCTATTTTAGGTGATCCACTTTATCATTCAAAACCAACGAACGCTTCACGACTCATGCTTCATGCAAAAGAGTTAAGTTTAGTTCATCCTTTCACCAAGGAATCATTAACAGTCAAAGCTACACCATTTCTTTCAGAGTAAACAAATAAGAGATTGCCCTTTTTTTCAGGGTAATCTCTTATTTTATTTATTCGATATCTTGATTACTTTGTCTCTTTTTCCAAAATAAAAACACACAACCTAGTAAAGCAGACCATCCATACACAAAGAACTCATGTAATTCTTCTCCTGTTTTTGGCAGAATTTTTTTAATCGTTGTTTTTGTAGATGGATTTGGTTTAGAGGGTGTTCCCGGTATTTTAGTATTTGTAACAACTATTTTTTCAACTGGACTTGTTTCATTTGCTTTTATTTCAAACAGATGATTATCAGTTGATAACTTATACCCTTGTGGGGCTTTTGTTTCTTTAAAATAATAACTTCCCAATTTTAATTTTGCTACTACTAATTTTCCGTCTTTGTTTGTTGTTAATTTTTCTTGAAGCAGTTTTCCATCTGAAGTGTACAATGAAAACTCGGCTCCCTCTAATACTTTGTTTTTATCAACACCATCCACTTTCGTTAGCTCAACAGAACCTAAGTACCCAATTTTTTTATTAGTTACTTGAAGAGAAACTAGCTTACTTATTGTATTTTTCTTGATATCAAATAAATGTTTACTTCTGTCTATTTGATAACCTTTCGGAGCTTTCGTTTCTTCAAAATAGTAACTTCCTACTGTTAAATTGTCCACTCGCAACTTCCCATTATTATCTGTTGTTAATTTTTCTTTTAATAATTTTCCTTTTGAATTAAACAATGAAAACTCGGCATCTTTTAATACATTTGTTTTATCTTTGAAATCTACTTTGGTTAATTCCACAGATCCTAATTCTTTCACTTTTTCATTCGTTGCCATAACTTGAACTACTTCAGATATTTCATCGGTTTTTATTTCAAACGTATAATGTTTAGATGATAATTGATAACCTATTGGTGCTTTTGTTTCTTTAAAGTAATAGTTGCCTATCTCTAAATTACGTACTTGTAATTTTCCTTTATCGTTAGTAACTAATTTTGTTTGAATAGGTTTAATAGTTCCTTCTTTATACAAATTAAACTCAGCATCTTTTAATACATTTTCTTTATCTATTGAATCAATTTTCGTTAATTCAACAGAACCTAATTTAATTTCCTCATCCTCAGCCTCATTAGTTGCTTCCACTTGGATGACTTTGCTTGTTTCATTTGCAATAATTTTAAATTCATAAATATTTTTCGACAATTTATATCCAGCTGGTGCTTTCGTTTCTACGAAATAATAATCACCTGCTGCCAAGTTTTCAACATGTATTTTCCCTTGATCATCAGTTACTAAATTATCGTTTATTGGAATACCAGTTTTATTGTACAAAGCAAACTCAGCATCTTTTAAAACCTTCTGTTTATTCGCTGAATCTACTTTCGTTAATTCAACAGAACCTAATTTAATTTCTGCTTGATTAGTTGCTTTGACTTGGACTACTTTAGCTGTATCATTTGCTTTTATTTCAAAGTTAAAGACTTCCTGTGATAATTGGTAACCAATTGGCGCTTTGGTTTCTTTAAAGTAGTAATTACCTAATTTTAACCCATCTACTCGTAACATACCTTTTTCATTTGTTGTTAGCTTTTCATTCAATATTCTGCCGTTTGCGTCATACAATGCAAACTCAGCACCTTTTAAAACTTGGCTTTGATTTAGCTCATCTACCTTGGTTAACTCTACTGATCCTGTTGGTTCCTTTGCTTCTGCTGCGTTGGTTGCATAAACTTGAGTTACTTCACTCATTTCATTTGCTTTTATTTCAAACGAGTGTTTTTCTTGAGATAAGCTATAACCAACTGGTGCTTTCGTTTCTACAAAGTAATATGCCCCCTCAGATAAGTTGTCATAACGCAAGACTCCTGTTGCATCTGTTACTAATCCATCCTGAACAATCTCGCCACTTTCTTTATATAAAGTAAATTCTGCTCCTGACAATTTTTTGGTCTCATCTATATTATCTGTTTTAGTTAGCATAACGGACCCTTTATAAGCTATTGCTTGATTAGTCACTCTAACTTGGGCTACTTCGGCTACTTCACCTTCTTTAATATCAAATGACTGTTTAGCAGAAGTTGTCGAATAACCGGTTGGCGCTTTCGTTTCTACAAAGTAGTACGATCCAGCTTTTAAATTATCAACTTGGAGAATTCCAGCTTCATTAGTTACTAAACTAGATTGAATCATTTCACCATCTGACGTATAAAGTGAAAACTCGGCACCCGGTAATTTTTTATTACTTTGTGCTTCATCCACTTTTTCTAAAACAACTGAACCAACTGATTCTTTAGCTTTATTCGTTACTTTTAGTCGTGTAATATTACTTTCTTTTCCCGCTTTAACATTAAATGAATATGGTTCTTCTGAAAGTTCATAACCGTCTGGTGCTTTCGTTTCTACAAAATAGTAGTTACCTTCTAGCAAGTCGTCCACTCTAAGTTGACCGTTCTCATCTGTTGTTAAACCGGTTTGAAGGACCTCGCCTTCCTCAGTATATAGCGTAAATTCAGCTCCCACTAATTTTTTATCACTCTGTGCTTCGTCTACTTTTTCTAAAATTACAGAACCGCTTTTAGGTATTCTTGATTTTTCATTTGTGATTGTTAATAAACCTACCTTACTTATTTCGTTAGCTTTAATCTCAAATGGATAATCTTTAGTTGATAACTCATACCCTATCGGTGCTTTCGTTTCTTTCACATAATATTTACCTGGAATTAATTTAGAAAGTGTAATTTCTCCTGAGTCTGTTGTTTCAATCTTCTCTCTCAACAACTCATTTGTTTCAGCATTATATAAGGCAAATTGCGCACCTTTTAAAAGAATATCTTTATTCGTGTAATCTACTTTTCTCAATGTTACAGCTCCATAAACCACTTCTTTTTGGTTGGGCGCTGTGATTGTTTCTACCTCGCTTAATTTATCCGCTGTGATTTCAAACGGGTATTCTTTTTTAGATAATTCATAACCTACTGGTGCTTTTGTTTCTTTGAAATAGTACTTGCCAAGTGGCAAATCCTTTACTTCTAGTTGGCCATCAGCTTTTGTTGTAAGTCCTTCTTTTAATAACTCTTTTGTTTCTGCGTTGTAAAGAGAAAATTCTGCGCCTGATAAGGTTACTTCGGACTCTTTACTATCTACTTTTTTCAGAATGACTGAGCCTAACTTAACTTCTTTTTTGTTGGTCGCAGTAACCGTTTCTACTTCACTTAACCTATCCGCTGTGATTTCAAACGGGTATTCTTTTTTAGATAATTCATAACCTACTGGTGCTTTTGTTTCTTTGAAATAGTACTTGCCAAGTGGCAAATCCTTTACTTCTAGTTGGCCATCAGCTTTTGTTGTAAGTCCTTCTTTTAATAACTCTTTTGTTTCTGCGTTGTAAAGAGAAAATTCTGCGCCTGATAAGGTTATTTCTGACTCTTTACTATCTACTTTTTTCAGAATGACTGAGCCTAACTTAACTTCTTTTTTGTTGGTCGCAGTAACCGTTTCTACTTCACTTAACTTATCCGCTGTGATTTCAAACGGATATTCTTTTTTAGATAATTCATAACCTACTGGTGCTTTTGTTTCTTTGAAATAGT
>NZ_JAVWHO010000013.1:46328-49042 GCF_036639995.1 Vagococcus sp. | reverse complement strand
ATTATTCTGGATTCTAAAAATTAAATCATTTCAATTAAAAAGAAGAACATGTATAATAGTTTAGATAGTCTATTAATTAATGAAATAATAAAGGAATGATTAGTAAGGAATGAAATTAGATATTAAAGGATTAACTGCAGAAGAAGTTAATCTCAGAGTAAGTCAAAATCAACAGAATAATTATAATGAAGATGTATCTAAATCTACAAAAGATATTTTAAAAGATAATGTGTTAACATTGTTTAACTTGCTGAATTTAATTATTGGGATTTGTTTAGCCTTAGTCGGAGCCTATAGTAATTTATTTTTTATGGTTATTATTTTAATTAATATTACAATTGGTACCATTCAAGAAATAAGAGCCCGCAATTTAGTAGCTAAATTGTCGATTATCAACGAAGACAAATCAATAGTTATTCGCGACAATCAGGAAAAAAGTATCTCATCAATTGACATTGTCTTAGATGATATCGTTAAATTAGTTGCTGGTGATCAAGTTCCATCAGATATGGTAGTTATTTCAGGCCAGATTGAAGCCAATGAAGCATTATTAACCGGTGAATCAGATTTAATTGTTAAAGAAGAAAAAGCACAACTTTTATCTGGAAGTTTTGTCTCGAGTGGACAGTGCTATGGTCAAGTTATTCATGTTGGAAAAGACAACTATGCAACAAAAATTGCCAATGAAGCCAAAGTTCATAAACCTTTCAATTCAGAGCTTGTTTCATCGATTCGTAAAGTAGCTAAGTTTACAAGTTACGTTATCGTTCCATTAGGCCTTATTTTATTTGTAGAAGCTTTTTTCTTTAGAGGAAGCGATATAAAATCATCAGTTGTCGCGTCTGCTGCTGCCCTTTTAGGTATGCTACCAAAAGGAATGGTCCTTTTAATCATGATCGCTCTAGCGACAGCTGTTGCAAAACTCGCTAAAAAGGATGTTCTGGTCCAAGATATGTATTCGGTAGAAACACTTGCTCATGTAGATGTTATCTGTTTAGATAAAACAGGTACTATTACTGAAGGTAAAATGAAAGTTGAAGAAGTCGAGATACTACAACCAAAATATGAAACTATGTTTGAAGATTTAGTTGGAAGCTACCTATCAGCCTCATCTGATAACAATATTACAATGCAAGCTATTAGAAATCACTTTAAAGAAACAACTACTTATCCAGCCAATCGTGTGACTAGTTTTTCTTCTGAAAGAAAATGGGGAGCTGTTTGTTTAGATAATATTGGAACTATTGCTTTAGGAGCGCCAGAAAGATTATTTAAAGAAGCTGATTTACCAAAAGGAATTCAAGAAGCACAAGAGGCAGGACAACGTGTGCTAATGCTAGGAATTAGTTCAGAATCAACAGATGATGAGACTATCTTACCTCGCTTAGAACCTTTGGCACTTATTAAGATTGATGATCCGATTAGACAAAATGCCAATGAAACCTTAGCATATTTAAAAGAAGAAGGAGTCGATATAAAAGTTATTTCTGGTGATAATCCTGTAACAGTTTCTAATGTTGCTAGAAGAGCTGGATTAGATAATTATCAAAAATACATTGACTTATCAGAATTAACAACGGATGAAGAGGTAAGAAGTGTTGTTAATGAGTACAAAGTATTTGGTCGAGTGTCTCCTCAACAAAAGAAAATTCTTGTACAAGAGTTAAAAGAGCAAGGTCATGTAGTAGCAATGACTGGTGATGGTGTTAATGATGTACTTGCACTTAAAGAAGCAGATTGTAGCATCGCTATGGCTGAAGGAGATAACGCCACAAGACAAATTTCGAATTTGGTTTTACTCGATTCTGATTTCACCACTTTACCAGATGTTTTATTTGAAGGACGTCGTGTGGTTAACAATGTTACTAAAGTAGCAAGCATCTTTTTTATCAAAACAATATATTCGTTAATTTTGTCTCTACTTTGTGTTTTAACGGCAATTTCTTTTCCCTTCATTCCCATCCAAATTACTTTACTTGATTTAGCTATTGAAGGATATCCAACATTCTTCTTACAGTTTGAGAATGATAAAAGAAAAGTAATAACTCGTTTCTTGCCAACTGCTTTAAGACGAGCGTTACCAAATGCGTTATTAGTAGTCTTTAACGTTGTCTTTATTTATATTTATGGCAATATGAAAGATTGGGCACAAATTGATATAACAACATTAATGTATTACATGTTAATCGCAGTTAGTGCGATGGCAGTTATTAAGGCATGTTTACCATTCAATCCTCTTAGAGTTTTTCTAGCGGTGACAACCACAATTGGAACCTTTGTTGCTGCTATGCTATTTAAAGGCTTACTTGAAATTTCAATGTTGACTAGTCAAAGCCTTCCAATTTTTGCAATACTTGTAATCGTATCAATCATTGGTAAAATTATTTTAGACAGATTGATCGATAAGCAGGGGACAAAATATTTTTTTCATGAAAATAAGTAGAAAAAGTAGCATATTTTCATAGATGTGATATACTATAAATTGTAGATTTGTGTCATATAGTCGCGCTGAGTTCAGTGCGACTTTTGTCACTTAAAATAGTGAGGGGAGGTCAGTTACAAATGTCACAGTTAATCCCTCAAGAAACAATAGAAACAGTTCGGAAACAAACGAATATTGTCGATGTTGTTGGTCAGTATGTTCAGTTGAAGAAATCTGGTAAAAATTATTTAGGTCTTTGTCCGTTTCATAATGAAAAAACACCTTCCTTTTC
>NZ_JAVWHO010000013.1:6966-46228 GCF_036639995.1 Vagococcus sp. | reverse complement strand
TTTAAAGTCCTTCAAAAGGAAAATATCTCAGAAGATATCTTAGGAAAATCGGGACTTTTGTATCAACTAGATAGCGGAGATTGGTTAGATCGTTTTTATCAACGTGTCATGTTCCCAATAACTAATTATCAAGGGAAAGTCATTGGCTTTTCTGGGCGTTTATTGGAAGATGAGACCTTTGATTCAACAGACCAACCCAAATATTTGAATAGTCCAGAAACAGATTTATTTAACAAGAGATTCGTTTTATTCAATTTTAATAGAGCTAGAGCTGAAATAAGAAAAAAAAGTGAAGTTATTTTATTTGAAGGCTTCATGGATGTTATTTCTGCTTGGATGTCTGGTGTTACTAATGGTGTAGCATCAATGGGAACTAGTTTAACAGTTGATCAAATTCATGCGTTGGAAAAAGCAAGTGATGATTGTTTAATTTGTTATGATGGGGACAATGCTGGAGTTGAAGCGACAAATCGTGCGATTGACCTAATCGCTTCTGAAAGCACTATGACCATCCAAATCGTTTCAATTCCAGAAAAAATGGATCCTGACGATTATCGAAAAAAATATGGTGATGATGCTTTAAAAGAGTTAATAAAAAATAATCGTGAAACTGTTTTTCAATTTAAAAAAGAGTTTCTAAAAAGAAATAAAAATATTCAAGTTGAAGCAGATAAGCTACTTTACATTGATGAAATGCTATCAGAAGTCAGACAAATTTCTTCCATTGTAGAACGAGACATGGCGCTTACACAATTAGCGGACGAATTTTCTGTTTCAAAAGAGACATTACAAAATGAATTACGAAGCAAAAAACAAACCTATCATGCGCAAGAAATGTCAAAACCATTTCAATCAAAAGAAATAGTTATTCCAAAACATTTTGAAACAAAGAAAGTCGATCAAATTGAAAAAGCTGAAATGACACTCATATACCGGGTGCTCAATGAAAGAAGTACATACCAGCTGTTAGCCTCTAAAGGGGATATTGTATTTGTTCATGATGTTTATCAAGAGCTATATTTACATTTGACCAACTATATTGCAATAAACGGTGAGACTTTAGTTGCTGATTTTTTAGATTATCTAAAAGAGGAGCATTTAAAGAGAACGTTAATTAATATAACCATGCAAAATTTTAGTGAAGAGAGTACAAAACAAGAAATAGAAGATTGCTTATTAGTTATCTCAAAAGCAGGATTAAAGCAACAAATTGAAGCACTTGTTGTCGAGCAAAGGGAAGCTAGTAAGGTTGGAAATAAAGAGTTAGAAGCTGATGCTACTATTAAGATCATTCAACTCCAAAAGCAATTTAAGGCAATTTAATTTAAAAGGGGGATTTCTTTTATGTCAGAAAAAAAAGTAACTACACCAGCAGCATTTAAAAAAGAGTTAGATAAGTTTATAAAAGAAAATAAGTTAAAAGGATCAGTATTCTATGATGATTTGACCAATAGACTTGCTACACCATTTGAACTTAATTCAGATCAAATGGATACATTGATTCAAGATATTGAAGATGCTGGAATTAGTGTTGTTGATGAAAATGGAGAACCGAGTGAACGTAGTTTAAAAGTAACAACTAAAAAACAAGCAAAAGAAAAACCTCAAGAAGAAGAAGATTTGATTGCACCAGCTGGCGTTAAAATTAACGACCCAGTACGCATGTATTTAAAAGAAATCGGTAGAGTGTCTCTTTTAACGGCTGATGAAGAAGTTGCCTTAGCACTTAGAATCAAAGAGGGTGACCCAGAAGCTAAGCAAGAGCTTGCTGAAGCCAACCTTAGACTCGTTGTAAGTATTGCTAAAAGATATGTTGGTCGTGGTATGCAGTTCTTAGATTTAATCCAAGAAGGTAATATGGGATTAATGAAAGCTGTTGAAAAATTTGACCATGAAAAAGGATTTAAATTCTCAACTTATGCAACATGGTGGATTAGACAAGCAATTACACGTGCAATTGCCGATCAAGCAAGAACAATTCGTATTCCAGTACATATGGTTGAAACAATCAATAAATTGATTCGTATTCAACGTCAATTACTTCAAGATTTAGGTCGAGAACCAACTCCAGAAGAAATTGGTGCAGAGATGGAATTACCGGCTGAAAAAGTAAGAGAAATCTTGAAAATTGCTCAAGAACCAGTTTCTTTAGAGACACCAATTGGTGAAGAAGATGATTCTCATCTTGGTGACTTTATTGAAGATCAAGAAGCAACTAGCCCAGCAGAACATGCAGCCTATGAGTTACTAAAAGAGCAATTAGAAAGTGTATTAGATACATTGACTGATCGAGAAGAAAATGTATTAAGATTGCGTTTCGGTTTAGATGATGGCCGTACAAGAACTTTAGAAGAAGTTGGAAAAGTTTTTGGTGTTACTAGAGAACGTATTAGACAGATTGAAGCAAAAGCTTTAAGAAAACTAAGACATCCTTCTCGTTCAAAACAATTGAAAGATTTTCTAGAATAGAAATGAGAAAAGGGTTATCATTTTATGATAACTCTTTTTTTATTCTTAATAGTTATTTAAAAACTTTTTTTTAGTGTTATAATTAGTTTGTGAGATTTAGTAATGGGAAGGTAGATTTATGGATTACACACACTTATCAAAGAGACTCCACCGAGTTGGAGAGTTAGTACCTAATGCAGCTAAATTAGCTGATATTGGCTCAGACCACGCTTATTTACCAGCGTACTTAGTATTGAATAAAAAAATTATATCAGCTATTGCTGGAGAAGTTGTTGAAGGACCTTATCAATCAGCTAAAAATTTAGTAGCTGAATTGAATCTATCTTCTGTTATTGAAGTTAGAAAAGGAGACGGATTAGACGTTATTAATTCTTTAGATGACATTTCAGCAGTTACCATCTGTGGTATGGGTGGAACACTGATTCGAGATATTTTAGATAGAGGATTTAAAAGTGGTCATTTAAACGGCAGTGAAGTTTTATTGCTACAACCTAACGTAGGTGAGAAAACATTACGAACTTGGCTAAATAAACACTCTTATGT
Organism: Vagococcus sp.; assembly: GCF_036639995.1. Classification (GTDB taxonomy): domain Bacteria; phylum Bacillota; class Bacilli; order Lactobacillales; family Vagococcaceae; genus Vagococcus. Next base: position 43,216 of record NZ_JAVWHO010000013.1, on the reverse strand, counting down.
GATTGAAAATGAAGATATTATTCGTGAAAACGATAAAAATTATGAAATTATTGTAGCTAAAAAAACAGAACATGGTGAGAACTTATCAGAATTAGAGTTAATGTTTGGACCAAAACTACTACAAGAGAAAAGTGATATTTTCATTCAGAAGTGGCACCATGAGTTAAAGCAATTTAATAATATTTTAGTTCAATTAGAAAAATCTACAAAAGACGTTTCTAAAAAAATTGAAGAAGTAAAAGAAAAAATCAACTTAATCCATGAGGTGATAGAATGAGTTTAACTGGTTATGACTTTATCAAACGACTTGAAAGCTATTGTCCTCCTTTTCTTGCTGAAAAGGGAGATCCTGTTGGTTTACACATAGGAAGCCTAAATCGACCAATTAAACGAGTTATGATGACTCTTGATGTGCGTCCTGAAGTTGTAAAGGAAGCTATTGAAAAAGATGTCGACTTAATTGTAGCTAAGCATCCACCCATTTTTAGACCGATTAAACGATTGGTGACAGATGATTTTCAAACAAAAATGTATGCGGATTTATTAAAGAATGATATTGCTGTTTATGCAGCACACACTAATATGGATATTGTTAATCCAGGCCTAAACGACTGGTTCTTAGACATGTTAGAAATCAAATCGTTTGATTTTATTACTAAAACGCATTCATTTGACTATAAGAAATTAGTAGTTTATGTTCCAAGAAGTCATAGCCAGTTGTTAAGAGATGCCTTGGCAAAAATAGGTGTTGGTCAGATTGGTGAAAATTATGAAGCTTGCAGTTTTACCCAAACGGGGATTGGTTGCTTTAAACCAATCAATAATGCTAAACCCTACATTGGTGAAAAAGAAATAATCGAAGAAGTTGAAGAAGATCGAATTGAATTTGTATTTTCTGAATTAATTGAAAAAGAAGTAATGACCATCTTGCATCAAATTCACCCATATGAGGAACCTGCTTTTGATATATTTACTTTAGATAATCTTAAGCAAGAATTTGGTATTGGTCGAATTGGAAAATTAAACGAACCAATGGAGTTAATGGATTTTGTCAAAAAAGTTAAACAAACATTCCATTTAGACGGTTTAAGACTAGTGACTGACACAAAGAATAAGACCATTCAAACTGTGGCAATTTGTGGTGGAAGTGGCGAAAAATTTTATAAAGATGCTATTAAGAAGCAGGCAGATGTTTATATTACAGGAGATGTTTATTACCATACTGCCCATGATATGATAGAAGATAAACTTACTGTTATTGACCCAGGTCATTACATTGAAGAAGTATGTAAAGTTAAGTTTGTCGAAATGTTTAACCAATGGAAAGCGGAAAACGGATGGGATGTTTCCTTTATAATAAGTGAAACCAATACAAACCCATTTGAATTTATTTAAAGGAGAGAGAAATATGTACAAAAATTTAGTACCTCGTTTTATCAAGTATGTCAAAACTGAAACACGTTCTGACGCAAACAGCACAACAACACCATCTACACCAACACAAGTTGCGTTCCAAATGGAGTTGAAAAAGGAACTAGAAGAAATCGGTATGTCTGATGTATCTTACTACGAAAAAAATAGTTTCTTAATTGCTACTTTACCAAGCAATACTGATAAAGATGTAAGAAGCATGGGCTTTATCGCTCACGTGGATACAGCAGATTTTAACGCTGTAGGTGTTAATCCTCAATTTGTAGAAAATTATGATGGTGAGTCTGATATCACTTTAGATAAAGATGGTAGATTCAAATTAACTACAACTGATTTCCCTAACCTTAAAAACTATAAAGGTCAAACTTTAATTACAACAGATGGTACAACACTTTTAGGTGCTGATGACAAGTCTGGTATTGCTGAAATTATGACTGCTATGGAATACTTAATTACTCATCCAGAAATCAAACATGGAAAAATCATGGTTGCATTTGGACCAGACGAAGAAATCGGAATTGGTGCTGATAAATTTGACGTAAAAGATTTTGACGTTGATTTTGCTTACACTATGGACGGTGGACCTGTTGGAGAATTACAATTTGAAACATTTAACGCAGCAAGCGCTGTATTAAAGATTGAAGGTAAAAACGTTCACCCAGGTACTGCTAAAAATACAATGATTAACGCAATCCAAGTAGCAATTGATCTACAAAATGCTTTACCACAGGATGAAGTTCCTGAAAAAACAGATGGACGTCAAGGTTTCTTCCATTTATTAGATATTTCTGGTATTCCTGATGAAGCTGAAATGACTTACATCATTCGTGACCATGATATGGATAAATTTAAAGCTAGAAAAGCTTTAATGCAATCAATCGTTGATAAATTCAACAAAGACTTTGGTCAAGATCGTATTACGTTGGAAATGGCTGATTCATATTACAATATGGCTGAAGTTATCCAAAAAGATATGAGTATTATTGATTTAGCTGAAGAAGCAATGATCAATTTAGATATTAAACCTAACAAAGAACCAATCCGTGGTGGTACTGACGGCTCTAAAATTTCTTACATGGGTCTTCCAACACCAAACATTTTTGCAGGTGGCGAAAACATGCATGGACGTTTCGAATACGTAGCAGTAGAAAGCATGGAACAAGCAACAGCATTAATCGTTGAGATTGCAAAATTAAACGAAACTAAATAATTAAACTAGTAGGGTTACTTCTTAATGAGGTAACCTTATTTTTTATGAACAAAAATCAGACTAAAGTCACTTTCATTTTCTTTTGATTGGGTTATAATAATTAATGTAGTTATTTAGAAAGGGGTTAGTTATGACTAACTTATTATCAATTATTGTTCCGTGTTACAACGAAGAACAAACTATCCAAATTTTTTATGATGAAGTATTAAAAATAAAACCGCAATTAAAAGATATGGCAGTGGAGTTCATTTTTGTTAATGATGGCTCTAATGATAACACTCTTGAGGTTTTACAACAGTTAGAAAAGAGTGATCCTGAGCAAGTAAAATATCTTTCTTTTTCACGAAATTTCGGAAAAGAAGCTGCCCTTTATGCTGGACTTTCTCATTCTAAAGGGGAATTTATTACAGTTATGGACGTTGATCTGCAAGATCCTCCCGGGTTACTTCCAGAGATGTATGAGCTAATTCAAACAAAAAAATATGATTGCATTGGAACAAGACGAGTAAGTCGAGAAGGAGAACCTAAAATTAGGTCATTTTTTGCTAAGAAGTTTTATAAAATCATCAATAAAATATCAGATGTAAACATTGTTGATGGAGCCAGAGATTATCGCTTAATGACACGCCAAATGGTAGATGCTATTCTAGAATTAAAAGAATACAATCGTTTTTCAAAAGGCCTCTTTAGTTGGGTTGGTTTTGATACTTATTATTTAGAGTATGAAAACATTGAGAGAGAAAAAGGAGATAGTTCTTGGTCTTTTTGGCAATTATTTGTTTATTCATTAGATGGTATTGTGGCCTTTTCTGAGTTTCCTTTAGTACTTTCAGCCTTTATTGGAGTTATTTCTTTTATTGTTTCGATTTTAGCTTTACTCTTTTTCTTTATTAGAGCAGCTGTTTTTGGAGATCCCACAACAGGATGGCCATCAATGATTTGTATTATCTTAGCATTAGGAGGCTTGCAATTATTTTGTCTAGGCATTGTTGGTCAGTACCTCGGTAAAACATTTTTAGAAACTAAACGGCGTCCAATTTATATATTAAAAGAAAAAAGTGAATCCTTTGATAAATAGTAATAAAAAAGACTCTTCTACTCATTTAGAAAAGTCTTTTTTTGCTTAGTATATCGTTTGACCATTTTTGACCAATGGAGTAAAATAGATATATAAGTTAAGAGGAGGAATGACTATGAACATCGAAAAAATGACAACAACGCTTCAACAAGCTATTGCTGAGGCACAACAAATTGCAATAACAAGACAACATCAAAACATAGACATCGCCCATTTGTGGAAGATATTCTTACAACCTAACCATTTTGCTAGAAATTTATATGGTGGATTAGGTTTAAACCTTGACTTGTTTGAAATGGAAATTGATAAAGAACTGGATAAGTTACCTCAAGTAAGTGGTAACGTTCAATATGGTCAAAACTTGAGTCAAAATTTATTTAACTTACTGCAAGAGGCAGATAAAATAAGAGAAAAACTTGGAGATGACTTTCTAGCAACAGAGGTAGTTGTTGCGGCATTAATGAAGTTAAAAAATTACTCATTAACCAAGTTTTTAGAGCAACAACAAATCACAGATAAACTAATTAATGAAAAAATACTAGATATTAGAGGAGGGGATCGAGTGACATCTCAAAACCAAGAAGAACAATATGATTCTTTATCAAAATACGCCACAGACATGATTGAAGCTGTTAAAACTGGAAAACAGGACCCAATTATTGGTAGGGATGAAGAAATTCGTGATGTCATTCGAATTCTCTCAAGAAAAACCAAAAATAACCCTGTCTTAATTGGTGAACCTGGTGTGGGTAAAACAGCAATCATTGAAGGACTCGCTCAACGTATTGTAAAAAAAGATGTACCAGAAAATTTGAAAAATAAGAAGATTTTTTCTTTAGATATGGGAGCGTTAATCGCTGGTGCTAAATTCAGAGGTGAATTTGAAGAACGATTAAAAGCTGTTCTTAAAGAAGTGAAGAAAAGCGATGGTGAAATTATTCTTTTCATTGATGAAATTCACACAATTGTTGGTGCTGGAAAAACAGAAGGTAGTATGGATGCTGGTAATTTATTAAAACCAATGCTTGCTCGTGGCGAACTACATTGTATTGGTGCAACAACTTTAGATGAATATCGTGAGTATATGGAAAAAGATAAAGCGTTAGAGCGACGTTTCCAAAAAGTATTAGTTAAAGAACCAACTGTGGAAGATACAATTAGTATTCTGCGAGGTTTGAAAGAACGCTTTGAAATTCATCACGGTGTTAACATTCATGATAATGCTTTAGTTGCTGCAACAACATTGTCAAGTCGTTATATTACGGATCGGTTTTTACCAGATAAAGCGATTGATTTAGTCGACGAAGCCTGTGCAACCATTCGTGTGGAAATGAATTCTATGCCAACTGAATTAGACCAAGTTACCAGACGTTTAATGCAACTAGAAATTGAAGAAGCTGCTCTTAAAAAAGAGGACGATGATGCAAGTAAAAAACGACTTGAAATCTTACAAAAAGAACTTTCTGAATTACGAGAAGAAACCAATTCTTTAAAAATGCAATGGGAAACCGAAAAAGAAGAAGTCGATAGAGTTAATAAAAAACGGGCTGAAATCGACTCAGCTAAAACCCAACTTGAAAATGCTGAAAACAATTATGATTTAGAAGAAGCTGCTGTTTTAAGACATGGAACAATTCCAAAGTTAAAACAGGAACTAGCCGAGTTGGAAGCTAAAGATAGCAATGACGATACTAAACTTGTTCAAGAGGTAGTTACTGACCGAGAAATCGCAATAGTTGTGGGTAGATTAACGGGCATCCCTGTAACAAAACTTGAAGAGGGCGAACGCGAAAAAATATTAAGACTAAATGAAACACTACATCAACGGGTCATTGGTCAAGATGAAGCAGTTGATGCTGTTTCTGATGCGGTTATTCGCTCAAGAGCAGGCCTTCAAGATCCAAATCGTCCACTAGGGTCTTTCCTTTTCTTAGGTCCTACTGGTGTAGGTAAAACAGAACTTGCCAAATCATTAGCAGAAAACTTATTTGATTCAGAAGAACACATGGTTCGAATTGATATGAGTGAATACATGGAAAAACACAGCGTGTCGCGACTTGTAGGAGCTCCTCCTGGATATGTTGGTTATGAAGAAGGAGGACAATTGACAGAAGCTGTTCGAAGAAGTCCATATACGATTGTTTTACTTGATGAAATTGAAAAAGCTCACCCAGACGTTTTTAATATCTTATTGCAAGTTCTAGACGATGGTCGTCTAACAGATTCAAAAGGCCGTGTTGTAGACTTTAAGAATACTGTGTTAATTATGACAAGCAATATCGGTTCTCAACTATTGCTAGATGGTGTTTCTGAAGATGGAAAAATTTTAGAAGGAACGTCAGAAGCGGTTATGTCCATGTTAAAAGCTCATTTTAAACCCGAGTTTTTAAATAGAATCGATGATACTATTTTGTTTACACCATTAAGTTTAGAAAATGTGAAAGATATCATTGTGAAAATGACAGAGCAATTAACACATAGATTGGAGCAACAAGACATCCATTTAGATATTACAGATAACGCTAAAACCTGGATAGCAGAACAAGCATATGATCCAATCTACGGTGCTCGACCAATTAAACGTTTTTTGACCAAAGAAGTAGAAACCCCACTTGCCAAAGAAATTATTTCTGGACGAGTTTTACCAAAATCAAAAATAAAAATTGATTTATTAAATGATAAACTCATCTTCAAATAAAATAAAACATATTCTATTTAAAAGTACTGAATGATGTTACATTTAAATTCATTTAGTACTTTTTTAAAATTATGTGAAGTTATTAAAAGTCAAACTTTAATAAAAACAGAGGTTGTCTATTCCATATTGGAATAGCAGGTATCACTGTTAGAATGGTAACGTTGACACCCTTAAGATAATTGAAGTATAATGACAACAATGGTTATGACAATTAAATAGAGCTTATAAAAGTATGGAAGAAAGTATAAAAAACTTCACAGCCCCTAGCTACTGTAGGATAATTTATTATCTAGTCAGGTCTTGCTTTTATAAAAATTGAAACTTATCTCAGGGTGTTAAGTCTTCAATAGAAAAATGCCCCTATCAGGCATTTTTTTTCGAATTCGATAAATTATTAAAGTGAAATCCGCCCTTATATAGGGCGGATTTTTTTTATTAGGAGGAAAATTATTTTGAAAAAAATTTACGGCGTATTAGCATTAAGCTTGTTCTTTTCGGCAACTTTTCCAGGATTGAGCTTTGCTATATCAACAGAAATGTCCACTACAGAAACATCTAGTACAGAAGAAAGCGATACAACAGAAGAAACAACAACATCTGAAACCTCAGAGGGTGACTCAGATTCAACAGAAAGTTCTACTACTGAAACAACGACTTCAGAAACCAATGAGTCAACGGAAACAACATCAACAACTGAAGAAATAACAGAAACAACTAGTACTTCTTCTAAAGAAATAGAAACAACAACATCAAGCAGTAGTAAAGAATCTTCAACTAAAGATTCACAAACAACAGAAACAACAACGCAAATCAAAGAAAAAAAGAAACCAAAACAAAATAAAAAAAAGAATCAATCCAAAAAAACAAGTAAACCTAATAAAAAGAAATCAGTCAATGTTAATTACACCGTTTCACTTGAGGATGCTAATTTTAAAGCAACAAGAAATGAAACAAATGAACAATTTATTATGAAAATTGGGAATAAAGCACGGAAAATTGCTCACAAAAATGATTTATACGCTTCTGTTATGATTGCTCAAGCAGCCCTCGAATCAGGATTTGGTAAAAGCCAACTATCAACAGAACCAAATCATAATTTGTTTGGTATCAAAGGAGCTTTTCAAGGGAAGTCAACAAATATGTTAACTTCCGAGGACACTAAATCAGGGTACATCCAGCTTGTCGATCAATTTAGAAAATATGATTCTTACGATGATTCTTTAAAAGATTATGCCAAACTGATGACTAAAGGAATCAATGGTAACTCTAGTATTTACCAAGGTTCCAGTAAAAAAAATAGTAAAACTTATCAAGAAGCAACTAAGAAATTAACTGGTGTTTACGCGACAGATCGTCATTATGACGCCAAACTAAACGCAATTATTAAAGCTTATGATTTAACTCGATTTGATAAATCATTTACTGAGAAAGTTAAACATAAAGTTGCTAAAAACGATACGTTAGAATCTATTGCAAAAAAATATAAAGTTGATAAACAATCAATAATTGATTTAAATAAATCACTTAATAATAAGAAACCTCTAAAAGTAGGAACAACACTAACTATTGAAAAGGATATTAAATTTGCGAAGCCATTGAATCAAAAATATACAGTAAGTAGCGATTTTGGTTCCCGTGGAAAAGAACATCATAATGGTATGGATTTAGCAATCAAAGCTAACACGTCTGTTTATGCTACTGGAAAAGGGGTTGTGGAAGCAACAGGTTATGACCCTAGCGCTGGTAATTATATTATTATTAAACACGACTTTGGTTTGTTTTCGAGTTATTTTCACTTAAATGAAATAAATGTTAAAAAAGGACAAAAAATTGATATGAGTCAAAAAATTGGTTTAGTCGGTTCAACTGGCAATTCAACTGGTCCGCACTTACATTTTGCAATTAGTGATGATGTATGGGGAAACTATTATCATCCAAAAGAGTTTGTTGATTTAGGTTAGGTATGATTTAAAAAAGGAGAATTACAATTGAAAAAAAATGAAAAATTATCGGTATCAAAAAAAATACTAGCAGGCGCATTAATTTTCACGTTTACACTTGCAACAGGCCAAAAAGTTTTTGCTGTTAGTTATAATCCAAATGAAGATTATAAAAACTTAGGAATTCGCTTTTGGGAAGATCAAAAACCAGGGGTTGATTTTTATATAAATTCATCAAATCGTTATTTAATAGAAACAGTACCTAAACCTTATTTTGGAAGTACAACTGGGGATTGGAGTGTTTTTAGTTTAACAAGGGGAATGTATTTAGAGGCTGATTATTTGAATCAACTTCCAAATAATTATTTTTCAAATTATTTAACACGAATTGACAATAAAGTTAATGATCAAAATGGTGTTTTAGATAGAACAAAACTAACTGAATGGGACCGCTTAATATTGTCTTTAACACCTTTAAACCATGATGTGACAAGAATATCAAATGAGTATGACTTTATTAAAAAAATATCGGAATCTTATAATATGGTCAAAAAGCAAGGCATCAACAGTGCTAGTTGGACTTTAGTAGCATTAAATTCTGGTGACTATAAGTTCTATACTAATACGGCGAATTTAAACAATGCTAATACAGAAGGAAAATTAATCGATTTTGTTTTAGATAGTCAATTTACAAATGGTGGCTGGGCACTAAATAAAAATGAATTGGCAGATCCTGATGTGACTTCTATGGTTCTTTTAGGCTTAGCTCCTTACTATCGCTCTGAGGAACGTTTTAAACAAATTCAAGCAGAATCAAAATACAGTTATAGTGAGCTGAAAACGTCGGTAGAAAAAGGCGTTGAAGTTTTAAGTGATTTACAAAAAGATCATGGAGGCTTCTCTAGTTATAGCAACGATAATGCTGAAAGTACTGCTCAAGTAATTGTCGCCTTAACAGAACTTGGCATTGATCCAAAATCCGAAAAGTTCTTAACTAATGGGGCTATTCGAGATGGGATTAAAACCAATAACATGATTGATTCACTATTAACCTTTTGGGCACAAGGAAGCGGAAAAGCTCAAGGAGTTGGTGGGTTTAAGCATGTTACATCAGGTAGTGATGGTGGAAGTGATTCTGGAACAACAGTTAACGGTATGGCAACTGACCAAGCAACATATGCAATGATTGCGTATCACAGATTCATAACTAATCAATCAACATTATTCAATTTAATGGATCAAAAAAATACGCCTTATACATCTTTTAGAGCCAAACCTGTTACCTTGTCTTATAATATATCTGGAAATCAAACAAACGAAAAGTCAAGCTACTTAGCTATGACAAACTTGAAAAAACCAACGAGCGAAATCAAAGGGAAGACGTTTGAAAATTGGAACACACAACCAGATGGTAAAGGAACTAGCTATCAATCGAATGATATTCTTTCTATGCCAAATAAGAATGTTACTTTATACGGACAATTTAAAAATAATATTTATCATTTAACTTTAAATAGCAATGATGGTCATATTTCGAATATAAAGATACCAGAAACATTTACTGTTGATGATCAATTCAATCTTCCTACTTCAGAAAATATTAAAAAAGATGGCTATTTATTCCAAGGTTGGTATTCAAATAAAGACTTCAAAGGTAATTCTATAAAAACGATTAATAAAGGGACAACTGAAAGTCTGACTTTATACGCAAAATGGGAAAAAATAGATACCTCCGTAATCGCAGTCATTAATAACATTGATAATATTGGAGAAGTGACTTTAGAAAAGAGTGGCTTGATTGAAAATATCCGTGCAAGTGTAAGTAAATTAACTCCTGAGCAGCAACAAAAAATTACTAATTTACCTACATTAGTAGCGGCTGAAACAAAAATTAAAGAATTAACTGAATTAGCATCTGAAGAAGAAAGAGCTAATGCACGTATTAAAGAAGTAAAAGATGCCATTAATACTATTGGGGAAGTTTCGCTATCGAAAAAAGAGCAAATACAAAAATCTAGATCACTTTATGATAATTTAGGAGAATATAAAGATAGATTTAACCAATCATCTATCAATGATTTAAACATCCTGATTGAAGCAGAAGCTCAACTATCAAAATTAGAAATTCAAGAAGTAATTGAGACTATTAACCGTATAGAAGAACCTGTTACTTTGAATTCAAAATTAGCTATTGAAACCGGGCGACATATGTATAATAACCTTTCTACTGATCAACAACGTCAAGTAACAAATATTGAAAAACTGATAGCTTTAGAAAAACAATATAAGAATATCGAAGAGCAAGTAGCCGTGGAAGAGAAAATTCAAGCACTAGTTAATGCCACTGAACAAGCAATACGAAATATTGGTGAAGTATCACTTCAAAGTGAAACTACTATTCAATTAGCTAGAAAACAATACGACTCTTTAGATGAGACTATCAAAAATCGCGTAACAAACTACAACGATCTTGAAGTAGCAGAGACCCGATTAATTGAGTTAAAAGTTGAAAAAGAAAATAAGGATAAAGAATCTATTGAACAAGTCATTCAAGCTATCAAAAATATTGGAGAAGTGGCAATAGATAAACAAGAAAAAATTGAATTTGCTTCTAATCTTTATAATCAATTGAGCACTGAGCTTAAGCCAAGAGTTCCTCAAGAGCAGGTGAAGATACTAATTGAAGCTAAATCAACTATTCAAAAATTAATTGATAGAGATAAGAAAGTTAAAAAATTAGAACAAGACATTTTATCGACTAAAATTGAAAGTATCACAATTGAATCAAAAAATAAAATTGAGAGCTTCACGTCTCAAGTAAAACTCTTAGAGGAACATGTTTCACAAGAAGCAAAAGATCATTTGAAAAAATTAGAAAATAAATTGGATCAAAAAATTGCTGAAGACAATAAAAACAAAGAAACAGAAAAACAACTAGCTAATCAATTAGCTGATAAAATAAGCAAACTGGTTCTAGGAAATGAAACCAAAAACCAACCGGTCGTAAAAGGTGCCAATCATGTCGCTGAAACCAAACGTGTCGCAAAGGAATATGAAGAACTAAGTAATTATGGAAAAACACAAATAAGTTCTAAAATAAAAGATCAATTGAGTCAAGCAATGGATCGCGTCAATGTTATTGAAAAAATGATAGCAGATATTGCCAAATTACCAGAAGTTGATGCTCTGACAATTAAAGATGAAGGATATTTAAGCTCTCTATCTAATCAATTCGAAGAATTATCTGCAATTGAACAAAATGAGGTGACTAACGCGGATAAATTAGCTGCATCAAATAACAAAATGAAGGAATTGAAAAAAGGAGCAAGTAAATCTACTGGAAGAGGAAGAGGAAAAAGCACTAACTCTAATCGTCGTGGTAGTGGTTTTGATAGAAATAATCCAAATAAACGAAGTAAAAACAGAGTGTTCCCAAAAACCGGCGAAGAAGTTGGCAATCAACTGACATCATTAGGTATTGCTTTACTTGGAGGAGTATACTTTTGGAAAAAAAAAGAAGAAAAGGACTCTAGCTTATAACATTAACAAGAGGGTGACTAACCTGTAGTTGCCCTCTTAGATTTATGTGTAAGGTTAACTTTAACATCATATGTACAAGGAGAAATGACATGAAAAAAAAGAGGCTGTTTTGGATTAAACGACACAAAATGTTTTTGGGTTTAGGTTTAGTTTTACTAAGTCTTATTGGTACTGTCACTTTTTTTGCTCAAAAACAAGACTATAAACAACCAGATAATCCACTAACCAATGATGCAGTTGCTTCTTCAATATTATTAGCTGGCGCTGACAAAAAAGTATCTGAAACGTTAAAAGAAAACGGTGTCTCGTTAAAGCAAAATAAAGAAACATCAGATAAAGAAGAAGAACAAGACGATAAACCAAAAAGTAATAACGATAGTAAAAAAAATAATCTTACTCAAAAAGATAAAGATAGCTTAAATAAGCACATTTCAACAAAAAAAATAGTTGATAATACAAAAGATAAAAAGGCAAACCGTGCTTATTTTACAACCACAATCAATGATGGTGAAGAAGTAGAGAATAATTTCTATGAATTTAAAATTATTCAAAAAGAAAAAGATTTAGTAATAGAAAAACAAGCAATTTATATAAACGATGATAAAGTTGATTTTTCAGGATCTGTACTTTTATCACCTGGAAAAAACACCATAAAAGTAGTTGTAACATATCAAAATAAACAATCTAAGATTTTTGACGTATCAAAATCTTACACTGTTTACTATAATGCCACTTATAAAATAAAGGCAACTTTAAAAGATAAACAAGAGGTTGATTCAGCAGATTTTTCTTTTGAAGCTTATGCCCTTCAAGGTGATAAGAAGGAATCAGTCAATGTTTTATTAAATGAAAAAGAAATCGAAAAGAAAGATGATTTCAATTATCATGTCTCATTAAAAAAAGGTGAAAATTTAATTGATTTAAGTGTAGGACAAGATAAAAATCAAGTGAATCAATCGTATGTTATCATCTATACACCTAAAAAAGATATTAAAGATCCAAATGATGAAAATACTGAGAATTCAGAAAAACCAGAACCATCTACGGAAGGTCCTGAGATTTCGGTTGACAACTTAGTTGATGGAATGGAAACTAACAATCGTAATATTGATTTTAATGTCAATGTTACTACTGCTGATGGGAAATCCATTGCTTATAAAAGTCAACAATATGAAGTTTTGCTAAATGACCAACCAATCAAACCTGATACTCATGACAACTACCAATCGAATTTTATAGGACTTCGTATTGAAAAAGGTGAGAACAGAATTGATATTATCGCTGAAGACAAAGGAAAGCAAACGCACAATAGTTATAATATTAAATTTAATGATAAAGAAAAAGAGGAAAATCTAGGTGATGCAAGATTCTCAATAAGCGCTGCAAATGTTGGTATGTCAGATATTATACCACCTGTAAATGTACCTCTAGAAAAGGACAAGAAAGCACCTGAATATATTTTAGATTTATTGGAAGATTATAGTTTTTCCCCTGCTTACACAGGTTCAATTGAGCAATCCTTTTATTTAAAGGGAATTTATACAAGTAATGGAGCAAATTTTTGGCATAATGAAGGGCCTAAAATTCCAGATGATTTAAAAGAACAACTTATTGAAGCAGGAGCGTTTCCAGAAGAGAATATTGAAGACATTAAAAATGATAACTACGGTGATACTTACGTAGTAGATGGTTTAGGTGAAATGGATTTTACTGGGCACTCTGGATGGATATATACCGTTAATGGTCATTATATGGAATATGGTTTCTCTCAATATAAAGTATCATCTGGTGACGATATCAAAATACAATACACATTATGGAGAGGTCGAGATATCGGAGGAGGACTTAATTAAACATGTTTATTAAAATAACAAAAAAATTTCAATTAACCTTACTTCTTTTACTATCTTTCAGCCTCTTTAGCATCAACGCACAAGCAAAAGAGTATACAACAGAAGAACTAAACGAAGTAGCTAGTAAAATTATAAATTGGCAAGTAAATGATTCAACAACAACAAAACAAATTTTTAATTCAAAGACCTTACTGAATGCTGGTAGTGAATCATCTGATTGGTTTGCTATTGGTGTTGGAAGGCTTGGTAGAAACGCTAATTATCTGGACTACCAAGCCTTATTAAGTAATTACGTTAGCCAAAAATATCAAGAAAAAGATTTATTAAGTAAACAAAAAGCAACAGAATGGCATCGAATTGGACTAGCTTATTTAGCTGTTGGCGGTGATCCAACGAAGCTTACTTTTGATGGTGATAAAGTCATAGACCTTGTTAAAGATGGTACTTATGATCGAGGAAAAGTAAAAAAGTTGAACAATCAAGGAATCAACGGATTGATCTTTGCTTTAATTTTACTAGACGCGATGAATTACGACATACCAAATGGAGCCCATGATACAAGAGCAGATATTATCAGCCAACTATTAGATGCTCAAAATAAAGATGGAGGCTTTTCTTTAACAAAAAAAGATGATTCTGATGTCGATATCACAGCAATGACGATTACAGCGTTAGCTCCTTATTATAATTCTAAAGAAGAGATTTCTTTAGAGAATCAAAAAAAGATTAAAATTAGTGATGTCATAGAACAAAGTTTATCCTTTTTATCAGAAAAACAAACAAAAGATGCTGGCTTTGAAAGTTGGGGAACTCCTAATCCAGAAAGTGCAGCTCAAGTAATTATTGCTTTAACTGCACTTAATAGAAATCCTCAAACGGATAAACAGTTTATTAAAAATGATAAAAATTTGATTGACTTTTTGATGAGTTTTCAAATGAAGGACGGCGGTTTTGTTCACTCTTTTGACTATGATAAGGAAAATCCAAATTCTAAGCCAAACGAATCAAACGCAATGGCAAGTCAACAAGTATTGACTGCTTTAGGAGCGACTATCAGGCAAGCAGAAAATATGCGTTCATTTTATGATTTTAGACCAGAGATGACCAAAGAGGTAGCTAGCCAAGTAGAGAGAGTTAACACAAACATTCTTCAATTAGAAAACAAAGAAACACCAAAATCTGAAATAAACAGTTTGTATGAATCTTTTTTAGAGATACCTAATGAAGATAAACGATATATTACTAATTATTCATTACTAAGCAAGCAATTAAAAAAGAATGAAATTGATAGCTCTAAAGATGGTTTGACATTAACGAATACTGGTAAAAGTTCTAAAGGAAATGGTGTAGTTGTAAGTGTTGAAACAAAAAGTAATGTCCTACAGTCTGAAGACCTTTCAAAAAAAATGAGTGCGATTAAAAGTATTAAAAACAATGAATTACGTTTAGCAGATTTACCACTTATTTATTCAACTTATTACCAAGCTAACTTAATTAAAGAAGAAAAATTGTCACCTGACGACATGGCTTTACTAAAAAATAAAATGACTGATTTAAAAGACGTACAAAAAAATATTACACAAATTGGTAATACCATACAAAAAGAGTTTTATCCGATGAAAGATTTAGGTGCAAAAGATTTCTTCAAGATTAGAAAGACCATGAAGTCAATTGAGTCAATTTCAAAAGAAGACAGGCACTTAATTTTTGGGTATGAAGATTTAGAAAAAAGCTATGCTCATACAGCCTCTAAAATTAAAAGTCTGATTATCTCAGTTGTCGTTATTATCATTATTTTAATAGCATTAATTATTCTTTCAAATAATCGAAAGAAGCGTAAGAAAGAAAAATATCGTAAATTAATGATGGATGAAGACGAGGAGTATGAGGACGAATGAAAAAAGACTTCTTAATCGTTCTAGTTGTGATATTCTTTGGAGCCTTTTTATTAAATGGAACAAAAATTCAGAGTGTGGATGATTATTATCTGACACATGTTGACGACATATCTCCAGACTCTGAAACTATAAACATTAGTATTAAGGCAACAACGATTTTAGATAATATGGATAAACTAGATGATAATCTTAAATCAGATAAATATCTTCCTAAAAACGGAGTTATTTTAGAAGATCAAGAGATGGTACTTAGAAACAAAGATAGTGTATTTGATTTACTGAATCGTGTCACTCGGTATAAAAAAATTCCATTTGATTATCAAGGTTCAGATAAAAATTCCTTTGGTAGCAGTTATATCAAAGGAATTAATTATCTCTACGAATTTTCAGCTGGACCATTAAGTGGCTGGATGTATAAGGTGAATGGCGTGTTCCCAGATTATGGCGTTAGTAAATATTACCCTAAAGACCAGGATACTATTGAAATTATTTATACCTGTGATTTAGGTCGAGATATTGGAGGATATGTTAATGAACCTACGAAGTAATGAATTAGCTTTTGAAAGATTTCATCCACTGGTTTTGTTTTTATACTATATGACGGTTATATTCTTCAGTATGTTCACAACAAATCCAATATTATTAGGTATTTCCTTAATCGGCAGCTTATCTTATCTTTTGTTAATTGCTAAAAATATATGGCGAGTAATTCTTTATTACAGCGTTATTTTTTTAGTAATTGCGTTAACTAATCCCTTATTTGTTCATAACGGCGAAACTATTCTCTTTTTTATGAATGATAAACCAGTGACTTTAGAAGCTATTCTATACGGTGCAGTGATTGGTTTGATGATTGTTGCTATTGTATTTTGGTTTAAAAGTTATAACGAGGTTATGACATCTGATAAATTTGTTTACCTATTTGGTAATATTGCACCCAAAATCGCATTAACACTTTCGATGATTTTACGGTATGTTCCACTTTTTAAAGAGCAAATTAAACGAATTAATATGACACAAAAAACGTTAGGTTTGTACTCGAGTGATAGTTATACAGACAAACTATTAAGTGGGTTTAGAGTCTTTCGTAGCTTAATTGGATGGTCGTTAGAAAACAGTGTTGATGTGGCTAGGTCAATGCGTGCAAGAGGTTACGGATTAAAAGGTAGAACTCACTTTTCACTGTTTACATTTTTTATTGAGGATAGCCTGCTATTAGGTGCAAATCTTATTTTTATGATTGTGATTTTTTTAATGGTTCAAATGAATATGGTCAGCATTAACTACTATCCCTTCATAGATACATTTTATTTTACAAAACAACAAATACTCCTATATATCAGCACAGGCTTATTTGTTTTTCTACCTACTTTTATTGAAATGAAGGAGCAGTTATTATGGCGCTTATTGATATCAAAAATTTAAATTTTAAATATGCAGGAAATGACGAACAAACATTATCTAATATTTCTCTTTCTATTGAATCTGGTGAATTTGTTGTAATTTGTGGCGCGTCTGGTTGCGGCAAAACAACTCTACTTAATTTATTAAAACCAACACTTGCTCCAAATGGCAAAAAAGAAGGCGATATTTTCTTTTTAGACAAACCATTAGAAAACCATGATGAACGTCAAATTGCCAGTGATATTGGCTTTGTTATGCAAAACCCAGATAGTCAAATTGTAACTGATAAAGTTTGGCATGAATTAGTATTTGGCTTAGAAAATATAGGTGTCCCTAGTAATATTATGAAACGTCGTGTCGGTGAAATGGCTAGCTTTTTTGGAATTCAACATTTATTTAGGAAAAAAACAAGCGAACTTTCAGGTGGTCAAAAGCAACTTGTTAATTTAGCTAGTGTCTTAGTGATGCAGCCTAAACTATTAGTACTTGATGAACCAACATCACAACTTGATCCGATTGCCGCTGCTGAATTTATTCAAACACTACATAAATTGAATACAGAACTTGGAATTACAATTGTAATAGTTGAACACCGACTAGAAGATGTCTTTCCTTTAGCTGACAAAGTAGTCATTATGAATGACGGAAAAGTTATTATGGCAGATCACCCGCGAAATATTGGAGAAACCATTCAAAATTATCCAGAGGCAACCGCGATGATTCACGGATTGCCCAGTGCTGTTCGAATTTTTAATGGTCTAAAGCAAGTAGGTAGTTGTCCTTTAACTGTTAGAGATGGAAAAGATTATCTTCGAGAACACTACACCCCATTGGAGGTGTCTAACACAGTACCTATTGAACCTACCAATGAGAAGGTAATTATTGATATAAAAGATGTGTGCTTTAAATACGAAAGAGATATGCAAGATATACTATACAAACTTAATCTTAGAATCAACGAAGGAGAAGTATTTAGTGTTTTAGGTGGGAACGGTGTAGGTAAATCAACATTATTAAGTGTTATTTCTGGACAAAGGCGTGCCTATAAAGGGAAAGTTATGATTCGAGATAAATCTATCAAAAAATATAAAAATAATGAACTTTATAAGCACAACTTAGCCTTTCTTCCGCAAAATCCTCAAACAGTCTTTTTAAAAAGCACAGTGGAAGAAGATTACGAAGAAATTTCTAAAGTAATTGGCTATTCAAAAGAGGAAATGAAAAAATTAATTAATGATACCCTAAATAGACTTGGTATTAGCCATTTAGCAAAAAAACATCCGTATGATTTAAGCGGCGGGGAACAGCAAAAAGCAGCCTTAGGAAAAATTTTGTTGCTTCAACCATCCATTATCTTACTTGATGAACCCACAAAAGGGATGGATGCATTTTCTAAAAAAGGTTTTTCAGATATTTTAAAAGAAATGAAAAAGCAACATATTACTATTTTGATGGTAACTCATGATATAGAGTTTGCCGCTGAAAATTCAGACCGTTGTGGCCTTTTCTTTGACAGAAACATTATTTCAATTGATGAAACTACCGAATTCTTTGCAAGTAACACCTTCTATACAACAGCATCCAATCGAATTGCCAGAGATTTTTACCCGAAAGCAATTACCGTGGAGCAAGTAATCGCTGAAGCAAAACAAAGTGAGAGGAGATATGTGCAAAGTGACGAAAAATAAAAAAATAGTAACCAATGTTCTATTTATTGTGATGATTCCGTTGATAATTTTACTAGGTATTTATTTATTTAACGATAGAAAATACAATATCATTTCGATACTTATAGCCATTATTGCCTGCATTCCAGGTTTTTATAAATACGAAAAGCAAGACTCTAACATGCTTCTAATTGTTATTATTGCTGTTTTATCAGCGATATCAATTATTGGTCGTGTGGCATTCGGGTTAGTTCCATTTTTCAAACCTGTAAGTGCTGTAGTCATCTTGTCTGGTTTATACCTTGGAAAGGAAGAAGGTTTTTTAATAGGTGCATTATCGGCTATTGGTTCTAATATATTTTTTGGTCAAGGACCGTGGACGCCTTTTCAAATGTTTACTTGGGGAATGATTGGTTTTATTTCTGGTATTCCTTACATCAGTAAAAAGTGTCGTGAAAGTAAATTAGCATTAAGCCTTCTCGGGGCCTTTTCTGGAATAATTTTCACCTTGATCATGGACTTATGGTCAACTTTAAATTTTCAAGATGTTTCTCTTGAAAGATACGGCGTGCTATTAGTCAAAGCAATACCTGTAACACTAATATATATTGTATCCAATATTATCTTTCTTTTACTTTTAAAAGAACCAATAGGTAATATGTTAGAAAGAATTGATCAAAAATATGGGATTAAGGAAATGGGAGAATAATGAATAAAAAAGCAAATGAAATATTAACTGAAGTGAAGAAAAATGTTCGTGGTAAAGATGATATTATTGAAAAAGTTTTGATTTCAATTTTAGCTAAAGGGCATGTGTTACTTGAAGATGTACCTGGTGTTGGTAAAACGACAATGGCTCTAAGCTTTAGCCGAGTAATGGATTTAGATTTTAAACGAATTCAATTTACGCCAGATGTGACACCGTCTGACGTCATTGGTTTTACAATGTATGATGTAAAAGCTGAAAAATTTGTTTTCAAAACAGGAGCGGTTATGTCAAATCTTGTTTTAGCAGATGAAATTAACCGTACTTCAAGCAAAACACAATCAGCTTTACTAGAAGTTATGGAAGAACATCAGGTAACTGTTGATGGTCAAACATATAAAGTACCTGAGCCATTCTTTGTAATTGGCACGCAAAACCCGATTGGTTCTGCTGGAACTCAAATGCTACCTAATTCTCAGCTTGACCGTTTCATGATGTGTCTAGAGATAGGGTATCCTTCAAAAGAATCTTTAGTTGATATTTTAAGAGATCGACAATCAAGCAAACCGCTTGAAAAATTAAACAAAATTGTTACTAAAGAAGAATTAATGACCATGCAAGAAGATGTGATGAAAATTACGATACATGATGATATTTTAATGTATATTGCAGAACTTTGCGAAGCAACGAGACATCACGAGATGATTGAACTTGGTTTAAGTCCACGTGGGGCTCTATCTATCAGTCTTTTGGCAAAAAGTAGAGCTTACGTATCAGGGCGTGATTTTGTGACACCTGAAGACGTCTTAGCTATTTTTCCTGATGCAGCAGCTCATCGTTTAATTTTAAAGAACACAGCACGTTTAGCAAATCAACACGCACGTTTGATTGTTGAACAAATTACAAAAGAGGTAAAAACAGGGTTAGCAAAAGAGGTAGATAAGAATGCGTAAAAATCGAATCTTAGTTGGCTTGATTTGGTTTTTCTTATTATTTGTATTTTTCATTCAGAATTCATTTAAACCCATAGTTGTATTAGCTTTCCTCACTATTGTTATCGTCATTGATTTAATTGGTTTTATTTTTTCAAAAAAAGCGTACCATATATCCACTCATATTAAGGGCGATTTAAGTAACGCGTCCAAAATGAGCGGATGTGTAAAAGTGACAACTCCTAATCATTTTTTACTCAATAAAATGATTATTAACTTATCACTGGTCAATCAATTAACTAATGAAGAAGTCGAAAAAAAACTAGTTCTTTTTCCTGTAAAAAAGAAAGAAGAAGAACTTGAGTTTGAACTTCAATCAGAATATTGTGGTAACTTACAGCTTATAATTAAATCTGTTCAATTTTCTGATTTATTAGGTTTAGTTAAACTAAATGGACAGGGCACAAGTACTGAAGAAGCAATGGTGATTTACCCAAAAACAGTTTCCTTTCAATTAACTTCTCCAAATTATTTTGGCAACTCTGAGCAAATGTCACTTGTTGTCAATCAAAATTTGGCTAAGCAAGGAGATATGTTTGATTTTAAAACATATGAAGTTGGGGATCCTGTTAAAAATATTCATTGGAAGCTTTCAATGAAAGAACAAGAATTGATTGTGAGAGAACTTAGCGAAGAGGCTGCGCATAAACAATTAGTTATTTTGGAAACTAATTATTTGAAGGGGACTGGACAAGTCAAAGGACTAGTACTTCATGCAATGATTGCTAGTTTTGTATCCGTAATGGAAGAAATGTGTACCAATCATCAAACGGTTTCTATTGGTTGGTTCAGTCAATCATCTCAAAGCATTCAAGTAGAGACCATCTCGTCAGTTGAAGATTTACAAATCATTGAAAAATGCATAGCTGATATCAGTTACCAAGAAGCACCTAGTTTGGTGTGGCACTATTTTAGAGAGTTTATGAGTCAAATCAGTTATTCTCGTATCATCTATATTCATCCAGATGTAACAGGTGATATATTGGATGAATTACCTCAAACAATCTCCATTGCTGTAGGAGACAAAACGAAACAAAACATATCAACTAGTCTATATATTAATGCCAATCAATACGAAGCAGATATTACAAGTATGGTGATTTAGGAGGGGATATTTTGAACACACGTCATAAAAAAACAAGTCAGCCAGCATCACTCAAGATGACAGAGGCAACCAGCAAACACATTTCTCCTCTTAAATTAATACTATCTTTTATCAGTCTATTTTTAATTTCTATTAGTTTTTATTTATTTTTAAGTCAGTTTTCAATGACTCTTAGAAAAAATATGATGTTAAGTAGCTTATTTATTTTAGGTTGGTTAGTAATTTCAGTGATTTTAACTATCAAATTTAAGGAAGACAGAAAAAAAGTTTTATTTATTTATTCAGTCAGTTTTTTAGTTCTCTATATTCTAACTTTTTATTGGACCAAAGACGGCTCAATTCAGTTGTTTAACGAAAGTATTGCACAAGTAGGTCGATTTAAGGGACATTACTACATGGCTCTAAATCGAGGAAATCAGTTAAATTTCACCTTACTTTGTCTTATCTTAACTCAAGGATTAGTATTACTAGCGTTAATTATCGAACAGTTCTTTTTCTCAGGAATTATTATTACATGGCTAATTTTAGTCGGTTCAGGTAGCTTTTTGTTAAAATCATTTAATGTGTATGTTTTTATTTGTTTAAGTTTAGCAACGTTTTTACTTATGTTATTTAGACAGAATAATTCAAAAGCACATTCTCTAAAACAAATTGTTCAGCCCTTAATGATTAGCGTTATTTTAATTCTATTAACCCTTGTTCCAATATATCTATTAAAGATAAATGAACTTACTGTCACATCAAAAAAAATTGAGACTTTGCAGGAAAATACAAAAGAAAAAATAGAGACTAAAAAATATGGTAAAGATCTTTTTTTACCAATGGGACAATTAAACAACTATAAAGAGAATAGAACCGATATAGAAGTATTAACTATTGAAATGACTAAAAAAGAACCTCTTTATTTAAAACAATATATTGGAAAAACAATCAAAGACGATTCTTGGGAGTCACTCTCAAACGACTCTTTATATAATGATTTTTCACTTAATTATTGGTTAGACAAAGGAGAGTTTTCTAGTTTCACACAACTTTCTGATTTATCAGTAGCAACAAACAAACAAAATACACATACTACAGTAACGATAAACAATATGGCTAGTTCACGAAAACAACTGTTTATCCCTTACGGAATGATTAAGACATCTGATTTAAATGGGAAATTAACAAATGATAGTTTTATTAAAAGTTTTTCTGATGATGAGAAAAGTTATTCATTTGAAGTCATGGAAAAAGCAACAGTAATATATCCTAATTTGGTAAAACAATATGCTGATCTTAAAAATAAAAATTCAGCCAACGAGTATTTACTTAACGAATCAAATTACAATCATTTTGTGTATAAGAATTATCTAGATGTGCCAGAAGGTTTGACAAGTCAATTAACAAACGTAACTAAAGTGAATCCAAAATTAGCTGAACATGTTTACTATGAAAAAGCTGATGCGGTTGTCGCTAACTTCATTGAGTCAATCTATCAAGAACCATCTGTAAAAAGCTCTATACCAAATAATTTTATTGAGCGATCATTATCAAAAAAACATAAAGTTAGCTTTGATACAGAAGTTGCTACTTTATCAACTTTGATGTATCGTCATATGGGGATTCCAGCACGTTATGTGGAAGGTTACCTTGTAACACCTGATTTAATTGCCAACTCAACAGAAAAAGTGATGAGCGTTACAGGAAAAGCTGCACATGCCTGGGTAGAAATTTATCAAGATGGTGTTGGTTGGGTGCCAAAGGAAACTGATCCTTCTTACGTAAAAATCATGCCACAGCCAACCTTTGAAGGTTTGTCTTATAAGGGAAATAACGAAAAAGAGGGAAAAGGCGAAAGTGAAAATAATGAGAAAAACGCTGAAGAATTAGTTGATAATGCCAATCCTGAAACAAAGAAAACAAAAGAAAAAGAGAAGAAAAGCTTTAAACAATATGTGGTTACAGCTTTAATTATTCTTGTCATATTGGCTGTCTTATTAGGTTTCATTTCTATTCTTATCAAACTAAGTAAAGCTTATAAACAACGACAAATTATTAAACAACGTATGGGTAATAGCGATTCTCTAAAAGCGTCTCAAGAAAAGCTTTTAGAAATCTATCGTTTATTACATCTTGACAATATTGACCGAGCTGGTGGCTCATTATATGATTATGTTCCTCTTATCTCAAAACAATATAAAGATAAAAAATACACACAATTATATGAAAAAGTCATCAGAGATATTCAACATGCGACATATAGTAACGAACAAGAATTATCTAAAAGACAATTAGAAAGAATTGATAAATTATTACTTTCTACTCAGTATCACGTCTTTAACGAAACAACATTTAAAGAAAAAATTCATATGAAATACCGTTTGTTTTTCTCATAAATAAAAATTCCGACTAAAAGAGTTATCTCTTAGTCGGAATTTTTTATATTTAGAAATAATCACTGAAGTAAGCTGCTTGGTCTGGGATAATTCTCTCAAGTGTTCGTAACGTTTCCTTGTCTGTTTTTATACGTTCAATTCGATATAAATAAGAGGGACGTTTATAACTTAAAAAGAGAGCTGCCATTGTTTGAACATTTAAATAAACAGGATTCCCAATTGGTTCATTGGTAATTGTTAAATCATCATTCTCGTCCCAAATTAAACCGAATACACGGTTGTTCCAATCCGCAATTGGATCTTCCACAACAAAATGGAATGGTTTACCTGTTGTAATAAAAGGATAAGATTCAATAAACTTTTCCACATCAACAATTCTAGCCATAAAATAAGGTTCAATTGTTTCTTTGATTTCACTATCTTCAAATAAAAAGGCAATTGGTTCATTTTTAAATGTTTCGCCTTGAACAAGATCAACCATAGAAAAATGGGCAGAAACAAAATTCCACAAGCCATGTCTTGCTTCTTGGTTTAAATAAAACATCTCTTTAATATGGAAGATTTCCTCGGCAATCCAGTAAAAACAAACGCCCTGAGGTTCACCATCGCGATTATAATAAATAGCTGCTGTTCGCTCTTCTTCATTTTCCCAGCGCCAATATTCTTCCCAATTTAAATCCTGTCTAATCATCGCACCATGATTTTGTTCTGCAAATTGATCATAAACTACAAAAACATCTTCATGATTGATATCTTCACGCTCAACATAACCAGGTACGTTTACTCGCTTAGGTAGTTGAGAATCTTTGATTTCAAAAGCTATCTTATCTGACATAATTTCCCATCCCTTACGACGATAGTAAGGAATACTATAAGGATAGAGATAAGCAATCCACTGCTCGTTATCACGCATTTTTTCAAGACCAAGAGAAATTAAATCACTCATCAAGCCAAAGTTAGTATATTCTGGGTACGTTCCTACACCTGTGACACCAGCCATTTTATACACCGTGTCATGAATGTTAACTTCACAAGGGTAAATGGCTAATTGAGAAATCAATCGGTCTTCGTGAGTAAACCAGCCATAAACGTCCGCTTCACGAAGAACAGGGCGCTTAGCACGAATAATCTCGGACTCATCCTCGTAGCCACCTTCTTCAATATCAGAATCAGTTACCTGAAAAACATAACGTAACAATTCGTTAAACTGTTTTAAATGTTTTAACTCCACTTTTTTCAAAACAAGAGAATCTTTTAGTTCTTTTTTATCCATTATTTTAACACCTCAAGTTATTTTCCACCTTATTATAACAAAGTCCTACCTAAAATACTTTAAAAACTGCTTAAAGCTTGGTATAATTAAAAATGCTGATTGAAAAGAAAGTAGGAGATTTATATGAATTTGAATGAAATGAAAAAAAGACAAGAATCTATTCGTAATTTCTCCATCATAGCACATATTGACCATGGGAAATCAACCTTGGCTGACCGTATCTTACAACAAACTGAAACTGTATCAGATCGTGAGATGCAAGAGCAGTTACTTGATTCAATGGATTTGGAAAGAGAACGAGGCATTACAATTAAATTGAATGCAGTCGAACTGACGTATAATGCGAAAGATGGAAATGAATATATTTTTCACCTGATTGACACTCCAGGACACGTGGATTTCACTTATGAAGTGTCACGAAGTTTAGCTGCATGTGAAGGAGCCGTCCTAGTCGTTGACGCGGCTCAAGGTATCGAAGCTCAAACGTTGGCTAACGTTTATTTAGCTGTTGATAATGAGTTAGAAATTTTACCAGTCATTAATAAAATTGATCTACCGGCCGCTGACCCTGAAAGAGTCCGCGGAGAAATCGAAGAAGTTATTGGAATCGATGCTAGTGAAGCAGTTCTTGCTAGTGCAAAATCTGGTATCGGAATTGAAGATATCCTAGAACAAATTGTTGAATATGTTCCAGCACCGACAGGAGATCTTGAAGCACCTCTCAAAGCTTTAATTTTTGATTCTATTTATGATTCTTACCGAGGTGTTGTTCTTAACGTTCGTGTGATGGATGGCGTTGTTAAACCAGGGGATATCATTCAGTTAATGCAAAATGGCAAAGAATACGAAGTAACAGACGTTGGTATTTTTTCACCTAAAGCTGTTTCTCGTGATTTTCTGATGGTAGGAGATGTTGGTTACATTACAGCAGCTATCAAGAATATTCAAGACACACAGGTAGGGGATACTGTTACTTTAGCAAATAATCCAGCTACTGAACCACTTGAAGGCTATCGTAAAATGAATCCTATGGTGTATTGTGGTTTATATCCAATTGATACATCAAAATACAATGATTTACGTGAAGCTCTTGAAAGACTTCAATTAAATGATTCAGCTTTAGAATTTGAAGCAGAAACATCTCAAGCGTTAGGCTTTGGTTTCCGCTGTGGTTTCTTAGGCTTACTTCATATGGATGTTATTCAAGAACGTCTAGAACGTGAATTTAACCTTGATTTAATTACGACAGCACCATCTGTAATTTATCATGTCAATAAAACGGATGGCACTCAAGTAATTGTTGATAATCCAGCAGATTTCCCTGATCCAAGCATGATTGATTCAGTGGATGAGCCATTTGTTAAAGCACAAATTATGGTACCAAATGAATACGTTGGAGCTGTTATGGAAATTTCTCAACGTAAACGTGGAGAGTTTGTCACAATGGATTATCTTGATGATTATCGTGTGAATGTGGTTTACAACATTCCTTTATCAGAAATTGTTTTTGACTTCTTTGATAAATTAAAATCAGGTACTAAAGGTTACGCTTCACTTGATTATGAATTGATTGGTTATAGACCAAGTAAATTAGTTAAAATGGATATCTTGCTTAATGCTGAAAATGTGGATGCTTTAAGCTTTATCGTTCATAAAGAATTTGCCTACGAACGTGGTAAAGCTATAGTTGATAAACTTAGAAAATTAATTCCAAGACAACAATTCGAGGTACCCATCCAAGCAGCAATTGGAACAAAAATTGTCGCTCGTACAGACATTAAAGCTCTTCGTAAAAATGTGTTAGCAAAATGTTACGGAGGAGATGTTTCACGTAAACGTAAACTTCTTGAAAAACAAAAAGAAGGTAAGAAGCGTATGAAACAGATAGGCTCAGTAGAAGTTCCTCAAGAAGCATTCATGGCTGTTCTTAAGATGGATGAGGACGAAGGTAAGAAGAAATAAGGGTTTGTAAGACAACTTAATAAAATTTTCCCACCATTATTTATTAAAAGAGAATGGTGGGATTTTTTATTTTTTTGAAATACTAATGAATTGAAAAGTTTAATAAAAATTTTCTAAGTCTTACAGTTTTCAAAATGCTAAAGTAAAATTATTAAATAAATTGATGAATAACTTCTAAAATTTCTGCTTTATATTTAAGGATTTCAAGAGTTGAGTTAATTTCAATAACTGTTCTATTCGCATTATTTAATTCAATTCGTTTATTAGAAGAAGAATCAAAATAACGCAATATCCATTTTCTGATATTATCATCTAATAATACGTTAAAGTAACTACGATTATCTCTATAGAATAGTCTATCAACGTCAATAACATCATTGAGTAATACTTTAACCGTTGTAAATACTTCTAATTCTTCATTTGTAGTTATAATATTAGTGTCATCTATTGCAGAAATCTTTGTTTCTTGTTCTTTTGATTCTACTTCTTTTACTTCTACCGATGTATTAAGTGCTGATGATAGTTTATCATTAACGATTTCAGTAATAATTTGATTTAACCCTTTTTTTACTATAGGTGTGAACTTATCAATAACTTGTTTCGTTTTCACCCCTTCATAGATATTGTTTGATAAAAACCTGACAAAGTCTTCAGAAGGGCTTTCAAATTGCTCATTCATATATGATTTTAATGCATTAATATATTTCAACTCTGAGGCACTACTTACAATTTCATCAATATCAAAATTTTTCTTGCTAAATTTAAGAATTTCAGTAATCTGGGAATCTTTTAAATTCGATATATTAAAAGTAAGAAAGGGAACATCATCCATCTTATTCGTTTGTTCTAGATCAGTATAAAATCTATATTCTTGCCCGTTTGTTAGTATACTCAATTTAGCGTTAGTTGTTCCGAAATATCTAAATAATTGAGAGTCGTGCTTACTCAATGTTTCAGTAATTGCTTTAGCTTCAATTAAAATAGTTAGTGTATCATCTAGTACAATAGCATAATCTACTTTCTCCCCTTTTTTAATGCCAACATCTGCAGTAAATTCAGGGATGAATTCTAATGGATTAAAAACATCGTACCCTAATAAGCTAAAAAAAGGCATTATCAATGATGTTTTTGTTGCTTCTTCAGTCGTAATTTTTTCTTTCAAAGAACTCACTTTCTGACCCAACGTTTTGAGCTCATCCTTCATTTTTTCCTTTTCCATTAAATATCTCCTCCAATAATTAAAAATTTATTTCTTTATAAAATATTATTATAAATAAACACTCTTTCTTATTTTTAAATTATACATATAATATAATAGCATGTAAACGAACTAAATATTCAAATTAAGTAATAAAATTTCTGAAAGTAATGTAACCATCAACAAATAAAACATTCTAATTTCATTTGTTTTAATCCACACACCCAGCATACGCCAACAAATAATAGATCACATCCTTTTTATATTAAATTATCTAATCATTATAACGAATAAATTTACTTGTTCCTCCACCAGAATTTGAATCTAAAATCAATGTATTCTCATCAACTATTTGAATTTCTGTCTCGCGGCCATCTATATTTACATAGAGAGTATCCAATTCTTTGTCATAACTATGGATTTCAACAGAAATACTTCGATTGCCGCCTGGTCCTACAGTTCTAGTTGTCCAAGTTCCATCCTCATGAATTGTAAAATTATTATCGGACTGCCAAACAACCCATTGTCCTTGTAAAGAGGCCATTCTTTCAAAAGCTTCTTGTTCATTTGGCTTACTAGATTCACTTTCTTGAATGCTTGTATCTACCATAGAATTTATAGTTGTACTAGTTGACTCACTACTTGAAACTGTTGATATTTTGGTACTTGAATCATTGACTACTAAATTTATTTGTTCTTTTTTATTTTTCGAATTCCCCAAAAAATAACCAGAACCAAAAATAATAATCAGTACTAATAGGGCAATAATCCAGTTCTTTTTATCTTTCATTTTCTATCCTCCAAATATTTAACCGTTTTCATGTATTGATTATATCAATTTTGAACAAAAGAAAAAAGGACCGAGTTGGTTCGATCCTTTTATCATTTTAGAATTCAAATTCTTCAAATAATTTATTATTATTTTCTTGAGAGACAAAAATTCTTTCGCCATCATACAAATAAGTTGTTACATCATTCTCTTCTGATGAAGTAGAGGAGAAGGCATATATAGCTTTTCGGTTTCCTTCATCAGTTGTTTCAAAATTTTGATAGCTATTAATATCTAATAATTGAATATCATGATTTTGAGGTATTTTTCTATTAAGTATTTGGAGGAAATCATTTATATTATTAAATTCATAGTTTTTAGATGTTAGTTTTTCTTTACTATCTTTTAAAAATTCACTAATTTCAAGAGGTGTCACCGTTAATTCTCTAGGCGTTGCTTTAGGAACAACTTTCACAAATTTTTGAATGCCATCTTTAACTTCTAAATTTACTTCAAATGTATTATCGACAAATTTGGTACCTTGATAACCAGTATACTTAAATGTTTGATAATTATATTCAAAGGGTAGGGGAGAGATTTTATCTTCACCTTTTTCATTTAGTGCGTTGTAAAATTGAGTAGCATTAGCATAACTTAAAAAAACATCTCCTTTTAATTCAGTGACATAACCACTTAATAATGCGTAAGTCGACGGTTTTTTGCTATGTAATTTGTTCTTTTTATCGACATAATAGCGTTTATCAGAATTAGTTGCGTTATCTGTTAATACTCTTAATTCAACAAAAGTCCCATCGTTATTTACTTTTAAAAGATTCTTTCTAAGTCCTGCTGTCTCGATATGTCCCCAATCAAGAGAGTAGGTCCCTGCATATTTTTTAGCGTCTGTTACAATTTTTGCTGGTGCAACATCCATAGTTGGATATTTTGGCTGACTGTTTTTTTCAGCGATTTCTTTTTCATCATAAAAATAAGTTGATGCTTTTGATTCGTATGAGGAACTTGCTTTAGCTTCATTGTTTAAGGCGCATCCACTTAAAGACATTGTCAACACAATTAAAGCTAATAGACTCAATGAATGCTTTTTCATAATCCACGTCCTTTTCTTTTTTATTAACTATTTAATAGAAGTAAAATTCTATCAAGTAGTGTTCAATACTTTTATTCGAGGAATACAAGTATTCCTTTTTCGAATACCTCCACTATACTTATACATCATTTTCGCAAAAATAAAAACTGATATGAGTAAGACCCCATACCAGTTTTAATCTATTTCTAATTTGTTTTTAACTGCAACATCTCTTTATCAATAATTTTTGATAAATCACCAATAGATTTTTCACTATACTTTTCATCATAACCACCTGTCATTATAGTGACAAAATACGGATTTTTTTCATCTTTAACTAAGGCAATATCGTTACTTACTGCATACATTGGCATCCAACCAGTTTTATGAGCTACGTCTACGCCAGGTAAACCTACTGCGACACCATCATCAAAAATGCTTTGTTGTAACCAATTATAAAGAGTTTTTATATTTTTACTCGTAGCTTGATTTGTATACACGTAATCCATTGCTTTTGTCAAAATATGTGGGGTAGAGAAGACACGATTATTAGGAGAATTTGGATCAAGTTGACCTAAAAAATTAATGAACTCTTGCTCGCCAACATGGTTTAACAACATAATGTACGCGATATTATCGCTGTAACGAATCACCAATTCTGCTAATTTTTCAATCGTATATTGACCACCAACTGGTTCAAATTGAATAATACCAGTCCCATCCATTGTATAGTTAGCTGTGTAGGTTAATTTATCCTCTAAATTGATTTTTTTGTTATCAATTAAAGTCATTAAGTAAGTAATAAAGGGTAGCTTAATACTACTTGCTGTTCGATTAACTTTGTCTCCATTATAGCTATAGGTTAATTTTTCATCTACAGATTCAACATAAATACTTATGTCGCCACCTTTTTCTTTAACAAATTCGTCTAGGTTCTTATCTAAATTATTTTTAAATTCTTCATTTGTTAATTTAGGTTGTCTTTCTTCTTCTCTAGCAGCTATATATTTTTCTCTAGGTTCTAGAATACTCTTTTCAATGTAGCCTTTTTTAGGATTGCAATCAATTTCAATCCATTCCTCATTACCTTCGACTGGTTTAACATTAACTACAGTTCCAACTGGTACAGTGTATTCATAGAGCTTTTCTCCAGCTAAATCAAGTCTAGGATAAACTTCCTTAGTAACAACTTGTTTTTCTTCAAAAATAGATTTCTTTTCTTTTGTTTCTAATGGTTTCTTTATTTCAGTATCTTTTGTTTCTTTCAATGCTGTTTTAGTCGTTACAGGTGTAACAGCACTTTTAACTTTTTTAAATGTAAGAAAACTAACAACAATCAACAAGCACAACAAACTTAATAAAACAAATACCTTTTTCTTCATTTACACACAACTTTCCCATTAATTTTAAGTTAAATCTTTTTCATTATATATTACTAGTGAACTAGATATCAAGAAGATTGTATACGATTTCCTATATTTTTAGTTAAAAGCCCTAAATAAAACATCATTATAGTGAAAAAGTAAACAAAAGTCTTGATTTTTCTTTTTTTAAGTTTTTTTCACCTATAATACGAATGAAATTCCATTTTGGAATAATAATTTTAAGATTTGAATAAAAAAAGATGACTTCCCTTACTAAAATAGAGTACAATGAAAATACGGCGTTTTTTTATTATAGTAAACGCTTAAAAACTAAATAAAAACATTTTGGTAACGGGAAAGGGGTGCAAATCCTCTACAGACCTACCTACTGTGATGCGGATGAAACCAATACAACCACGGAAACTTTTCCGGAAGGTTTGGGAGTAAAGTGAAGCGAAGTCAGGAGACCGACCTTTTTGTTTTTCTTTCTTTTTGTAGGAGAAAAGTTATAAGAACAACTCTATTCTTAATTTGTTGACTCTTTAAAACTATCTTTTACAAAAAGGTAGTTTTTTTATTTTGACTAATAGGAGGAGGATGTACAACACGAATTGAGTTTTTTATCTCAACATAATTATTTACTAGTAGGAAGGAAGAATAAAATGATCAATAAAAAAAGTTTCAAAGGTTTTAATTTACTGTTGGTTATTTCAATGATTTTATCATCTATTGCAGGTATTCCGTTTACCGCATTTGCAGTAGAAACTGAAAACTCAACTCAAGAAATGACAATTACTGAAGAGGAAGTATCTGATGTTACAGAGCATGATACTTACTACTATTCAGAAAATATTAATTATTTTTATAAAGATCAACCTGTTTCATTTATTTCAAATGACGCCTTCGAAGCTGGCGGAAAAGAAATTCCATTAAAAAACAAAAAAACTGACATGACAGTTGAACAAACTGGTGAAACAGTAAAAATCAGTTTATCTGATTTGAGCATTCCTATTGATCAAATTTCAGGTAAATGGAATTCTAGCTATGCTGGGCAAAAAGAAATTGTTTATGACTCAAACATTCCTGGTATGGAGGAAGTTAGAAGTTCAGGTTTAGACAAACCGATTACCTTAAGCGGTGTTGAGCCAGGCGAATACATATTAACAAATGGCCAAATTTTTGAACAAGCAAACCAATGGTCATCAGGATTTGATTTCAATGATGGTAAGGGAACGGTTAAAGAAAGATATTTTGGCACGCTACCTAACATTCATATTAAAGTAGCAAAAGAGTCAACAACATCATCTTCATCTAATGATAATAACGAAGTGGCAAGACCATCAAAAGAGGAAGCTCCTAAAGAAGATGATGAAAGTGACCCTGCCCTCCATGCCGGTTACTTAGGTACTAAAACAGAAGCAAAAGTTTATGATGACTTTGAAAATGATGTTTGGTTACAATATCAACAAAAATCACTAGCTATCAATGATACAGTTGATTTAAGACCATGGCGTGTTGAACAGATTGTGTCAAATCCAATTACTAACGATGTTGCTAGACCTAACTTCCATTTTGATGTTATTTCTGGAGACAGCGTAACACTATCTGAATCTCAAAGTACTGAAAAAACACAAGTTAAAGCTGTTAAGCCAGGTACCAGTGTTGTTAAAGTAACATATGACGAATTAGAATATAAAGGCAAAACATGGGAAGGAATTTCTCCTGTTAACACTGCTTATGCCGTATTCGTTGTTGGCCAGGATGGGCAATCATCAATTAAATTAAGTGATGAATTAATGAATTGGCGTCATTACGATACTGTTTATTATTCAAAAGGAGAAACAGTACCTTATACGTTTAACGTAGACGCTAAAGATGCTAAAAAAGTTCGTGTACTACTTAATGGAATTGAAATTAGCGGAAAAGGTAATGAATACACTGCTAATTTAGAAAACAGAAGTAATATCATTAGTGTTGAAGCAACTGATAACAATGGTAAGATTTCTTCATTACACCGTGTTGTAGATGCTCGTTTTATTCAAGTAAATGTGGAAAATAAAACAAATCCAAACGCTGATTTTGTTGTCGGTGATACTGCTAATGTAAGCTTTAAAGGCATTAGTCTACCAGTATACAAATTAGCAACTATCTACAATCCCGCTCCAAATGCTTGGGGTGGAAAAGGATCATTTGTTGAATACAAAAACGATAAATCAGAAGAATATAAAGGTCGTTCTGGTCAATACGATTTAGCAACTAAAAACTCTTTTGATGTTGAACTTAAAGAAGCTGGAAATCATAAATTTACAAGTCCCAACGGTATTTTTACTAGCTGGTGGGGTTCTAAGTTAGGGAGTGATTTAGCTGCTTCTGGTCCTGGCGAACCTAACTTAAACGCTGATATGCTTGAAGGTTATTTCTCTAAAATGCCGGACTTTAACATTACTGTTAAAGAAGAATCTTCTAAAGAACCAACAATGGAAGAAAGTTATTTAGGAACAAAAACAGAAGCACGTGTTTACAATGATTACGAGAATGATATCTGGTTACAATATCAACAAAAATCATTATCTATTAATGATACTGTTGATTTAAGACCATGGCGCACAGAACAAATTGTTTCAAATAATATTACTAATGATGTTGCTAGACCTAACTTTAAATTTGAAGTTATTTCTGGAGACAGTGTAACATTAAGTGAAAAAACAAGTACTGAAAAAACACAAGTTAAAGCTGTAAAACCAGGTACAAGTGTTGTTAAAGTAACATATGATGCTTTAACATATAAAGATAAAACATGGGGAGCTATTTCACCTGTCAATACTGGATATGCTGTGTTTGTAGTAGGCCAAAATGGAAAATCTACAATCAAACTAAGCGATGAGTTAATGAATTGGCGTCATTATGATACGATTTATTATTCAGAAGGAACAACTACACCTTATACGTTTAGCGTTGAAGCAAAAGATGCTAAGTCAGTTCGTGTTTTAGTTAACGGAATTGAAGTTAAAGGAACTAATAATAAATACACAGCTAATTTAGAAAATAGAAGTAATATCATTAGTGTTGAATCAATTGATAATGATGGCAAAGTGTCTTCGCTACATCGTGTAGTAGATGCTCGTTTTATCAATGTTACTATTGATAATAAAACAAACAAAGGTAACGATATCACAGCTGGTGATACTGCAACAGTAAGTTTTAAAGGTATTACGTTACCTGTTTACAAATTAGCAACTATTTATAACCCAACTTGGTACAGTGAACAATGGGGAAGTAAAGGTTCTTATGTAGAATACGATAGTGAAGGTCTCGGAAACTTCAAAGGACGTTCTGGTCAATACGACCTAGCAACTAAAAACTCTTTTGATGTTGAATTTAAAAATGCTGGAAAGTATACATTTACAAGTTCAAAAGGTATTTTTACTAGCTGGTGGGGTTCTAAGTTAGGTAGTGACTTAACTGCTGCTGGACCTGGAGAGCCTAATTTAAATGCTGATGTGTTAGAGGATTACTTCTCTAAGATGCCTAGTTTTAATGTTTCTGTTAAAGAAGGAGCAATTAAGCCAACCATTTCTTTAAACAAAGAAAAAGTTGAATTATCTGTCGGTAAAACTGAGCAAATAACAGCAACAGTTACACCTGAAAATCAAAAAGATAAACTAAGCTGGACAAGCGCAAACGAAGAAATTGCTACTGTCTCTAAAGACGGAACAATTACAGCTAAAAAAGCTGGAGAAGCAGAGATCAATGCGTCAATTGGAAAAGTTATCTCAACAGTTAAAGTAACTGTTAAAGAAAACGAAGCAGACAAAGAATTAAAAGAGTATAAAGAAAAAGCGAACAAATCATTAGCGTCTTATAAAGATTCTAAAGATTACCGTAAAACACAACAACAAGAAATTGAAAGTACTTTGAAATATTCTGAATCAACTATTAATAAAGCAAAAGACAAAACAGCAGTGGATTCAATTGTTGAAGAAACTAAAGCTAAATTAGATGCTTTGAAAACTGATAAAGAATTAACGATTGAAGAAAGTAAAGGCGAATTTGTCACATTCTCATTAGAGAAATTTACAATTGGGCAAGGATTTATCGTTGAACCCGTTCGAGTTCCTTATAAAAAGAATGAAAATGCCGCTCAATTATTTGATCGTGTTGCAAAAGAACATAAATTAGACTATTGGAACGCAGGTTCTTTAACTAAGAGTTTCTACTTACAAGGAATTGAAAATGTTGATACACTAAAAATTAATATTCCAACATATATTACTCAAAAGTTGGACGGTCCTACGACTGAAGAAGCCATTGCTAAAGGAAAAACAGATAAAGATTTAGCAGAATTTGATTACAATGAAGGTTCTGGTTGGTATTACTTAGTTAATAGTAGCGCTGCAAGCGTTGGTATGTCAGACTGGGAAGTTAAACCAAACCAAGTTATTCGTGTTGCTTTCACATTAGTATGGGGTGAAGATTTATCTGGTACTAATTTTGGCGAAGGGCTAAATAGAATCAGTGTGTCAAACAAAGACGAAAGTCTTAAAACACTTGCTGAATTTAATGCTCGTTCTGATAAGAAACAATTATTAGCCAATAAAAAAATCAAAGCAGCTCATGACGTTTTATTTACAAGTATTCAAAATACAGTTATTTCTCAAATCGAGATTAACAAAGCAGTAACTAACTTTAACAATGCA
>NZ_JAVWHO010000013.1:0-6866 GCF_036639995.1 Vagococcus sp. | reverse complement strand
TACAGTTATTTCTCAAATCGAGATTAACAAAGCAGTAACTAACTTTAACAATGCACTAAAAGAAGCTCCTATAGAAGAATTAGCAGCTTATAAAGAAGCAGCCAATAAATCTCTTGCTTCTTACAAAGATCCGAAGAATTACCGGCAAGAAGAGCAAGCTCAATTAAATACCATTCTTAAAGAATCTAAAGTTGAAATTGATAAAGCTAATGATAAAGCGGCAGTAGATACTATTCAAAAAGAAACTGAAGCTAAATTAGATAAAGTTAAAACTGACAAAGAATTAACTGATGCTGAAAACGAAGAAAAAGCAAAAGAATTAGCAGCTTATAAAGAAGTAGCTAATAAATCTCTTGCTTCTTACAAAGATCCGAAGAATTACCGTAAAGAAGAGCAAGCTCAATTAAATACTATTCTTAAAGAGTCTAAAGTTGAAATTGATAAAGCTAATGATAAAGCGGCAGTAGATACTATTCAAAAAGAAACTGAAGCTAAATTAGATAAAGTTAAAACAGCAAAAGAAATTAATGGCCCTCAAGGACCATATATTAAAGATGGTCGTTTTGTAACTGTCGCTAAGAAAGGTTACGGAACATGGTCTAACTTTAGCTGGAAAGAACGCAATAAATCAGCAAAAGTCTTAAATGAAACATTTGAAGCTAGAGGAAAATATAATCATGAAAATGGTTCAGTTTATCTTTCTTTATATGATAACAAAGGAAACTGGCATGGCTATATTAACGAAAAAGGTGTAAAAATTGCTGATGGTAAGCAAGGTGCTTATATTAGTGATGGACGTTTCGTAACAATTTCAAGTGGTAACTATGATACATGGTCTAACTTTAACTGGAAAAAACGAAATAAGAGTAAACAAATATTAAACCAAACTTTCCAAGCCAAAGGTCGCTACAAACATTTTAGCGGTGCTACTTATTACTCATTGTATGACAATAAAGGAAACTGGCATGGCTATATAAATGCTACCGGTGTTAAAGTAGGAGATGGTAGACAAGGTGCTTACATTAAAGATGGACGTAAAGTAACTATTAACAAAAAAGGTTACAACACATGGTCTAACTTTAGCTGGAAAAAACGTCAATCAACGAACAATTTGATGGGCAAAACATTCACAGCAAGAGGAAGATATAATCATTTCAATGGGTCAACATACTATTCATTGTACGATAACAAAGGAACATGGTATGGTTATGTTAGCCAACAAGCAGTAAAATAACACCAAATAAAAAGGACAAAATATTAATTTGTCCTTTTTATTTTTTTACTTAGTTCATTAATATACCGGTTAAAGGATTATGTGAAAAATACAATTGTTTTTGGGAAACGTTTACTATATAATATGCTTAACTTAAAAAAATAAAGTCAGGGAAAAAGGTTAAAATCCTTTGCAGCCCCTAGCTACTGTGAGACGGACGAGTCCATAAAGCCACTGATATTTATCGGGAAGGTATGGATAAGAATGATGTTGAGCCAGGATACCTGCTTTGTTTTTATACGTAAAAGATATCTATGGGTGAGAATTCTTTTTTTATTTTTAGTGCATAAAAACACCCTTTTTTTAGGGTGTTTTTCTTTTTTCTAAAACAAGTTAAGAAAAAGTACTAACTTTCATACTCCCTAAATACTGAAAACACATATTGTCTAAAATTAACTCTTGATTTAGCTAGAAAGAGTTTTGCTATTATGTTTTTTAGGATATCTATTTTTTAATAAAAATTTGAAAATTATCTATGGGTGTATATTTTCATTAGTACTTTTAAAACACCTTTTTGAGGTGCTTTTTTTTGGAGGAGAGTGGTTAAAAGGGATTTTGGGTGTATTTTTAAAGTTTGTTAATTTGGGGAGGAAGAATATTGAAAATAAAATTTAATAAAAAAGCAAAATTATCTATTAGTTTATTACTTTGTACGTCAGCCTTAATGTTTGGAGCTAATTCAGCATTTGCATGGGATGGTACAGAAGTTAAAGAACCGAGTAAAGAAGGCGACGTTTATCAAATAGGTAGCGCTGAAGAATTAGCTTGGTTTGCTAAAGAAGTTAATTCAGGTAAAACAATAGATGCTGTATTGACGAAAGATATAGATTTAGAAAATAAACAGTGGAGTCCTATTGGAACTACTTCAAATTCTTTTAAAGGAATTTTTAATGGAAAAGATTTTTCTATCAAAGGTTTTAATATTGAGGATGGTGGTAGTTGGTTAGGCTTATTTGGTAAAAATGATGGACTGATAAAAAACTTCTCAATAGATGGAACACTAACTACTACAGGTGGTAATAGTAGTGGATCTGTAGTAGCTTGGAATACTAAAACAATAGAAAATATTTCTAGTTCAGTTGAAATCAATGCTAAAACAAAAACTAATGTTGGCGGTCTAGTAGGACAAACTACAGAATCATCAAACATAACTAATAGCGAATTTAATGGGAACATAACTTCTACTTCTTCTCAAAATACAGGTGGTATTTCCGGAAAAAGTACGTCTGGTAACTTAATTGGTAACATTAACTATGGAAATATAAACGGACCTAGTGGTTCAAGTCAAGCACAAATAGGCGGTATTGTAGGTAGAGTTGAAATGACTGGTACTACAGTAATTGGAAATAATATCAATTATGGTAATATTTCTTCAGATAGTAAAAACGCTTATTTAGCAGGTATTATCGGACACTACACAAATCGTAATACTACCTTTAATTCTCCTGATAAACATCTTTTTTTTAATTCAATTAATTTTGGGAAAATTACTGGAGAAA
This sequence comes from Vagococcus sp., assembly GCF_036639995.1. Lineage (GTDB taxonomy): Bacteria > Bacillota > Bacilli > Lactobacillales > Vagococcaceae > Vagococcus. The sequence goes on along the minus strand of NZ_JAVWHO010000013.1, from coordinate 4,094 downwards.
ACGCTAAGGAGCTAAATACGTTAGTTAATACTCCTGAAAGAGTGAATGCTGACAAATTATACAATAGCAAAAACTTATATGATTCAACTCAAGATGAGTTTGACTTAGTTAATTCAATCGGAATAATTAATGAATTTGACGGAGCAGAATTTGAATCACCAATAACTATTCCTGAATTTGCTAAATTTAACTTAGCTAAAGATGGATCGGTGAAATTAACTTCACAATTAAACCGTTCAAAAGAAGAACCTATTGATGAAGAAAAATTAAAAGAAGCGCAAGAGCATGTTGAAAAAGCTAAAAAAGCCTTAGAAGATAGTTGGTATAGACCTAAACCTACTTTTGGTACAGATACTAACGTTAATACAATGATAGAAAAAGAACTTGAAAAGTTAGGATTTAAAGATGTTAAAGTAAATGTTAACGAAACTAGTAATGAAGAAAATATTGAAAAAAATGGAACTATCCATTACTTTTATATAAATCCAAATAATGCGTCAGGAACAAATTTTAGTTCAACTTCTATAACTTTTGATTTTTCAAAAGATGGGGCTCATACTGAATATAAAAAAAATATAGTAACGCATTGGGATCGTGATAAATTAACAAAAGTTACCCAAGAAGAAATTGTTGATAAGCTAACTCTTGAAAATATTAAGGATAAAAATGAATCTATTGAAAAATTTGATAAAGATTTAATTTTACCAAAACATGTAGATGGAAAAAAATGGGCTGAAGTTAAATGGTATTCTTCAGATGACAGTATTACTATAAATAATAGTTTACAAGTTGGTGGTTCTAGTAACCTATACAACCCCTATATTGGAAAAATTAAACGTGGTGAAAAAGATCAAAAGGTGACATTGTACGCTTCTATAAATAATAATTTCATTCAAAATGGAGAACCATCATTAACTATTGAAAAAGAAATCGAAGTGACAATTAAAGGTCTAGGTGCTGGTAGTAAAGATGAAATCCAATCTTTAATGGATGAACATTATACGTTTGATAAAATGACTGATAGTGTTACAAAAGAAAAAATAAATCCTGAACAAGTTGTAAATGATATTGGTTTACCAAATCCAAAAGGTACAGGTGTTCCCTTAAGCCATTTATACCAATTTAAAGCTGTAAGTGATACACCAGATGTATTAACCGTAACGGGTTATCGTCTAAATGTCTTACGACCATTGCCAGGTGAATCTGCTAAAAAAGCTTCATTTACGGTTACAATGAATGATCGTAATTCGACTCTTTCAGCTAGCAAAACATTTGAAATAATGATTCAACCTTTAACACAAAAAGAAATTGATGATGAAGTTAAATTGATGGATGCTGCTAAAGCCAACTATTTCAATGGTTTAAATAAAGCTGGTAATAGTGATGCATCTAACATTACTGAACGATTAAACACGTTCCAACAAGTGTCATTCAACGAAGATGGTAAAACTCTTAATTGGGTATATGATTCTAAAGATTTAAAAAATAGAGGAATTGTTCCAGTAAGCATCGATGAAACAAGACCTTCTGAACAATGGGATAAATTCCATTCAAGTAATAATGCTGTTCTTCAACATGAGAGCTTATTTTTAACTAAACCGGAGCATGATGCTAAAGTAACAGTCAAAAGTGTTTTATCAAGTTCTGTATTAGGAAAATACGCTAAACAATATCCTGATAATAAAGACTTACAAAAATTATACCGTCAACCTGTTTCTGCTGATTTAATTGTTAAAGGAATTAAAGGTGAAAATCCTAATCCTGATGAAGTAAGAAAAGTAACTTTATCAATCATTGGTGATAAAGAACATACTAGTGATGTCCCAGGACAATATGTAAACTGGTTAGATGCTAAAGGTGAAGGAAATGAATACACAACTGCTTTTGACGTCTTTAAAAAAGCAATGGATGATAATGGTTATAAATTTGCAGGAAGTAGCTACATTTCAAGTATTACTAGCCCTGATGGTGTGACTTTAACTGAAAAAGGACATGGACCAAACAGTGGTTGGATGTATGCAGTAAATAACGTGTTACCTGATGTTATGTCAACAGATTATCTAATCAAAGACGGGGATGTCATCACTTGGTTCTATACAGATGATGTAACTACAGATTCACGAGTTAGAAATTACAAAGAATTTGATCCTAATAGTTTCAAAGATACTGAATTAGATGATGTTAAAAAACTTATTAATGCAATTGGCGAAGTAACTTTAGAAAAAGAAGCAGCTATTAAAGAGGCTCGCGAAGCATTAAATAAATTATCTCAGCACAAAGAATTCAAAGAACTAAATCAACAATTAAACGACATTGAAGTAAAATTTGAAACTCTTAAATTAGACGCTCAAAACAAAGATGCTGCTAAAAAAGTTGAAGAATTAATTTCTTCAATTGGTGAAGTAACACTTGCAAGTGAACCAGCTATTTCTAAAGCAGCTCAAGCATATGATGAATTAACAGAAGCAGCTCAAAAACTTGTATCAAATCATGATGCATTGGAAACAGCTAAAGAAACTTACAGTAATTTAGTAAAAGAACAAGAAAATAAAAAAGCGGCTAAAACTGTTATTGATGCAATTGAACAATTAGGGACACCTACGATGGCTAATAAAGCTCAAGTAGAATTAGCCCGTCAATTATTCGATGCTTTGACTGAAGAACAAAAAGCGTTGATAACTAACTTAGAAACATTGGCTACAGCTGAAAAAACAGTTGAAGAGTTAATTTCAAATATTGATGCTGTAAATGAAGCTATCGAAAACTTGTCTGAAACTATTTCTTTAAACGATAAGGAAGCAGTTGCGAAAGCTCTAGCATTATATAATGCCTTACCTGAAGCATCTAGAGTCTTTGTATCTAATTTAGAATTTTTAGAAAATGCAAATAAACAAGTTGAATTATTAGAAGAAGCTCAACCAGTTGTTGATTTAATTAATAATATTGGCGAAGTAACATTAGCAAGCGAATCTACAATTAAAAATGCTCGTCAAGCCTTTGATAAATTATCAACAGATGCACAAGCTAATGTTTTAAATTTAGAAACACTAACTACAGCAGAAGATAAATTAAAAGAACTTAAAGGTAACGAAAGTTCTGAAAAAGAATTAAAAGCTCATAAAGAAGCTGCTAATAAAGCTTTAAGTGAATACAAAAACCTTAAAGATTATCGTAAAGCAGAACAAGACGAAATCAATAATATTTTAAAAGAAGCAACAGCTAGCATTGAAAAAGCTACTGATAAAGTAGCCGTTGATGCTATTGTTAAAGAAACAAATACTAAACTTGATAAAGTTAAGACTGATAAAGAATTAACTTTAGGTGAAAAATCACCTCAAGGAGACTACATTAAAGATGGTCGTTATGTAACTATTAACAAAAAAGGTTACAATACTTGGTCTAACTTTAATTGGAAAAAACGTAACAGCACAGATGAATTAGTAGGTGAAACTTACCAAGCAAGAGGTAAATATAAACATGAAAATGGTTCAACTTACTTATCATTATATGATAACGATGGTAAATGGCATGGTTATATTAATGAAAAAGCTGTTAATATTGGTGATGGTAAACAAGGTGCTTATATTAAAGATGGTCGCTATGTGACTATTACTAAAGGTAATTATGATATCTGGTCTAACTTCGGCTGGAAAAAACGTAACTTTAGTGGAGATTTATTAAACCAAACATTCCAAGCACGTGGTCGCTACAAACACATGAATGGAGCAACTTACTACTCTCTTTATAATGATAAAGGTGAATGGCAAGGTTATATCAATGCTAATGCTACTAAAGTAGCAGACGGCAAACAAGGTGCTTACATTAGCGACGGCCGTTATGTAACAATTTCTAAAGGTAACTATGATATTTGGTCTAACTTTAACTGGAAAAAACGTAACTCAAGTAAAAATGTGTTAAATGAAACATTCCAAGTTCGTGGAAGATACGAACATATGAATGGAGCAACTTATTACTCTCTTTACAACAATAAAGGCGAGTGGCAAGGTTATATTAATGCTAACGCAGCTAAAGTAGCTAATGGCAAACAAGGCGCTTATATTAAAGATGGACGCAAAGTAACTATTAATAAAAAA
>NZ_JAVWHO010000012.1:38645-49934 GCF_036639995.1 Vagococcus sp. | reverse complement strand
TTCCTTTATCGTCTTTAGTCAACGCACGGGCAATTTTATTGATTTTAGGAGTTGGTGGAGTTAAATCTGCCACCTTAAATTTTGTTACTCCATTAAAAATTGCGTCAGCATATACAAGGTCGCCATCTGGATTTATATTTCCATTATTATTATTTGTACTAGGAGCCGCGCCATTTAGTTTCGATGTTCTTTCAACTACACCTAAAAACGGATCATCTAATTGATAAGCTATCGTTTCTGGCATTTTTTTACTAGTGTCCTCTAAATAGAAAGTTACAATATCACCGGCATTTAAACGAGAAGGCATATTAAATGACCAATTACCGTTCTCATCTACTTTATTATTTTTTCCATTATCTTGTGCCAAGTTACCATTTACTTTGACATAAACAACAGCACCTGGTTCTAATTTTTCTGCCTTCATTTTTCTAGTGTTAACAGTAAGTGATGTAAGTAAATTTTCTGGTTTCATAATAATTGGTGGTGTAGCATCTATGACATTTGGTGATACTTGATTTGCTCCTACTAGACCTGATCTTCGTGCCTTTACTTTCAACTGAGTTCCTGAAGAATAATAATTTGGATTATTTAATGGAGTATAACCATTAACATTAGTTAATAACTTTTTCTCAGGAAATGTGTTTTTAGTGTCACTTACCGTTACCTCTGCTTGGTCCTTACCTGCATAAATTGGTTCGAAGGTTAAATTACCATTATTATCCATCCCATTATCGTCAGGAACTTCACCTAATTTCACTCTGACCGCTTTTTCATTTTTTTTATCAGCATCAGTGACAATTGTTGGAAATTCAGCAATCGGTACTGTGTTCAGTCCCGTAATCCTTGCAAATCGACCATTTGCTTTTGGAAGCTCGCTTTGCATTTGTAAATCGGTAGTGACAAAATCAAATGCCCTATTAGTATGTCTCGCTAAAAATGACTGAACATCGTTATATGAATACTGCGGTGTCTCTTTTACGTTAGTATTAACATCCCAAAAATCCATATTACTCTTTATAACTTGAAAACTATTCCCAGATTCTGTACGAGCCGTATCCATTTCTAATGCAACATTTTTAGCACCCTTAACCGTATTTCTAATATCAAACTGAAGTGGTTCATCTAATACGATTGAATTATTTGTTCCTTTCGCCATATCTATCATGGAACTACTTGAATTACCAATGATAAATAAAGAAGAGCCTGGCTCAAAATTAACTTTTGCATTTGTAGCCGTACTTCCTGAAGTTTCTGGTGTTGTTGTTCCACCGCCCCCATTAGTTCCATCAAATTTTATACTTGGATCGCCGTCAGTGCTTCCTAAAGTTACACGAGAACCTTTCTTAGCCGTAAACGTCTGATTAGATCCGACAAATTGAAGAGAATTACCTGGAACCGTTAATGTTAATTCAGAATTTTCTCCTACCTCTATGTTTCTGACAAATCTGTAAATAGCGGGATAGCCACTTCCTGACCCTGTATTTCTAACTTTAACTTTTGCATTGTCGTGCACAATAAAATTTCCTGTGCCAGCATCACCTGGGAGCACAGTACTTCTAAACCATATTGCTGAATAATTAGAATCCGTTATTGCACCATTATAATTAGTACCCTCTGCAAAATCCAAACCACCTGTATAAAAATTCTCTGATAATGTGAATACACTCATTTTTCCATAAATATTAACTTGAGCTCTTGTAGTTCTAGCTAATCGAGCACTCGTCCCATCACCATATTTTGTCTGCTCTTGTGCTGGAAGTGCATTGAACTTAGTTTTTCTTTGTGCGTCCGTATAAGATACCCTATTGCCATTTGCGTCAAATTCGTACCTAGGCGTATATTCTCTCCAACCGCCAGGAATTTTAACATTACCAAATTTTATAGTCCACTTATTTCCTGTAACATTGCTTCCTGCGTCACCGTAATGGTCCTCTACAATTCCTCCTCTAGTTCCATATGCTGTCGTTCCATTATTCTCCATTTCAATATCATGAATGTGAATTTCAGCAAATCCGGAATCGGTAGTCGGTGGTCTAACTTCGAAAGCATTGTTATTTAGTTTTAACCTGTATCCATACTCTCTACCAGGCGCTTTACCACTTATTTCAATATCTGTTGTTCTTTCAGCCGCTTTAGCAGTCATACTTTTGCCACTATAATCAAGATCATTAAGCAGCTCTATTTTCGTAACTGATTTATCAATCCATGCGTCATAAAATTGTGTTGAATTTGTTACTTGTACCTCTTTTGCCTCTACGCTGGTTCCGATAAAAAATAATATCCAAACAAATGACATCAAAAACACTAACCATCTTTTTCTCACTTCATTACCTCCTTTTTTTAAATCCTATTTTCATTTTTCTAATATCAAGGAATATTATTAATACCTTTCACAATAGATTGACTTTAAAAGTTTTTTTATTTTTTGTGAAAAAAATAATATCTATCCTTAAAATTGTAATTTGAGTAGATTCTTGTATATTTTTCATATAAAATTTGTTAAAAATATATCAAGTGAAGTATATTTCATATTATAACTCTCTATCATACTAAAAATCAACTTTTTATAAAATAAATTGTAATAAAGAACGTAGTAACATGGGTTTCGAAAAATAAAAATCTATAACAAACCCTATTGCAGCCTTATTAACCACTTGCTATATTCTTTTTTAAAAAACGAACGTTTCTGTTTTCACACACTTCGCCAATAAACGGGAACCTTTTTATCTTTTTTGTAAATTTAATCCATATTATTTTTCACTAAGATTCACTTTGTTACTTAAAAGTGTTTTAAATCGTTTTTTTATCAGAGAGAAATATCTTTTTTCTATTCAAATCCAAATAATTAGAATTTAATAAAAGGAGCAAAAATTTTTTTGAAATTATTATTTTTCATTAGCATATATTCGCGTTTGATGCTCTAAAATAACATCCCTATAAATACTGGTGTTGTTAGACGTATACAATAGAAGGAAGTAACCTCTTTTGAACTTAACTACCTACTTGAAACACTTTATATCTATATGAGTCTGCTTATTACTGGGTATTTTCTAACGTCCACTCAACAGCCCCTTGGTATTCGCCTGTTTGAGGTATTTTTGATGCTTTCATCTTCAAACCATCTTCATTTTCAGCTTTTCCCCAACTATCTGAAATATTAAATTCTTCTTTTGTTTTAGAGACACTTGTTATATCAGACTGATAAATGTCTACTGGATTATTCAGCATTAACATTGTATTTTTGTTTTGGTATCTAACAAATAAAGAGTTTGGCAACTCATACACATCGCCATTTTCCTCATGAGTCATTTCCTCCGTTAGATTCACCGTTATTTTCCAGTCTTTATCCTTTAACGTATCTTTCACTACCAACGGTTGATCGATACTTGTTTCATCTGAACCTATTGTCTTGTTATAATCAATCAGTTTAGTCTTTGCAAAAGTTATTTCTTTTGGCGCCGATACAAGTAGTAATTCTCCGATTATATCACCACCTGGATTTACCGCATCATTAGATTCAGCTGTAACTTCTTGATAAACTAGAGGCTCGTTTGTTTTAATGATGCTTGAATTACCAGTAACGATTGCCTTATTATGAATTTCAGTTTTAACTGCTTTTGCTGTCACTTTAGTCGGTACTTCAATGACAATTTTCTCTCCTGGATATAAGACTCCATACTCATTATTACCAACATACTCTGTTTCTTTAGGGGTCATAGTCTTATCCCCAATTCCAACAGTTAGGAGACGTTTATCTTCTTGATACTTAATAATCGCATCTGTTATTTCAGTTGCTTCAGATTTCTCTAAATCAATATCTCCCATATTATGTTGGTGCTTACCGTCTTCTCCAACTTGATTGCTCGGGTATCTAAAAGGAAGATTGTCAGTATCATCCTTCTTATACTTCCATACTTTCACATCCTCTTTATTAAATTCTAACCCTTTAGGAATAACATCCGTAACATTGGCGTTATACATCACTTTCTCTTGCTCTTCACCAATACTTCCTGGGATTTGAACAACAATTCTGTAAGATAACGTGTTATTTACTTTTGTTACTGTTCCCTGCCATTCATCAGGATTAGCCGGTTTATCCCCTTCAATCTGTGGAATCTGATTACCTTTTTCATCTTTCGTTAACGCTCTGGCTATTTTTGTGATTTTTGGCGTATATGGCATTGCGTCCAATACACTTAATTTTAACGAAGGATCAAAACGACTATCACCCATTGCATCGTGATAACCTGGGTATTGACCGTAATTAATTGCCGATACATTTAAATTTCCAGAAACACCGTTTGGCTCTTGGGTATATGTGTCTGGCAATTGATATGTGATGCCTGCTTTATCAATGGCCATATCTTCTTTAGCATAAATTTCAAACACATCATTTTTACTTAGTACCTTTGGAAGTGTTAATGACCACTTCCCGTTTTTTACAGTTGTTGTTAAAATCTTATCTTGTTCATCTTTCATCCATTGACCATTATTTTTTAGAAATATTCGAGCTCCTTCTTGATCTGAAGTTCCTGAAAGTTTAGTCGTACTATTACTTATAGTTTTAGAATCAAGAGTGACTTGATTTGGCGGGGTAACATCAACAGCTGTAACCTCTTTTGCTGTAATATCTTCTGGATGACTCATATGTGCTTTATCCGAATTTTCATCTCCAGAGCCTCTCCACGCAGATAATACTTTTACGCTCATACCTGGTTTGAAAAATTCTTTTTTAGGAAGAGGTATTTTTACAACACCTAATTTTTCATCATCTGCATCATAAATTTTTTCTGTTGTTGTCCTTCCGGTAAGTTGATTTATCTCTTTACCTTGTTCATCGTATAACCCAACGCGTACACCAACTTCATTATCATACGCGGGGCGATCCTCATCATACTTTCCTTCTGGAACAGATGTATTTACGTAAATGTACTGGTCTGCATTAGTTGGGACCTGAATACTAGTTACTTTTGCACTTTGATTGTTTGCGGTGATTCTTGAATAATCTGACATTTTATTAAATGTGCTTAAGAAATCTTCATCATTTGAAGAATCTATCGTATTATAATCAGCACCTGATAATGAATAATCTATCAGTGACCAAGAATTGAATGGATTTCCTTGTAAATCACTACCTTTTTTCCAAACAGATAAATCAGAGCCTTCTGTTTTCATCTTCGAACCATTAGAGTTATCAAAAACTTGGCTATTTTTACTAGAAAAGTCAAAGTACTTTGGTTTATACATATTAATATTCATCACTCCAGCGCTAAAAATAGCATCTGAAGTACTCGACGTTGTTCCACGAGTAACAAAATAAGTATCTTCTCCTGCTTGAATGTCAATCCCGGCACTTTTGGCATCTATTGCGGCTCCATGTTTAGCTTGAATGTCAACACTTGAATTGGCTCCATCAACAATAAATTGGTTTCCTGCACCTTTATTATAAAGTAACCCTTGATTGCCTCTATTTCCTCCAGAATTCGAATCTGTTCCGTTGACATTTCCTTCATTTGTCACTCTAAATTCTGAATTGTTTTTAACAATTACTTTGTTATTTTCACCAGACATTCTGATTGCAGGTGGAAGTATCTCATTTTTATTCCCGTTATTTTTACCTGTTTTCAAAATATTTATTTTAGAATTATCCTCAATATTAAAGGTGTTTTCACCTCGAACTCTAAATCGAATCGTCCCACCATATTCATTATTATTTCCGTTGGAAGTAAAGTTCAATTCCGAACCATTTTTCACATTAAATACGCCATTTCTACTGTACATAACCAACGCTGTGGTTCGCTCGCTAAGTAAATTCATCTTTGCTCCATCTAAAACATTTAGCGAAGAATTATCTTTTTGAATAGTAAATAACGCGCCATCATTGCCATCAGTAAAAACATTACCTGAAAGATTTACTTCAGTCCCTAAGTCTTTAATAAAAATATCTGCAACATTATTGTACTTAAAAACTTGTCCACTCTTGTTATCTTTTGGTCCAAAACTTTTCGCCTCAATTTTGGAACCTTTATCAATTGTTGTTGTTCCACCATCGACTTTTGACTCATATAGAGATATAGCTGTTGAATCAATTATTGTCCCGTTGGTTACAACAAAATCTTTAGATGTTATTCCGGCAGTAGTATTTTCACCTCTTGAGTACTTAGCGTCTGCACCATCGAATTTTACAAGGCTTTTACCTCCAATATTAGCTAATCCAGCGGTATTTTTGTCATCGGCTATTATTTTATTTTTAAGTATTAATTCCCCTTCTGTTCCTGTAAAAATAGTCCCGGTTCCCGTAAATTTAAAGTTACTTACAGTTATTTTTCCACCAGCTTTAAATGCTAAGGCTTGACCTTTAAAATCAATCAAATTATTTTGACCATCAATTTCAATTTCTCTATTAACACTTGCTAATGACGCTCCTGCAAATATCGGCTCGTTAACGACTATTTTATCTACTGATGCATTACTTATAGCATTTCTAAAATCCGTCCAATCATTTACCGATGCTGTCATTGCCTCTGTTTCAGTTCCATACATGATAATGCCTAAAAATAATATGGCTATTGAAAAAAGACTGTTCCTGCATTTTCGGTTCATTCTCATCCTCCTAGCAATATTAATATTTTATACCTTGTGTATAAGATATAAGCAATTAGTGATTTTTAGCATTGACTTGTTTTTTATTTTACCTCCTTCTATATTTTTTCAATCAATAACTAAAAACTAAGCATAAAAATTCGATTGAACTTCTATATTTAAAACACTATTCCTTATTTTTGACTTTCATGTGAAGAATTTTTGAAGCCGTTTTAAACTATCTTTGAATATAAGATGTATTCATTAATTTTACTCAAAAAGCTATTTAACAAAATATTCAGCGTATATACATTTTCATTTTCTATTTTTTTTTTAATAAAAAACATTAAATACCTTGGACATTCTCTTTAAATTAGCGTAAATATTAGTAATTTGATATTTATTCAATAAACTAAACATTAACAATAACTAATGTTTTTAAATAAAACTTATAAATGTTATTTTTTTAAATCATTAAATCAACTGAATGTCTAATAGCATTTATGAATTTTTATAGAATTAAGTAAAACTAGTTGCCATTGTTTCAAAAAAGTGCTATGATTTCATTGCTCAAATTGTAACGGTTACGATTTGTTAGAAAGGAGTTTCTCATGAATTATATAGATGTTAACAACTTAACTTTTTACTACGGGGATGAGCCCGTATTACAAGATATTTCTTATCACGTAAGTCCTGGTGAGTTTGTTATCTTAACTGGTGAAAATGGTGCAGCTAAGTCAACACTCATTCGCAATACATTAGGCCTACTTACTCCTGCAAATGGGACAGTAACTATTTCTCCTAATAATATAGAAGGAAAACCACTAAAAGTTGGTTATAGCCCACAACAAATTGCTTCTTTTAATGCTGGGTTTCCTAGTACAGTCTTAGAATTAGTTCAATCAGGAAGATACAACAACGGGAAGTGGTTTAAGCGTCTAACCAATGAAGACCACGAACATGTAGAGAAAGCTCTTCATTCAGTTAGTATGTGGGATATGAGGCATAAAAGAATTGGTGAGTTATCCGGTGGACAAAAACAACGTATTTGTTTAGCTCGCATATTCGCTTCTGATCCTGATTTATTTGTTTTGGATGAACCAACTACAGGTATGGATGAATCATCTCGTCGTGATTTTTATCGCCTGCTTCGACATAGTGCCCATGTTCATCACAAAGCTATTTTAATGATCACTCACGACCATGAGGATATTAAAGAATACATGGATCGTCATATCCAATTAGTTAGAAAGGAGGACACAGAATGGAGATGTTTTCATATGAGTTCATGATACGAGCTCTTATTGCGGCTTCATTTATGGCAGTTATTGCTCCTCTGCTTGGGGTTTTTCTTGTGTTAAGAAGACAATCTCTTTTGGCAGATACACTGTCTCACGTATCACTAGCTGGTATTGCGTTAGGTTTTTTCATTAATGTTAACCCGACATTAACAACACTTGTTGTCGTCGTCCTATCTGCTCTTGCTCTTGAATATATTCGCAAGCTTTATAGTTCCTATTCTGAAGTTTCAACTGCCGTTTTGATGTCAGGTGGTTTAGCAACTGCTCTTGTTCTGATGAACTTAAATAAAGGTGAGTCTTCCATGAATATCCAGCAGTACTTGTTTGGCTCTATCATTACTATTAATTGGTCCCAAGTTAAAATTCTTGGTATTTTAATGGTTATTGTCTTAGTTTTATTTATCTTTTTAAAACGCCCGATGTATGTCTTAACTTTTGATGAAGATACAGCGCATGTGGATGGTCTACCTGTTAGTCTTTTGTCGACTTTATTTAACGTGATAACAGGTGTTGCTATTACTGTCATGATTCCTATTGCTGGTGCTCTTTTAGTTTCAGCTATCATGATTTTACCTGGCACCATTTCAATGAAACTTGGAAAAACGTTTAGTTGGGTCATTGTGATTAGTATTATTGTCGGATTTATCGGAATGATTAGTGGTCTTATTGGTGCTTATCAACTCGATACACCACCTGGAGCTACCATAACACTGGTCTTCATTGCTTTATTTATTTTAGTTAATCTTGTATCCGTCTTTAAGAAAAAGAGCAGCTAAAAAAGAAAAGATATACTGTCAAAATTAAACAAATAAAAAAAGCTCATAAAACGCATTAAAATACGTTTCATGAGCTTTTAATTTATCTTTTCTAAAGGGTGTAACAAGTAAGTTACTTTGCCTTTTATTTTATCTTTTTCAACTAATCCATAATGTCTGCTATCCGTTGAGTTCGGACGATTATCTCCCAAAAGTAAATAATACTTTTCTGGTATATTATTTACTTGAAAGCCATTTTCTTCCTGCATTGACTGTGTAAAAACTTCTCCTTTTTTATTGTATTCATCTAATTTGGGAAAAATAAATTTTTCTTCCGTTAACTGATCGTCTACATAAAGATTATCTTCAGTAAATCTTATAGTTTCACCAGGCAGTCCAATCACTCGTCTAAACTCCAATACACTTCCATTTTTAAAAGCTACAATATCAAATCGTCTTATCTCTTTTGATTCTTTTAATACTAAAACTCGACGATTATTTTTTATCATCGGTAACATAGAGTTATCTTCAACTGTTTTAATTGATAGAAAAAAACTACATACACTAACGAAAATTATTATGCTTATAACTATCGATACACTAATATCAAAAGCTAATACATAGGGAAAAGTTTGTTTGTTTTTTCGATTATTTTTATGATGTCGTTTTGTTTTTTTACTTTTAGATATATCTCTGTTTTTCCGATGTTTTTTAACCATATTTTTGCTCTTTTGACGCTTTTTTTTATTTTTCAAAAACATCATCCTAGTTTATTCGTTTTTCTTAAGAGTATCTTTATTTATTTTATAATAATTAAAGATATCTGTTTGATAGCCTTTAACCTTTTTTATATCGTTTAAAAATTCATCTACGAGTTCTTTATTTTCGTAAAAATCTTGAGATTGAGGAATAGCATTTGTCCCAATTTCTTTTACAACATTATAGTAACGATTAATTTTCACTTGTCCCTCTTCTTTATTCAAGCTATTTGCTTTCAATTCACTATAACTTGCCATTTTTCCACCTAAATTTTGAATGTTCTCAATTGATTTATCCTTATCTATTTCACCTTTTTTTATTGACTCCATCTGTTTTTCAAAATCAGAAAGTAAATAATACCCTTTGATTACATGATTACTATCTTCTGGACTCAATTTAATTGACTGATAGTAAGACGTGTAAAAAGCACCTAAACCACAACTTATTAATAAAAACATAAAAATCAAAAACATAGTCATTTCTTTTTTCTTTTTTTTATTTAAAACCTCTATTAATTTTTTTTGCTTTTTTCGTTTTACTTTGTTTTTTGATTTCTTTTTTTTGCTGTTTTTTAATTGTTTATTATGAACGATCCAAAGAAACAAACATATTAAAGCTAATAATAAAAAAATCAGACTGCTTATAAAAGTACCTAAAAATAGTTTCTCTAAATTACTCATCCTCGTTCCCCCAAAACCTACTTACGATTGCCTTTTCTTTCTTTTTTTTTGTGAGATGATTTTTTGGCTTTATTTTTTCTAATTAATGTTGTCATAATAAAAACAACAATCACTAAAGCAAAAAATCCAACCATAATAATAATGATTAATTTCCAATTTAAACCACTTTCTTGCACTAAACCAACATCACGTTCATTAAACTTATCTGCCTCTTCTTCTGTGATTTTGAAATCTTTTGTCCATTCTTCTCTTACGCCATCATCTGCTATGACTAGAATTTTAGCTGTGTAATCACCTGGAACCATTTTTTCTCCATTCATTCCAACTGGAAAAGCAATGAACGAATTAGGCGCCATTCTCATTTTAGCTTGTTTTCTTTCATACAATACTTGGCTATTGCCTTTTTTATTAATTTGAACTTCGGTTGTCATGTTGTTAACAAACGTCGGCTCTGTATTTGAATAGTTAATATAAATGTTATTTTTGAAGTTGGTTTGACCTGCCTTAACAGAGTTAAGAGATAACTTTGGCTTTACTTTAGTATCATTTTCTTGCAAGACCATTCCAACAACATAGGCATATTCATTTAAAACCATAGAACCATTTTTTTCTTCTAGATTGTTTTGATTTTCTTGAATTAGCTGAATACCGCCAGTGACAATACCATCATATGCTGTTTCAGGCATTTTTATTTTGATATCTAGATCTTTGGTTTCACCTGGCTTAAGTTCAATTCTTTTTGGTGCTGAAACAATATTTTTAAAGTCAAACTTCAATGAACTATCTTTTTTTATTTTGGTATCACCGTATTCTATAACACCATTTGAATTTGTTTTTGCGCTATTTAATGAAACACCTATGGCAGTTTTTTCTTTCCCTGGGTTACTAAACTCAATTTGAATAACTTGTTCTTTTCCCGGTTCCATTTTTAAGTCGTAATAGCCCACATCTTTATTCATTTGATTATCAGGGAAATTTATTTTGTACTGAAATGGTACTTGTTTTTGAGATTCATCGGCCTCTACAAGATTATTATTAACTAAACAAAAAACAAAAATTAAACTTGCAAATAATATGTTTTTTAATTTTTTTCTATTATTATTCATACACTTTCCTCTTTACGTATTTTCATTTTTCATATAATATAAAAAACTAATTAATATAAAAAAACCAGAAAAGAAAAATCTTTCCTGGTTTCTGAAATCATCAACT
>NZ_JAVWHO010000012.1:31524-38545 GCF_036639995.1 Vagococcus sp. | reverse complement strand
TAATATAAAAAAACCAGAAAAGAAAAATCTTTCCTGGTTTCTGAAATCATCAACTGATTAAGGAGTAACATTTAAAGCCCATTGAATTTTTGCTACATAGTCACCCTGTGCCATGTTTGAAGCAGTTTTCATTGGGATAGTTAACTCAACTGATTTATCAGCAGTGTCAGCCACACCAGCTCCGATAACATTTTCAGGTGCAACGTAATCTTTACTTTGTCCAAATTCAGCTACATAACGCCCTTTACCTTGCTTATCACCAGCAACAAATACTTCTGCTGAGCTACCATCTTGACCTAATGTAAATCCACCAGCATCTTTTCCAAGTGTACCAAATGTATTTGTATTGCCTTTTTCTGGTTTTACAATTAAATTTTTATAGCCAATAGTTGAACCATCTAATTTAATTTTGTCTTCTCCTTTTGTTGTTGTAAACTGTTCTGTCATTTTAGCAGTTAATTTATAACCAAATTTTTCAGAACGTACATCAGCAAACTGAACTAATGCTCCTCGATCTCCACCAGTAGTTTTAAGTGGTGTCGAAAATTGTTTAATTTCTTTTGCTATTGGTTGGATTTTTCCAAATTCTAATTGAGAAACTGCTTCAACTTTTATTGGTCCTTTTTCACCATTATAATCTACTTCATCTGGATCAGTTGGTGTTGTCTTATCATCTGTTTCTGGATCTTCAATATCTTTATCCTTGTCTCCATCTGGTCCACCAGTATCTCCTTCACCTTCAACTTTTACTTTACCTGAAGATTCAATTTTTAAAGCATCTCCTGCTTTAACTTCTGCAGAGGCGATTGTTCCACCAACTGTTGATGCTACTAAAATTGCAAGCAATACTGATGCGCTTTTTGTCGTAAATTTCATTTCTATTTCCTCCTAATTTTTTTCTTTTATTTTTTAAAAGCTCTATAGGGTTTAGGGAGAGCTTTGAAAACTATTTTATGGAGTTTCAGCTAAAATCCATGTGATTTTAGTTTCATACTCTTTTGGTAATACTTTTGTAGATATAGGGACACTTAAACTAACAGCGCTATTTCTAGTGCCCGTTTTAGTATCTTCATTAATGGTTATTGGTTGATTATTGTCATTTTCCTTTGACGCACCAAAGTTAACAGTCCAAACTCCAGATCCAGTTTCACTACTTGCTCTTGCAACATCATAAACCTCACCGATATTATTTATCGATAATGTGTCTCTTGTTACTTCTGGTAATTTTTTGTCATTCAATGAGTTAATCCAACCTTTATCAAAAGATAAAACAGATCCAGATAATTCATCATAATTTTTTGTATTGAACTGCTCATTTTGTTTCACTTGTAACGCCCATCCAGAATTTTTTTCTCTAAAGTCGCTAATTTGAATGAACAGTCCTCTGTTTTGATTTTTCTTACCTATTTGAGTAGCCAATGCATTAAAATTTCTATTTTTTTTTGAAATTACAACTTTTCCAAAATCTAAGGATGAAACATAATCAATACGTAAAGAGCCATTTGTAGATGGACCTGGATCTGGATTAATTATTTCACCTGGATTTTCAGGATCAACAATCTCTGTTTTACCCGAATCTTTAACAGATACTTTGCCTTTTGGAATCAAATTTTTACTACCACTTATTTCGGCCAAAACATTAACACCTAACGAAAATGATAGTAATACTAATAAGCTCGAAGTAATTAAACGTTTCATTCTTTTTCACCAACTTTCTTTTTCAAGAAAATCGCGCTTGTTACAAAAATAAGACCTACTGAAGTAGCTAGAATATTTGCCTTATTTTCTCCTGTTTTTGGAAGAACGCTATAAATTTTTTTACTTGTATCATTTGTTCCATCAGGTTTCTCTTTTTTACTTTCAGACTCAAATGTGATTTTACCTGGAACAGTCACTTGACCACCTTCTGCACCTGAAGCTATAACTTGTTTTTTTGAAATAATAAACAGACCCAAAACAACCATGATACTAAGCAATAAATATACATATTTTTTTTTCACTTATTTAACCTCCTAGTACATTATGGTTGCCCTGGCATTAGCGTCCATCTAATTTTCCCAGCATAATCTCCCGTTTTCATCATATCTGATGATTTAAATTTCAATTTAACACCATCACTTTCAGCTGTTTTTCCCCATGTATTTGTTATATTCACATCTACATCATTATTAGCTTGGTGTTCATAAATTATTTGAGATGTTGATAATTCTAAATCTTTACCATTTTTACGATAAATAATTTCACCTTCCAGCTCTTCATTATTTGCCGTCAATGGTGTTGTTACTACAGCTGACAATACCCAACCACTTTGATTATTTGATCTTGTATCCGTAACTATCAACGGATTACTTACTATTGGATCTTCAACAGTTTGTGCTTTTGCTTTATACGTCACTTTTCCAAAATCAATGGTTTCAGGTCGAGATGTTACACTTAGCCCGCCAGCAACTACAACATTCACTTTATTAGATTTTCTATTTATCACTTGATTCGTACCATTTACTAAATAATCTGCTTTCATTGTTGCTTCTGTATCAATAACATCATCAGTCTTAGCATCTTCCTTCACTGTTGCTTTATAGGTGATTACTAAATTTTCAGTGTTTTTAACTGCTTCTGTTAAAGTTATCTTTAAGATTTTATTTGTCTCATCATACTGACCAATGCCAACACTTTTATCTTTAGAATCAACAACTTTTATATCAGTTAGTCGACTGACCTTATTACTGATAGGAATAGTAATTAATAAATTTTCATAATTATTGGCTAATACACTTTCTGAGTAATGCATTCCACTCTGAACGAGTAACTTGTACTCTACTTTATCCGTTGGTGACAGATTCGATTTATCTGCTTCCAATTTCAGCGAATAATGTTCAGATTTGTAAATAAACTTAATATCAGTTTCTGCAGTACCCATTGTTAGTTTAATGCTTTTATCATCTGCTAATTTTTCTTTTTTCCCATCTACTTCTACAGAGATTGCCTCGTAACCAGGAACAATAGTTGATTTTTCCGTATACTCTTTCCCAGGAATCATCATTTTGCTTGTTTCAGGACTAATCTTATTTCCCTGTTCATCTACATAATTAATAGTTGTTTTCAACTCACTAACATCTAATGTTGCCTTAATTGTTTTAAGATAATTCCCCACTTTCATCGTAATCGTTACAACATCTAGTGGTTTCCAATTCTGCTCTGTGTAAGAAATTGACAGTTTATTTGAATCATTGGTCACTTCTGTTACCGAATCATTTGTTACTGTCCATCCTTGAACTTTTCCTTTAGAGATAATAGCTTGTCTTCTTTCACTGGTTGTCATAGCCATCCATTCTTCATATGGAATTTTAAAATCTTCACCAATCACTAATCCAGTTGCAGTTAGATTATCTGTCGTTAAAAGAGTCGAAGCAATAATCGCTTCATTATTAGCTCGATCCTTAATACTAACTGGTAAGGCTTTTACTCCTAAGCTATCAGCCTTTTCTTTAAGTTTTTCATTTGAATCAACAAATTTTTTTGTAATATTGTTATTAGAATCTGTTTCATCACTTAAGCCGCTAATTGCATTTTCTGGTTTATTAATAAAATCATAATTATTTATTAACGTCTTCACTAAAACAGGATTAGCTTTTGGTGGAATTGTATCTTTTACTTCTACATACGCTACATCTTTTGAATTATTGTAGCGTTTGTCGGTATCAGTGATTGTTAGTTCAATAAATGATCCTCCACTTATTCGACTTAAATCTAAATTGTCAAACGTCCAATTACCATTTGCATCAGCTTTTGTCGTTTTTGTAATCGAATTAACTTTCATCGTTACCGTCGCACCAGGTGATTTTTTTCCTGTTAATGTATGATCCGGTAAAATATAATCTGTTGTCCCACTTAATTTTTTTGAACTATTACCGATACTTTTAACACCAGGTATAACAATTGGTAGTGACACATCATTTGAGATACGACTATAATCATTAAGATAGAAACTACTTTCGATTTCAGGCGTACTTGCTTTTAACTTTTTAAAGTAGGCATTACCTGTATCGCCATAGTAGAATTTTAACAAAGTAATATAATCAACCTCTTGCCAAAGATGTTCTGGATTTCCAACACCTTGAGCATTTTTTAACCAAACAGCAACATCAGTATTCGTAAGTCTAAAATTATTCATATTCCGCTCAATCCAACCATGGAAAAATCGCCCTTTTCCATAAGCTCGGATATCAAAAATCCTAGGATTATCAACATTAATATCTACAGAATAAGTATAAATTGTTCCATACTCAGATTTTTCATTCAAAGAATATATTTTTAATACTGATCCTGGTTTAACATTTAATTCCGATTGGTCACTTGTTGTACCAACAACATTTGCGTTATATGCAGCCGTCGTTCTAAGCGGTGTTCCATCAGCCTCAGTTATTAATTCACCATTCACATTAATTTGAGCAAAATTACCTATAGTATTCAGGTATGGTAAATAGCCCAACGCAGCACCTTTAACTCCATTAATTAATTTTACTTTTGCATTTTTAGGTACTTCTAGATTTTTCGTCGTTCTCCCCATACTCTTAGCAGATTTATCTGCATATCCATCAAAAGTTAAGTTCATGCCACCTGTACCTTGAGCATATGGGTCCGCTGTTCCATTTCTATCAACATACCCATAAAAATTAGTGTTTTCTGGATCGTTCTCATCATTTGGATTAGCATACATATTAATATTCAGAGCTCGAACATTGAATGCCGTATTCTTCAGATTATTCTCACCTTTGAATATTACATCTGCACTTCTTCCCTTAAAAAAACCATCACCTTCATGAGAGATATCTTGAAAAGTTACTGTAACTTCTTTATTAGGATCGGCATAAAATAAACCTGCTTTGTTTTCATAAGCCAAATAACCATTTCCTAATGAATCCGTTGGTCCACCAACAAAAGAACCATTTTTAATCGTTAATTTGGTTAATAGTGCTGATTTTTCTAAATCAAAGCCTCCTGATTGAGCAAACGCTCCAACTTTTACATTTATTTTATTTCCATTCAAATCCAAAATTTTATTTCCAGTAATCTTAATTCTACTGTTTACATTCATTGGTATTATCAAGGATTCTGGTAAGGTGATTGTATCGCTTGACGGTAACTCTAAATATGTTTTCAAATCTGAATCTGAATACGCTGTGTAATTTGCTGCCTTTGTCTCTGTTGGATTAATTAGAATAAAACTCAACCCAAACAGTAAAAAAGTTATCAGAGCAATTTTTTTATTTGTTTTCACTTTTTCACCTCCACGAATAGATTTAACGTATGTTTTTTATACTATAATAGTATAGAAAATATACCCTTTATTATTTTAGTTAAGACTCAGGTGATTTTTCTGCAAATAACTATTTCTCACCTTTAAAACAAAACATAATAAAATTTTTGTATTTTCAAAAAATATCTAAACGAAAGAACACGTTATTTTAAAATGTTCTTCAACTAAATAATAAACGTTTTTACTTGTAATAGCATTTCATTAAAAAACTTTCTTCACTTCAAAAAAATATTGTTTTAATCTTTCAAAAATGCTTTTAATAATAAAATCTTAACTTATAAAAAAAAAATAAGCAACTTAATTATTTGACTTATTTTTTAAAAATAAAAAATAAGAATATTTTATTCACCTTAAACCTCGCTTTTGTTCATTATATAGTTTTTAATACATCTAAAAGAACTTAAACAACGCTCCTAAATAACATTACATTTTTTAAAAAATTGATAAAAAAAAGGATTTACATAACATTATTTATCAATATAGACATTTATTCCCATTAAAACAGGCTATCAATTTCAAAAAAAATATCGTTATATTATTTTTAATCTACATAAATGCTACTATCATATAATTTGCTTTTCCATTTTAAATTGCGAACATTTTCTTTTTTTTATTAAAAATACTTTGTTTTTTGCTCAAAACATACTATAATAGTTAATATTACTTAAATTAAAAGGAGTTCCCCACATGAAGATAAAACGAAGTGAACGATTGATTGATATGACCAGTTACATTTTAAGTCATCCTCACGAGCTAACTCCTCTGACTTTCTTTGTTAATAAGTATGAATCGGCTAAATCTTCCATTAGTGAAGATTTAACGATTATCAAAAAAACATTTAAAGAACGTGGCTTTGGTACTTTAGAAACAGTAGCTGGTGCTGCTGGTGGTGTGATTTTTACACCAAAAATCCCTTTTTCTGAGGCAAAAAAAATGGTAGAAGGTTTATGTGAACGTTTATCTGAGCAAGATCGTTTACTACCTGGTGGTTATGTCTATCTGTCTGATTTATTAGGCGATCCACAACTTTTAAAACAAATCGGTCAAATCATTACTTCTCAGTATGCTGGACAAAAAATTGATGCTGTGATGACTGTTGCAACAAAGGGTGTGCCAATTGCACAAGCTGTTTCCTACTATCTAAATGTTCCATTTGTTATTGTTCGTCGTGATTCAAAAATTACAGAAGGTTCAACTGTTAGTGTTAATTATGTTTCTGGTAGTTCTGAACGTATTGAAAAAATGGAGCTATCTAAAAGAAGTTTGAAACGTGGTTCTCGCGTGTTAGTCGTAGATGACTTTATGAAAGGCGGCGGAACAGTCAACGGTATGAAAGCTTTAATTGAAGAATTTGAAGCTACTCTTGTTGGTGTTACTGTTTTTGCTGAGTCTAGCTTTAGCGGTCGTCGTGTTATTGATGACTACACCTCTCTTCTTTGTGTGAAAGACGTTGACACTCGAACAAAAAATATTACAGTCGTGCCTGGTAACTACTTTGATACGACACCTGAAGATTAAATTGGTATAGTCATTTGACAAAACAAAAGAGCTTGATACATCGGCTCTTTTTTTGGTAAAATAAATTGAAACGTTTAGATTAGTCTGACAAGGAGTGTTAATTAATGGAAAATCGTTACGCAATCATATTAGCAGCAGGAAAAGGCTCTCGTATGAAATCTTCTTTATACAAAGTCTTGCATC
>NZ_JAVWHO010000012.1:23223-31424 GCF_036639995.1 Vagococcus sp. | reverse complement strand
CTCGTGATGCATCAGGTTATGGTCGTATCATTCGAAATGAAGCGAACTTAGTTGAAAAAATCGTAGAACAAAAAGATGCTTCTGAGTCTGAGCTTTTGATTAATGAGTTCAATACCGGTACTTATTGCTTTGACAATGAATTTTTATTTGAGGCATTGACACAAGTTGGTAACAATAACGCTCAAGGCGAATATTATTTACCTGACGTTATTAGTATCTTGAAAAATAAAGGGGAAGTTGTGACGGCTTTTGTTATGGACTCTGAAGATGAATCCATGGGAGTTAACGACCGTGTTGCTCTAGCTAAGGCCAGTCAGTTAATGACTGAACGTATTAATAAAGAACACATGAAAAATGGTGTAACGTTTATTGACCCTGCTAATACCTATATTGAAAGTGATGTTGTTATTGGCTCTGATACAATTATTGAACCTGGTGTTTACTTACGTGGTAAAACTGTTATCGGCTCAAAATGCCACATTGGGGCTCATTCTAATATCTTTAACAGTAAAATTGGTGATAATGTCGTGATTCATTCATCTACTATTGAAGAATCCATTATTAACAATGGTGCTGATATCGGACCTTATGCCCACTTACGTCCAAATGCTGAGATTGGTGAAGGTGCACATATTGGTAACTTTGTTGAAATTAAAAAAGCCACTATCGGAAACAATACAAAAGTTGGTCATTTAACTTATGTTGGTGACGCTACTTTAGGCGAAGACATTAATGTTGGGTGTGGCACTGTTTTTGTTAATTATGATGGAAAAAATAAATTCCATACAACTATTGGGGATCACAGCTTTATTGGCAGTGGTACCAATTTAGTTGCACCACTCACTATTGGGCGTAACGCCGCGACTGCTGCCGGCTCGACCATTACAGAAGATGTACCAGATGGTGATTTAGGTATTGCCCGTGGTCGTCAATCAAATTTAGAGGGTTATGCGAAAAAAATGCCATATAACGAATAAAAAGACCTGAAATCACTTGATTTATTCGTAAAAAATGACTACTATTTAATTGGAAGTATAAATCGGAGTTTATAAAAAGAAAGTGGAGGTCCTCATGTCTAATCATTACTTTGATCCAAGACTAAAAATCTTTTCCTTAAATTCAAACAAACCTTTGGCTAAAAAAATTGCCGATGCTGTTGGTGTAGAATTAGGAAAATCAGAAGTGAAACAATTCAGTGACGGTGAAATCCAAATCAACATTGAGCAAAGTATTCGTGGAGGTCACGTCTACTTAATCCAATCAACAAGCAATCCTGTTAATGATCATCTAATGGAATTACTTATCATGATTGATGCGCTAAAACGCGCAAGTGCTCAAACTATTAACGTAGTTATGCCTTACTACGGTTACGCTCGTCAAGATCGTAAAGCACGTTCTCGTGAACCGATTACAGCTAAGTTAGTAGCAAATATGTTAGAAAAAGCAGGAGCAACTCGTCTATTGGCTTTAGACTTACATGCTTCTCAAATTCAAGGTTTCTTCGATGTCCCTGTTGACCATTTAATGGCAGCACCTTTACTTGCTGATTATTTCATCGAACGTGGTTACGAAGGAGACGATGTCGTCGTTGTTTCTCCAGATCATGGTGGCGTTACTCGTGCACGTAAATTGGCTGAAAAATTAAAATCACCTATCGCGATTATCGACAAACGCCGACCTAAAGCGAATGTTGCAGAAGTAATGAATATCATTGGGGAAGTAAAAGGTAAAAGATGCGTTCTTATTGATGACATGATTGATACTGCTGGTACAATCACTTTAGCTGCTGAAGCTCTAAGAGAAAAAGGCGCAACTGAAGTTGTTGCTTGTTGTACTCACCCTGTTTTATCAGGTCCAGCCATTGAGAGAATTGATAATTCTTCTATTGAAAAATTAATCATCACTGACTCTATTTTATTACCTGAAGAAAAACATTCAGATAAAATTGAAATTGTTAGTGTTGGAGAATTAATGGGAGATGCCATTAAACGTATTCATGAAAACAAACCTGTTAGTCCACTTTTTGAGACAAAACAAAAATAATAAAAAAGGAGATTGTCATTTTTTAGATGACAATCTCCTTTTTATTAGTCTTTTTTTATTTCTTTCTTGTTTTGCTCAATCAATAAATCACGAATATCTTGTAAGATATCTTCTGATGTTTCTGGTTCTACTACTTCTTCTTCCACTCCTTTTTTAGGAATAATGTTATTAGCTTTGTTCACCGCTTTAATAATTAAGAATAAAACAAAGGCGGTAATTAAAAAAGTAATAATAGCAGAAATCACAGCGCCATAGTCGAATTTTACGCCATTCACAACAAAATTTAAACCTTTTGTTGCATCCTCAACATTCTTTGTACCAGGAAAAATAAAACTAATAATTAACGTAATTAAAGGTGTAATCACATTTTCGGTCAATTTAGTTACAATTCCTGTAAAAGCTCCCCCAATAATAACACCAACAGCTAAATCTAACACACTTCCTCGTGAAATAAACTCCTTGAATTCTTTTAACACAAATATCTCCCCCTTGTACTTGAAATTATACAAAAGTTTTTTTTTAATTGCATCATTTTTGATTTGACACATGAAATATTTGTAATATATGATATGATATTGTAAAGAATAATAAATAAACAGATATTTTTACCCAATACTTAATCTTTTATTAAAATTTCTTTTTTTCGTTTAAAATCTAGCGTTTTCCTGTCAAATCGTTCAGATTTTTGGTACTCTAGTGAGGTGTATTTCATTTTTCAACAAAATGAGACTCATCTGATCAGCAAAGGAGATTAGATCTATGACTTTTGAATTAAATAAAAACGTGAATTTACACGTGATTCCAACTAATAAATATAAAACAGTGCGCATTTTAGTCCGTTTTGCTGCGCCTTTAAACAAAGATACAAGTAGCAAACGTTCTTTACTTGCTAGTCTTATGGAGACAAATAGTTTAAATTATCCTGACCAAGTAGCCCTTAGCAAAAAATTATCCGAACTTTATGGTGCGGGTTTTGGTATAGGTGTGAGTCGAAATGGTAACGAACACTATTTTACTTTAGCTTTAAATATAATTAACGATGATCTAGTTCCAAGTGGTACGTCTGTTTTAGAGGCTGCTGTGGACTTTTTAAAAGAAATTATTTTTTCACCTAATATTATTCATGGCTCTTTTGAACAAGAAACTTTTAATCGTGAACAAGAAAACTTAATCGAATATATTGAGTCCATCTTTGATGATAAGCAAACCTATGCTTCTCTTTCACTTCAAAATTTATTCTTTTCTCAATCAAGTAGCCAAAGAACACCTAGTTTTGGTGATGTTGAAACAATCAAAAAAGAAACAGCCGCAACACTTGCTAGTTACTATAAAGAAATGATTGATAATGACCGTGTTGATATTTTGGTCATTGGTAATGTGGCAGAAGGTTATGTTAATCGCTGTTTTAAAGATTTTGGTTTTAGTGATCGTGACGCTTTTTCAGTGCCGCTATTCTATCAACCACCGTTTCAAAATGTGATTCAACAAAAAACTGAGATTTTACCAGTCGTTCAATCAAAATTAAATATTGCCTACCATTGTGATATTT
Source organism: Vagococcus sp. (assembly GCF_036639995.1). Classification (GTDB taxonomy): domain Bacteria; phylum Bacillota; class Bacilli; order Lactobacillales; family Vagococcaceae; genus Vagococcus. Next base: position 27,832 of record NZ_JAVWHO010000012.1, on the reverse strand, counting down.
ATTATTATGACGATCTGTATTTTGCTTTGATGATTTTTAATGGCTTATTTGGAGGCTTCCCACATTCTAAGCTGTTTTTAAATGTCCGTGAAAAACATAGTTTGGCTTATTACGCTAGTAGTGCTTTAGAGCCTTTTAGAGGCCTTGTAGCTGTCCAAACAGGCATTGACGGCAATAATCGTGAAAAGGTGCTACGTTTAATTAATGACCAACTTAAAGAACTTGTTGCCGGTAAGATTAGTGACGAGTCCCTTGAGCAGACTAAAGTTATGCTCAAAAATCAATATCTGTTAGGTCTTGATAGCCAACGCGGTTTACTTGAGCAGGCTTATTTAAAAATCAAAGTCCCTGTAGCTGATATTACACAGGAAGAATGGTTGCGACGTATTGACGCTGTAACAATCAATGATATTCAAGCTGTAGCTAAACGTGTTCGTTTGCAAGCTGTTTACTTTATGGAAGGAGAAAGAAATTAATGATGAAAAAGATTTTTTATCCTTCAGTTAATGAAACACTGTATACAGGCGTATTAGATAATGGTTTAGAGGTTACCTTACTGCCTAAGCCAGATTTCCATAAAACTTATGGCTTATTTACAACTAATTACGGCTCAATTGACAATGAATTTGTTCCACTTGGACAAAACGATTTTACCAAAGTGCCTGATGGGATTGCTCACTTTTTAGAGCATAAATTATTTGAAAAAGAAGATGAAGACGTGTTCCAAAAGTTTGGACGACAAGGCGCTGCTAGTAATGCCTTCACTAGCTTTACTCGTACGAGTTACCTTTTTTCAAGTACTGATAATACCCTTCAAAATATTAAGACGTTACTAGATTTTGTACAAGACCCTTATTTTACTGAGGAGTCTGTTAATAAAGAAAAAGGCATTATTGGACAAGAAATCCAAATGTATTTAGATGACCCAAATTGGCGTTTATACTTTGGTATCTTAAATAATTTATATCCGAAACATCCACTACATATTGATATTGCTGGAACGGAAGAGAGTATTTCTCACATAACAGCAGAGGATTTATACCTTTGCTATAACACGTTTTATCATCCAAGTAATATGAATTTATTTATTGTTGGGAAAATGGAACCTGAGGAATTAATTAAATTTATTGAGGAAAACCAAGCTCAAAAAGAATTCGTTGAAAGCCAACCAATTCCAAGACGTTTTCCTGTTGAAAATGCTAAAGATATTGTTAAAGAAGCTCAAATCAACCTTTCAGTGAACCGACCTAAAGCTATTGTTGGGCTAAAAGGTCTAGATGATGTTCCTGAGGATGGTTTTGAACGCCTTAAATATCAGACAAGCATTCAGTTACTACTACAATTGCTGTTTGGGGATACCTCAGAGAGTTATTTAGCTATGTACAATGAGGGGTTAATTGATGACTCCTTCTCATTTGAATTTACGTTAGATCGCAGTTTCCATTTTGCTGATTTTAGCACAGACACTGCTGAACCAGAACGTTTTGCTAATCAAATGATTAACTTGATTTTAAAATCAAAAGATAGCAACGAATTAACTGAGCGCAATTTGAATTTAGCTAAACGTAAAATGATGGGTAAACATTTAAAATCTCTTGATTCACTTGAATACATTGCTAACCAATTTAGTGGGACTAAGTTTGGAAATGCGACTCTTTTTGATTTAGCCGAAATCATTGATGGCATTGAATTAAGTGATTTACTAGCTGCCCAAGAAGCTTTTGTTCGCCCTGAAGGTTTAAGTCGTTTCTTTATTTATCCTAAATAAGAAGTTCGGTCTATGGTCTAATTGGCAACATCAACAAAATTTTGTATAGTACATTATTGAGGAGTACTTATTGACGCATATAACAAAGAAACTATTAATTATTGATAAAACTATCGTTCTTCACATTTATATGTAAAGAACCTCTAGTAGACTTGGAAAGAAGGGGCGAAGACTTGGAAACGATTGGTGAAAAATTGAAAGCTGCTCGGCTTGACCGCGGCTTAACAATCGGTGATTTACAACGAATAACAAAAATACAACGACGCTACTTAGAAGCTATTGAAGATAATGATTTTGACGCCATGCCTAGTGATTACTATAAACGCACCTTTATTAGGCAATTTGCTGAAGCGGTTGGTTTAAACCCAAAACCTCTTCTAAGACGTCTTGATGGAAAAACTGAACAGAGTGACCTAACAAACAGTACTGCTCATTCTATCCCTGTTAAAGGATCTAGAAAGACAAAATATAATGAAACAAACACTAAAAAAACACTAATAAGATCTTATATGCCTGTGACTATGCTTGTTCTTGTTGTCATGGGAATTATTGGCACAATTAGTTACGCCATTTTTATCGATTCAGAAAAAGGACCTATTGTCCCAATGCCTAACAAAACAACGTCCTTAGCAACACCTGAAACAACTAAACACTCTAGTAGTCAAAAATCAGAAGAAAGCACTGAGCAGTCGGAAATTGACTCTACTGAAGCATCTAAAGAAACTAAGAAAAATGACAAAAAGAAAAAGAAACAAAAAGAATTTGTCTTAGAAACGGATACTGGCGACTTTGTTTCTTATACTGCTAAGAGCATTGAAAAGCCGATTAAAGTTACTTTTAAAGGCTTAGAAGGACCTGCGTGGGTTGGTCTACAATCCCCAATTACACAAGAGATATTCTATCAATATACACTACAACCTGGTGAAGAAGTCTCAGAGGTAGCACCTGAGGATTTAGATAATTTAGATATTGTGATTGGTGCAGCGACTAATGTTGAAATCAGTGTTAACGGAGAAAAACTTAATTTTAATGAAAAAACTCCCACAACTGGCAAAAAAATGATAACATTAAAGACAGAGGAATCAAATTTGGATTCTACTACAAATACAAATGAACAGAAAGAGGTATATGAATAAATGAATCTACCTAATAAACTAACTGTCTTGCGAATTTTTATGATTCCAGTCTTTATTATTATTGCTGTAGCACCACTTGATTGGGGGACTATCACTCTTTTAGGAACATCTTTAGAAGTGACGCAATTAGTTGCGGCTATTATATTTGCTGTTGCTAGTGTAACGGACTGGTTAGATGGCTACATTGCTCGTCGTGATAACTTAGTTACTAACTTTGGTAAGTTTGCTGATCCTTTAGCTGATAAAATGCTTGTTATGACAGCTTTTATCGTTTTAGTTGAGCAAGGGAAAGCTGCTGCATGGATTGTCGCAATTATTGTCTGTCGTGAATTAGCCGTGACTGGTTTACGTTTACTACTTGTTGAAGGTGGCGAAGTAATGGCTGCAGCATGGCCAGGTAAAATAAAAACAGCTACTCAAATGGTAGCCATCATTTTACTTTTAATTAACAATATTCCATTTGCTAGTTTCAACTTACCACTTGACCAAATTATGCTTTATACTTGTTTAATCTTCACTATTTATTCAGGTGTTGATTATTTTGCTAAAAATAAAGACGTTTTTAAAGATTCTATGTAAAATCAAGGGACTTTTCCTTGATTTTTTTTATTTTTATGATTAAAGTAAGACTATGTTTTATATACTATATGTTAAAGGAATGAAAAATGATGACTTCTATGTTTAAATCAATTCAAAAACACGCTCTACTAAGGAGTGTTGCTTATGTATTACTCGGAATTGCAATTTTTTTAGAACCAAAATCTGTTTCTCAAATGATTTTAAATTTAATTGTTGCTTATAATGTGTTGATGGGAATTTTTAACTTAATAACAGCTCTTAGAAATAAAAATAAAGGCTATAATTCAGCAACTCCAATGGCTATTTTTTATTTTATTGTCGCTCTTTTAATTTTCCTATTTGCTAAGACACTTGTCGCTTCTCTACCATTTCTTTTAGGTTTGATGATTATTATTGGTGGTGGAATGCGTTTATCACAATCACTTAGTCTAAGACAATATGTTAACGTAAATTGGTTGCCAATGTTTGTCTATGGAGCCGTTTTAATTGGTGCTGGTATTTTACTTGTGATTAATCCGTTTAAAAGCGCCATGGTTTTCTTCCAAGTTTTTGGTGTAACCTTAATTATTGCTGGTATTTCAGAACTCATCGCTTTTATTCGTTTTAGAAATTTTGATATGTAATCTTTTTAAAGTCCTCACTCTTTGATTCATTTAATGAGTGAGGACTCTTTTTTAACTACTAATACTGGAGGAAATACAAATAAATCATATAACCATCATGCTATATGTCACCGACGTGGAACATTCTGCTGATTTTTGGTCTCAGGGCTTTAAAATTAGTCATATTGAAACAATCGAACTACCTAAGGGGTTTATTTCAGTTAAACTGACACTTTTAAACCAGGTGACATTACAACTGTTTTCTAAAGATTTTATTGCTGAATTTTCACCTGAAGTTCTCACGAATACACCGTCACTGCTACTTCAAACAAGTGAGATTGACAAACAACATACTGCTCTTAAAGAAATAAGCCCTATGGTTAGTGATATTTCAGAAGTTACTGGTAAGAAACAATTTTATTTTGCAGATTTAGATGAGCACTATTTCGCAGTAATTGAAGGGTATTAAATACTAAATAAAAAACTCGATTTTCATTTTCTGAATGACAGACATGAAAATCGAG
>NZ_JAVWHO010000012.1:20801-23123 GCF_036639995.1 Vagococcus sp. | reverse complement strand
ATACTAAATAAAAAACTCGATTTTCATTTTCTGAATGACAGACATGAAAATCGAGTTTTTTTATTTATTCACTCACCCACTTACTATCTACACTTCTTCATCTTTTGGCGCGACAATTTGTGGCAGTGTATGCTTCTTATGATTTGTTTTAACTTCTAATAAATCAAGTAAGAAAACAAAAGCAGGTATTCCGATAATCAAACCCCAAACACCAAAGAATTTTTCTGAGAACATCAAGATGACGAAAACATAAAAGACAGGCAAATCCGTTTTACTACTCATTAATTTTGGATTTAAAATATAAGACTCAATAGCATGAATAATACCAATCATAATCAAGATATAAATGATATTTTGCACGCCGCCGTCCGTGTAAGCAATTAAACTTAACGGAACACACGAAATAATCACGCCAGCAACAGGTATTAGACTTAATATAAAGATCATTAAGGCTAAACTTAGAAGTTGCTCTTGGGGAAATTTCATAACATATAAGCCAATAGATGTTAGTAAGGTATTAACTAATGCAATAATAAATTGCGCTTCAATTACCACACCAAACGTATTAACAAATTTTTTCCCTAAATAGCCAACATCTTGGCTAAACACACCAATTTTACTATTATAAAATGCCCGGCCAAACTCCGTCACCCATTCTTTTTCAATGATAAAGAAAAAGCTTAAGATAAATGACATCAAGAAAGTAATTCCCATTGATCCGATACTAGTTAATGTACTAAAAATCACTTTAGCACCTGTGGTTAACTGTTGCTTAATATCTTGAAAATTAATATTAGCAGATATCCATTCAAATAATCGGTTATCACTATTAATTCGTTGATAGAAAGAAAATACTTCTTCAATCATTTTTACTGTTTGATTGAACATTTTTGGAACATAAACTGTTACCGAAAAATATAAAAAGACGACAATCAATAGATACACGGCGACAACAATTATTTTTTTAGGTATTTTGATGACCTTATGAATGCCTTCTACCCCACGAATAATCAGGTACGTTAAAATAAATGTTAATAACACTAAACTTAAAATATTTCTAATTAAAAATAGTATTAGACAGACCGTCATTAATACTAATGTTCTTCGCGCTGAATCATTTGCCTTCACGCGCTGCCATAAATCAATCATACGTTACATACAACCTCCTACTACCTTCCTTTTTTAGAAATGGTACTCTTATTCTACGATAAATAAAAAGTAAAAGATAGTAATTAGAAAGAATGCTGACATTTTGCTAAATCCTTTTTTATCTTAAAATAAATTTTGATGGAACACTTATTTTTTCTAGTTCTTGCCAATTAATGATTAGGTTAAAAGCATGTTTTCCGATTTCTAAAAACTGATAATCAATCGTTGAAATAGCCATCAATTGACTGCTCAGTTGATTTTCTTGACCAATTAAAAATGGTAACGGTAATTCATGATCTACATAAAATTGTCTGGCTCCTGCCACAATATCGTCACCATTTGAAAATAGCACCTCTAAATTAATTCCTTCTTTATGCCACTCTTTTGCTGCCTGATAACCTTCTTTATAAGTAGCTACACTTGTTTTTATTAGCTTTTTATTTGGTTTAGCCTCAAACACTTTTTGATACGCAGATAAGGTTTCACGACTCGTGGCACTTATTTTTTCGTCTCGACTTAAAAAGAAGCCAATTTGTTGATAGGCATTTTTTCTTAAATAATGAAACGCTTCTGTCAATGCTATTTCTCTTTCAGCATATACCGCTGAAATTGGTACATCATATGGTTTTTCACAACAAACAATTGGCCCATACTTGGTGTAATCTGCCAATTTTTCTAAAGGTAAACCGTGAGACGTAAAAATTAAGCCATCAAATGCATTACTTCTTAACTGCTCTAGGTACTCAATTTCTTTTGATTCGTTGTACTCAGAAGGTAAAATGACTAAATGATAGTCTGTCAAAAAAGAGGCATTGATTGCTCCTGTTAATATTTCTGTAAAGAAAGGATGTTTCGTGTGAGGTAAAACAAACCCAATGTTCAATGTTTTGCCACGGCTCAAATCTCGAGCAATATCACTTGGAACATAATCCAGTGCTTCAATCGCCTTTTGAATGGCTTCTCTGGCTTCTTTTGATACATGATTTTTTCGATTTAACACTCGTGAAACAGTAGATGCTGAGTAACCGCTAATTCTTGCAATATCATGAATGGTTGTCATAAATTACACCTCGTTTATTTTTTTATCAGAACATTTTCAATACCAAAACTTACACAGGCTTCAAGATTTGTCTTAGTTGAGTTCGCTATTTTCTCCATATCATTCGGTGTTCT
>NZ_JAVWHO010000012.1:10977-20701 GCF_036639995.1 Vagococcus sp. | reverse complement strand
GATTCTAGTACTAATTTTTTATAGAGCGTATCCATCTTGTCATGGGATATTTTTTCTGGTTGGTCTTGTGCCCACTCTCCAATGGCTTGAATACTACTTGCTACAAAACGAGTGAGCAAATCATTAGGTAATCCCTTTTGACTGTCTTTTTTTAATACTGTGGAAAAAGATGCACTCAATTGTTTCAGGAAGAAAGCATCTGCTGTCTTAATAAATTCCTCGTCTACTTCATTGCGCCTAATTAAAGCTTCTGCTGTTGATTTTTCATAAAATTCATTGGCTGTTGAAAAAGGTGTGTAAAACTTTTCTCGCTCATCTAATTCAAAATAATCATTCCATAAAGTGAATAACCCAAATTCAAGTAGTTGATATTTATCCTCAAAATGGCGATAAAAAGTAGAGCGATGAATATTTGCTTTATCACAGATTTCTCTGACACGAATATCACTAAATACTTTTTTATCTAGTACCATCAGCTCAAAAAAGTGCTGCCACAGATAGTTATCCATTGCTTGTTTTTTCATCTAGCTCCTCCTTATTTCTTATTTTAGCGACATTATACCTTTTTGTCTCTTATCAAACAAGGGAAAAAAAGTTACACTTATTTTATCAAGAAAGGATGTGTTATTGTGACCAAACGAAAAGTCATTTTATATATTGCTACAAGTTTAGATGGCTATATTGCCGATAATAAGGGAGGAATTGAGTGGTTATCCACAAACGCTGTGGATAATCAACCGGATACGTCCTATGAGAATTTTTATAAAACTATCGACACTGTTATTATGGGGCGTACTACATTTGACCAAGTCACAACAGAACTATCTCCTGATGATTATCCCTATGCTGATAGTACTTCTTACGTGTTAACCTCAAGAGAAGGAATTCAAAGAGAAAACGTCATTTACACCAGCGAGAACGTTTCGACTCTAGTTTCTAATTTAAAAAATCAATCTGGTGGAGACATTTTTATTGTTGGTGGTGCTAGTATTGTTCAACCTCTTATCAAAGAAAATTTAATTGATGAGTACCAACTTGCTATCATTCCAACATTGTTAGGTGAAGGAATTTCACTATTTGGTAAGCTTGATTCTTCTGTTGAATTAACCGCTGTATCAGCTAAAGTTGTGAATAATATTATCTATCATACGTATTTGAAAAAATAGAAGAGGTCGACTTTTATTAAGTCGACCTCTTCTTTATTTTGTAACAAACTGAAATTTTGTCCAAGGGTTCAAAAAATCTAGCATGATTAATTCCTCTTGAGGTATTTTACCTACTAAATTTTTACGTGAGTCACTATGCGCTTTTAGCACAATTTGTAATTCATTTTTATATTTTCCAAAGGTATCATTTCCAACAACCACATCTCCTACTTGAAATTCTTGGTTATTATCATGGCTAGGATTAGAAACTTCCGCATACTGTACGCGAACCATGGTTGAACGGACAGTTTGTGAGGTTATATCTCCACGACGGAAATGTTTTGAGTCAGCCACAATTTTTCTCTCAACCTCTGATATGTTGGTCTCAAGCTCAATCCCTAAACTAAGTTTGTATCGGTCAACATTGGCTATCTTTTCTAATTCATCATCAGACGCATACGCATTCCCAATAATAACTGTATCAATCAATCCTGTGGCAAAGAGATGTCTTGTCTGTAAATCAATTGGTAAATGTCGGTGCATCTCTAAAGTTGGTAAACCATCATTAACATCCCACGGTCCATATTCTGCTGTTTGACTAGTAACAAAAGCAGCTGTTTTTATTCCTTGTGATTTGAAACGTTTGCTACATTCAATGAAAAACTCATAGGGTAAAGCTGAGCCTTCCTGGGGATAAAAGTTATGACAGCCATAGATAAAAGGTTCATTGGCTTGGTAAGATAAAATATTATCTAGATAAGCCACATTATTACTCATATTCAATTCAATAGCTAACCCTTCTGGATTATAACTTAACATCGCTTCTTTGTTACCATCAAAGCCTTCATCTAAACGAATACCGTCTGCACCTAGCTCTGCAAAAAAACTTAAGTCATCATAGGAGATACCTAAATCATCAAAAATAGAAGGAGCAATATCCAGAACTGTTTCAAAGCCTAATTCTTTGGCATAATGGATAATCCCGCCAAATGTCTCACTCACTTTTTCTTTTCCTTCTGTAACTTCTAGCATGCTCATAAAAATTCTCGTATATCCTAAATTTGCGGCCTTTTTGATATACTTTCTGTCTTCTTGTGGCTCACTATGATCGGGGTAAATTGATATTCCTAATTCACGTTTCACTCATCTTCCTCCTCTTTTTTCTACTCTTTTAGACCATTTCTTTTCGCAACTTCTTTAAACCAATAACCAGATTGCTTTACTGTTTTAATTTGTGTGTGGATATTATTTGAAATAAAACCATACCGATTTTTATAAGCATTTAACCAAGACCAACAATCAATCGGTGTCCACATATGATACCCAAAGCAATTAGAGCCTTCCTCAATCCCTTGATATAACCACTCCAAATGTTCTGTCACAAAGGCAATACGGTACTCATCTTCAATTATGCCCTCACTATTTTTAAAGCGGTCCTCATTTGACACTCCCATTCCATTTTCAGATACATACCACGGAATATTTTTGTAGTTTTCTTTAATATTAATCGCAATGTCATAAAGAGCCTTAGGATAAATTTCCCAACCACGGTCCAAATTCACTCGGCGGCCAGGCATATCATACGCATCGTAATAGCGATTTGGTAACCATTCACCTACTGAATTAGGTGCTAAATCTGGTGCTTTTACTCGGTTGGGATGATAGAAATTAACACCTAAAAAATCAACGGTATTATTTTTTATTACCTCTTTTTCTTCAGCTGACCCTTCCCATAAAACCTTATCTTGTGTCAGTAATTCTTCTAGTTCACTAGGAAAAGTGCCATGAACAGCCGGCTCTAAAAATAAGTTATTATTCCACAACTCAGCAATGCGTGCAGCTTCTTGGTCTTCTTTTGAATCAGAAGCAGCATAGGTTGGTGTTAAATTTAAAATAGTTCCTATTTTGGCTTCTGGAATATTCAATCGCCTGAATGCTTGAATCGCTTTTGCTGAAGCTAAATTTAAGTTATAAGCCACTTGAACAGCTTTTTTTCCGTCCACTATATTCGGATAATGGAACTGGAACAAGTACTCGCCTTCTACAACTACCATTGGTTCATTGTGTGTTGTCCAATATTTAACTCGGTCACCAAATAATTTAAAACATTGTTCAGCAAAACCAACATATAGCTCCACTATTTTTTTAGATTCCCAGCCACCGTATTTAGCATACAACTCGACTGGTAAGTCAAAATGATGAAGATTCATCACTGGTGTCATTTTTTCAGAAATCATCGTAGCAATAACAGCATTGTAAAAATCAACTGCTTCTTGATTCACTGTATTCGTTTCTAAGTCATCAATCAACCTGCTCCACTGGATACTTGTTCTTACACTATTCATTCCAATTGATTTCATTAGTTGAATATCTTCCTGGTAACTATTATAAAAGTTTGATGCGACATCTGGTCCGATATGCTGATAAAATTTTTCTGGTTCTATTTCGAAGTGATAATCAAAAATATTGGCGTGTTTTTTATTAAAGCGGCCTTCACTTTGTGGGCCAGACGTTGCTGCTCCCCACCAGAAATTTTCGGGAAATTTTTTCATATTAATGCTCCTTCATTTTTCGTTAAGATAGCTCTTAAAAAAATAAGGGTTAGGGATCAATTGATCCTTAACCCCTTATAAAATCTATGCTTCAGCTTCTTTTTTTAATTCTTGTCTTGTTACTAATGAAACAAACGGAATATACATAACCACTGCAATCACTAAGTTCACAGCTGCTAAAATGGCACCTGAAAAACTTTGAGTCGCTAAGAATCCCCCAAGAATTGGTGGTGTTACCCAAGGTGGCATTACCGTTGCAGGTGGCACCAGACCAAATTTAGTAGCAAAGTACGCAGTTGTTACACAGACCATTGGTGTTAAGATAAACGGAATCGCCATAATCGGATTTAATACTAATGGTAATCCAAACATTAATGGCTCGTTAATATTAAAGATACCTGGTGCTGCTGCTAAGTTATTAACAACCATAAATGGTTTATTTTTACGTCCTACTAAGTAAATAGCGATAATTAAACCAATTGTCACACCTGTTCCTCCCATGTTAACAAATGAATCAATAAATGGTTTGTTAACAATGTAAGGTGCTGCTTTACCTGCTGCTAACGCTGTTGCGTTTGCTTCAATTGCTGGTGCGTTAATTGCTTGCATAAATGGATCAATCATATTAGCACCATGTAGACCAAAGAACCATAAGAATGGTGTAATAAAAGCAATCACTAAAGCAGAACCATATGAATTAGCTAAGCCCATGAAAGGCTCTTGTACAGCGCCATAAAAGGCAGCAAACATGTCTTCAATACCAAATGCTGCGATAAAGGCTGCCACTAAACCAAAGAGTGAAATAACAATCATTGCTGGAAATAGTGACGCAAATGATCTTGCGACTGCTGGCGGTACTCCGTCAGGCATTTTAATCACTAATTTGTCATTACCTACTAAACGAGTAAATAATTCAGCTACAACAATCCCTACAAGTAAAGCAACAAACAACCCAGTTGAGTTCATACCACTTGTCGCAGCACCTAAAGTAAAGAATGAGGCAACTGAAACAACACCTGTCCCAATCGGGTCTTTTCCGTAATGACGAGCTAAGTTATAAGCTACTAAAAAGGCAATGAATACTGAAAGAACACCAAACGTTCCGTTCCAAACAGCTCCACCAAATCCTTTCCAAGACTCACCACCGAAAATACCATCCATAAACTTCCCAAAAGCTGGAATCGTTAGTGCTAAGTTGTTAATCATTACTGCTAAAGCACCTAAAATCATCAATGGCATTGTCACCATAAACGAATCTCTAATCGCAACTAAATGACGTTGATTACCGATTTTTGCTGCTACTGGAATAAAATGCTTCTCCATAAAATTAATAAATTTATCCATTTTTTCTCTTCCCCCTATTTAAAAATAATCATAAAAACTCTTTCTTCCTTTTGAAAAAACTTCGGTTTTAATTTCTTTTGTGGTTATTACTTTGCCAAGAAAAATTCCTTCTGCTAAAGTTAGTTCCCCTAGTAATAATTCACTAAAGACTTGAATACTTGCTTGAATATCACCCACTTGTTCGACTCTTTGACAATGATCTTGACTAACAGACCAACTCCCCACATTCCACGGGCACTCTTTGTCTTGTGTTACCTCAATAATCGTTTCTTTTTCCACTAATGGTATATGTGATAATAATTGCTGAATATCAATAATTCGACTCATCATATATGGCCTTAACGTTATGGTTATGTTATCTTGTTCACGGAATACCTTCTCAATCATTTCATGAACAGGCGCATGATATAAAAAATCTTCAAAAGATGAGACGTGAGATTTTAAAAATGTTAATAATTTCTGTAACGCAAATTGATTCAGATAAATAAATTCGTCTACCACAAAGGTCTGACCTTCCATTCGGTAAATCATGTACCCTTTCGCTTCTCCTGTTTCATCAAAAGCAACTGCATAAAAACGGTGTGGGTAATAAGCATCTAATCTGTCCCACCACCAATCTTCACGGACGACCGTTCCTACTTGATTTTGACTTAATACCTGTTGGTAAATAACTTGAATGAACGCTTTCATTTGTTGCCACGTTCCTCGTTTAATACGACCTTGTTTTTCACTGGTCAAATAGTTAAATGCTTGATTTGAGAGTTGATACGTCTTTTGCCAACTTGTGGATTCATAGCCAAATTGTCGATAAAAATCTTCAGAAAATGGAGCCAGTTGAGAAACAGCAACTCCCTGTTGATAAAGATCTAACAACATCTCTGGCATAATGCTACTAATACCACCTTTCCCCCGATACTCTGGATAACTAGCAACATAACCAACACCCGCCATTTTAACCTTTTCTTGAAATATTTGACTTTCAAAATGGTTAGCCATGACTAAATTAGTTAGTTCTTGTTCTTGGTACACACCATAAGCATCTGCATGTGCATATCGAGATAAGAAAAGTGGGTCATCGATTATTGGGGTCTTCTTTTTAAAAGCGTATTCAATTAAGCCGGTAATGTCTTGCAACGTTTTTTGATCACGAGTTAACTTCACGAGATCACTTCCTATTCTTTTTCCAAACGTTGGTATAGCTCAACAACTTCTTTTGCCATGTCATTAAAGGTAATACTTGTCATTAAGTGATCTTGGCTGTGAACTGCTAAGAGTGTTACTGTCATTGGATTTCCACCCGCTTCTTGAGACAAAAGCCCCGTTTGAGAATGATGGGCTTCAACTAAAGATTTATCTGCTGCTTCAAGTTTTTCTTTGGCTAAAGTAAAATCACCTGCTTTAGCTGCCTGAATGGCTTCCATCGCGTCACTTTTAGCGCTGCCTGCATTAATAATTAATCCCATCACCGCTTCCAATTGTTCCTGACTCATTGTTTCATTCATGGTTTCAGCTCTCCTTTTCTTTTATTTCAAAAGATTTAGTGCAGTATTTAAAACAGCTTCGCCATTCATCATGCCGTAATCTTTCATATCAATCACATCAACAGGAATTCCTTTTTCTGCTAATTTTGTTTCATACTGCCCTTTCATAAAACGAACTTGTGGGCCTAATAATAAAATATCTACTGGTTTGTCTGCATCTTCTAATTTTGTATCTGCTTCTGATGCTGATACTGCAAAGATATCTGCTTCTAATCCTTGATCTGCTGCGGCTTTTTCCATTTTGGTTACTAATAAACTAGTGCTCATTCCTGCGGCACAAACTAACATGATTCTTTTCATTTTGCTCACTCCTTATTTTTTTACTGTACACCTTAATATAAAGCAAGTTGCATGCCAACTTTTAAACAAGAAAAACACTGATTTGACAGACTTTCCCTCGTTACACACAAAAAGCCTAGAATTACACACTGTGTAATCCTAGGTCAATTCGGTTATCTTCAATTGTTTTAACAATATAAGCAATATCGTCATCAGTAAACGTCACGCCAAACTTAGTTTCAATCAGTGATAGATTTCCGGCAACTTGATTAAACTGTTGACTGTACGTCTTGCGAAATTCTGCGACATTTTCAAAGGCTAAACGTTTCTCCCCTTTTTTGATTCTATCTACTAAGAAAGCAATATGCATACTCAAAGCTTGCATTGCTGTGTTCTCAATAATTAGTTTTTGATCACGGCGAATTAACTGCAATACGTCATCAATCAATAGAAACAATCGTTTAACATCAAGCTCAGGTGAAAAATCTTGCGTTAATGAATCCACAATTTCAAGTAATGTAATAGTACTACCTAACATATCTTGAAACTCGATAATTTTATCTCGTTGAAATAGATTCATGGCTGGAATGAATGGAATATTTTCATAGTGAATTTCCATTGTTCCTACAATTGCCACAATATTTTTATGGGTAATCAATTGATCAATACGATGTTTAAAACTTTCTTTTTCTAACGACTGCATTTGAATCACTTCAAATTCTTGTGGACTAACAATTTGAGAAACTACTTCATTTAGCCGTTTTGAAACACCTTCTCCAGTAAAACAAGCCACAATAATGACTTTTTTCTTATCTTTCTTCGTTGGTTCTTCTAAATGGGTCATTGTTCGAAACATTGACACCACACTTGTGTAGATTTCTTCTAATGATCGACCTAATGTGGCTAAACGAATACTTTCTAGCACCAACATTGTGCTAGCCATTGAAATCACACGCGTTCTTATTCCCATTTCATGAAAAATAAGATTACCAAAATTATTAGGTGAGCCCATATCTGTTAACAAAATAATGCCTTCTGAGAACTCTTCTTGCTTGTCCTTAATGTAATTTTTAATTTGGGCATACATTTCTGCTGTATTTAGTGTTAAAGGCATATTAAACGCAATGCCTGTCGTTGTTCCTAAAAGTTCTTGCACTGTTTCAAGCATACTTGAAGCTGTGGATTTTCCGTGCATCACAACTAATACAGCCACTTGGCGCTCGTTAATTTGCTGCTCTTCCTCGTTATCCATGGTTAAAAACATTGTAATAAAGCCAATCTCATCTAAAGGAATCATAATATTATAGGCTTCTTCAATACGATTAGATAACTCAATGGCTAGTTGAAATTCCTTTAAATAGTTACGCCGAATGTCGTTTAAATTAGGGTGAGAGATAAATTGATTACGCCTGATTCGCTCAATGGTCGAATTCATATGAAGTGCAAATGCAAAGCGAACTTTTTCATCGTATTTTCGATTCATTTGAATTGACGCAAAATCATATAACTCATTCACTAGTTTCCATAAATCATCAGAAATTATTTCCCGGTAGATATTACTGTGGGAGAGCTCCTCAACGTAGGTTTCAAAATACTGATTCACATCATCAGAAATTAATTCTTCTAAATCAATTTCTGATAAATTTTCACGTCCTAGTTTGTCTAATTTATAAGTAATCGAATGATACACTTCCATGTCCTTATTTGGATCTTGGCCCCAAACTACTTCTTCTGTGCCTGGTTTCATGGTTAGATAGAGATTTTTCTTATCCATGAACGGCGTTAGTTTATCTTGAACATCATTCATTCGAAGTAGCCCTTTTTGGACAACTAAAGGCAAATCTTCTTCCACAATCATTAGTTTTTCCGATTCACTTTTTGTTTGATGATGAAGAAACGCTTTGGCACAAACTAATTTTAAGTCACGTTTTAGTTGGCCAATATTGCCTTCTGCGTTATATAGAAGAAATGCTAACAGACTTCGTTTATCAATGGTAATTTCTTGGACTAAGCGGTTAGCTTCTTGTTGTAAAAATTCTTTAATGATAGCTAAGCGCTCATCTAATGAACGTTCTGCTAATGAAGGAAGTTCAATTTGCATTGGAATACGGCGATTGAATGTTGATAAAAACATGGAGCTTGTTTCAGTGGTTGCACCAATAATTTGAACGGAAGCTTGTTTTTCTTCTCCATCACCTAAAGAACGGAACGTCCCTTTATCGATAAAAGTAAACAACATCTCCTGACCTTCTGGTGGTAGCCGGTGAATTTCATCTAAAAATAAAATACCGCCATCTGCTTGCTCCATCAGCCCCTTGCGATTTTCTTCAGCGCCAGTAAATGCTCCCCGTTTTACGCCAAAAATATGTCCATATAAGAGTTGTGGGTTTTGCGCATAATCTGCACAATTAAACGTAATGAACGGGGCACTTTCATCTAACACATTGGCTGAAACTGCAAAACGGTACATGCATTCAGCAAACATGGTTTTCCCTGTTCCCGTTTCACCAAAAATAAGGGTATGTAAACCTCGCGGTGGATATAAAATAGCTGCTTTTGATTTTTGAATTTGACTTTTCAACGAATCCTCACGACCGATTAAATTATCAAAGTTAATATGTTGCTCATTGGACACTGTGACGCTTTGAAATTTTACAGGGCGCCCGTCTAATTTTTTGACCGTTCCTTCTTTTGTTAATTCGTTCAAATAACGGCTAACATTGGTTCGATCCATACCTAATTGATCGGCCAATTCTTGTGCGGTCTGTTCGTTAGGATTAACTTTTAATGCGTCTAGTACATCATCTTTTCTTGATTTCAAAAAAATCCCTCCCGAAATTGGTATAAACCAAATACATTGTAA
>NZ_JAVWHO010000012.1:3332-10877 GCF_036639995.1 Vagococcus sp. | reverse complement strand
TCATATTGTACATAAAAACGTCTTTTCTGGTTATTGAATTAAATTAGTAGACAACAATATTTGAAACATCAAAAATTTCAGCTTTTATCAAACTTATATACATATTTGGAATTACATGTTAAACTAAAAAAAGATAGGGGGAGATTTAATATGTCAGAAAAAAGTACAAAAGACTTAAAAAACGTCAACAAAATTATCGGTTCAATTGGTGCTATTTTCGGAATAATTGTATTCATCGCCTATATTCCACAAATTATTTCCAATATTCAAGGAGTTAAAAGTCAACCTTGGCAACCTTTAGTTGCCTCAGTTTCCTGCTCTATTTGGGTTCTTTATGGATTAACCAAGCAACCTAAAAAAGATATACTACTTGTTATTCCTAATCTATTTGGTGTTGTACTTGGCTTTATAACATTTATTACTTCACTATAGATTGATCCCCTAATTAAATACAATAGTTGAATAAAGGCAGGATTCTAAATGAGATATCGTTTTGAAATCCTGTCTTTTATTAACTTTACTATTTAACAAAATATTTTATTTGTCAAATATACGATAGTTATCCCCATATTATATTATGTATAGCTCTTAAGTAATTAATTGTTTTTTTTATTTGACAAAAAAATAAATATAACACTTTTAATCGATTGACATATGAATAGTTATTCATGTATACTTTGTTCAAGAGGTATATTTATATAGATGAATTGATTGCAAATAGAAAGGATGTTAAAAATGAGTACAAAAAAAGAACAAACTCATAATCACGGAACTAGATTAGCCGTTATCATGTTTTTTATCGGGTTAGTTGCATTTTTACTTGGTATCTTTTTGCCAATTAAAAATCAATCTTTTGGATCCTTTATGTTTATTATTTCTGTCATAACTGCAGGATACCATATCATTTTTGAAGGTATCGGAAATACCATTACTAAATCAATCAAAAATAAAAAATTTCAACCAAATGTTCACTTCTTAATGACTATAGCAACAGTTGGAGCTATTATTATTGGAAACTATGAAGAGGCGGCATTACTAATTCTCATTTTTGCTGGCGCTCATTTTTTAGAAGATTACGTGGATGGAAAAAGTAAAAGAGAAATTACTAACTTACTTAATTTGAATCCTACCGAAGCGAGACTCTTGCTTAAATCCGGAACAACAAAAATCATACCTGTTGATCAAGTTAAAATAGGTGATACTTTACAAGTTTTAAATGGGGCCCAAGTTCCAACAGACGGAATTATCATCAGTGGTTATACATCAATAGATGAGTCTTCAATCAACGGAGAAAGTATTCCAAAAGAAAAAAATATAGGCGATGAAGTTTTCGGAAGTACAATTAATGGAACTGGAACTTTCACTATGGAAGTAACAAAAGACAGCTCCGAAACTGTTTTTGCCAAAATATTAGAATTAGTTAATGACTCTCAAGAAAGTTTAACTAAAACGGCTACTTTGATTCAACAGTTAGAACCAAAATACGTTACTATTGTTCTAGCTTTATATCCCCTTGTACTATTAGCAGGACCGTATTTATTAGGATGGTCATGGGAAATTAGTTTATACCGAAGCATGGTATATTTAATTTCTGTATCACCTTGTGCTTTAGCAGCAAGCGCTGTTCCAACAACTCTTTCAACAATTTCTAATTTATCTAAAAAAGGCGTTTTAGTTAAAGGTGGCGCTTATTTATCTAAACTTAATGAATTAAAGGCTATCTCTTTTGATAAAACGGGTACCTTAACAAGTGGTAAACCCGTTGTGACCAATGTATTTTTTGATCCAAAAGAAGATAAAGAACAGCTCATCGAATTAATTGTTGCAATGGAGTCACAATCAAATCATCCTTTAGCTACGGCTATCCTTAATAATTTTCCAAATCAAAGTACCTTAAAACTAGATGTTGAAAATGAAATTGGTCGAGGATTATCAACCCAATATGCAAATGATATTTATCGGATAGGAAAACCAAGTTCTTTTGAGGATATTGCCATTACTTATCAACAAAAAGAACAATCACTTGCCTCTGAAGGCAATACAGTCGTATTTATTGGAAAAAATGAAAAAGTCATTGGTTTAATTGCACTTATGGATGTTCCAAATGATTATGCAAAAGACGCAATTGCTTACTTTAATAATCAAAATGTTCATACAACTATGATTACAGGAGATGCTAAATTAACTGGCGAAGCTGTCGGACGTCAAATTGGTATTGCCGAAGTAGTCGCTAACGTTATGCCTGAAGACAAGGCTAGCATTGTCTCTGAGCAACAAAAAAAATATGGTGCAACAGGAATGTTGGGTGATGGTATAAACGACGCTCCCGCTCTAGTAACTGCAGATGTTGGTATCGCAATGGGAGATGGCACAGATGTTGCAATGGATGTCGCCGATTTAGTATTAATGAAAAATGATTTATCAAAATTAGTCTATGCTCATAAATTGACTAAAAAAATGGATAAAGTTACGTGGCAAAATGTATATTTCTCAATGTTTATTGTTGCTCTTTTAGTTACATTAAACTTTCTAGGAAAAATGAATATTGCTATTGGCGTTATTGTCCATGAAGGCAGTACAATTATTGTTATTCTCAATGGATTGAGACTATTACGTACTCCTAAAAAATATTTATAATAAAAAATTATATTTCATGATTGAAGAATAAATTTATTTGACATCCGTTATAAATGGGGCTATACTTTCATTTATCAAAAAGACTAAAGGAGGACACCGAATTGAACATTGTTTTATTTAATAGACGTAATCTAATAAATAAACAGTGAGTTCGTGTATCCATATTTAATCCATTTAGCTAATTTAATTTTTACTGACGCTATTTTCGCACTCCTGTATTTTATAGGAGTGCTTTTTTTATGCCAAAAAACAAAAAAAAGGAGGATGGTCTCTATGTTAGAAGACGAGCCTATCTGATAAAAAAATAAAGAAAAGGTGATAGACAATGATGAAATTAACAAATATATCTTTGATGGAAGAAAAAACAGGTCGCTACTTGATACAAGATTTATCTCTAGTGATTAATGATGACACAAAGTTAGCTATTATTGGCGAGGAGGGAAACGGAAAATCTAGTCTCCTTCATGCAATTAGAAACAGACACGACGTTATCTCCTACTTACAAGTAACTGGAGATATCTCGTCTACTTATCAACATATCGGCTACTTGAATCAATCCCTCATTCTTGATGATGAAGAATTAATAGTAGCTGATTTATTTGATGAGGTTGAATGGGATACTTTACTGATTGAAGCCATGCAAGCTTTCCAAATTGATAATCTATTTAGTACACAACGTTACACTGATTTATCTGGTGGAGAAAAATTAAAGTATCAATTATTAGCTGTTCTAGCTAATAACCCGGACCTACTTTTACTGGATGAGCCTACTAATAACCTAGACTTACAAGGCATTTCCTGGCTAGAAAAATTTGTCAAAAACTTAAGCATACCTGTTATTTTTGTTTCTCATGATGAAGGTTTCATTCAAGAAACCGCGAATGAATTACTCCATTTAGAGTTAACAAAAAAAAATCAAGTTCCTCTTCACTCCTTATCTCACGATGATTTTTTAACTTATAAAAATAAACGAGAAAAAGCTATTTTGGATCATAACCAGCAAGTTCGAAATGAACAACGAACATTAAAAAAACAAGAAACAAAACTTCAAGATGTTTGGAATAAAGCTGAACATCAACATACGCAAGTTTCTCGTGCTGATCCAAGACTTCAAAAAAAAGTAAAATCGTTGAAACAGCAAAAGGAACGTCTTTCTAATCAAAAGGACCAAATCAAAGATATCCGAACCATTGAAGAACAACCGACATTTTTCTTTTCTCCTGTTCGCTCACCAAAGACTAAACAATTAATTCTTGATTTTAATTTACCTATTTTAGAAAACGACAAAGGTGTTTTAGCAACAGATATTCAGCTATCTTTATTTACACAAGATAAATTAATTATTACTGGTGAAAATGGCATTGGAAAGTCTACGTTGCTACAAGAAATCTATCAAGAATTAGCGAAGCAAAGTAAATATAAAGTTGGATTTATGCCGCAAAACTACGAAGATGTCATTGATTTAGATGAGACTGTTTTATCGGTATTAAACATCGGAAAAGAAAACGAGGAACAAAAAATTCGAACTTTACTAGCCAATTTAAATTTCACACGAGATGAAATGCTTCATCCTGTGAATGAACTCAGTGGTGGTCAGCAAGCTAAAATACTACTTGTTAAATTAATGCTTGAGGACAATGATATTCTTGTTTTAGATGAACCGACGAGAAATTTAAGTCCGTTAACTAATCAAGTTTTTTATGATGCATTAAGTGAGTATGATGGCTCAATTCTTGCTATTTCTCATGATAGGAAATTTATTGACTCACTTAAAGAACGACAATTGTCTCAATTAACCAAAACAGGATTAAATAAAAAATAACCTTAATAAAAACTGTGCCTATAAAAGTAACAACTACGTTCTTTTACGGGCACAGCTTTTTAATGTTGTTTGTGTTGTTTCACTTCGTCTAGAAAGCGTCTTAACCTAATATCTTCTTCCTTTGTCAGCAGTGTGTAATCGACATAGAGTGCTTCTAATCGCGGTTTATCAATTCCGATTCTTTCTTGCATTTCTTCTTCAGTTAGTCGAATGTAATTCAATCTGTCTTCAATTTCAATTATTAATAAAATTTGTTCGATTTCATCATCTGATAACTTTTCAGATGCACTCAATTCTAGATTAATCATCTCTTTTAGGCTGTCTTTTCCAAGTATTCTTCCCAACCCCATAGCTAATTGTTTTATTTGGCGCATAATCCAATCTTTTTCTTCATAACTCATACGAACACCTCATTTTCTATATCTCTAGTATAAAAGAAAAAGCGCTTACTTACAATTTCATTTAGGTAGATGTTTTATAAAAAACGAAAGTGGTATAATTAACTCATTAATATTATCTGGAGGTTCCTTATGAACGAGTACTTATTAGTTATTTTATTTATTATTGGTATTACTTGCTTTTTTCTCTATCTAGATTTTTCCAATCGTCAAAAATTAAAGAAACGGATTCAAAAAGAATGGGGACAATTACCTAAAGTAACTGCTAAAGACAGCGAAGATAGCCTACTAGCTGCTTATTCTTTTAATGAGGATCCCTACGATTGCTATATTGATGATTTAACCTGGAGTGATTTGGACATGTTTGAGGTGTTTCAACGACTCAATTTTACTTACTCAAGTATTGGGTCAGAAAGCTTATACAAATCATTGCGATCTTACTCCCTTAATTCTGAAAAATCAAAAAAGAAGGAAGAGCTTATTACTTATTTTGAGACACATCCAAAAGAAAGAGAAGCTATTTCCTTTCAATTTGCTTGTCTTGGAAAAAGAGATTCTAATTATTCCCAAGCCTATTTAAATGGAAAAACGACCGTTCCTTTTGCTAATCATGGTTTGTTTCTTTTCTTAGGTCTACTTCCCATTTTAAGTTTATTGGCCGCTTTTTTAGTAGGTCCGATTGCTATCATTCTTGCTATTTCTTCTCTGTGTTTTAATACTATTTTTTACTTATCAAAAAAAGGAAAACTAGAAGTTGAACTTGGAACTATGAGTTACTTAGTTCAAGCCATTTCGTTAAGTGTCAAAATTAGTAAAACAGACTCTCCTTTTTCAACACGTTTAAAAAAAGCCTCTGCTCCTTTTAAATCCATTTTAAAACATGCGGTTACTTTTCGCGTTAAAAATGGTGGTGAAGCTGAATTAATGTTTGAAATGCTTAGTGCTTCGTTTTTACTTCAATTTGTTTCTTACGGCACCGTTTCAAAAAAAATACAGGCTCACACGACCGAAGCAAAAGAGATGTGGCAATTACTTGGTGATATTGAAATTGCTATTGCCATTCTTAATTTAAGAAAGGTTTATGAGGGACATTGGTGTCTACCAACGTTCTCAACAGATGGTGTTCACGGTAAAGACGTTATCCATCCGTTACTAAGTGAGCCTGTGCCAAATCCAATCGATTGGACACGTAGCACACTTATTACAGGCTCTAATGCTTCTGGTAAGTCTACTTATGTTCGAGCAGTGGCAATCAATTGTCTTTTTGCTCAAACCATTAATACTTGCTTAGCCCAATCGTTAACTCTGAAACCAGGACACGTAATTTCTTCCATGGGTGTTCAAGATAATGTTATTGAAGGAGACAGTTATTTTATCGCTGAGTTGAAATCTCTAAAACGATTAATAAAACTTGTTGAATCAGGAGAATTTTGCTATTGTTTCGTTGATGAAATTTTAAAAGGTACTAATACAATCGAACGGATTGCTGCTTCATCAAGTGTTATTGCTTGGCTCACAAAACAAAATCAACTTACCTTTGTTGCTACTCATGATGTTGAATTGCCACAAATTTTAGTTAATGACTGCGATAATATTCATTTTGAAGAAACTGTTTCAAAAGAAAATGGGATTTCTTTTGATTATGAAGTAAAACCTGGTGTGGCGACTTCTAGAAATGCCATTAATTTAATTGATGCCATGGATTTCCCTAAAGAAATTATTAACGAATCTTTTGAAAAAGCTCACTACTTTGAAGAAAACCATTCTTGGAATAACAATTATTGAAACTTCTGTGAATTTTAATGATGGACTAGAAATTTATGATATGATATCAATAATAAATTAAGGTGGTATTATTATGAAAAAAACGTGGGTTTCTGATGTGGTTTGGTTAGTCTGCCTAACTCTTTTCTTAGTCGGAATGAGAGCCTTTATCTTTTCTCCTATCAAAGTTCAAGGAGAATCAATGATGCCAAACTTGGTTGATGGTGAAAAAGCCATTGCACTAAAAGTAGGGGAAATCAAACGATTCGATGTAATTCCTTTAAAAGCACCCGATGATCCAGAGCTTTATTATGTTAAGCGTGTTATCGGACTTCCCGGTGATACTGTTGAGTATAAAGAGGACCAGTTAATTGTTAATGGGAAACCATTAAAAGAAGATTATCTTAATCAATATAAAAAAGAATTTCATGAAGCCGGCAACACCGGTCCATTAACAGAAGACTTCACTCTACAAAACTTAACCGGTCAACAAACGGTACCTGAAAACACCTATTTTGTTTTAGGAGATAACCGACAAGTTTCAAAGGATAGTCGCTTTCCTGAAGTAGGATTTATTCCAAAAGACAATGTTATTGGAAAAGCTACTGTTTCATTTTGGCCACCCAGTCAGTGGGGAATGGTTAAATAACAATAAAAAGACTAACTTATTTTGAAGTTAGTCTTTTTTAATCCTCTTCATACTCCAATATGTCACCTGGCTGACACTTTAACACTTTACAGATTGCTTCTAATGTCGAAAAAAAGAATTTCATGAAACCGGCAACACCGGTCCATTAACGGAAGACTTCACTCTACAAAACTTAACTGGTCAACAAACAGTACCTGAAAACACCTATTTTGTTCTAGGGGATAACCGACAAGTTTCAAAGGATAGTCGCTTTCCTGAAGTAGGATTTATTCCAA
>NZ_JAVWHO010000012.1:0-3232 GCF_036639995.1 Vagococcus sp. | reverse complement strand
GATAACCGACAAGTTTCAAAGGATAGTCGCTTTCCTGAAGTAGGATTTATTCCAAAAGACAATGTTATTGGAAAAGCTACTGTTTCATTTTGGCCACCCAGTCAGTGGGGAATGGTTAAATAACAATAAAAAGACTAACTTATTTTGAAGTTAGTCTTTTTTAATCCTCTTCATACTCCAATATGTCACCTGGCTGACACTTTAACACTTTACAGATTGCTTCTAATGTCGAAAAACGGACAGCCGCGGCTTTACCCGTTTTTAATTTAGATAAGTTGACGTTTGTCACCCCTACTTCTTCTGCTAAATCCTTTAATGATATTTTTCGATCTGCCATCACTCGATCTAGTCGTACGACAATTGCCATGAATAGCTCCCCCTTACCCTAAACAACATCTTCTGAAAAATTTTGTAATTCCAAACCATAATTTATGACTTCTGCCATGCAGTAAACAACTAATCCTACTAAGAAACTTACTCCAATGTTAAAGTTTATGTAATAACCGTCTATCGTTAATACTGATACTATAAGTGAATAAATAAGAGACGGCGTAACACCTAGACAAATCAAAGCAATGCCAATTCTTTTCAACAATTTTTTATTTCCCTCTGAAAATGGGGTTTGATTTTGAGATAATCTTTTGAAAAAACGACTACTTTGAAAGAAAATAATGCTATAAATAGTAAGCACTGGTACCGCAACTATGATACCAGCCAATAATTGTTTACTTGGATTCGGCATATTTTTCATAGCAGAAAATATTGACCAACCATTATTAGGCGGACTAATTAAAAAATTTCTATTTTCCTTAAAAAAATACATAAAAGTAAGTAAAAACATTGATAATAAATTAAAAACACTAACTAAAAATAGGACAACTTCCAAGACCTTTGCTAATTTTTTAAATTTACTAGTATTCATGATGCTCATCTCCTTTTCAAATCTTACACCGCATCATCCGAAAATTCTTGTAATTTCACACCGTAACGAATTACTTCTGCCATGAATAAAATAATAACTCCTACAAAAGTTAAACTACTTACCATCACCAAATCAATCATTACCGGTTTCATTGTTGTAAAAGGTAGAATCAATGAATAAATTAAAGGAATACCGATATCCGCCAGAATCAACAAACAGCCGATTTTTCTTAATTTTTGATAAACTTTGACTGAAAAAGGTGTGACGTCTTTTTCCAGATACAAGAAAAATTGACTAACGTGATAAAAAGTATAGGCTAATAGAAATTTTTCAACACTACTAGTAATAAAGCCAACAAAATCATTAGTATATACTGGCGTTAAAGAACCTATCACATTTTGCAATGAATAATCTCTAACACTTAGAAAAATACTAGGTAACCCTTCTCCTACAAAAAGACTCACTAGAAAAAGAACTCCCTGAATCATAACTATTATCCCTATCACTTCAAAAATTATTTTCATCCCTCTTGATAACCATTTAAACTCTCTAACATCCATCTCAACTACCTCCTTTTCTTAATTTTATGTTAGCATCTTTTTTATCTAATTACAACTATTAATTATCGTTTATCATTAATTAATATATCTATATTGATAATTAAAAAGAATTATTTTTTAATTTCAATCCTCTTTTACTCTTTATGAGTGGCTAAACAATGGGAATTTTATTGAGTCACATTCTACCGAACCTTTTCCTAAAAAAAATAGCGCATCCTCATCTAATGGTTCTTCTTGTTGCGTCATTATCAGTCCTATTTCTTCTTTTAAATGAAAATGACAAACAATACTCGTTATTTTCTCAATTGGTAAGTAACTTAACACCTCTTTGACTGAAATAGCCTTTTGACTTAATATATCAAAAAGGTGTAGCTCTTCCCCTTCAATCTCATATGTCACAAAAACATCTAAATCTTCTATAAAATAAATATTCTGTGCGAAAACTGTTGAAAAATAAAACATAGTCAATGAATAATTATCTACTAAGTACGTTTCTAAATGGTGATTATTTCTATTTCTTCCATAATTTTCTAATTTTTCTTTTTCTATCTCAAATTGACATTGTTTAAGCTTTCTATTTTGGGGAATCAATTGATTGGTCGGTACAACAACACTTAACTCATTCACACGTTTAAAACCAAATTTAGGATAAAAATCTAGCACTGTCTCATTGGCAAATAGATAAATAATGTCGCTTGTTTCTTGATATTTTTCAATAATTCTCTCCATTAGGATTTTCGATAAGCCTTGAGACCGGTAAGCTTTTTTAGTCATCACCGTTCCAATTTGAATAACTTGATATCTTTTATCCCGAACAACCAGTTCTCCTTTTGTTATGGAGGCATTGGCTATTATCTCTTTTTGATTCATTAAAGCATAAGGAATATATGAGTCTTCCCAGTAGCCTAATGCTGCCCAGTCCTCAAAATTAATTTCAAAGGTTTCTTGTGCTAGTTGATTAAAGCTTTTAAAAAGCACCTTGTTGTCTTTTATATTGTTTACTAATTCATATTCGTTCATTGTTTTTTCTCCTCTATTTTTTTAATTTTTAGTTTATCTTTTATCAAATCAACTCGTTCACCTCCAAAAAAACAAAAAGGAGCCTGACTAATTCCGTCGGCTCCATGACACAAATAAAAACAGCTTCCTTTACAAGGAAACTGCGATATTTTCAGCTTTTTCGTTTTAGTTTCTATTATCGCTTGAAATCGTCACTAAATAAGAGTCAGCAGTCGCTGAATTTTTTTAATGATTCATCCTTATTTAATTGGTTAAGGAATTAACCAGCGATAATAAGTTTTAGCATAAACCAAAGCTCCTTTTGTTTTTTTAAGATAAATTGATTCTAACACATCTCTTCCTTTTTTTCAGCTAAGTCAATTGCCATTGTAAAAGGATTATAACTAAACGTCTTGGCATCCAAACACTCTAACTTGTAATGAATGCCTTGATAGTTAAAGGTAATTTCATCTTGTTCCTCAATTTTATCATATTCTTTTATGAATGCCTCTTCTAAGTCTTCCAAAACAAATGTGTGCGTAATTTCATATGTATTAAGCGCCACATGAGCAACAAAGAAATCTGCTTCGTACTCGGTTTTAAAAAATGGCTGTATTTTTTCAGAAGTCGGAACAACACTCTCAAAAAACAGCTGATCCTTTTCGTATTTTCCAATTGAGGCTATATAACTACGTTCTTCTTCATCCATTGCCATCTTAAATAATTCACCAAAGATACTTGGTTTACGGTC
>NZ_JAVWHO010000011.1:0-50753 GCF_036639995.1 Vagococcus sp. | reverse complement strand
ACTGTAAATCCGCTCCTTAGGGTTCGGCAGTTCGAATCTGCCCCCCTCCATTTTTTATTTTGGGCTATAGCCAAGCGGTAAGGCAACGGACTTTGACTCCGTCATCGTTGGTTCGAATCCAGCTAGCCCAGTTTTTAAGCTAACAATCATTGTTAGCTTTTTTTTTATGTGGTATTCTTAGTTTATCAATTATTTAATTAAGGAGAGGTTTTCATGACAGAATTAAAGGAAAAGATAAAAGACCAATTTTTAAACTACCGAGGAGTATTAAAACAAACTGATATTGTTGAAGAAATAAAAACAACAACAGGATTAGTTAAAAATAATAATGGTGCCAATAAAGAAAATACCCGTAAATGGCATTCAAAATTAAATTAAAACCTAAAAAATATGGTGTCAAAGAAGAGTAAAAACTTCTGACACCATATTTTTTTATTCCATTACGTCAATACCAAGAACCGTTAAGTGTCCGTTACCAACTAACTTAATAACAAGACGAGCCATATGTTCTGGTTCAAAATCTGAATCAGTTGTGACCCACCAATGAACAGTACCAATAAAAATTGAGGTCATGTATTCAATGATAAAGCTAATAGGAACTTCAATTTCATTTTCAGTAATTTTTAATTTAGAAAAGGTTTCTTCATACATAGTGGAAAGAACATCAGAAATTTTTCTTCTAAAAAGCTCACTTGAGCTACCTTCTGTGAGCATCATGAAAAAATTTTGCTTTTCTTTGATTAAAACAAAGATGGTAGTTAACGTTTTTTCAATTGATTTAATGTGAATAAATTGGGATTTATTTAATTTGTTCGCATCAAGAATAACACTTAAATTTTCAACAGCATATTCCATCACAAAATCGTATAAGTCAGGTTTATCTTTGAAATGGGCATAGAAAGTTGCGCGGTTAATCATAGCAGTGTCTGCAATATCTTGGATAGTAACCGCTTCATAACCTTTTTGGTTAACAAGTGATAAAAAAGCATCAACAATCATTTTTCTGGTGCGAATGACGCGTAAATCTTGTTTTTTCATAAAAATCTCCTCCAAAAACCGACAATTTGATTCCAATTGTTGCTTAAATCACATATGAGCTTAGATTGATGATTGAAATTAATCTGTGTAAGCATAAAATATACTATATAGTATATCAAACACTTTGTAAGATAATCAACAAGGTGTTGATTTAAAGAGTAAAGGGATTGAAAAGAAATGACATTAAGAGTAGGGATAGACGTTGGATCAACAACAGTAAAATGTGTGGTATTAAATAATGCGAATGAGATGTTGTATTCAACTTATCAGCGCCATTTTTCTGATGTAAAACAAGCAACATTAAATGTATTAAATGAAATGAAAGAGACTGTAGATGATAAAGCGTCACTACAATTTATGATTACAGGCTCAGGTGGTATGGGCTTGTCAGATTTATTGGAGATTTCTTTCATTCAAGAAGTTATTGCGGGAACAAAAGCAGTTGAAGAATTAATACCTAAAACAGATGTCGCAATTGAATTAGGTGGAGAAGACGCTAAGATTACTTTTTTTGAAGGTTCACTGGAACAACGAATGAATGGAAGTTGTGCAGGTGGAACAGGTGCGTTCATTGATCAAATGGCAAGTTTACTTGAAACGGACGCCAATGGTTTAAATGAGTTAGCTAAAAATTATGAAACAATCTATCCGATTGCTTCAAGATGTGGCGTGTTTGCTAAAACAGATATTCAACCTTTAATTAATGAAGGGGCAAGAAGAGAGGATATCGCAGCGAGCGTATTTCAAGCAGTTGTTAACCAAACAATCGCAGGTCTTGCTTCAGGGCGAAAAATAAAGGGGAATGTGGCTTTTTTAGGAGGACCATTGTTCTTTATGAGTGAATTACGTCAACGTTTTATTGAAACACTTGATTTAGGAAGTGAGCAAGTAATTTTTCCTGATAATCCGCAACTTTTCGTAGCCATTGGTGCAGCGTTATCTTTAAAAAATGAAGAAGAAATAAAAGTAACTGATTTAATTCAACGACTTGAATCATCGGAAAAAAAATCGCTTGGAATGATGGACTCCTTGCCAGCACTTTTTGAAAGTTCAGAAGAGTTAGCACTTTTTAGAAAGCGTCATAGTAAGGCAAGTTTAGAAGAATTTGATTTGAAAGAATACAAAGGACCTATTTTCATTGGGATTGATGCAGGTTCAACGACGACTAAAGTTGCTGTGATTGGAGATGACTCACAATTACTATACAGTTTTTATGGTAATAACGAAGGTCAACCACTGGAAACTACAATCAGAGTGTTAAAAGATGTCTATGCTATTTTACCAGAAGAGGCTTTTGTTGCTAAAACAGCCGTGACAGGTTACGGGGAGCACCTAATAAAGCATGCATTAAAGATCGATATTGGGGAAGTAGAGACAATGGCTCATTACAAGGCAGCCAATCATTTTGCTCCTGGAGTGAATTTTATTCTAGATATTGGTGGTCAAGATATGAAAGCTATGACCATTAAAGATGGTGCTTTATCTTCGATTCAATTAAATGAAGCCTGTTCATCAGGTTGTGGTTCTTTTATTGAAACTTTTGCCAAAAGTTTGAATTATAATGTTGAGGATTTTGCTCAAGCAGCTTTAGAATCAAAAACACCTGTTGATTTAGGTTCTAGATGTACGGTTTTTATGAATTCTAAAGTAAGACAAGTTCAAAAAGAAGGGGCAACGCCAGGTGATATATCGGCTGGACTTGCTTATTCAGTCATAAAAAATGCTTTGTACAAAGTAATCAAAATGAAGCAATCTGAAGAATTAGGTGAAACAATTGTTTGTCAGGGTGGAACTTTTTACAATGAATCTGTTTTAAGAGCTTTCGAGTTGATTAGTGGAAGAGAAGTCATTCGCCCAACCATTGCAGGCTTGATGGGAGCATATGGTGCGTCATTGATAGCTCTTGATGAGTATTCTATAGATGATCAAAATAGCGAGATGCTAAGTCTTCAAGAGATGACAGATTTACAGTCTGAAAAAGAATTTTCTCATTGTGGTTTATGCGAAAATAACTGTTTGTTAACGGTGACCCTTTTTTCAGATGGCCGTAAATTTATCACAGGTAATCGATGTGAACGAGGAGCACAGCAAAAAATAACTAAAGAAGAACGTCGAGAAAATTTAGTGGATTACAAATACAGAAAATTATTCAAGTATCGCTCACTAAAAGAAGCTGATGCGGTAAACGGAACGATTGGTATTCCTCGTGTTTTAAATATGTATGAAAATTACCCATTATGGCATACAGTCTTTTCAGATTTAGGTTTTCGAGTTGTTTTGTCGCCTAAATCAGATAAAGAACTATATGAAAAAGGGATAGAGACGATTCCTAGTGATACAATTTGTTACCCAGCCAAACTGGCACATGGTCACATTGAGTCATTGATTGAAGAAGATGTATCAGTTATTTTTTATCCTGGTGTCATTTTTGAGCGAATTGAAGATAATCAAGCGGACAATCATTTTAATTGCCCAATTGTTCAAAGTTACTCTGATGTGATTAGAAATAATATGGATGTTATCCGAGAAGGAAAAGTTGATTACCGCAATCCTTACCTCAATTTAGCTGATATTGATTCTGTAGTTAACCAACTTCAAGAGTGTTTTTCAGATTACAATTTTTCGAAAGAAACAATGTCAAATGCGGTTCAACATGGATTTGATGAGCTAGATAAGTTTAAAAAAGATATTCAAAAACGTGGGGAAAAGATTTTAGAAAAAATTCAAAAAAATAATCAAAAAGCGATTGTTTTATCGGGACGACCTTATCATATTGACCCAGAAGTGAATCACGGAATTGCTAATATAATTACTCAAGAAGGGTTCCACGTATTAACAGAAGACAGTATTTGTCATTTAGGTGATGTGGAAAACTTACGAGTGGTTAATCAGTGGGTGTATCATTCAAGGCTTTATGCAGCCGCCAAAGTTGTTGCCAAAATGCCAAATCTAGAGTTAGTTCAGTTAAACTCGTTTGGTTGTGGTCTAGATGCGGTGACAACAGATCAGGTTGAGGAAATCATGGCTCAAATGGGCAGAATTTATACAGTTCTAAAAATAGATGAAGGATCTAACCTAGGAGCTGTTAGGATAAGACTTCGTTCTCTAAAAGCTGCCATAAAAGAAAGAGAAAAATCTCATGTTGTGCCTACTAAAAAATTAGAAGAAAAGGAAAAAGTGGTCTTTACTAAAGATATGCGTAAAAAACATACTTTACTATTACCTATGCTAAGTCCAATTCATCAAGATGGTTTGGTGGACGTTGCTCTAAAAGCTAGTGGCTACAATGTTGTTTGTTTACCAAGTGAAGATAGAAGTGCTATAGATGTTGGATTAAAATATGTAAATAATGACGCTTGTTATCCTGCGATTATCTCAATTGGCCAATTAATTGAAGCTTTACAATCAGGCGAGTATGATGTGAATAATACTAGTGTCATGTTAACGCAAACTGGTGGAGGATGCCGGGCGACGAATTATATTCCTTTACTCAGAAAAGCTCTAGTAGACACAGGATTTGAACAAGTTCCTGTTGTCTCAATTTCATTAGGAAATCAAGGAGTTGAATCTAATCCTGGTTTTAAAATGAGCATCCCATTGATGAAGCGTGTTGCCATTGCCTTTTTATATGGTGACTTATTTGAAAAGGTTGTATACAGAACAAGACCTTATGAGCTGGAAAAAGGATCAGTGAATGCTCTTCATAATCAGTGGATTGAAAAAGTAACGCGAAGTGTTGAAGTAGGCTCATTTAGACTCTTTAAAAAATACATGAAACAAATTATCAATGATTTTGACACACTTCCAATTTCAAATAGCCAAAAACCTAAAGTAGGTGTCGTTGGTGAAATTTTGGTTAAGTATTCACCTATTGCAAACAACGATATTGTCGGCATTTTGGAAGAAGAAGGAGCAGAGGCTGTTGTTCCTGGAATTATTGGTTTCATGAATTATAGTTTATATAATAGTATTTGGAAATATGAAAATTTAGGATTTAGTAAAAAATCAAAATGGATAGCAGAATTTGCGCTTAAAGTAATAGAACTCTGCGAGAAGCCAATGAATGAAGCTTTAATTGCCTCTGAAAGGTTTACAGGAATTACATCTATCGAAACTTTAGCAGATGACGCAAGTAAAGTGCTATCTATTGGAAATCATACCGGTGAAGGTTGGTTTTTAACAGGTGAGATGATTGATTTATTAAAAAATGATGTTCCTAATATTATTTGTATGCAGCCATTTGGATGTTTACCAAATCATGTTGTTGGGAAAGGTGTAATGAAAGAACTACGTCATCAATACCCAAGTGCCAATATATCAGCTATTGATTATGATCCAGGTGTGTCTGTCGTTAATCAATTAAATAGAATTCGTTTATTACTAGCAACTGCTGAAAAAAATATGAATCAAACTGTACAAATTTAGAAAAAAAGAGGGGAATAAAAGAATCTAGTTGTATCCTTTGTCTATACCAGTTATAATATGTTAAAGAAAAAGAGAAGGATGTGCTTGATAATGGCGTCTAAATTGCCGGTATATTTAAAAATTCATGATCAAATTAAAAAAGAGATTGAAGAAGGTAAATGGCATGTTGGAGATCGTTTGCCATCTGAAAGAGAGCTGTCTGAAAATTTTAATGTTAGTCGGATGACTCTACGTCAAGCTATTCAAACTCTAGCAGATGAAGGTATATTAGAAAGAAAAATTGGTTCAGGAACGTATGTAGCAAGAAAAAAAGTTCAAGAAACAATGATAGGAACAACTAGTTTTTCTGATATTATTAAATCTCTTGGCCGAACACCATCAAGTAAAACCATTTCTTATTTTGTGACTAAACCAAGCTCAAGTGAAATGGAAAAACTTAACTTAACGGAACAAGATGACATATTAAAAATGGAACGAATTAGATACGCAGATAATGTTCCCATTTGTTTTGAAGTTGCAAGTATTCCTTATCAATTAGTCTCAAATTTTAATAAAGAACAAATTTCAAGTTCACTTTACAAAGCAATTGCTGAAGAAGGTAAAAATACAATAGGAAAATCTTCTCAACGAATATCAGCCGTGATAGCATCTGAAAAGATTGCTCATTTTATGGATATTAAAAGAGGAGAAGCTATTCTTAAGGTAAGCCAAATTTCTTATTTTGAAAATGGTATACCATTTGAATATGTTCGTAGTCAATATGTGGGAGAAAGATTTGAGTTTTTCTTAGAAAAATAAAAGAGTGTAAAAAATAGAGATCGACTTTTTTAGTCGATCTCTTTATCTGTTAATGGAATTTCAACATAATCTGTGTCACCTAAAGATAGCTCGCACTGATTACTTAAAAGATCAATGATTGCTTGTTGAAAAATAGCAATGGCTTCTTCATCTACCATAATGAGCATAGTTACCTTATCAGTAAATACAGTGTCTTTTAAAGTATATTCTTTGTTGTTTTCTAAAAAATATTGAACCTTCCCATGAAGAGAATAATCAAGTGTTACGGCAATTTCTTGTTGTAACTTTCCTTCTACAAGTCCAATGTGAGTTAGCGTTTCTGAAACAGAATTACTGTATGCACGAATTAGTCCGCCTGCACCAAGTTCTGTGCCACCAAAATAACGCGTAACAACTGCTAATACATTGTGTAAATTTTTAACCTTTAGAACTTCAAGCATAGGAACACCAGCCGTTCCACTGGGTTCTCCATCATCGCTGGAGCGTTGTATTTGTTGGTTTTCACCAAATACATAGGCCACACAATTATGATTGGCTTTCCAGTGTTCTTTTTTTATTTGTTGAATAATGGTTTTTGCTTCATCTTCTGATTCAATTCGCTTTAGTGTACAGATAAAGCGTGATTTTTTTATAACAATTTCAAATTGACCGTCGTTTTTTATGGTATAGTAATGTGATAACATAATTAACCTCCAAGTTAGTTTAATTAATCAATAAATTTTTGGAAATAATAAGAGGTGTTTTTAATGAAAAAATATGTAAAGTTTTTACTTCCTATTCTTAGTGTAATCTTTTTAGTAGGTTGTAGTCAAACTAAGACAAAAAGTGATGAGAGTAAATTGAAAGAAACAGATACTGATAGCGCATTGATGTATACATTCAAATTGGATGAACATGAATATCGTTTCAGATTACTTGATGGATGGATTAAATTTCCTAACGAAGATAAAACAATCGCTTTTTTAGTCGCTAATAAAGACACTAAATCATATATGTCAGCTGGGTTTGAGCCTAAAAAACAACCGTTCGATAAATATAAAGACTCTTTTGTTGAAAAAGTAGGTGAAAAATCGGGTAATATCATAAAACAGCCAGAGAAAAAAACAATCAATAATTTAGATAGTTATTATTTGACCTTTAATATGAAAGACAATAAAGATAGAGATTTAACATATAAAACATATCTAATTGAAACGGATGACTATTTTATTAATTTAGCTGCTTGGACAAGCGATGAAAAACCAACAGATAAAGTACTAAATGACTTAGATAAAATGTTAGCAACATTTGAACAACTTAAATAAAAAAAGGAAGACTTTTAAAAGAGTCTTCCTTTTTTTAGGATAAATGGTTAGTTAACCAATCGTAAATGTCATTCATGACATCTTCTTTTTCAACTTCGTTTAGTATTTCATGGCGTAAATCGTGATACAGTCTTAAAGTGACATCTGAAAAATAATGGTCTGTTAATTCAACAGCAACTTTCCGAGGTCCCTTACCGTAATTTCCAACAGGGTCTTTTTCTCCGCTGACAATTAAAACAGGAAGGTCAGTTTGGATAGTTTTAAACCAATTTTTTTGAGTGGCGCCATCAATAAGATTAATCAAGGTAAAGAATCCATTATTAGTAAAAATAAAGCCACATTTTGAATCCTCTTCATATTGTCTAACGTTTTCTTCATTTTTAGAAAGCCAAGAAAAAGTTGAAGTAGATTGTTTGAATTTACGATTAAAATTACCAAATGATAAATGATTCAAGGCATGATTAACAGCTTTGGGACTCAAAGTGTTTAATCCTTTAACAAGTCGTTTCATAACTTTAATCTCATCTCTTTTACCACCAGTTCCCATTAAAATAGCTCCGTCAACTTTCTCAGAGTATTCTTTTAAATAATTTCTAACAATAAATGAGCCCATACTATGTCCCAAGATGAAGAAAGGTACATTTGGGTATCTTTTTTTTGTGTAGTTAGTAATTTGATAAGTATCATCAATTAAAATTTGTGGGCTATCTCCTTTTGAAAAATAACCATAAAGAGGATCTTCTAGCGAGACAGATTCCCCGTGACCTAAATGATCATGTCCAACAACTAAAATATTATTTTCAGTTAAAAAGTTAGCGAATTCATCGTAACGTTCAATATATTCGGCCATGCCGTGAACAATTTGTAAAATAGCCTTTGGCGTTTTATTAGAATCAGATTGCCACATAACACCATTTAAATCTGTTTTCTCGTCCATTGACTCGATAACAAAGTATTTTTTCATTTCGTCCATCCTTTCACATCTCATACTTACATGTATTATAGTCTATTTCTAAAAAATCAACTAGTATTCCGCGTATTTTTATTTTGAGAGGTGATTTTTATGTCATTAGATAATTTCCTAAGAGGAAGAAAACTGTTAAAAAAAGAGATACCAGCAAAGTATCATAGACAATTAAAACAAAAATCGATCCAAAAAGAAAAAACAATGAAATTAACAAAAACAGAAGCTTTTTGTTTGAGGTGTCATACGAGATTTAAAAAAGAAGAATGTATGATTGAAAATAAAAAAGAATTATTTTTTTATTGCTCAGAATGTATTGGTTTAGGAAGGGTTGAAAGCAGACAATTTTTTTACTATGTTCCAGAAAAATCAACGGTTAAAAGAAAAGTTGATTTTGCCTGGCAAGGAGAATTAACAAAAGGACAAGCTTATATTTCTAAGCGATTGGTTAAGTACTATCGTCAAAAGAAGCCTCATCTTATACATGCGGTAACTGGTGCAGGAAAAACTGAAATGCTATTTAATTTACTTGACCATGCTTTAAAGAAAGGTCACCGAGTAGCTGTGGCGTCACCACGGGTAGATGTTTGTTTAGAGCTATTTCCAAGATTTCAGGAAGTCTTTCCAAATGAAAAAATAGCGCTTCTTTATGGAAATTCAGATAAAGAATATGAGTATACAAAATTTGTTGTGACTACGACGCATCAATTGCTTCGTTTTTATAAAGCCTTTGATTTGATTGTAGTGGATGAAGTTGATGCTTTTCCTTACGCTGATAACCCTGTGTTAGAATTTGGAACTAAAAATGCTTTGAAAAAAACGGGACAACTTGTTTATTTAACAGCAACACCTAGTGAAAAATTAATGAATCAAATTAATCAAAAAAAATTGGTGTATAGTCAATTATCGAAAAGGTATCACGGGTATCAACTACCAGTTCCAACTTGTCATTTCAATTATTTTTTATCTAGAAGTTTGGAAAAAGGGGAGTTACCTAATTTTTTTACTAATGTCTTAGAAAAACAAAACAGACAATGTTTAATTTTCTTTCCTAATATCGACCGCATGAAGGTGTGTTATGAATTATTAAAACAAAAATATCCTGATAAAAAAATAACTTATGTTTATGCAAATGAACCATATCGAGAAGAGAAGATAAAGAAAATGCGAAGACAAGAGATAGATTGGCTTTTGACGACAACTATTCTTGAAAGAGGAGTCACTTTTCCTAATATTGATGTTATTGTTTATGAGTCACATCATCGAGTATTTAATGCAGCCAGTTTAGTTCAAATTTCAGGAAGAGTTGGGAGAAAAGAAGAATATCCGACAGGTAGCATTTATTTTTTACACAGTGGAAAAACAAAAGCAATGAGGCAAGCAATTGAGCAGATTAAGGAAATGAATCATCGAGGTGGTTTTAAATGAGATGTCGATTCTGTCAAACTGATTATAGTGAAAGTCTTCAATTAAATGATATTTTTTCATTTAAACGATTAGTTAGAAATAATTGTTGTTGTGATTGTTATGCTGAGTTAAATTTTATTGATTTTAAAACTGAAATAGTCTGTCAATATTGTAGAAAAGTATTAGTAAAAAACGAAAGTTGCTGCCAAGATTGTCAAATATGGGAAGAGACACTAGCTGATTTTAAGCTGAATCATAGATACTTATGTGAACATAATGAAAAAATGAGTGAACTCTTTAAAAACTATAAGTTTTTAGGAGATATTAGAATGAGAGATGTGCTAGCTAAAGAGATTTATGAACAACTAAAGCCATTTGAGAATAAAGGATTTATTATCGTACCAATACCTTTAGCCGAAAATCGTTTACACCATAGAGGATTTAATCAAGTAGAAACTTTTTTAGAAAATAGCAATATTTTATATGACCGCTTACTAATTAAAAGAAAAAATGTAAAGAGCCAATCAGAGAAGAGTCGAGAAGACCGATTATCGATGAAGCAGCCCTTTAAAGTCCCCAAAAAAATGAGGAAAAAGATAAAAGGAGAAAAACTATTAATTGTTGATGATGTTTATACAACAGGTAGAACTATTTTGCATGCATATGACTGCTTAAATGTTTATCATCCTAGAGAAATCTGTTCGTTTTCTTTATCAAGATAAAATATAAAGCGTTTTTTTATCAAACTTAATTGTCATTTTTCCTTTAGTTAGTTATAATAGAGATAAGAAGAGAAGGTTAAGAGAGTGGTCCTTAAAATCTTTCTCTTTGATTGATAGACGAAAGGGGTAATTAGTATGTTTAGATATAATGTCCGCGGTGAGAACATTGAGGTTACTCAAGCAATCAGAGAATATGTTGAGAAAAAAATTGGGAAATTAGAAAGATACTTTACTAATGTTCCAGAATCAACAGCGCACGTTAATTTAAAAGTTTATTCAGATAAAACTGCAAAAGTTGAGGTTACAATACCATTACCATACTTAGTATTAAGAGCTGAAGAAACATCACCTGATTTATACGCAAGTATCGACTTAGTAGTAGATAAGTTAGAGCGTCAAATCAGAAAATACAAAACCAAAATCAATCGTAAATCAAGAGAAACAGCTTTAGATACTGCAGCTGCTGCAATCATTGAAACAGAAGCTGTTGAATCAAATGAAGAACCAGATTTAGAAATTGTTAGAACTAAACGTCTATCATTGAAACCAATGGATAGTGAAGAAGCTGTTTTACAAATGAACATGTTAGGACATAATTTCTTTATCTTTGAAGATGCAGAAACAAATGGAACTAGCATCGTTTATCGTCGTAAAGATGGTAAATACGGTTTAATTGAAACTAACTAATAAAAATAATTATTAAAACGTCAAGAATTAATTTTCTTGACGTTTTTTTAATTGGTCAAAGAATTGTGTATAGATGAGCAAGATAGTTATGGTAAATTGACAAAATTGTATAAATTTTTTTTGTTATGATGATAACGGGGAGATGAATATGTCAGAAATAGTAGCAATAAGTCCATTATTTAATGATATTGATTTAGATCAAGCGTTTGTAAAGCAAGTTAATCATTGGTTGGCAAAAGAAAAAATTGAAGCAAGAGTTCAATCTTTTCCATATGTTGACCATAATGATCCACTCAGAACGATACTCAGTTATTATCAGGAGCCTATTAATACCCTAATGACTGAGGGATACTTTGGTTTTACCTCAAAGGCTCAGTACGGTTATGCTGATTCAAAAGAAATACTTTTTTTAGATGTGGGGTCTATTTTAGGTGATAATGTGGTTCCTCAAATTGCAAAAGCACCTTTAATGGCGAGTACGCATGAAATTGGAAGGGTTTTAAAAAAGAAAGTAAAACCTGAAACTAAAAAAATAATTTTTACAAATGTGTCAAACTTAGCACCAGATTTAGGCTTAGGTTTTTTAGAAGAATTAGGGATAGAATTTTTTAATAGCACTGGCAAAAAAATAAAAATTAGTAGTGGGAAAATTGGTCAAATTTACAGTTTTTCATATGAAAAAATGGCAAAAAAATGGTTAGGCTATGAATATTTGATTCTAGAAAATGATGATAAAAAAATACCATTAGTTGGAGAAGGAGGTATTTCTTTTACGCATCAACAATTGACAGGTGCTAGCCCAGAAATTGCAAAGTTACTTGATAGAGAAACTTTAAAAGCGGTTAATACATTTGAAAAGATACTAGGAAAAAGGATTTTGTACTTAGAAGAAGCAAGCGTAGGTAATGGTTTTGCCTTTGGTTGTCTTTCATTTTTTAGAAATGTGACAGTGAAAAATCAGGTAGATGCTTTTATTGAATTGACTAATTTTGGTAAAGATATCGAAAAATCTGATTATTTTATTATTCCGTCTTATTATGAATCATTTAGAGGTCTACTCAATAAAAGCAAAAAGAAAACATTTTTATTACAACATGAAGAAGATAAGATAGTTTATGATAACGAAATGGAAATTCCTACACTTAAAATAGATGCTGATTCATTTGAATTTTTACTAAGACAGATTCAATCCGTTTTGAAAATATTTTATTTTAGGTCTAAAAAACATTGTTAATTGAAAGTTAAAGTGATACACTTTATTAATAAAATTAAATAGTAAATAGAAGGAAATCAGTGAGAGTCTGATACTATACCCGTAACTGTATTGTGGACGATATAAATTACCACGACGTTTTTCGTTGGAAGGATTTATAAAGGATGAAGCAGAGTCAGGATACTTCTTATTTGGATTTTTTCGGGGATAAAAAAATCGATGCGTATATCTTTTAAA
This sequence comes from Vagococcus sp., assembly GCF_036639995.1. GTDB lineage: Bacteria > Bacillota > Bacilli > Lactobacillales > Vagococcaceae > Vagococcus. Next base: position 37,958 of record NZ_JAVWHO010000011.1, on the reverse strand, counting down.
GTAAGTAATAAAACGGTAAAAGAGCATTTCGATTTTTTGAAATGCTCTTTTTTGTATACTTAATTCCATTTCGCTTCTTCTTGAATTTTTTGACGATAATCTCTAGGTGACATTTTTGTGACTTTTTTAAATAATTTACTAAAGTAACTAGATTGAGAAAAACCTAAACTATGAGCAATACTATCAATAGACCATGTAGAGTCTTGAAGTAAAATTTTAGAACGATTAATCTTTTTCTCGTTGACATAATCAACAAAATTTTGACCAATTTCTTTTTTGAATAGTTTACTGAAATAGTAACCGGATAAATAAACGTGATCAGCTACTTCGTCCAAAGTGATGACTTCATTAAGATGTCGATTGATATAGTCAAGAGCATCAATGATTTCTTGTCTTTCTGTTTGTACTTTTTGTAAATCAGAAGAGGTACTTTCAATGTGCTTTAAAGGAATTTTTTCTTCTGATGGAATGGTTTGGTTCTGAGTGAAAAATTGATTAGGAACATTTGTTGGTTCTTGAATAGCTAAATGGCTACTCATAATGTCTGATAAATAATAGTTGATGATGATGGTGAGTAATTGGCTACCTGCTCTAATTTTTTCGGGTGTAGTAAATGGCATATTGTCGTATGCTTCTACAGAAATCGGATCATTTTGCCAATATGTTTTTTCGGTAATAATCGGCTGAAATTCTAATTTATCTGCAATCTTAGTTTGACCACATAGAATATACCCAATGACTTGGTTATCAATCGTTACTGGGTAAGAAAAATCAACTAAACCAGCATGACAAATATATGGTGTTGTTACATTATTTCTTAATGAGCTTCTGCCACCAAACATATCGCAATTTTGACACAACTGTCTTGTGTCCTCATTATTTCTCATCAACTGACAAAAAGGTGAAAAACCATAACCTGCTGTTAACTCATTTCCTTGAGTATCAACTAAAATAGTTGCTAAACCAGTGGCTTCGGTGAATTCGCTAAGAATTGTATCAAGAATTTTTTGATGTGATTCGATGTATTGTGAATGATCATCCATTAAAATATGTCCCCTCTCAAACAAAAAAATATCAATAATTTGTTCCCTTATTAGCAAAATAGTGCTAATACTTTTTCATTATACCTTAAATTCATGTTATGTGAAGCGGTTAAAAATCAACCATTCATACAAAATTAACCTAAAATAGATAACAAAATATTATTAATCATAGATAAAGTGATAAATATCACAAAACTGCCATGACAAAAATGTCATGGCTTTTTTTTTTATACTCAACCTGTAGGAAAAATAAAATTATTTTTTAGGAGGATTTAATATGCAACAAGAAGCATTAGGCTTGATTGAAACAAAAGGATTAATCGCATCAATTAATGCAGCAGACGCAATGGTGAAGGCTGCCAATGTTAAACTTGTTGGCCAAGAAAAAATTGGTCAAGGCTTAATAACTACTATGATTCGTGGTGATGTTGGTGCAGTTAAAGCAGCAGTTGACGCAGGTGTCGTCGCAGCTGAATCAATCGGAGAGGTTATTTCAAACTACGTTATTCCACGTCCACATACAGATGTTGAAGCTGTTTTACCAATGATTAATGTAGAAAGTATTAGTGAATAGAGATGGCAAATGAAGAAGCTATTTTAAATAGAGTGATGGAAAAATTAATGTCAACTTCAGATTTGAAGTTAGGAGACGTTAATCTTAAGGAGGATAAAACGGTGAATAAAAAACAAAGTTCACTTACTGAGTTTGTAGGAACTGCTAATGTTGGAGATACAATCGGGTTAGTAATAGCTAATGTTGATTCTCATTTAGCTGAAGTCATGAAACTAAAGAAAAATTATCGTTCAATCGGAATTGTCGGAGCAAGATCAGGTGCTGGACCTCAAATTACTGCAGCAGATGAAGCGGTAAAAGCTACTAATACTGAAATTGTAAGCGTTGAATTACCAAGAGATACAAAAGGTGGCGGTGGTCACGGTGTGTTAATTATTTTTGGTGGTGAAGATGTATCAGATGTTAGACGTGCTGTTGAAGTGACATTAAAAGATACTGAACGTACTTTCGGTGATGTTTACAACAATGAAGCAGGACATATTGAATTACAATATTCTGCTCGTGCTAGTTATGCTCTTCAAGAAGCTTTTGGAGCTGAGTTAGGTAAAGCGTATGGCTTAATTGCTGCTGCACCTGCTGCTATTGGTGTTGTTATGGCAGATACAGCTGTGAAAGCTGCTAACGTTGAAGTTATTTCTTATGCATCACCAAACAACGGTCAAAAATACTCAAACGAAGTAACCATTCACATTAAAGGTGATTCAGGTGCAGTTAGACAAGCAGTTATTGCTGCAAGAGAAGTTGGAAAAGATTTACTACATACGCTTGGTAGTGAACCAGTAAATGACTTTCCATCATACATTTAGTTGCAAGGAGGAAAACAGTAAATGAGACGTTCAAAAAGATTTGAAGTACTTGAACAACGTGATGTCCATAAAGATGGTTTTGTAAAAGAGTGGATTGATGAAGGTTTTATCGCAATGGAGAGTCCTAATGATCCATTACCAAGTATAAAAATAGAAAATGACGTAATTACAGAGCTTGACGGGAAAAAACGTGAAGATTTTGATTTAATTGATTTTTATATTGCTGATTACGGTATTGATAAAGATAATGCAGAACGGGTATTAGGAATGGATTCAGTTAAATTAGCCACAATGATGGTTGACCCTAATGTAGCTCGTGACGAAATTATTAGCTTAACAACATCAATGACACCAGCAAAAATTGTTGATGTTGTTAGTCAGATGAACATGGTAGAGCTAATGATGGCAATGCAAAAAATGCATCCAAGAAGACGTCCGGCAACACAATCTCACGTAACAAACTTACGTGACAACCCAGTTCAAATTGCAGCCGATGCAGCAGAAGGCGCATTTAGAGGATTTGCTGAGCAAGAAACAACAGTAGCTGTCGGTAGATATGCACCATTTAATGCCATTGCTATCTTAGTTGGTTCTCAAGTGGGTCGTCCAGGTGTTTTAACCCAATGTTCCGTTGAAGAATCAGCAGAATTAGATTTAGGAATGCGTGGTTTCACGTCATATGCAGAAACTATTTCAGTTTATGGCACAGAACCAGTATTTACAGATGGTGATGATACGCCATGGTCTAAAGGTTTCTTAGCTTCTTGTTATGCTTCACGTGGCTTGAAAATGAGATTTACTTCTGGTTCTGGATCAGAAGTTATGATGGGTTACGCTGAAGGAAAATCAATGCTTTATTTAGAAGCAAGATGTATTTTTATCACAAAAGCAAGTGGTGTTCAAGGATTACAAAATGGTGCAGTTAGTTGTATTGGTATTCCAGGATCAGTTCCATCAGGTATTCGTGAAGTACTGGCTGAAAACTTAATTTGTTGTATGTTAGATCTTGAAGTGGCTTCTGGTAATGACCAAGCCTTCTCACATTCAGACATGCGTCGTACTGAAAAACTGATGGGTCAATTTTTACCAGGAACAGATATTATTTCTTGTGGTTATTCAGCGGTACCTAATTATGACAATATGTTTGCGGGGTCTAATACAGATATCGAAGACGTTGATGATTATTTAGTTTTCCAACGGGATTTAAAAGTAGATGGAGGTTTACGACCTGTAACTGAAGAAGAAACAATTAAAGTTAGAAATAAAGCAGCTAGAGCGATTCAAGCCATTTTTAATGAATTAGGTTTACCAAAAATTACAGATGAAGAAGTTGAAGCAGCAACATATGCTCATGGTTCAAAAGATATGCCAGATCGTAACTTAGTTGAAGATATGAAAGCAGCTCAAGAAGTGTTAACTAGAGGTTTAACAGGTGTCGATTTAGTAAAAGCACTTGCTCAAGGTGGTTTTAGAGATGTGGCTGATGATTTACTAAGTTTATTAAAACAACGTGTCTCAGGTGATTTCTTACAAACATCTGCAATTTTTGATGATAAATTTAATGTTATCTCAGCAGTCAATGACTGTAATGATTATCAAGGACCAGGAACTGGTTATCGATTAGAAGGCGAAGAGTGGGAAAAAGTTAAAAATATTCCTATGGCAATTGACCCACGTTCTGTCTAATTTGAATGGAGAGGATGAAAAAGATGTCTGAAACAACAATTAATGAAAAATTGTTAAGAGCCATTATCCGTGATGTTTTAAAAGAAATGCCACTTGAAGATAAACCAGTGACGTTTAAAGAAACAACTGATGGTGCAGTGAGTAAAAATAATGTTGTAGAAAATTTGAAACACTTAGATTGGTTTGAATCTCAAGGAGTAGCTAAGGCAGGCGTTTCACAAGATGAAGTAATAGTTGCTGTTGCTCCAGGTTTTGCTGAGGCAATGACTGAAAACTTACTTGGTTTAAGTCATAAAGAAATACTGAGACAAGTTGTAGCTGGAATTGAAGAAGAAGGTTTACAAGCAAGAATAGTCAAAGTATTCCGTACCGCAGATGTGTCGTTTATCGGTGCAGAAGCAGATAAATTATCAGGTTCTGGTGTTGCAATAGGGATTCAATCAAAAGGAACAACAATTATACATCAAAAAGATTTAGAACCATTGTCAAATCTTGAATTATTCCCTCAAGCACCAACAATTACGTTAGATACTTATCGTGCAATTGGTAAAAATGCAGCGAAGTATGCTAAAGGCGAATCGCCAGATCCAGTACCAACGGTTAGCGATCAAATGTCACGTGTAGCCTATCAAGCGAAATCTGCCATGATGCATATTAAAGAAACAAAATACGTTGTAATTGGAAAACCAGCAGAAGAAATTCACGTTGATTTCTCTAAAAAATAGGGAGGGAAAAAAATGACTGAAATGGATATGTTGATTAAAAAAATCAAAGAGCAAATGGAACTTACTGATCAAACAGAAACACAAAGTAGTGTTGTTACGTCAAATTCATTTGAAAAAACAATGGGTCGCAGTGATTATCCGTTATTTGAAAAACATCCTGATTTAGTTCGTGCCCCAAGTGGCAAAAAATTAGCTGACATCACATTAGATAGTGTTTTATCAAATGATGTGAGTACACAAGATTTACGTATTACAAAAGAGACATTGAAGTATCAAGGAGAAATTGCAAAAGATGCTGGTCGCGGAGCTATTCAACAAAACTTTGCTAGAGCAGCAGAACTAACAGCAATCCCTGATGAACGTTTATTAGAAATGTATGGTGCATTAAGACCATATCGTTCTTCAAAACAAGAATTACTTGAGATGGCTTCAGAACTAGAAAGCAACTATCAAGCAACAATCACTGCTAATTTTTTCAGAGAAGCAGCTAATTATTACGAAAAACGTAAAAAATTAAAAGGTGATAATTAGTTAGGAGGCAATCATGAAAAAGGTCATTGGTGTTGATATCGGAAATTCCTCTACAGAGGTGACATTGGCTAATGTCTCATCCAATGGTAGTGCTCAATTTATTGCTTCTGCGTTATCTGAAACAACAGGAATTAAGGGAACACGTCATAATTTAGTTGGTATAAAAAATGCGATTGATCTGGTGCTGAAAAAAACAAATCTAATTACTAAAGACGTGGATTTAATTCGTATCAATGAAGCAACACCTGTTATTGGAGATGTTGCAATGGAAACAATTACTGAAACAATTATAACCGAATCAACGATGATAGGTCATGACCCTAAGACCCCTGGTGGTGAGGGAATTGGTATTGGTATAACAGTATTGTTACCAGATTTGTATAGTCAAACAGATAAAAAAGAACCTTATATCGTAGTTATTCCAAAAGAAATTGATTTCGATGATGCGGCGCAATTAATTAATCTATATACAGAGTTTGGCTTTAATATAACTGCAGCAATTTTACAACGAGACGATGGCGTCTTAATTAATAATCGACTAAAACAAGTGATTCCAATTGTCGATGAAGTTGCTTTTATTGATAAAGTACCACTCAATATGCTAGCTGCCGTTGAAGTTGCAAGAAAAGGACAAGTTATTACGGAACTAGCTAATCCTTATGGTATTGCGACGGTTTTTAATTTAACTTCAGAAGAAACTAAAAACATTGTTCCTGTGTCACGTGCTTTAATTGGAAATCGTTCAGCAGTTGTCATTAAAACACCTGAAGGGGACGTTAAAGCAAGAACCATTCCAGCAGGTCATTTAATTATCAAAGGAGATAATCGATCTGAACAGGTAGGGATTTCTGATGGCGCTGAAAAAATTATGAAATCAGTCTCTGATTTTAAAGAAATTGATAATGTAACAGGAGAGCCTGGTACGAATATTGGTGGCATGTTAGAAAGAGTCCGCCAAACGATGGCTGAATTAACAAATAAAGAAATGAAAAATATCTTTATTCAAGATTTACTAGCAGTTGACACATTTGTTCCGTTAGATGTTAAGGGTGGATTAGCTGGGGAATTTTCTTTAGAACAAGCTGTAGGGATTGCTTCAATGGTGAAGTCAGATCATTTACAGATGTCTCTAATTGCCGAAGAAGTTGAAAGAGAATTAGGTATTTCAGTAGAAATTGGGGGTTCTGAGGCAGGCGCGGCTATTTTAGGTGCGTTAACTACATCTGGAACAAGTAAACCATTAGCTATTCTTGATTTAGGTGCAGGATCAACAGATGCGTCAATCATTGATAAACATGGTAAGACGACAGCAATTCATTTAGCCGGTGCTGGAGATATGGTGACAATGATTATTGATTCAGAACTTGGTATTGAGGATAAATACTTAGCAGAGTCGATTAAAAAATACCCATTGGCGAAAGTAGAAAGCTTGTTTTACATCAGACATGAAGATGGAACAGTGGAGTTCTTTGATAAAGCTTTGCCAGCAAATATTTTTGCTAAAGTGGTTGTCATTACACCAGAAGGCTTTGTCCCAATTCCAGGAGATTTAAGCATTGAAAAAATAAAAATAGTCCGTCAAACAGCTAAAGAAAGAGTATTTGTCACAAATGCTTTACGTGCGCTTTCTCATGTTAGCCCAACTGGTAATATTCGTGATATTCCATTTGTTGTTATTGTGGGTGGGTCAGCATTGGACTTTGAAATTCCGCAGTTAGTAACGGATGCCTTATCCCATTACTCATTAGTTGCAGGTAGAGGGAATATTAGAAAAACTGAAGGACCTAGAAATGCGGTTGCCACAGGTTTAATTTTAGCCTATTCAGATGAGTTAAAGGGTGAGTATCATGAGTAGTAAACCTACTATTTACGTAACAACGTTATCATCATTAATTGATATTAATTTCTTGCTTTATGGAATGGAAGAAGAAGAGATTCCAAGTCAACTTTTTTCGACAACTAAAAAAGAATTAATTGAAGCTGCTTATGAACAGGCCATAGCTTCTCCACTCTCAGTTGGAATTGCCGTTGATGAAAAACAAGCAGTGCTACATTTTAAAAATTTACCAGAAAAAGAACCACTTTTTATTGTTGATAATACACAAGAAAAATTAATGACTCTCGGTAAAAATGCAGCTCGTTTAGTAAAAGGAATGCCTTTTAAACTGGATGTTTAAGGATGTGAAAAAATGAATCAAGCTTTAGGAATGATTGAAGTGACTGGATTTGGTTGTGCAGTTAATGTATCTGATGTCATGGTTAAAACAGCCAATGTCACAATTGTTGGAATTGAACGAGCTAAGGGCTCAGGATGGTTGACTATTAAGGTATTAGGTGACGTAGGGGCAGTAGATGCTGCTGTAGAATCTGGTTGTGCAGCTGCTAAAAAAGATCAAAAATATGTTGCTTCAAAAATTATCCCAAGACTAGGAACTGGATTAGATATTTGGTTGAAAAAAGGACTAGATGCTAGTACAGAAAAAGAACAAATAACTTCTTTAGTTTCAAAAGAAGAAGACCTAGAAATAGACAATAAAAGTATAACTAACAAAGATGAAATAGAAGATTATACATGTAATTTATGTAAGGATTCGACTTGTCAAAGGACAAAAGGTGAACCACGTAAAGAATGTTTACACTATGAAGAATTAAGAGAAGAAAAATAAATATATCGGAGGAAATTATCATGAATAACGCATTAGGAATGATCGAAACAAAAGGTTTAGTAGGAGCTATTGAAGCAGCTGACGCAATGGTTAAAGCAGCTAACGTGACACTTGTTGGTACAGAAAAAATTGGTTCAGGATTAGTAACAGTTATGGTTCGTGGTGATGTTGGTGCAGTTAAAGCTGCAGTAGATGCTGGAACAAGTGCTGCAGAATCTGTTGGTGAAGTATTTGCTTCATTTGTTATACCTCGTCCTCATACAGATGTAGAAGGAATCTTACCAGAAAAAAATTAGAATAAGAAAGTCAGGATGTAAAAAATGAACGATGCAGAATTAAGAGCCTTAATTATAAAAATAATTGAAGAAGAAATGCAACAAAGTATTCCAATCGGTGTGTCGAATCATCATATTCATTTAACTCAGTCTGATTTTGAAATATTATTTCCAGGACAAGAAATGACAGTTAAAGCACCTTTAAAACAACCAGGTGAATTTGCTTCAAATCAAACAGTAACTATTGTGGGATCAAAGGGTGAGATAAAAAATGTGAGAATTTTAGGCCCATGTCGTAAACATTCTCAAGTTGAGTTATCTAAAACTGAAGCAAGACAAATTGGAGTAAATATTCCAATTCGTATGTCAGGTGATTTAGAAGGAACACCAACAGTGACAGTTAGAACTGAGTTTGGTCAAGTAGCTATTCAAGGAGCTATAGCAGCGAAGCGTCATATTCATATGAGTGATAAAGATGCTGAAAATTTTGGAGTTACAAAAGGCCAAGCAGTCAAGGTATCAATTGAAACAGAGGAAAGAAAAACAATATTTGATGATGTGATTGTTCGACCAGATCCAAAATTTGTTTTAGAAATGCATATTGATACAGATGAAGCAAATGCCGCAAATGTTGGGAAAAATGCAGTAGCTAAGTTAATAAAAGAATAAATAGTCAAGGACTTAAAGTAAAAGATGTCATTGTCGAAAATCGTTACGTTTATTAAGTGTACTTTAAGTTCTGACGTTTCTTTTTAATCAAGCGAGGAGGTAGTTAATGAATGTTGAGGATAAACTAATTTCAATCATTAAAGAGAAATTGATTGAAAGAAATAGTGTCACTAAAACAATTGATTATCAACACAATTGCCAAATTGCACTTGTACCTGAATCGACCCTTTTTTTTGAATGTTATCAAATTGAACTAAAAAAAGTATCAATTCGATTAATACAAGAACTTTATCAGATGAAAGAAAGCTCATGGGTAGATTGGATACTAACAGGACTGTCTTATCAAATTTTATTTAATATCGAACTAAATGAATCCATCCTTCCCTTTGTTCCGTGGAAAATGTTGACACAATGGCCCTTAACTTTTTTCTTGTCGCAACAACCTGTTTTTGGATTTTGTGATACCACTTTGACACGGGAAACAATTGTAAAGTTACCTGAGAATTGTTATCTAGTTAAATTGAAAAATCAAAAATTAACTGAAGAAGCTAAGGAATTAATTTTAAAAAATAAGATTGTAGTGATAGAAAGGTTAAATGAATCATGTATATGGGCAGAGTAGTTGGCTCAATAGAGTCTAGTCAAAAAGATGCTTCATTAGTTGGTAGAAAACTAATGATTGTACAACAAATTAATAGTGATAAAGAAACCATTCGTTATGAAGAAGTAGCAGCAGATACTGTTGGAGCTGGTATTGGTGAATATGTCTTATTAGTTAAAGGAGCAGGAGCAAGGAAGACAAGTAAAGAAGCAAGTCAAACCAGAGATGTTGTTGATTGTGCAATTGTTGGAATTATTGATCGCTTCAATAAGTAAAGATGGGATGTGTCAGACTCATGGCAATTTACACGAAAACAGGAGACAAAGGATCAACAAGTCTCTTTGATGGTCAACGTGTTAAAAAATATTCAAATAGAGTTGATACTTACGGAACGTTTGACGAGTGTAACACGGTTATAAGTGTCGCAGAAAAGTTTTGTCAAAAAGTAGAAAATAAAGAATTTTTAATTCATTTACAATATAAAATGTTCCAACTCGCTGGAGAAATTGCTACTATGAATCAGGAAAATTTCCAAGTGAAAAGTGAACAAATATCAGAAGATGATATTCATTCATTAGAAAGTCTAATTGATAAATATACATCTGAATTACCAAAAATAACGACGTTTATTCTACCAGGAACGAGTTTAGCAGGTGCTCATCTTCATCAAGCACGCGCTGTTTGTAGACGCGGCGAAAGAATGCTTGTTCAGTTATCAGAAGAAGAAAATAGTCACATACGCCCTGATATTTTGAAATATGTTAATCGATTGTCAGATTGTCTTTATATTATTGCACGAGATGAGGATCATTACGAAAAGCAAGAAAAAAGAGTGGATGAGATTGTCCGTCGTTACAAAGAGGAGAGTCAACATGTTGAATAATTTAGATAAACTCGTTGAAAAGGCGCTAATTACCGTTCAGTCAGAAGCGTTGTTTAGTAAAGAAAATTTACAACAAGCTATTGATGTTGCTGAAAAAAAAGCGCAAGAAATTAATGTCCCTGTCACTATTTGTATTAGTGATATTTCTGGTAATCCCCGTATGCTTTATCGTATGGAGGATGCTAAATTAGTTAGTTTAACACTAGCACCTAAAAAAGCGTCATCAGCTCTTTTGATGCAAGCACCAACCAAGGATTTAAATAAAGAAACACAGCCTGATGGTGAATTGTATCAAATTGAAACAATGATGGCAGGAGAACTTGTTACTTTTGCTGGCGGTATTCCAATTTTTTTCCATGAAAAAATTATTGGAGCAATTGGTGTCAGTGGAGGAAAAGTAACAGAGGATCAATTAATCTGTGAAACAGCAATAACTGCATTTTTAAAAGGAGAGTAAACATGTCAAGTTTAGAAGAACAAATCAGAAAAATATTAGCAGAAGAATTAGGAAATACGGAAACAACAACTTCAGGAATAACAAGTAATACTAAAGGTGTTTATAGTAACGTTAACGATGCAGTTGAAGCAGCTAAAAAAGCTCAACAAATTTATGTTGATTGTTCTATTGAAACAAGAAATAAAGTAATAGATAGCTTAAAAGAAGGTTTTACACCTTTATTAGATCACATTGCAACTGAAATCGTTACTGAAACAGGTATGGGAACAAAAGAAGCTAAAATTAAAAAATTAGAAAATGCTTTGTATAATACACCGGGAACAGAAGACTTAACGTCAGAAGTACAAACTGGAGACGGTGGTTTAATTATGTATGAATACGCACCGTTTGGCGTAATTGGCGCTGTCACTCCAAGTACTAATCCTGTTGAAACGGTTATCGCTAACGCAATTATGATGTTAGCAGGTGGTAACACTGTTTACTTTAGTGTCCATCCAGGAGCAAAAAATATTTCTCGTTGGGCAGTTGAAAAATGTAACGAATTTATTGAAGCTGCTGTAGGTATGAAAGATTTAGTTGTCACAATTGAAAAACCTTCTATCGAAGCAGCACAAGAAATGATGGCTCATCCTGATATTGCAGCACTTGTTGTTACTGGAGGACCTGGAGTTGTTCATCAAGCAATGATTAGTGGTAAAAAAGCAATTGGAGCAGGAGCTGGTAATCCGCCTGCAATGGTTGATGCAACTGCTAATGTGGCTCTTGCAGCACGTAATATTGTGGATTCAGCAGCATTTGATAACAATATTCTTTGTACAGCTGAAAAAGAAGTAGTTGCTGAAAGCTCAATTAAAGACGAATTAGTTCGTTTAATGCAACAAGAAGGAGCTTTTTTAGTTACTAATCCTAGAGATATTGAAACATTAACAACAATGACTCTTAATGAAAATGGTACACCTAGCCGTAAATTTATTGGTAAAGATGCTACGTTTATTTTAGATAGTGCCAATATTAGTTATTCTGGACAACCTAGTTTAATTATTTTGGAAGTAGAAAAAAACCATCCTTTAGTTGTTAAAGAAATGTTAATGCCGATTGTTCCTGTGGTATGTGCTCATAATTTTGACGATATGTTAGCTATTGCTTTAGAAGTAGAAGGTAATAATCATCATACAGCTTCCATTCATTCAGGAAATTTAGTTAATATTAATAAAGCAGCTCATAGAATGAATACTTCTATTTTTGTAGTAAATGGCCCAACTTATTCAGGAACAGGTGTTGGCTTTACAGGTGCGTCAGCTTTAACTATTTCGACACCAACTGGAGAAGGAACAACTACAGCTAAGACGTTTACTCGTCGTCGTCGTTTGAATTCACCAGAAGGTTTTTCAATGAGAGTTTGGAGGGATTAGGATGAATCGTTTTATCATACCAACAAAAATCTATTCAGGAGTAGATAGTTTAGAGGTTTTAACAAATATCAACAATCAACAAATTATGATGGTATGTGATTCATTTTTACCTGGTACAGATAGTTTGAAACAAATCGAACAACATGTACCATCTAATAATACAGTAACTATATTTTCTGATGTTCTCCCTGATCCACCGTTAGATAATATTATGTCAGGGGTTGAAATCTTTCAACAAGTAAAACCAACGGTAATGATTGCGATTGGTGGAGGATCTGCAATTGATACTGCAAAAGCAATTCGTTACTTTGGTGAAAAAATTAATCAAGAAAATATTCATTGTTTCATCGCTATTCCAACAACGAGTGGAACTGGTTCAGAAGTGACTAATACGGCAGTTGTTTCAGATACTAAAAAGGGTGTAAAATTTCCAATAATTAAAGATCATTTAACACCAGATATTGCTCTTTTAGATCCAAGCTTAGTTGTTAGTGCTCCTAAAAGCGTCACAGCATTTTCTGGTTTAGATGTTTTAACGCATGCTTTAGAAGCGTTAGTTGCTAAAGATGCTGATTTGTTTACAGATGCTCTAGCTGAAAAAGCGATAGATATCGTATCTAATGAACTGGTTGCAGCATACGAAGATGGTAATAATTTAGAGAAGAGACAACACATTCATGAAGCTTCGTGTGAGGCGGGATTAGCATTCAACATGGCAGGACTAGGTATTTGTCATTCACTAGCCCATCAATTAGGTGCTAAATTTCATGTTCCGCATGGTTTAGCTAATGCGATGCTATTACCTTACATTATCGAATTTAATGGACAAGACAAAGTTGTTGCTAAAAAATATGCAGAAGCCATTAAAAAAGCAGCAATTGGATCAGCAAGTTTAAGTGATTCTATGCAAATTAAAAGAATGCAAAAGCATATCTTCAAAATGATGAATGTTATGAATTGCCCTAAAACGTTAACTGAGTTTGGTATTTCAGAAAAAGATGTGTTAGAAAATATGGATTGGGTTGTGAGTCACGCTAAAGAAGATGGCACATTTCCAGGAAATCCTATTGTACCAACAGATCAAGAATTAAAAGCGATTGTAATGAAAATTATTAAATAATAAGGAGTTTATCAATGCAAGAATATGTTGCGGAATTTATGGGTACGTTGGTACTAATCGTCTTAGGAGTTGGCCTTGGAGCCAGTGTTAATTTAAAAAATGCGTATGCTAAAGGCTCTAATTGGTTATATATCTGTTTGGGTTGGGGATTAGCGGTAGCGTTTGGTGTTTATGTTGCAGGATTTATCGGCTCGGAAGCACACTTGAATCCAGCCATTACAGTTGCTTTTGCAACATTTGGTATGTTTGCAAAAGAAAAAGTAATAGGGTATGTGATTGCTCAATTTTTAGGCGCTTTTGTTGCTGCTGGGATAATTGCTATTCATTTCTACCCTCACTTTAAAGAAAGTAAAAATGAAGAAGAAGGAAACAAAGTAGGTATTTTTGGCTCAGGTGCTGCAATTGATAATAAGTTATTTAATCTTATTAGTGAAACAATCGCAACTTTTTTCTTTGTTTTTATCTTACTAAATCTGGGTGAATTTACAGAAGGATTGAAGCCTCTTATTGTAGGCTTAACTATTACATCGGTAGGGTTAGCACTAGGATCAACAACAGGTTATGCATTAAACCCGGCTCGTGATTTTGGTCCAAGATTAGCCTATAAAGTATTGCCTATTCCTAACAAAGGTGAAGCAAATATGGGATATGCGTGGGTTCCAATTGTGGGTCCAACGCTAGGTGCGTTATTAGCAAGTTTACTTTTTACATTGATTAAATAAAATAAGGGGAGAAAGGAAGAAATATCTATGACAAAAATAATGGCAATTAATTCAGGCAGCTCCTCTTTAAAATTTAAATTATTTGAGATGCCAAATGAAGAAATTTTAGTTGAAGGTGGCGTTGAGAGAATCGGTTCTAGTAGTGCAATTTTTTCTTATAAATTTGAAGGAAAAAAAGTAGCTAAAGAATTAGAAATTTCAGATCATGAAGCAGCAGTTAATTATTTACTTTCAGTTTTGATTGATGAAAAGATGATAACATCATATGAAGAAATTGAAGGTGTTGGACACCGCATTTCTCATGGTGGGACTTATTATGAAGATGCCACGTTAATTGATGAGGTTGTAGAAGAAAGAATCGGAGAATTAGGTGTCTTGTCACCTTTACACAATCCAGTAAATTTAATTGGTATTCGATCATTTAAAAAAGTATTACCGAATACGAAACAAGTGGCAATTTTTGATACGTCATTTCATTATTCGATTCCTAAAAAGAATTATATGTATGCTTTGCCTTACGAATATTATGAAAAATATGGTATACGTCGTTATGGTTTTCATGGTCCAAGTCATCAATATGTGGCAGAAGAATCAGCTAAACTAAATCCAAATGGCAAAAAAACAATTACATGCCATATTGGTAGTGGTGCAAGTGTTTCTGCCGTTTTAGATGGTCAATCTATTAATTCTTCGATGGGATTCACTCCCTTAGCTGGTTTAGTAATGGGAACAAGAACAGGTGATTTAGATCCACAGATTATTCCATTTATTCAAGAAAAGGAAGGTCTATCACCTCAAGAAGTTAAGGAATTGATGAATACTAAATCTGGTTTATTAGGTATATCAGGAGTGTCTAATGATTATCGTGATGTAGAAAAAGCAGCAGATGAAGGAAATGAAAGAGCCCAATTAGCATTAGATGTATTTGCTCATCAAGTAGTTCACTATATAGGAGCATATGCAGCAGATTTAAATGGTCTTGATACTTTAGTTTTTACAGCAGGTATCGGGGAGCGTTCATCTCGAGTAAGAACAAGCATAATTAATTACTTGACTTATCTAGGCGTTTCTATTGATGAAGAAAAAAATAGTAAAAATGAATTATCAATTGAAGCAGATGATAGTAAAGTAAAAGTATTGGTGATTCCAACAGATGAAGAAATTATTATTGCAAGAGATGTTATGAGAATTGCAAAACTAGGATAAAATAAGTGATTAATATAAGAAAGTATTCAATTTTGGTATTGAATACTTTTTTTATTTAGTAGATAATAAAATAATTAGGAAAGATTTAGGTCTTTTATTGAAAAATAGGCTCATAAATCGTTCTTTTTTTTAATAAAGAGTTTTAATTTTGTATAACTAATGCTAAAATGTTTAAGATGAACTCATTTTATTTTTAATAAATAATGTCAAATGAATATGAACGAGAGGTAGATTTAATTCATGGCTAACTTTTTGAAACAATTAATAGAAAATGATAAAAAAGATTTAAGACGTTTGGGTCACTTAGCGGATAAAGTAGAGGCGTTCAAGGAACAAATTGAAAAATTAAGTGATGAAGAATTACAAGCAAAAACAGAAGAGTTTAAAGCTCGCTATCAAAAAGGTGAAACTTTAGATGATTTAATGGCAGAATCTTTTGCTGTTGTAAGAGAAGCTGCAAAACGTGTCTTAGGCTTGTTCCCTTACAAAGTTCAAATTATGGGTGGTATTGTCTTACATGAAGGTAGCATTCCAGAGATGAAAACAGGTGAAGGTAAAACCTTAACAGCAACAATGCCTGTTTATTTAAACGCGCTTTCAGGTGAAGGTGTTCACGTTGTTACGGTAAATGAGTACTTAGCAACGCGTGATGCTAGCGAAATGGGCGAGTTATACAATTTCTTAGGATTAACAGTTGGTTTAAATATTAACTCTAAATCTTCTGAAGAAAAACGTTTAGCATATGCCTGTGATATCACTTATTCTACAAATAATGAACTTGGATTTGACTATTTAAGAGACAACATGGTTGTATACCGTGAACAAATGGTACAACGTCCGTTAAATTTTGCTGTAGTAGATGAGGTTGACTCAATTTTAGTTGATGAGGCTAGAACACCACTTATTATTTCTGGACAAGCAGAAAAATCAACAGCAATGTATAACAGAACTGATAACTTCATCAAAACATTAGTAAATGAAGAAGATTATAAAATTGATGTTCAATCAAAAACAATTGCTTTAACAGAACAAGGTATTTCTAAAGCAGAAAAACACTTTGATGTACCAAATCTTTATGATATTGAAAATACATCTCTTACTCACTATTTAGATCAATCATTAAGAGCTAATTTTATTATGCTTTTAGATATTGATTATGTAGTACAAGAAGGTAAAGTAATGATCGTAGACCAATTTACTGGTCGTATTATGGATGGACGTCGATACTCTGATGGACTTCACCAAGCTATTGAAGCTAAAGAAGGCGTTGAAATTGAAGATGAAACCAAAACAATGGCGAACATCACATTCCAGAACTTCTTCCGTATGTATAAAAAATTATCAGGTATGACTGGTACTGCTAAAACAGAAGAAGAAGAGTTCAGAGAAATTTATAACATGCAAGTTATTCAAATTCCAACGAATAAACCAATTGTTCGTGATGATAAGGCTGATTTATTATATCCAACATTGACTAGTAAATTTAAGGCAGTGGTTGCAGATATCAAAGAGCGTCATGAAAATGGACAGCCCGTTTTAGTAGGGACAGTAGCTGTTGAAACGTCAGAACTTTTGTCTGATTTGTTGACAAAAGAAAAAATCCCACATGAAATTTTAAATGCGAAAAATCACTTTAAAGAAGCAGAAATTATTATGAATGCTGGACAAAAAGGTTCAGTAACAATTGCAACAAACATGGCAGGTCGTGGTACAGATATTCGTTTAGGCTTAGGAGTTATTGAAGCAGGTGGATTAGCTGTAATCGGTACAGAACGCCATGAATCACGTCGTATTGACAATCAGTTACGTGGACGTGCAGGTCGTCAAGGTGACCCAGGTGTGACTCAATTCTATCTTTCTTTAGAAGATGATTTGATGAAACGTTTTGGTTCTGAAAGAATTAAAACATTCTTAGACCGTATGAACTTAGAAGAAGAAGATGCTGTTATTCAAAGTAAAATGTTTACTAAACAAGTAGAATCAGCACAAAAACGTGTGGAAGGTAATAACTACGATACACGTAAAAACGTATTACAATATGATGATGTTATGAGAGAACAACGTGAAGTTATCTATCGTCAACGTAACCAAGTTATTACTTCAGATGAAGATTTGAAACCTGTTTTATTAGGTATGGTTGAAAGAACTATTGGTCGTTATGTTGATAGCCATACACAAGGTGAAAAAACTGATTGGAATTTACAAGGTTTAGTTGATTTTGTTGGTTTAACAATAACTCATGAAGATGCTATTTCATTAGCTGATTTTGAAGGTAAGACACCAGATGAAATGAAGAAATTTATTTTTGAAAAAGCGACTACTTTATATCAAGAAAAAGCTGAGATTTTAGATAGTTCAGAACAATTGCTAGAATTCCAAAAAGTTGTTATTCTTAGAGTGGTTGATACGAAATGGACAGATCATATTGATGCAATGGATCAATTAAGAGAATCAATTGGTTTACGTGCATATGGTCAAAATAACCCATTAGTTGATTATCAAACTGAAGGATATCAAATGTTCTTAGATATGGTAGGAGCAATTGAGTATGAAGCAACTAGATTATTTATGAAAGCCGAAATTCGCCAAAATGTTCAAAGAGAACAAGTGGCTCAGGGTGAAGCAATAAAACCAACTGAAGAACAAGGAACTGTGTCTTCTGACGGCAAAAAAATACCTGTCAAAGTAGAAGATAAAGTTGGTCGTAATGATCCATGTCCTTGTGGTAGTGGTAAAAAATATAAAAACTGTCATGGTAAACCAGTTTAGAGCGAACGCGACTTAGATATTCTGAGTCGCTTTGCTTATTTTTTGGGAGGTATCGTTTATGGAATTAAGTGAACTAAAAAACGAGCTAGATGAGTTGACTAATAAAATCGAAAATTTTAGGGGGTCACTTTGACTTAGAGGATTTGGAAGAGCAAATAGCTGAGTACGAATCTAGAATGTCAAATCCTAGTTTTTGGGATGACTCGAGTAAAGCGCAAGTAGTTATTGACAAGTCAAATCAATTAAAGGCTCAATTTGAGATATTTAATAATTTGGCAAATGAATTAGAAGAACTTATCTTGATGTATGAAATGGTTTCAGAAGAAGAAGATATTGAAATGAAAAATGAACTTGAAGTTAATTTTCAGTCATTTAAAAAGAAAGTGGAAGAGTTTGAATTGTCACAGTTACTAAGTGACGAGTATGATCAAAACAACGCTATCTTAGAACTTCATCCTGGAGCAGGTGGTACAGAATCACAAGATTGGGGAAATATGTTGCTGCGTATGTATACTCGCTGGGCTGATTCAAAGGGGTATCAAGTTGAAACATTAGATTATCAATCAGGCGATGAAGCTGGTATTAAAAGTGTGACATTGCTTATTAAAGGATTCAATGCCTTTGGGTATCTGAAATCAGAAAGAGGGGTTCATCGTTTAGTTCGAATTTCACCTTTTGATTCTAACAGTCGTAGACACACGTCTTTTTGTTCTGTGGATGTTATGCCGGAGTTAACGGATGATGTTTCAGTAGAAATAAAATCAGATGACTTAAAAATAGATACGTATAAAGCAAGCGGTGCGGGTGGACAACATATTAATAAAACAGAGTCTGCCGTTCGAATTACACATTTACCAACAGGGGTCGTTGTATCGAGTCAAGCGCAGCGCTCTCAAATAAAAAATAGAGAACAAGCTATGGGAATGTTAAAAGCTAAACTGTATCAAATTGAAGAAGAAAAAAAAGAGCAAGAAGCAGCAGTGATTCGCGGCGAGCAAAAAGAGATTGGTTGGGGTTCACAGATTAGATCTTACGTATTCCATCCTTATTCTATGATTAAAGACCATCGAACTAATTTTGAAGTTGGAAATACTCAAAGTGTAATGGATGGTGATATTGATGGATTTATCGATGCTTACTTACGTTGGAAAATGTCAAATGTATAACAATTTTTGAGATAGTTTAGGATTTGCAATAAAATTGTAATGTATTGAAATTAACATCTTTTGAAAGTCGTGTTATACTGTCTCTTAGATATGAAAAGCAATCACTTAAAAATAAGCTAGGGAGAATGCTAATGATTGAAATGAAAAAAGTAACAAAAAAATATTCAAATGGAACAACGGCTGTTAGAAACTTGTCGGTTAATATTAACCAAGGTGAGTTTGTTTATGTGGTTGGGCCAAGTGGTGCTGGAAAGTCAACGTTCATTAAGTTAATGTACCGTGAAGAAAAAGCAACTAAAGGAACGTTAAATGTTTGTGGCTATGATTTATTAAATATAAAAAATAGAAATATTCCTTACTTGCGTCGTGAAATAGGAATTGTTTTCCAGGATTATAAATTGTTAACGCAAAAAACAGTTTATGAAAATGTTGCGTATGCAATGCAAGTAATTGGAAAAAAACCTAGAGAAGTAAAAAAACGTGTTATGGAAGTTTTAGATTTAGTTGGCTTGAAACATAAAGTACGTGTTTTTCCGACAGAACTTTCTGGTGGGGAGCAACAGCGTGTGGCAATTGCTCGTGCGATTGTTAATACACCAAAAGTATTAATTGCAGATGAACCGACAGGGAATTTAGATCCTGAAAATTCATGGGAAATCATGGATTTATTAGAACGTATCAATAATCAAGGGACGACCGTCGTTATGGCAACACATAATAGTATGATTGTGAATGAAATCCGTCACCGCGTCTTAGCAATTGAAAATGGTAGAATCACAAGAGATCAAGACGAGGGGGATTACGGATACGATGATTAGAAATTTTTTCAGACATGTAGGTAGTTCATTAAAGAATTTAAAACGTAATGGATGGATGACATTAGCTTCAGCCAGTGCGGTTACAGTAACGTTAACACTAGTAGGTATCTTTTTGGGAGTTATCTTAAACGTAACTAAAATTGCTGAGGATATTAATAGTAACGTCGATGTCTCTGTTTTTGTTGAGATTGGTACATCTAAAAAAGATACTACTAAATTAGGAGAAGAATTAAAGAAAATTCCTAATGTAGAAAAAGTTGTTTTTTCTAGTAAACAAAATGAGTACAAAAAATTAACAGATAAATTAGGGGATACATGGAAATTATTTGATGGAGATGATAATCCTTTATATGATGTCTATATTTTAACAGCGAAGGATTCAGAAACAATTAAAGGAATTCAAAAAGCTGCTTCTAAAGCACCGAATGTCCACAAGGCTGATTATGGTGGACAAAATTCTGATAAAATTTTCAGTATTTCGAAAAATGTTAAATTATGGGGAACGGTTGCAGCAGGATTTTTAATTGCTGTTGCGATTTTCTTGATTTCAAATACTATCAGAATAACAATTATTTCGAGAAAACGAGAAATTCAAATTATGAGACTTGTTGGAGCTAAAAACGGCTTTATTCGCTGGCCATTCTTCTTAGAAGGTGCCTTTATAGGTGTACTAGGGTCTGTTGTACCAATTCTATTAATCTCATTTGGTTATTCTCAAGTATATTATCTTTTCACAACGAGTATGATGGCTTCTGCTGCTTATGAATTAGTAACACCTGCTACATTGGTTCTTCAACTAAATATTTTATTAGTTGTTATTGGTGTTGTTATCGGATCAGTAGGATCTGTTCTATCAATGAGAAGATTCTTAAAAATTTGATGAATCAAAGACTGACCTTAGGGTTGGTCTTTTTTTATTTTTAAGACAAAGAAAAAAGATGACCGAAGTCATCTTTTTTCTTATAAGGGATGATATTCGTCACTAATATAATGGGGAATATTTTACTAGTGACTAGAAACCGTTTATTATTTGTTGAATAACGTAGTATTCTTAGCGTACAAGTTGGGGGACTTGATTGCTGATAACAAATAAAAAAAACTGCGTTTCGTACACATTATAACATAAATGTGTTGTAATACTAGGCGAAATTTTAAATAATTTTAAATTTATTTAGATATTATTCATTTTTGGTTTTTATTGTAAAAACAATGTAAAAAGACTTGCAATTTTCTGCTTCAAATTATATGTTTAGTTTGGACTATTTTCAGTTTAATATTTATTGTTAATTAAAGGTAAGATTTAGGAGGATAACGTGTGAGAAAAGTTTATAAAGGTGCTTGTCTATTTGCATTAACATTTGCACTTGTAGGATGTGGCAAAGTAGATAACGGGGAATCAATTAATGCAGTTGGTTCATCAGCCATGCAACCCTTAGTTGAAGCAGCCAGTGAGCAATACAGTAGCACAAATCTAGGTAAATTTATCAATGTTCAAGGTGGCGGAAGTGGTACTGGCCTTAGTCAGGTACAATCAGGTGCTGTTGAAATAGGAAACTCTGATTTATTTGCCGAAGAAAAAGATGGAATTGAAGATGATAAGTTAGTTGATCATCAAGTGGCGGTTGTAGGATTAACACCAATTGTTAACAAAGAAGTAGGAATTAAAGATATTTCAAAAGAAAATTTAAAGAAAATTTTTACCGGGGAAATTAAAAACTGGAAAGAAGTCGGTGGTAAGGATCAAGAAGTTGTTTTATTAAATAGAGCAGCTGGAAGTGGTAGTCGTCATACATTTGAACAATGGGTGTTAGACGGTGCTGAATCCAAAAATGCTCAGGAACAAGAATCAACAGGAATGGTTAGACAAATTGTTAGTACAACACCAGGTGCGATAAGTTACGTTGCTTTTTCATATGTAACAGATGAAGTGGCGACGTTATCAATTGATCATGTGAAACCAACTGAAGAAAATGTTAAGACAAACAAGTGGTTTGTATGGTCTTATGAACATATGTACACAAAAGGTGAACCAAAAGGATTAACGAAAGAATTTTTAGATTTTATGGTCTCTGAAGATGTGCAAAAAGAAATAGTATCTCAATTGGGATATATTCCAGTTTCTGAGATGACTATTACTCGTGATGTAGAGGGAAATGTAAAGCCTAGATAGGTTGGCTTAATTTAGGAGGAAGAACGTTGGAAGAGATTCAAAGCAAACTTTTAAAAAAATCTCCAAAAAGAAAATTAGAGCAATTTGGTAAAACAATCAGTTTTTTAGCAATAGCTTTAATCGTTGCTGTAGTTGTTGCAATCTTTTATTTTGTAGCAAGTAAAGGATTAGCTACCTTTTTTGTTGATAAAGTTAGTTTAACAGATTTTTTATTTGGAACAGAATGGAATCCAAGCTCTGTTGATGCAAATGGTCAACCATTAGTAGGAGCTATGCCGATGATTTTAGGATCATTTATCGTTACATTTTTATCAGCCCTGATTGCAACACCATTTGCTATTGGTGCGGCAGTATTTATGACTGAAATTTCTCCAAAACTTGGAACAAAAGTATTACAACCAGTTATTGAATTATTGGTTGGTATTCCATCAGTTGTTTATGGATTTATTGGGTTATCAGTTATTGTACCGGCAGTAAGAAGTGTTTTTGGTGGTTCTGGTTTTGGTATTTTAGCAGGAACATTTGTGTTATTTGTTATGATTTTACCGACAGTCACATCAATGACAGTGGATGCTTTAAAGGCAGTACCAAGACATTACCGAGAAGCATCTTTAGCTTTGGGCGCAACAAGATGGCAAACAATTTATAAGGTTGTACTAAGATCAGCTGTTCCAGGTATTTTAACAGCTGTTGTTTTCGGAATGGCAAGAGCGTTTGGTGAAGCATTAGCGATTCAAATGGTTATTGGTAACGCAGCATTGTTACCACACAACTTAATTACCCCAGCTTCAACATTAACAAGTGTTCTAACAATGGGTATCGGAAATACAATTATGGGTACTCTTCAAAATAATATCTTATGGTCATTAGCATTGTTACTATTGTTAATGTCATTATTCTTCAATATAATCACAAGAATGATTGGTAAGAAAGGAGCAATGAAATAATGAACGCTAAAAAGGCAGATAAAATAGCAACTGGTGTTCTTTATGCTATTGCTATTATTATCACAGGAATTCTTGCTAGTTTACTACTATATATTTTGGGTAGAGGTATTCCTCATATTAGTATTGATTTTTTAACAAAACCATCAAAAAGTTTCCAAGCAGGTGGCGGAATTGGAATTCAATTATTTAACTCATTTTACTTATTAATTATTACCATGTTAATTAGTATTCCTATTTCACTTGGTGCAGGTATTTATTTATCTGAATATGCCAAACAAAATATGTTGACAAATATCATTAGGACATCTATTGAAGTTTTGAGTTCACTTCCTTCTGTAGTTGTTGGTTTGTTTGGATTTTTAGTATTCGTTATTCAAGCTGGCTTAGGTTTCTCAATTATATCGGGTGCTTTAGCATTAACATTCTTTAATTTACCGTTACTAACTAGAAACGTAGAAGAATCTTTAAAGGCGATTCACTATACTCAAAGAGAGGCAGGACTTGCGTTAGGATTATCTCGTTGGGAAACAGTAACTAGAGTTATTATCCCAGAAGCATTACCTGGTATTTTAACAGGTATTATTTTAGGTGCAGGACGTATTTTTGGTGAAGCAGCAGCACTTATTTATACAGCAGGGCAAAGTGCTCCAGCTTTAGATTTTACAAATTGGAACCCAATGAGCATTACGAGTCCACTTAATATTTTTAGACAAGCTGAAACCTTAGCTGTTCATATTTGGAAAGTGAATAGTGAAGGAAATATGCCAGATGGTGCGCAAGTGTCAGCAGGAGCTTCTGCAGTATTAATATTAGCTGTTTTAATCTTTAATTTCTTAGCTCGTTTTATTGGTAAGAGACTACATAAGAAGATTACATCAGCATAGATAGGGGATTAACGATGAAAAATTACAATCTTGATGAAACACATGTGATTCGACTAAATGATGCAGAGCAAAAAATAGCTTTAACAACGGATGATCTTCATGTTTTCTATGGTCCTAATGAAGCTATTAAAGGTGTTTCACTACAATTTGAACAAAATAAAATCACTTCATTGATTGGTCCTTCTGGATGTGGTAAATCCACATATTTACGTTCTTTAAATCGAATGAATGATGAAATAGATGGCACTAAAATTACTGGAAAGATTATGTATGAGAATACAGATATTAATTCTCAGGCAGTAGATGTTTTTGAAATGCGTAAACATATTGGAATGGTTTTTCAAAGACCTAATCCATTTAGTAAATCAATCTATGAAAATATTACGTTTGCTTTAAAGAGACATGGTATGAAGGATAAAAAAGAACTTGATGAAATTGTTGAAACAAGTCTAAAACAAGCAGCATTATGGGATCAAGTAAAGGATAGTTTAAACAAAAGTGCTTTAGCATTATCAGGTGGTCAACAACAACGTCTTTGTATTGCTAGGGCAATTGCAATGAAACCAGATATTTTGTTGTTAGATGAACCAGCGAGTGCTCTTGACCCAATCTCAACAAGTAAAGTTGAAGAAACTCTCATTAATTTAAAAGAAAATTATACAATTGTTATCGTAACGCATAATATGCAGCAAGCTTCAAGAATTAGTGATTACACAGCCTTTTTCTACATGGGAAAAGTCTTAGAATATGATAAAACGAGAAAAATATTTACAAGACCAAAAATTCAAGCTACTGATGATTATGTTTCTGGTCATTTCGGATAAGGAGTAAAGACATGGCAATTATCGAATCGAATGATTTACACTTATATTATGGAAAAAATGAAGCGTTAAAAGGTATTACAATGGGATTTGATGAAGGTGGCATTACCGCTCTTATTGGTCCGTCTGGATGTGGCAAGTCAACTTATCTAAGAACTTTAAATCGAATGAATGATTTAATTCCTTCTGTAACGATTACTGGGAATGTTTCTTATAAAGGAAAAGATATCTATAGTCCTAAAACAGATACTGTAACGTTGAGAAAACAAATTGGCATGGTTTTTCAACAACCTAATCCGTTCCCTTTTTCAATCTATGAAAACGTTATTTATGGTTTAAGATTAGAAGGAAAGCATACTAAAGAAGAGTTAGATCAAGTAGTAGAAGAAAGTTTAATTGCTGCTGCTGTTTGGGATGATGTTAAAGATAAATTAAACAAAAGTGCTCTTTCTTTATCAGGTGGACAACAGCAACGTGTTTGTATTGCCAGAGTTTTAGCGGTTAAACCAGATGTTATTTTGTTGGATGAGCCAACAAGTGCTCTTGATCCTGTTTCAAGTGGAAAAATTGAAAATATGTTGCTAGGATTGAAAGAGCAATATACAATGATAATGGTGACACATAATATGCAACAAGCATCAAGAATTTCAGATAAAACAGCCTTTTTCTTAAGTGGAGATTTAATTGAATATGATAAAACAAAGAATATTTTCTTAAATCCAAAACAGCAACAAACCGAAGATTATATTACGGGAAAATTTGGTTAATAAAAAAATAAGGGAGAAGTGAGTATGTTAAGAAGTCAATTTGAGGAAGATTTAAAAAAATTACACACAAAATTTGATAAGATGGGACAAGACGTGAATATTGCGATTAATAAATCTGTTAAAGGATTTATTGATCATGATAAAAGTTTAGCTAAAGAAGTTATTGAAGAAGATGAAAAAATCAATTTTCAAGAGCAAGATTTAGAAAAAAAATGTTTTGAAATGATTGCCTTGCAGCAACCAGTTACCCTAGACTTAAGAAATATTGTAACAATTATGAAGGCGAGTTCTGATTTAGAGCGAATGGGAGATCATGCAGTATCTATTGCAAAATCAACGATTCGTGTGAAAGGCAATAAGCGCGTTTTAGAAATTGAAGAAGAAATTTCAGAAATGGCTACTCACGTCATGACGATGGTTAGTGAAGTATTAGTTGCTTATGTAAGTACAGATAGCCAAAAAGCAATTGAAATTGCATTAAGTGATAAAACAACTAACAAATATTTTAAATCAATTTATCGCCATTCTATCCAAGCAATGAAAGATAGTCCTGATACAGTGGTTGTTGGAGCTGATTATCTACAAGTTGCAGGTTTTTTAGAAAGAATTGGCGACTATGTAACTAATATTTGCGAGTGGATTGTATACTTAACAACAGGAAAAATAGAAGAATTAGATTTGAAAAACTTTGAAGAAAATGATTTTTAAAAAGGATTGAGTAATTTTTACTCAATTCTTTTTTTCGTTACAATTTGTAATATAGTTGTAATTTAAATGTATCGGCTTATGTGATATAGTTTACTAGTAATGAAAAAAAGCCGAGGTAATGTAAATGAAAATAAATAAATCGTTCGTACTAACTGCTGCAGCTACATGTCTAGTGGGATTTGTATCCCCAGCGCTAGTTCAAGCCGATAACATTGATAGTAAAATTGCAAATGAAGAACAAAAAATAAAAGATTTAAGTGATAAAAAAGCTTCTTCTGATAGTAGCTTAGCTGATCTTGAATCTAAAATTAATAGTTTAACAGTTGAAACTGATAATCTATTAAATGAAAAATTAGGTTTAGAAAAAGAAGTTAACCAATTAACTAAAGAAATTAGTGACTTGGAAAAAACAATTGAAAAAAGAAATAAAAAAATTGAGGAACAAGCAAGATCAACTCAAATTAATCAAGAAAAACAAGATATTGTTAATGTTCTCTTAGACTCAGAGTCATTTTCTGATGCGATTGGAAGAACTGTAGCTTATACCAAATTAGTATCTGCTAACAATGATATTATGGAAACACAAAAAGAGGATCAAGAAGCTTTAACTAAGAAGAAAGCAAGCGTAGAAACTAAAGTTGAAGAAGTAACTCAAAAAGCTGCTGACTTAAAAGTAAAACAAGGTGAGCTAGAAAATTCAAAAGCTGAGCAAGTAAAATTAGCAAATGAAATTTTGAAAAACTTAGATGATGCTAAAAATAAAAAATCTGAATTTGTTGCACAAAAAGAAGAAGCTAAACGAATTGCAGAAGAACAAGCTAAGCGTGCTAAAGAAGTAGCTGCAAAAGAAAAAGCGGCTCAAAAAGCAGAAGAAGAAGCTCAAAAAGTCGCTGAAGAAAAATTAGAGTCTGAAAAACCTGCTTCGTTAACTAAACCTATGGGTGATAAAGGAGCAAGTGACAATAGTCAGACTGCTGATGAACCTAGCTATGCTAGTGGCTTCCAAAGACCATTAAGTTCATTCACAATTACAAGTCCATTTGGTGGTAGACAAGATCCAACTGGAACGGCTGGAGATTTCCATGATGGTTTAGATATGGCAGCACCAGGAGGCACACCTATTATGGCTTCAAGAGGTGGTACTGTTGTTGAGTCAAGTTTCCATCCAAGTGCTGGTAATCACGTAATTATCCAACATGATAATGGTTATTATACTTATTACATGCATATGAGAGAGCCAGGAGTTGCTTCTGGAAAAACAGTTTCTGCTGGTGAAGTAATTGGTATGGTAGGAACAACTGGTAATTCAACTGGTGATCACTTACACTTTGGTGTAGCAACTGGTATCTGGAGTGGCTTCATGAATCCAGCACCATTTATTGGTTTATAGAATTCATAAGAAACTAACGTAAATGTTAGTTTCTTTTTTTATTTGATTAAAAAAATAGTTGATATAAACATAAAAGTAGTGCTTATTTCATTATAGGCTCTAAGATAGACACATAAATCCAACTCAAGTCCTATGACAAAAAGATATTTACAGGGCATAATAGCATTATAAGAAATATAAAACCTACAGGGAGGCTACAACAATGCAAGAAAGAGATAGAATTTTAGAATTAGTTAAAAAAGGAATATTGTCTACTGAGGAAGCTTTGGTTTTATTGGAAAATATCGCTACGGAAAAAGATGAAAAATTAGTAAATAAAGAAGCGTCAGAAGTTAAAAAAAATACAATGACTCAAGCAGATGTAGAAGAAGAACATGTCACAGTTGACGATTTATTTAATAGTAATGATGATATGGGGTCAGAGGAATTCTTTGAGAAATTAAAGGAAAATGAGCGAAGAGATCAAGAACGATTGGAAGAAATCTTAGCCGAATTAACAGAAGGCATTAATGAAGTATCTGCAAGTATTGATGAAGTCTCTATTGAAATTGACGGAATAGACAAAGATATTAAAGAAAAAGAAGAAGAAATTACTGTTCTTAATACGATGGAAGATTTAGATGGTTTAACAGATGTTAAAAAAGCTGAACGTGAACAATTAGAAAAAGATCTAGTTTATTTAAATGAAACAAAAGTCAAATTAGTAGATGAAAAAGAAGAATTAAAAGAACAATTAAAAAGTTTTAAAAAAGAACAAAAAGAAACAGTGAAAGATGAATGGAAATCAAAATTTGATATTCCAGATGATTGGAAAGAACAGGCAAATGATACATTCAACCAAATGGGTGAAAAAGTAGGTGAAGCTGGTTCACAATTTGGTTCTTTCATTAAAAAGACAATTGAAACTGTTACAAGTTCTGTCAACGATAATGTTGATTGGAAAGACATTAATATTAAAGTTCCAGGTGTTGCTAGTCAATCATTTACTCATGAATTTGTTTATCCAGAAAACGAGGCTACAATCCTTGATGTGAAAGTTGCTAATGGTAAAGTTAAATTTACAACATGGGATAAACCAGATGTAAAAGTGGCAGCCGATATTAAGTTCTACGGGAAAAATAATGCAGAGTCACTATTTGAAGCATTTCTTGAAAGAAGCGATATCGAAGTTAATGATGAAAAGATTTCTTTCCAAATTCCAAATAAACGGATGAAAGTTGATTTAGTTTTCTACTTACCAAAACGTAACTATGACCATATGTCAGTAAAAATGTTGAATGGTGATATTAAATTAAAAGATTTGGAATTAGGAGATATTTTCCTTAAGACAACTAATGGCGAAATGAAGATTTCAAATGTTTCAGCAAGTATGCTTGAAGTAGAAGGTGTTAATGGCGAAATTCAAGTAGAAGACAGTAAAATTATTGATTTTCTTGGTGAAACAGTCAATGGTAACGTCCGAACAAAAGCTGATATAAAAAGTATTAGTGTCTCGTTAATTAATGGTGAAATTAGAATTACAACACCAGCAGATTCAACTATTAAAAAAATTGAAGCTAGTGCAGTGAACGGGACAATTAAAGTGGCATTACCAGAATCTATTGGTGTAGATGGGACTTGTAAAACCAATTTTGGGAATATCAAAAATCGTTTAAACAATATTGAAGTTATTCGTGAGAAAAAAGATCGTACTAATCAATCAGTTGAGTTTAGAAGAGCAAATGATGATGAATTGGCTTTTGTTAAACTGACAACAACAACAGGAAGTATTCTATTAAAGGATACAGATAAATAAAAAAATGGAGTGAAATAAAATGAATAGAAAATTAACAAAATCAAAATCAAATATTGTTATCTCTGGCTCTTTAGCAGGTGTGGCAGAATTTATCGGTATTGATCCTACAATCGTGCGAGTAGTATACTTTATTCTTTCGTTCTTTACAGCAGGGTTCCCAGGATTCTTGCTATACATTGCCTTGATGGTATTATTACCATCAGGCCAAACACAACAACGTAATAGTTATAATGAGCCATATAATCATCCTTACATGGGGAATAAAACGAATCAAAACAAACGTCCTAGAAAAGAAGCTGAAAAAGTATCTGAAGAAGACTGGAGCGATTTTTAATGTCGTACCTGCAACGATTAATTGTTAATACTCTAGCGTTTGTTTCACTCTCAGTTTTATTTCCAACAAAGTTTTATGTTAGTAGTTTTGTCATTGCTATAGTAGCAAGTGTGGTACTTTCAGTTTTAAATCTGTTAGTAAAACCAATTCTCCATATTTTATCTTTACCAATTACGATAATAACATTTGGATTATTTAGTTTTGTTATCAACGCGGCAATGTTAAAAATTACTTCAGCGGTGATTGGGCAACAAGATTTTGCTTTTGCAAGCTTTGGTTCAGCTATATTAATAGCATTTGTCATGTCAATTAGTAATTGGATTGTGGCAGATCATTTTGCAAAAGATTAAATTAAATAAGTTTAAAACAATCTAGTCTGCAACGATTAGATTGTTTTTTTGTAATTTGTTACTAAATGGAATTTAATAAGCGATAATCTAGAATATAACAGAATAAAGTGATAGAATATAACAGTTAAGGTTGAATTTAGAAGAAGAGGAAGTGAGAAGATGGTACAAATAAAAGAAATCGTTAATCAATTACAACTAGATGTTTACTCTGGTGAAGAATATTTAGATAGAATTGTTGATTCAAGTGAAATTTCAAGACCTGGATTAGAATTGACAGGTTATTTTAATTATTATCCAGATGATAGAATACAAGTCTTTGGCAAAAAAGAAATAACATTTACTGAAAAGATGACCTCTATTGAAAAAGATATTATATTTAGAAAATTATGTGCAAAAACAACACCTTGTTTTGTTGTGGCAAGAGGATTGAAAGTTCCAGTTGAGCTGGTAGAAATTACCAAAGAAAAAGGAATTCCAATTATTTCTTCGACTATATCTACATCAAGGTTATCTGGGATTATATCTAACTTTCTTGAGAGCCAGTTAGCAGAAAGAGTTTCAATTCATGGTGTTCTCGTTGAAGTTTATGGTTTAGGCGTTTTAATCCAGGGGGATAGTGGAATTGGAAAAAGCGAAACAGGACTTGAGTTAATAAAAAAAGGTCATCGGTTAATTGCTGATGATCGTGTAGATATTTATCGCCAAGATGAAAGATCAGTCGTTGGAGAAGCTCCAAAAATTTTAGAACACCTAATGGAAATTAGAGGTGTGGGAATTATCGATGTCATGAATCTTTTTGGTGCAAGTTCGGTTCGTAGTAAATCTCAAATCTCGCTAGTTGTTAATTTGCAAGATTGGAGTACAGACAATCAATTTGATCGATTAGGAAGTGCGACAGAAACTATTTCTTTAGCGAATGTTCCAGTACCTAGAATCACTATACCCGTGTCTACCGGTCGAAATGTGGCGACAATTATTGAAGTGGCAGCGATGAATTTCAGAGCTAAGACAATGGGGTATGATGCAACAAAGAAATTTGAAGAGAATTTAGCTCAGCTAATTGAAGAAAATTCTTCTGAAAAGGAGAAAAAATAAATGATGTTTTTACAGGTGAATCCCACAGCATTCACACTTTTTGGTATTGAAATCCAGTGGTATGCGATTATCATTGTATCTGCAATTATTTTGGTGTCATGGTTGGCATCAAAAGAAGCAGTAAGAGTGGGACTTAGGGAAGATGATATTGTTGATCTAATGCTTTACGCGCTACCAATATCTATTGTGGGTGCTAGAGCTTACTATGTTTTATTTGAATGGCAATATTACTTGGAAAATCCAGGTGAAATTTTGGCGATTCGAAATGGTGGATTGGCTATTTATGGCGGTTTAATTGCCGGTGGTTTGGTCATTTATTTCTTTACAAGACATCGTTTTATTCCAACATGGCGCTTTTTAGATGTGGCGGCACCAAGCGTTATTTTAGCTCAAGGAATTGGTCGCTGGGGTAACTTTATGAATCATGAGGCGTTTGGTGGAGTAGTCACAAAGAGTTTTCTTGAAGGATTGCACTTACCTAATTTTATCATTGATAATATGCTGATTGATGGTGCGTATCGTCAACCAACGTTTTTATATGAAAGTGTTTGGAATATTTTAGGTTTTGTTGTTTTAATTATATTAAGACGTCGACCAAACTTTTTAAAAGAGGGTGAACTAGCCTTAATTTATGTTGTTTGGTATTCATTAGGGCGCTTCTTTATTGAGGGAATGAGAACAGATAGCTTAATGTTAGGTAACACAATTCGTGTATCTCAACTATTGTCTGCACTTTTATTTGTGGCAGCAATTGGTTTAATGATTTACAGAAGAAAGAAATCAGATTTACCATTTTATGATCGAACAAGGGGAATTAAGAAAGGCTAATAGGTCTTTCTTTTTTTCACTTATATTCTTACCTCTAATATGATAAACTGGGTAGAGCAGTAAACTTAATTTTAAAGGAGCTTTTAGACATGAAGCAAAAGATAGCTGTGCTAGGAGCTGGTTCTTGGGGAACAGCTTTAGCAATGGTTCTAGTAGAAAATGGACATGATGTAAAAATTTGGGGACATCATCAAGATCAAATCGTAGAAATTAACACACATCATACGAATTCCCATTATTTACCGGATATTCAATTACCAATGGAATTAAAAGCGACAAGTGAACTGGAAGAATGTATTGATGAGGCAGACGCTGTTCTTTTTGTTGTACCAACAAAAGCAATGAGAGATGTAGCAAAACAATTTGTAGCAGTTTGTAAAAATCAACCAGTTATTATACATGCAAGTAAAGGTCTTGAACAAGTAACACATGAACGGATTTCTGAAGTATTAATGGAGGAGATTCCTGAAAATAAACGCAAAGATGTTGTTGTTTTATCAGGACCAAGCCATGCAGAAGAAGTGGCTGTTAAAGATGTGACAACAATCACTGCTGCAGCAAAAGACTTAGAATGTGCTGAATATGTGCAACGTTTGTTTTCAAATGAATATTTTAGAGTTTATACTAATCAGGATGTAATTGGTGTTGAACTTGGTGCAGCACTTAAAAATATTATTGCCTTAGGATCTGGAGCTTTACATGGACTAGGTTATGGAGACAATGCTCGAGCAGCAATTATGACACGTGGTTTGGCTGAGATTAGCCGTTTGGGTGTAGCCATGGGAGCTGATCCATTAACTTTTATTGGTCTAAGTGGTGTGGGTGATTTGGCTGTAACTTGTACGAGTGTTCACTCAAGAAACTGGCGTGCCGGTGATTTACTTGGAAAAGGTCACTCGTTAGATAATGTTTTAGATAACATGGGAATGATTGTTGAAGGTGTTTCAACAACAAAAGCTGCTTATGAATTATCAAGAGACTTAAATATTGAGATGCCAATTACTGAAACAATTTACAACGTGCTTTATGAAGATGGCAATGTTGAAAAAGTAGTTAAAAATATTATGTTACGTGAACATAAATCAGAACAAGAATTTTAATTAAGGAGAATGAAAATGTCAAAAGTTAGAAAAGCGATTATTCCAGCTGCAGGGCTTGGAACGAGGTTTTTACCAGCTACTAAAGCAATGGCTAAAGAAATGTTACCAATTGTCGATAAACCAACGATTCAGTTTATTGTTGAAGAGGCAAGAGCAGCAGGCATTGAAGATATCTTAATTGTTACTGGAAAAGCTAAACGCCCAATTGAAGACCATTTTGATTCAAATTTAGAGTTAGAAATGAATTTAAAAGAAAAGGGTAAAGATGATTTACTTCAGTTAGTTACAGAAACAACTGGTTTGAATTTACATTTTATTCGCCAATCACATCCATTAGGCCTAGGCCACGCTGTTTTACAAGCAAAATCATTTGTTGGCAATGAGCCATTTATTGTTATGCTTGGTGATGATTTGATGGAAGACAAAGTACCATTAACGAAACAATTAATGGATAACTATGATAAAACACATGCTTCAACAATAGCGGTTATGGATGTTCCTCAGGAAGATGTATCTAAATACGGTATTATCAACCCAGGACAAGAAGTTGAAAAGAACTTATTTAATGTGATTAATTTTGTTGAAAAACCGGCTGTTGAAGAAGCGCCTAGCAATATGGCAATTATAGGTCGTTACTTGTTAACACCTGAAATTTTTGAGATTTTAGGAAATCAAAAACCTGGTGCCGGAAATGAAATTCAATTAACAGATGCTATTGATACATTAAATAAAACACAACGCGTATTTGCACACCGATTTACAGGGACACGCTACGATGTTGGCGATAAATTTGGTTTCATGAAAACAAGCATCGAATATGGCTTGAAACATCCTCAAATTAAAAATGATTTAAAACAATTAATTTTAGATCTTAGTGATGATATTCGTAAAAATGACAAGAAGAAAAAAGAGAAGGAATAATATTCCTTCTTTTTTACTTGAAAAAGTAAGGTGAACGAGATGGAAATAAAAAAAGCAATTTTACATATTATTGACAGAGAAGCTGGGAGTTTAATCTGTTCTCAAGCAGAGCTTGATTTAAAAGAATATGCAGTGAAGCAGTATCTGGATTCAGTCTTAAAAAGACTTGAAAAAGCAGAATATAAAACAGGCATTCTTCAAGAAGGTTCTGATCTTTCAAATGTTTTAACAAACGGTGATTTAGATTTTATTGATAAATCCTCAGAAATTGCGCAAATGATTTTTGATAGTCTATCTATTAGTGAAGATGCACCAAGTGGCGATTTATTGGTATTTGAAGGAGAAGAGATGAATGGTGTGCCAAAATTTGGCTTGGTTAAATTTAATTATAAACCAAGTTATACGCATCATGTGACCTACTTAGATGATAAGATGCAAAATAATATTATTTTAAATAAAACAATTTTCCCTTCAACAACGCAACGAATAGAAGAGTGTTGTTTGATAGATTTAGAAAATTTTGATTTGGACTTTGTTGAAAAAAAATATAGTTTTGAGGGTCAAAAGCGATTGTTCTTTTCTGAACGTTTATTACAAGTAGACCCAAAACCAACTGTCTCCGAAAATTTAAAAATTATTAAAAAAGCTGTTAGAGAAGTAGCTGGAAAATACAACGAAGAAGAATATGTTAGTATGAGTCAGACGCAACAAGCAGTTTTTGAAAGTATTGAAGAAGAAGGTATCATCAGCAAAGAAAAAATCGCAGAGGCTGTTTTTGAAACCAACGAATCTGCGAAAAAAGAGTATTTTGAAATTATTGAACAGACAAAGTTTTCTGAGGAGATACCAAGTAATGTTCCTAAATACGAAAAAAAATACAGCAAACAAAAATTCAAATTAACCAATGGGATAGAATTAAGTATACCTGCGGATGTGTTTAAAGACCCTGAATTGGTTGAATTTATTAATAATCCTGATGGAACAATTTCTGTGATGATTAAAAATGTCGAACAAATTGTTAGTAAATTTTAGAGATTAAAATGCTTAGCAAAAAAGAGTCCTGTTTTCTCCATAATATCGATGGTTAAAATATGAGGTTCGCCGTAGCCTGTTTCAAAGTGCATATTTTGGCCGTCTATCGTTTTTTTATTATCTAAAAAGAATTGATGAATAGACTCATATGGAAGTTTAGCGTCTTCTGTGCCATGCCAAATGTAGAGAGGTCGCTGATTTAGTTTTTCTGGCTGTTGATTAAGATCGTATTTTTGTGTCCAAGAAAGTAAATCAGGAATATCAAAGGGTATTTCCGGCTGTTCTTTTTTTAGATAGTTTGTCGTTCTTGCAATAAAATGGTGAAAATCTGTGGCTCCCATTAAAACAGCCGCCACGTTAATGTCTGTGAAATGAGTTAGTAGTGCAGCTGTGGTCATTCCTCCCATAGAAAATCCACCAACCCCTAAAGAATTTTCTTTAATCAACTCTCTTTTAGTATAAAAGTTTTTAATCAAGGTAAATTCACTGATGTTATATTGGATGGTTGACCAAAAGGTGAAAGAAGGAATGGTTGAGGTGTGAGAAATTTTTCTCTCACCGTGATACATGGCGTCTGGTAACACAACTCTTATGTTATGTGCCGCGATTTTCTTACCAGCTGTTAAAGCGAGTTCTTTTTTAGTTTGCCAACCGTGATAGTAAATGACTAAAGGCAATGCTTCATTGGCTGATTCTTTTGGAACGATTTCTAGTACAGGGATATGTTCAATTCTTCTTTTTCGAATAATTAATGTCAATAGTATCACTTCCTTTATACTTATTTTAAGGAAGTAACTGAAATAAGTAAAATAATGTGTTTGTAGATAAGGAAATGTGAATCATCATGGCATTTTTTGTTTTTTTCTATTATAATGAATGGTGAGTTTTTAAAAGAGAGGAGAATAAAAGTGACCTATCAGGCTTTATATCGTGAATGGCGTTCCCAAACCTTTGATGACATGGTTGGACAAAAAATGATCACTCAAACATTGAAAAATGCGATTATTCAAGACAAGGTGTCACATGCATATCTCTTCACTGGACCAAGAGGAACGGGGAAAACAAGTGCTGCAAAAGTTTTTGCAAAAGCAATTAACTGTCAACATTCTGTTAATGGGGAGCCTTGTAATCAATGCGAAGATTGTATTGGTATTACAGAAGGCCGAGTTAATGATGTGATTGAAATTGATGCAGCTAGTAATAATGGTGTTGAGGAAATTAGGGATATTCGAGATAAGGTAAAATATGCACCTACTCAAGTGACATACAAAGTGTATATCATTGATGAGGTTCATATGCTATCAACAGGAGCTTTTAATGCATTATTAAAAACATTAGAAGAGCCTCCAAAGCATGTTGTTTTTATCTTAGCAACTACCGAACCACACAAGATTCCTGCTACAATTATATCTAGAACGCAACGATTTGATTTTAAACGAATTAATATAGAAGACATCGAAGAACACTTAGCGATGATTTTAAATAATAAAGAGGTTTCTTTTGAAGAGCCTGCTGTGAAAATTATTGCTCGAGCAGCTGAGGGTGGTATGCGAGATGCGTTAAGCATTTTAGACCAAGCATTATCATTTAGTGACGAAGGACTTACCGTTAAAGATGCTTTAGAAGTCACTGGTAGTTTAACAAGTGAAATCATGGACCTTTATTTATCACATTGCATTGAAGGGAACACAGAAGAAGCTCTTGCTGTTTTGAATCAGCTACTTAATGAAGGAAAAGAAAGCAACCGAATTGTGGAGAATCTACTTCTTTATTGCCGAGATTTACTAGTGTATTTAAAAGCACCTAAAGTACTTGAACAACAGGTTGGTTTAATTACAGATGGATTTAAAGATTTAAGTCATCAAGTGAGTACAATAACTCTTTATCAATTAATCAATGAGTTAAATGAAACGCAAAAAGAAATTAGATTTAGTCATCAACCAACTGTTTATTTAGAAGTGATGACGGTTAAGCTATCAACGTCTCAAAAAACAGAAGCTGTAGTAGTAAGTGAAGCATCAGAATTACCTGATTCAAAAGTACAGTTTTTGATGGATAAAATCAATCTCTTAGAAAAAGAATTACTGCAACTTAAAACAACAGGTATCACACAAAATACAGCAGTTTCAGAGAATAAAAATACTAACCAAACTAAAAAAAGCTCAAAACAAGCAACGTATCGTATTCCAACTGAGCAAGTCTATCAGGTGCTAGAAAAAGCAAGTAAGGCTCAGTTAGTTTCAGTTAAAGATGCGTGGATTGAGTTGTTGCAATTTTTAACAGTGACTCAACGAGCAATGATTAAAGCCAGTGAGCCTGTTGCGGCAAGTGAAGATAGCTTGATTATTGCTTTTGATTATGAAATACTTTGTCATAAAGCAAGTCAAGACAACGAGTTGCTATTGTCTATGAAAAATGGATTTGAACGATTGATTCAATACTCACCTAATTTAATTAGTGTACCAAAAGATCAATGGACAGAATTAAGACAGTCTTTTATTTCTCAGATGGATCAGGACGGCTCTTCTGAAGAAAAAAAGGCAAAAATAGAAAAAGACCCAGTAGTAGAAGAAGCTAAAGAGCTATTTGGCTCATTAGTTAATATAATAGAAGATTAATAGGAGAGATTTAATATGATGCGTGGAATGGGAAATATGCAAGGTATGATGAAACAAATGCAAAAAATG
>NZ_JAVWHO010000010.1:38838-52936 GCF_036639995.1 Vagococcus sp. | reverse complement strand
TTCTAGGTTATCAATTGCTCTTTTTCATAAAACGTGGGATATTATAAATATCTTAAATATGAAAGAGGTAGATCAATGTTAACTTTAGTAACAGGAATTGGAAATCAATTAGGAGTAGAAGTGTGTCTTTTATTACATGAAAAAGGGATAGACTTTATTCCGACAGATAGAATTATTCTTGATATCACTGACAAAGATGAGGTAGAAGAATTCCTCAAGGACATAAAACCTGATGTTATTTTCCACTGTGAAGATTATACAGGTGTTGATGCTGCAGAAGGTAGTGGTAAAGAAAAAAACTATTTAATAAATGAAATCGGTACCAGAAATATTGCTGAAGGTGCTAAAAGTATTAACGCCAAAGTTGTCTATATCAGTTCTGATTATGTATTTGATGGTACTAAGTCTAGTGGAAAGTATCTAGAGACAGATGAGTCGCGTCCAATCAATGAATTTGGAAAAGCTAAGTTACTTGGAGAAAAAGCTATTCAAAACGAGTTAAGTGATTTCTACATCGTTCGCTCTTCATGGATTTTCGGCAACTACGGTAAAAACTTTGTTGATGATATGTTAACGCTATCAATAGATTTTGATTTCCTTCCTGCTGTTGTCGATGAAATAAGTAGCCCGACCTGGACTAGAAACATAGCAGAATTTATGCTTCATCTCATAGAAAATGACTGTGAGTACGGCATCTATCATTTCTCAAATGAAGGCACGTGTAATCATTTTGAGTTTGCTATGGAAATATTAAAGGAAACAGAAGCAACTCCTACTCCTGTCAACTCTGCCAAATTCCTACCACAGCTTGCTAAAAGACCAGAGAACTCAGCACTGGACCTTAGTAAAGCCAAAGCAACAGGTTTTAATATTATTAGTTGGCAAGATGCCTTAGCTGAAATGATGAAGGATGCAGTGTTATTAGAGAAGGTAGAAGAGATACCAAGTGAGACTTTAGTTTAATTATTGTTAATAAAAGGATCAATCTTTCAAAAATCAATCAAAGCTTTTATTAGATAATCTTCAAACCGACTTTAATTGAATTCTCTTTTATGATACCTTATACTTATATCAATCAAATTAAGGTGGAATACTAACATGAGAAAAGTAATTACATACGGTACATTCGATTTACTACATTATGGTCACATTAACTTACTTAAACGCGCCAAAGAGCAAGGCGACTATCTAATTGTTGCTTTATCTACAGATGAATTTAACTGGGATGAAAAGCAAAAGAAATGTTATTTCTCTTACGAAAGAAGAAAAATGCTTCTTGAAGCTATTCGCTATGTGGATTTAGTCATTCCTGAAAATGGCTGGGAGCAAAAAATGACAGATATCGATGAATTTAAAGTGGATGTCTTTGTTATGGGCGACGATTGGAAAGGTGAATTTGACTTTGTTAAAGAAACTGGGGCAGAAGTTGTTTACTTAGAACGCACGCCAGAAATCTCTACCTCTCAAATAAAGAAAGACCTAAACGAAAAGAAAATGACTAAATAATAGTTAAATTAGAGTTAGATGTTAAGAACATATTTATTTTAATCTAATGTTAACGTGTTGAAGGGATAATCACCTTTAACACGTTTTTTTGCAGTTAAAAATAACACTTTGTCACTTATTGTGAACGTAATATTAGTGACTATATTTTATCGAACAAAAATAAATAAAACGATTGCAATCATCTGATAATCAGTTATAATTAAAATATAATTTATTATACTTTTGTATAATTATATCTATTTAGGGTAGGTTGACATTCTTTCTAGAAGCGAAATGGTTCAAATGAAAGGAAGCGCTTTCTATCTATAAGTGGTGTCATCGAGAGGAAGGTGAACTCAGAATAGAAAATTTGTCATTTAAGAATTTATTTTGTTATTTGTAATAAAAGAAACGGAGGGAAACAATGAAAAAATTATCGAAGGATGCATTTGGAGGAGTTAAGGGATCAGATTATAAACCTTACGTTGAAAATGCACCTAAAAAGTCAGGATCACAGCTTGTCTTATTGTTTGGTTTGCTATTATCTGCATTATTTGCGGCATCAACTGCCTATTCTGGTATGAAAGCTGGTTTAACTGTAGCCGCAGGGATTCCTGGAGCCATCATTGGATCAGGATTAGTCTCAGGGTTTGTTAAACCTAAATCTATTTTAAGTACTAACATTTTACAATTGATGTCTAGTGGGGGAGAATCAGTGGCATCTGGTATTATCTTCGTTATGCCGGCAATTATTCTTGTCGGAGGAAAACTTAGTTTTTTACAAGGGGTAATGTTCGGACTAGGAGCTGTTTTCTTTGGCGTTGGAGTTTTCTCCATCGTTCAAAAATATATGTTGATTGAGGAACATGGTAATTTAGTTTATCCTGAATCAATGGCCATTGCTGAAACGTTGGTTGTATCTGAAAACGGAGGAGAAGCGCTTAAATTCATGGGAATTGGATTTGGGATTGGTGGTTTAATTACTGCCTTCACGTCTTCAATGTTTGGTTTAATCAATAACTCAATCACTTATGTGAACGAATCATTTTACAAATGGAAAATCTCAACAGAAGTTAACCCATTACTTGTAGGGGTTGGTTTCATTGTAGGGATTGAAGTAGCAATTGTTATCTTTGCTGGGTCATTATTTGCTAACTTTGCCTTAGTACCAATTATTGGTTACTTCATGCAAATGACAGAGAGTACTCATCACGTTTGGGATAAAACTGATTTACTTTTAAACACAGCAGATTTTGCAACTATCTATTCATCTTATGTGAAATATATTGGTGCTGGGATGATGATTTCAGGGGGAATAATTGGTGCGCTTAAATTAATTCCAACTATTATCTCATCTATCTCAGAAACATTGAAATCTAAAAAAGATGGTAGTAGCTCAGGTGACACTAGCCCGTTATCTATCTTAATTGGTGCTGCAGCTGTTCTTGTAGCTGGCTTTATCGTAACTGGTAACTTCATGATTGCTTTAGTTGGTGGCTTACTATCTATCTTCTTAAGTTTCTTATTTGTTATTGTAGCTGGTCGTTTAACTGGAACAATTGGAACATCAAACTTACCTGTATCTGGTATGACGATTGCGTCAATGGTGTTCTTAACCTTACTATTCTCAGTTATGGGATGGACATCTCCTGAGAATATCAAACATTTATTATTATTTGGTACATTCATCGTTCTAGCGATTTCTGTAGCAGGTGGTTACGCTCAATCTCAAAAAGTAACTTTTGTAATGGGTGGTAACATGAAAGAAACACGTAAATACTTTATCTACTCAACCGTTATTGGTGTTATTATCGTAACAGGTATGATTGTTATCCTTGCACCTCAATTAGTAGAAACAGGAAGCAATCCACCATTTGGTTTACCACAAGCCAACCTTATTGCCACATTAACATCTGGTATTATTTCAGGTGAATTACCTTGGCATATGATTATTGCAGGTATCGTCATTGGTATTATTTTATTTATGGCAAACATCTCTGTTATGTCATTTGCCATGGGTGTGTACTTACCAATTTCAACAACGTCAATTATCTTAGTAGGTGCGATTCTACGTGTTATCTTAGACCGTGCAAACAAGAAAACAACAGAAGAAGTTGCAGATAAACGAGTGTCTCAAGGTATTAGTTTATCCTCTGGTTTAATTGCCGGTGGGTCTATTATTGGGTTAATCGGTATTATCTTGCAAGTAACAGGTGTGATTACACCAAAAATACCAACAGGCTTCCTAGGATCAAACGGAGCAGGTATTGTCTTACTACTTCTTGTAAGTGGGGCAGTCTTAACACCGCTATTACGAATTAAAGAGTAAAAAAATAAAATCACGAAAATTTAATTAAATTTTCGTGATTTTCGGTTTTATGTTAAGGAGAGATTATAATGGCAGAAGCTAATTTATCAACAGTCTATGAAATTAGACCAGATGTTACTTACCGAATAGAAAAAAAGCATGTAATTATTGTAAAGGAACAAAATCATTGGTTCCAACGTTTTTTAAGGAAAATCTTTTTTAAGATTCCCAAACAATCTGAAATGAAATTAGATGCTTATGGTAGCTTTATCTTCCAATTAATTGACGGAAAACTAACCGTTGGTGAATTAGGTGAAAAATTATCTATCCAATATGAAGAAGCTGGCGACAAGTTGTATGAGCGTTTATTTTTATTCCTAAATCATTTGGAAAATAACGAAAACTGGATTAGAAAAATTGAGAATTAATCTCTAATTTCTTGTAGGTATTTGTAAATACTCACTTCAGCCATTTTAAAATAAGTAGCAACTTCATTAATCGATGCTTTCAGCTCAAAAAAGCCTTTATCACGGAGGCATTTGATAATAGTTAGTTTTTCATTTTTAGATAATTTAGAAGGCTCTCTGTTTAGAGTTCCGATAGCTTCTAAGACACACT
The DNA here is from genome assembly GCF_036639995.1 of Vagococcus sp. Classification (GTDB taxonomy): domain Bacteria; phylum Bacillota; class Bacilli; order Lactobacillales; family Vagococcaceae; genus Vagococcus. The sequence continues at coordinate 48,525 of NZ_JAVWHO010000010.1, read as the reverse complement.
CTTCAATGATGCTGTGGCTTGTGATGTAGAGATTCTCATTTTCTTTTTCTTCAGGCTCAGAAACTAGATTATCTGTTGCTAGAATGTTTTTTAACGTAAAGAGACCTTCTTTTAGAGAATATTCTAGTTCAGTTAATTCGGAGTTATCAATATTGATACACAGCATGCCAACTAATTCATTGGTGTCGTCTTTAATAAAGTAACTGGACGAATTTAAAAACTTTCCAGTGTGTGCTTTACTTTTATAATTAACTAGATAGTCTTTGGCTTTAAATTCTTCAGATTGTAGGACTTTTAGTAAAAAATCAGTCCCAGGAGAGCCGATAGCACGACCTGAGATATTGTTTTTGATAAAGACAATCGACGCGTCGTATCCGCAATCTGTTTTGAATATTTCTTGTAGGACAATCTCGGCTCGATTTCCTAACACACTAGCTAAAAATTCAGCAAGTGGAATATATTTTTTTAATATCGGGTTCATTTTTTTACTCCTTTTTTTGGGGAAAATAGAAATGTGGTAAAGAGGCCTATAATTTACGCAGATACCGTAAATTATAAGCCTTTTTTTCATCATTTAGTTAAGGGCTTGTTCTAAATCTTGTAGTAAGTCATCCAAATCTTCAATCCCACAAGATAAACGTAAGAGCGTATTTGAGATGCCTTGATGACGTCTTTCTTCTTCAGTCAAACAGGCGTGTGACATCGTTGTTGGGTGGGAGATAATTGATTCCACACCGCCTAAGCTGACTGCTAAAATTGGGATTTGTTTCTTTTCAATAAAGCTATTAAGTGCTTCTTCATCACGTAATTCAAAAGATAAGACAGCACCACCATTGGCTGCTTGTTTTTTATGGACATCAGATAATGGGTGTTGTGAAAGTGTAGGGTAGTAAACCTTAGCAACTTTTTCTTGGGTTAATAAAAATTCTGCAATTTTTTCAGCGTTGTATACGGATCTTTCCATACGAAGTCCCATTGTTTTCATGCCTCGTAAGACAAGCCAAGCATCATCAACTCCAACAATTCCACCAAAGTTCTTTTGGAAAAGAACTAATTTTTCGTAGATAGCTTCATCATTTGTTGCGATTAATCCACATACCACATCACTATGACCGTTGATAAATTTAGTGGCACTTTCAATGACGATATCTACACCTAACTCTAAAGGTTGTTGATAAAGAGCAGTCATAAACGTATTATCAGCAACTGTCATAATACCTTTTTCACTTGCCAAATCAGTAATACCTTTAATATCACTCACTTTGAGTAGTGGGTTAGAAGGTGTTTCTATGTAAATCATTTTCGTGTTTTCTCTAATATGTTGCTCGATATTTTTGATAGATGACATATCAATAAATTCTGCTTCAATATTATATGAAGGTAAGATGGCTGTCGCAAATTGACAGGTACCACCATAAACTTCGATTGGCAAAATAACATGATCACCCGATTTTAGTAGCATCAAAATATTTGAGATAGCTGCCATACCTGAAGCAAAAGCTAGGGCATGTGTAGCGTTTGTTAAATGAGCATATCCTTCTTCCAAAGCCGCCACCGTAGGATTACCAAAACGCGTGTAGCTGTATGGTTGTTTTGGTCCAGTTAAATCTTTTTGATTAAAGGTAGATGTTTGATATTTAGGAATAGATGCTGCGCCTGTAAATGGATCTACAACAGGATAACCATGAAGTAGTTTAGTATTGATATCCATTACTAGGCCTCCTTCACTTCAGCGATAACCTCAATCTCAACTAAAGCACCCATTGGTAACGCGCCAACAGCAAAAGCTGTACGAGCTGGGAAGCTGTCTTTAAAGAATGTTTTGTAGACACTATCAAATTGGGCGAAATCTTTAATATCACCTAGATAGACAGTCGTTTTTACGATACTTTCAAGTGAAGAGCCATTGTCTTCTAAAAGATTTTTTACATTTGTCATGGATTGTTCTGCTTGTTTTTCAACTGAGTCTGGAAAATCAATTTTTCCGGTTTCTGGATTGATTGGTAATTGACCAGATGAAAAGATAAGGTTGCCAACTTTTGATCCAGATGAGTAACTTCCAACGGCTTTTGGTAATTTGTTACTTGAAATTCTTTCTAGCATGATAATTCCTCCAATAGTTTTTTTATGGTTACATTTCGATATAAAAATTTATACATATTATATAATTAATTATAAAGTCAAATCTAGTCAATGTAAACCCTTTTACAGAAAGAGTTTCTAATAATGAGAGAAAATTTAGGTGAATTTTGACGGAATAGTTTTAAGTGTAAAAAAGATGCTGCTAGAAAATCTAGCAACATCTTTTCCATTTATTCTACCACTTCAACATAATCCTTATGAAGTGTAACAAATACCTCACGATGATTATAGTTAAGCAGAGCATGCGTTGTTGTTTGGGTGTGGCAAATAGTTTCGATATCAAAAATAGTACTTTTGCAAAACAACATACCAGTGTCTTTTTTGAAAGTCTCATCGGCTTTAATAACGAGATTTTTTAATACTTTAAATCGTTTGCCTGTTGTATGGTAATTTTTAGCAGATACTCCTATTGGTAATGCGTATTTTTGCCAAGCATGGCGGTCTCCGTAAAAGTGACTTGTATCAAGTGGCGTGCTTGTGTATTGCCACATAGCATAATGTGGCCACTGAGTAAGACGAGGTAAAGAACTAGAGTATTTCGCAATCCATAACCCGTAATCAGCTTTAATTACCTCTGACCAGTCATCGCTATTAGCGTCGGACTCATTCATGTAAATCAAGGGTTTGACCTTGGTTTCTTTTGTAACAATATCTAAAAACTCTTTGGCTTTTTTGGCACCAACTCGGCCGTACATTTCATAATCTAAAATAAGAACTGCCTCGCCAATGTAATTTTTTGAGTGTGACAGAAAAAAGCTTGCCTGCTCAGAAATAGACTCCCCATTTAAAAAGTGATAAACACCAAATGGTTTCTTTAACTCCCGAGCTTGCCTTATAAATTCTTTGGCAGCTTTATCCTCAAAAGAAGTCCCTTCTGTTAACTTAAAAATAAAGGCATCACATTCTAATGTAGATAAATTAATTCCTTGTTGATGGTTTGATATATCAATGACTTTTAGCATTGTTTTCCTCCTGTCTAATGAAAAAGACTGGGAATAATCCCAATCTTTTCTGTGATATCAAGTTGTTTAAAATAAATCAGTGGTGATTGTTTCAACGTACTTGGCAGATTTTGTTTCGACATACATCTTTTCTCCAGTTTTTTCAAACAAGTCAAGTTGAGTGATGCCATCCATGACGTCTTTTACTGCTCCTGCTTCTAAGTCCTGATCGGCAACAGTTGGTCGTAATTGTGATCTTTTTCCTGATTCATTTAAAAATGTCATTGTAAGTTTTTTCATTGATTTTTCTCTCCCTTAATTTAATAAATTAAATATCAAAGCGTTGTTTCTCAACAGTAACGACTGCATTAATGGCTTCATCTTCTGGTGCTAAGTTCCCCATTAATTGACCGAAAGCGACGATGTCTTCATTTTTTGCTTTTTTCTTTAAGTTATTTAGTGATTGTCTGCGTGCTTTTTCGTCTCCTACATTTTGATAATGTAACTCTAATTTTTTTCCTTCAAAGATTGGTTCCATTTACAACACTTCCTTAATAAGTTTTTTTTGTAAGTGGCGCGCCTTACACTACTAGTAACGAAATCAAAGTCAAAAGTGTCAATCTAATTTTTAAAATATTTGATTGTTTTTAGTGCGACTTTGTCACGCCAGTTATAAACGGTTTGTCTTGAGACGTGATATTTCCTAGCAATATCAGTAACAGACAGCTCGTTGAGATAGGCTTCTTCTAAAAATAATTTTTCTTGAGGTGTTAGTTGGGTACTTAATTTATCTAATATATCGGTTACCTCAAGTAAGTCATCACAAGAAGTATCAGGCAGCTCTAGAAGAAGTTCTTCCGTACTATCTGTCTGAAGTTTTTCAGAGCGATTCATTTCTTTTCTGATTTCATCGGTAATTTTCCAGTAGATTCGTTGAAAGACATAATTATGGAAGGAAGTCATGTCTTTTTCTTCTTTGATAAACCGACGATGGGTTTCAATAAGTGTCCAGCGAGAGATTTGCAAGTAGTCTTCAAACTGTGGGTGATAGGTAGAAACATGGCATTTTTTTAATGCACCTAATATTAAGACATGGTGTTCTTCTACTAATTGGTTTTCCATGAGGATATTCCCTTCAAGTTGTTTTAGACTGGCCAGTCGCTTACGAGTATAAAAGAAAAGTAAGTAGGGAAACGAATCGTAAAATTCTTAAGAAAAGTTGAAATTTTTGAATAATTATTAAAAACCTTTAATATTTGAACGAAAACCTGTTATTATTACAACTATGAAACGGTTTCACAACCTTTTCGAAAATATTCAAGGAGTCGATAATATGTGCATAATAAAAGACAAAGAAGATCACTATAATAGCTTGTTGCTAGGAAACGAAATTTGTATCAATGATGATATCATTGAAAAATTTTCCTCCTGTTGGACGGTGAGTCGAGCGGTTAGAGTAACTGAGAAGACACTTGCTTTGATTGATATTAGCCAGAAAGACTCTAACTATGCCACACTTGTTTTAAGTACGGAACACGGGCCAATTGTCACGACTAAAAGTACAAATACCTTGATGAAGAATTTTCGTAAAGAAGTGGATAAACAGTTTAATATTATTAAAGAGGTCGTTGAAACCATTATCCAAAAAGAAATCTATTGTTTTCCTGATATCTCTCCAAAAATGCTTATGATTCCTTTAGAGGGAAGCTCTTGTAAAGAAGCGACATATATTAATTTCACTATGCTAACAGATGTGGATAAGTATTCGGATTATCAAAGTATCTTATCTTTTCATAATTATTTAGAGTTGGTTATTGATAAACCTTTTGGAACGATTAGGGAGAAATTTTTGAGATGTTTTAAATACCACTCTATTTATTGTTACATGGATAATCAACTTTCAAGAGAAAAGAAAGGCTTTGATTATTTGAACAGTTGGGAGGGAAATTATTATCGTTCTATTAGCGGGGTTCAGTCAGAAGTAAAATACTTAATCGATGTTGAGAGCTTTAGAAAAATTAAAGATATAGCCTTTCTAAACTATGCTGAATTTAGTGATGAAGAGCTGTATGCCGTGCTTGATAGATAAGTCTAGCCCTTAGAGAAGTTGTAAAAATTATGCTATAGTTAGGAGATAGAAAACAGAGGGTGAAGACAATGGAAGTAATTCAATCGATTCGAAAGTTAAAAAATAATAACTATACATTAACAACTAAAAACGGTAGAAAAATTAGAGTGTCAGAAGATACATTAGTAAGACATCGTTTATTGAAAGGTGAAGAGATTTCTGAGGAAATCCTTGACCAAGTCGAAAAAGAAGCAGAATTAGATATTGGGTATCAACAAGCTTTATTTTTTTTAAATTATCAATTACGCTCTGAAAAAGAAATTAAAGATTATTTAAAGAAAAAAGAAATTTCTGAAGAGGGTATTGTATACGTGATTGATAAGCTTCAGGGGTTAAGTTTATTAGATGATTTGGTTTTTGCAGAAAGTTATGTGCGAACTGTCATTAAAACACAAGATAAGGGACCTCAAACAATCAAGCAACAATTATTTAAAAAAGGAATCTCTGATGAAAACATTCAAAAGGCACTAGACTTGTTTTCTTTTGATGACCAGGAAGAAGCTGCAACAAAAGTTGCTGAAAAAGCCTTACGCAAATATCAAAATAAAAGCCACAAAGAACAAATTAATAAAGTAAGACAGCATTTATTTACTAAGGGATACAGTAAAGACGTGATTAGTTTGGTGATGGAAAATCTAGAAGTTGAAAAAAATGAAGATGACGAATGGGAAAGTATAGTTAGTGAAGGGGATAAATTGTGGCGTAAAAATAGACGATTTGACCCATCAAAACGAAAACAGAAAATACGTCAATCCTTGTTCACTAAAGGATTTGATTTTGATGCAATTAATCGATTTATCGAAGAGAAAGAGATGGAAGATGACAACGAATAAACAAGTGATTGAGTGGACAGAGAGTCAAAAACAAGAAATGCAAACCAATCTGCTAGCTTGGTATGATAAAGAAAAAAGATTGTTGCCTTGGCGTGAAAACAAAGACCCTTACCGAATTTGGGTATCAGAAATCATGCTTCAACAGACACAAGTTGCTACTGTAATTCCATATTTCCATCGCTTTTTAGAGTGGTTTCCTACTATTACAGACCTTGCTGAGGCACCAGAAGAAAAATTATTGAAAGCTTGGGAAGGACTAGGCTATTATTCACGAGTTAGAAATATGCAAGAAGCAGCTCAAACAATGGTTGAAAAATTTGATGGAAACATGCCAAATAATTTGAAGGATTTATTAAGTTTAAAAGGCATTGGTCCATACACGGCAGGAGCGATTGCTAGTATTGCTTTTGATTTGCCAGAACCAGCTGTGGATGGCAATGTTATGCGTGTTTATAGTCGCTTGTTTTGCATAGAAGATGATATAGCAGATCCAAAGTCTAGAAAAATATTTGAACAAAAAGTAAGAGAAACGATTAGTCATGATAGACCTGGTGATTTTAACCAAGCATTAATGGATTTAGGAGCAACCATTTGCACACCGACATCACCTAAAATTGAGATAGATCCATTGAAAAATTTGTATGAGTCATATAAACAAGGTCGCTTTGAAGACTTTCCAGTGAAAAAGAAAAAAGTAAAAACTATTCCACTCTATTATGTAGCATTAGCCATTAAAAATAAAAAAAATGAATACCTACTTAGAAAACGCCCAAGTGAGGGCTTATTAGCTAATATGTGGACTTTTCCATTAATAGAAGTTACTAAATCGGAGTATGAAAAAATGGTGGCGGATTGGAAAAATTATTTATTAGACACAAAAGAGCCTACGCTTTTTGATTTTGTGGCAGAAAGTGAAGAGCCTTTATTGTCAGGAGTGTTTATTGAGCAATTAGATAAAGCTCATAAAACGGTTGCTTGGCAAAAACAACCAATAGGTGAAGTGACTCATATTTTTAGTCACCGTAAGTGGCATATGCTGTTAGCTCACGGATTTGTTAAAGAAAATGAATCCGTGAAACTTCAAGAAAACGAGACATGGGCAAAAATCACGGATTTTGATGATTTTGTTTTTCCAAAACCTCAACAAAAAATGGTAGCTATTTTAAACAATTTAAGTAATATATAGTGATAAATAAATGTCTTTTATGATATAATAATTTTGATATTGGTGTAATGAACACCCTAGTGAATAATTTGGCCTAAGATATGCCAAGGAAAGTAGGGTAACAGTAGATGCGTGTACCTAAAGAAGGAGAGTTTATAACAATCCAAAGTTACAAGCATGACGGAAGTTTACATCGAACTTGGCGTGACACCATGGTTTTAAAAACTAGCGAGTGCTCTATTATCGGGATTAATGATCACACATTAGTGACAGAGTCTGATGGTAGACGTTGGGTGACACGAGAGCCAGCAATTTTGTATTTTCATACAAAATATTGGTTCAATATAATTGCAATGATACGTGAGAAGGGGGTTTCTTATTACTGTAATCTGGCTTCACCTTATGTTTTAGATGAAGAGGCTTTAAAATACATCGATTATGATTTGGATATTAAAGTATTTCCTGATGGGGAAAAACGTCTATTAGATGTGGATGAGTATGAAGATCATCGCGCGGAAATGAACTATTCAGATGACATCGACTTAGTATTAAAAGAGAACGTCAAAATATTAGTTGACTGGATTAACAATGAAAAGGGCCCATTTTCTATGGAGTACGTTGATGTTTGGTATAAACGGTATCAACAATTATCAAGAAGACAGTAACTTATCTATCATGTTGCGTAGAAAATAATAAAAAAGAGATTGTCATTTTGACAGTCTCTTTTTTTATTTGTTGTCTTTTATTGATGACTGAATTAAATCACTATACACTCTAGCACCTTCAGCGTTTAAATGAATATCGTCCCCATCAAACCATTCATTGTCAGGTTGTTGTGAAACTTTTTTTTCCCAATCTATAATATGGGCATTTTTATTTTTTTTAATCCCATTTTTTAGTGTGTCATTGGAAGCAGTTTTCCAAGGACGTGGGACAGCTGTGGTAATAAAGTAAACATCCTGTTTTCCAATGGCTTTAAGTAAGTTATCCAGCTCATCTTTTGTTAGTAAGCCGTTGTTTCCTGTACTTATGATATAAGTTAAGGTGTCAGATGAGTCGTGATTTTCAATAATTTCTTGAATTTCATAAGGTTGTCGTCCAACTTTAGCGTCCACTTCAACTGAATCTTTGTCAAATGTTGCTTTAAGTGTGTCACTTGCACCAAGTAAAACAGAGTCACCAACAAAGAATAAATGTTGCGGTTCATTTATTACTGTTGTTTCAGTTGTTTCTTTTTCAGATGAAGGCGTCGTTTTTTTACTACGAGATGTTGTTGTTTCAACTGTTTGTTTCTCCATATTTGCTTTTTTGATAAGTGTTTTTTGTAATGTATTAAATGAAACAAGTAATGAAATCAAGCTACAAATAACAATGATACTGTAACCAATATCTTTTGGTGAATATTTTTCAGTGATGTGAAATGATAGATGCCCAAAAGCAACAATTAATCCAATAAGTATAAGCGTCATGATTATTGGATTTTTACCATCCCACTTTGAATGGTGTTGAAAAATAACAATAACTGGTAAATAAAATAGATACATATCATAACTTCTTTTACCGATGAAAGATAAAACTGGAGATGATAGCTTTTGGTTAATCATTTTTGATTCAACAGTAAAGAAAATTAAATAGCCACTAATTAAGCTGAATATTACCATGCCGCCATTGTAAGTTAAGACGGAGTGATCGTTTAGTCTTAAAAATAATAATAATAAAAGTAAAGCACAAACGGCAACTTTTATAGGATAATTTTTATTGATACGTTCTTTTCTTGTGATGCTCTTAATAAAGAAGAGTCCGCCAATAGTGAAAGAAAAAAGTCTAGCAATTGTTGAATAATAAGCAAAACTAACATCAACATAAAAATACAGAAAGCTCATAGTAATAATAGATACTAAGGTAGCAATAACAAGAGCTTGTTCGATACCAATAAGCTTGTTGGCTCTTTTTTGCTTGATAAATATAAAATGAAGTATTAAAGGATAAAAAATATAAAATTGAATTTCCATTGATAATGACCAGAGATGTTTAAGTAAGTATAAGGTTTTAAATTGGTCAAAATAAGAGACTTGATTAACAAGTTGCCACTGATTATTTAAACCAAGTAAACTAGCTAAACCATCTTTGACATAATCCCAAAGAGGCATGCTTTGAGAGAATATGACGTAAATAAATAAAGTGATTATTAAAAAAATCATGGAAGGGTAAATTCTTTTTAATCGTTTTTTATAAAACACTTCAAAATTAAAGGTTTTGGTTGCATAAAGTTCACTTAATATGATTCCAGTCATTAAGAAACCAGATAAAACAAAAAAGAGGTTTACTCCTAAAAAGCCACCTTGAAAGATTTGTGGCATTGTATGATAAAGAATAACAAAAAGGATAGCAACTGTTCTAAGTGTGTCTAACCCGGAATAATATTTTTTCATTAAAAAAACCCTTCTAAACACAAAATTTACTAAAACTATCTACATG
>NZ_JAVWHO010000010.1:0-38738 GCF_036639995.1 Vagococcus sp. | reverse complement strand
CTAAAGATTCTTGATAGATTGTTGAATTAATGTCTTTCGTATATTTCATTGTTAGCATAAAATAAGCTCCTTTAATTTTTTTGTTTGAATTCATTAAATAATAAAAGCAATTTCAGTTAGAATATATTATACTATAGGGTAATCAGATTAACCAATGAATGCATGTTGAGTTAATTGAATATTGGAGGAAAAACTATGTACGATAAAATGAAACGATCAAAATTAATGTTTTGGTCGCTTGAATTATTAGTAATTGCTACTTTAATTTTAGTTGGAACTAAGATTAACTTTATTTTTAAACCGTTAGCAACGATGTTTACAACAATGTTTGCACCGATTTTAATTTCTGGATTTTTATATTATTTATTTAAGCCAATTGTTTCTTTTTTAGAGAAGAAAGGAATCAAGAAAACGTTGGCTGTAACCTTAGTAATGCTACTATTAGTAGGAATTATAGTTGTTTCTATCTCATCTTTAATTCCTAATTTAATCAATCAGGTAACAGCTTTAATGAAAAAAATGCCACAATTTATCACAACTGTTGAAGATTGGGCAGATCAAGTAGCCCGTCATCCGATGGCTAAGGACATTGATTTACAGTCATATATTGATAAGTGGAACTTATCTTTAGGCAATATTGCTCAAACTACTTTTAATGGTTTAAGCTCTGGTATTGGTTCTTTCGTCTCGTCTGTTGCAGGTATTGTGATGTTGGTTGTGACAGTTCCTTTTATTCTATTTTATATGCTAAAAGATGGTCACAAATTTATTCCAGCAATTGAAAAATATTTCCCACAAAGTCATAAAAACGAGATGCTTGAGTTACTAAGTAAAATGAGCGAAACCATTGAAAAATATATCAGTGGTCAGATGATAGAGTGTTTATTTGTTGGTGTTTCAACAAGTATTGGTTATATGTTAATCGGTGTAGACTATGCCTTTCTTTTTGGTTTCATTGCAGGTTTGACTAATATGATTCCCTATATTGGACCATATATTGGGTTAGCACCGGCCGTTGTTGTGACTGTTTTTACGGATCCTTGGAAAGCAGTTTTTGCCTGTATTGTGGTATTAATTGTTCAACAAATTGATGGCAATATCATTTACCCGAATGTGATTGGTAAGAGTTTAGATATTCATCCATTAACTATTATTATCTTGTTGTTAGTGGCGGGAAACATTGCTGGTTTATTGGGTATGATTTTAGGGGTGCCATTCTATGCAGTATGTAAAACAATCTTCGTTTATGTCTATGATATGGTGCAATTAAATAAGAAAGAAAAGAGTAAATCAACCTTCCTGGAGAATCAAAAAAAGTAGGATAAACAATTGTCAAAATTGTTCAGTTGTGATACGATTTCAGAGTAATTAATTTACAAAATTTACGTATTTTATTTTAAGGAGAGAACACGCTTATGAACGCTGACCCTGATAGTCAGTCTATTTTAATTAATATTGTTGTTTTGATTGTTTTAACTTTGCTAAATGCTTTTTTTGCAGCGGCAGAAATGGCGGTAGTTTCGGTTAATAAAAGCCGAGTTGAACAAAAGGCGAGTGAAGGAGATAAAGCATCAATTAAACTGCTACGATTAATTAATGACTCGGGCATGTTTTTATCAACGATTCAAGTCGGAATCACACTTGTTAATATTTTAGCCGGTGCGTCTTTAGCTAATTCGTTTGCCAAAAAATTAGCACCATTATTTGGTGACGTGGCTTGGGCAAAACAAGTATCCCAAATAATTATTTTGGTTTTATTAACATACGTGTCTATTGTTTTTGGAGAGCTTTATCCAAAACGAATAGCACTTAATAAATCAGAAGAAGTGGCACGATTTGTTATGGGACCTATTAAGTTTTTAGGTGTCATTATGAAGCCTTTTGTCTGGTTGTTATCTAGCTCAACAAATTTGTTAAGCCGTATAACACCAATGACTTTTGATGATGCAAATGATAAAATGACTCGAGAAGAGATGGCTTATATTTTAACCAATGAGGGTGTCCTTGATTCGGATGAACTTGAAATGGTTCAAGGAATCTTTGATATGGACACAACTTTAGCCCGTGAGGTAATGGTCCCTCGTACAGAAGCCTTTATGATTGATATTCATGATACGGCAATAGAAAATATTGATAAAGTACTATCTAATAATTTTTCTCGTATTCCTGTTTATGATGATGACAAGGATAAAGTAATTGGTATCTTACATTTGAAAAATTTACTAAAAGAAGCTAGACGAACTGGTTTTGAGAATGTAGATTTATTAAAGGTTATTCATGAACCTTTATATGTTCCTGAAACTATTTTTATTGATGACTTACTTGTTGAGCTTAAAAAAACACAAAACCATATGGCAATTCTTTTAGATGAGTATGGTGGTGTTGTAGGTCTTGTAACCTTTGAAGATTTATTAGAAGAAATTGTTGGTGAGATTGATGATGAGTCAGATGAATTAACAATTGAAGAGCTTTATACAAAAATTGGCGAAGACGAATATATTGTTCAAGCTAAAATGCCAATTGACGACTTTAATGAAATTTTCGAAACGTCTCTTGATATGAACGATGTTGATACAATGGCAGGTTATGTAATTACTGCTCTTGGTGTGATTCCAGAGGAGAATGAAACCTTGTCTCTTGATGTCGAAAATGTGACACTGACAACTAATAAGGTTGAAGGCACACGTTTGTTAGAAATCAAAGTCAATGTTCATGAGAAAGAAGAAGATGTTGAAGAGGAAAAATATCGTCGGATAAAGAACACGTCTGATAGAGAAAAAGATGAATAGTATAAAGGGACTGACTAAATAAGTTAGTCCCTTTTTCATTTGGGAAAAATACGTATTGCCATAATTTTATATAATAAAATGTATAAATTGTAATGTGAAAGTAAAACAAATATGATAAAATGGATTGATTATCAACGTATTTTATTATTCAAAGGAAAGAGTTGTTATTTCAATTTTTTTCTATAATAAATGTGAAAAACTATACAAAAGGAGAAATTAATGAACGTTTTACTCATTATTCCTGCATACAATGAAGAAAAAAGTATATTGACGACTATTGAAAATGTAGAAACATTTCAAGCTAAAGGATTTGAACTAGATTATCTCGTTGTAAATGACGGCTCAAGTGATCAAACACTTCAGCTATTAAAAGAAAACAATAAGAATGTGTTATCACTTGTTCACAATCTTGGTATTGGAGGATCTGTTCAATCTGGTTATAAATATGCTTTTGAAAATGACTATGATATTGCTGTTCAATTCGATGGAGATGGGCAACATGATATTAATTCGTTACCAGATGTTATAGAGCCATTGCTAAAAGAAGAAGCTGATTTTTCAATTGGTTCACGTTTTGTGAAAAAATCAGATGACAATTTTCAGTCTTCTTTGATGCGTCAATTTGGTATTAAGGTGATTAGTCAATTTATTAAATTAACTGCAGGAATCAAAATTTATGATGTGACATCGGGCTACCGAGCAGCTAATAAAAAAATTATTAAATTATTAGCAGAAAACTATCCGGTTAGGTATCCAGAACCAGAATCGACAGTCTATATTAGTAAGCACGGGTATTCAATTAAAGAAGTTCCTGCAAATATGTTTGAACGTAAGGATGGCAAGTCTTCAATCTCACCAATCAATTCGATTGCTTACATGATTGATGTTTGTTTATCGATATTACTGCTTAGTTTTAAGAAAACAAATAAAAAGGATGATTCATCACAAACAAAGATTGATTAAGTCTCCTTGTTTATTCTTATCTATTTATGAAAGGACTGTTTGTGTAAATGACAGTATTTAATGTGTTTTTATTTATTATTTCAATTGTTGTTTTGATATATATTGTAAAGACAGTTAATTCAGATGCGTTTTTTATTAACTATGCGTTTCAGTGGCTCGTTGCAGGTATTATTACTTTAATTGCAGCTGTTAAGCCGCAATGGATATTTAAGTTATCTGATTTAGCTGGTTTTGAGACACCAATGAATTTTATTTTATTTATTTGCATTATCTTTTTATCGTATCAAATTATTGGACTTATTTCGATTGTTTCAGTTCAAAATAAAAAAATTACAAAATTAGTCCAAGAAGTGTCATTATTAAAAAAGAAAATGGAGGATGATTAGATGATTCTATTTGTTTTATATGTCATTTTATCTTCAGCAGGTATTATTTTATTCAAATTAGGCTCCACAGCCGTTGAGTTTACATTAACTGATAAAATTATTGGTTTTAATATGTCTTATACTAGTATGCTTGGTTTACTATGTTATTTAGTTAGTTTTGTGTTGTGGATGATTATTATCGGGAAAAATGATGTGAGTTATATTGTACCGATTGGTTTAGCTGCAACTAATGTAACTATTATGCTAGGTGCAACATTCTTTCTTGGTGAAAGTTTTTCATTGTATAAAATTATTGGATTATTGCTAATATTAGGAGGTATTGCATTCTTAAACATGGGGAATGCATAATTAATAATGAAACAAAAAATAAAAATAACACTAATGGCATTTATAATGTCAATTGGCTTAGTGATGACACCTAAAATTCATAGTTTTGATGTTAGTTCCTACGAGCGAATGTCTAATCACTTTTTGAAATTCACGTTTCATTTGTTTTATGAAATAATGCTTTCTATTGAAATGAACCGTTTGATAGTAACTGGTTTATTTATTTTTCTGTTTATTTGGTTAACATTTTTGGCGAAATCAAAAATTAAGATTAACTGGATTCAATATGTTTTATCTGCTATTTTAGCAATTTTTGCCGTATCTGCTTCAGCTTTTTATGTGCCAGACCTTCAAAAGGGAACGTGGGATATTTTGTTTGAAGGTGGAGTACAAACTGTTAAAACAGTGATTATGTTTACAGGCTGGCTTTTATTTTATAATTGTTTACAACGCACGTTGATGTATATGTTAACTATATTTAGATTTAAAGAAAAAGAGAGTCGAATTGAAAAAGGGCATCGCTTTAAACTTCCGGAATTTATGAAAAAGCATGTGTTTATTTCAGCTTTATTAATTTATATTATCCTGTTGATTCCGATTGTATTGATAGACTTTCCAGGAACTGTTTCTTATGACACGTTGATTCAGTTAATTCAGTTCAATGGAGATATGGCTTTAAGAAATGACCACCCTATTTTTTCTACAGCATTATTTGGAAACGCGGTTAAATTAGCAACAAAAATGGGAAATCCTTCACTAGGTGTCTTTTTCCATGCGCTTTATCAAATGGTTGGTTCAGCAGTGTGTGTAGCTTATACCGCATGGGTGATTAACAAGTTGACTACTAAAATTGCGCCATCTTATATTTATGCAAGTTTTGCAGCATTGGTTCCGATTTTAAATAATTTAATTACGGTTCCTGTGAAAGACACAATGTTTTCTCATTCTTTTGCAGTGGTCATTGCCACTGTGTGTTTGTATATGTATGATAGAGAAGTGTATTTTGCTAAGAAAGCCTATTTGATGACGGCCTTTGCTTTGACATTTGCTATTCTTTTAAGAAAAAATGCCATTTATGCGTTGGTTCCTGTTTTGATTATTTTTATTCCTTATGCACTAATTAAATTGATTCAAAAAAAAGGAAATCATGTGGTGTTAATTGCAGCTGTGATGATGCCGTTACTTTTTAGTGCAGTTATCGAAAATGCCCTGATTTCTTATTATGATGTTGAAAATACTGTGCTAGAGCGAGAAAAATATTCTGTTCCATTTCAACAAACAGCCAGATACGTTAAAAAGTATAAAGATGAGATCCCAAAAGAAGAGGCTGAAATCATCGATAAAGTCATTGATTATGATAAACTACCTAAACTTTACCTGCCGACTCGTTCTGACCCTGTAAAGGAATCTTTTAGAGAAAAAGCAACGGATGAAGACATAAAAGCATATTTGGGTGTTTGGGCTAAACAATTGAAGACACATCCGGTTGTGTATTTTGAAGCAACCATGCATCAAATATTCCCATTATTTACGATGACGAATCATAATGGTTATTATGCATCACTAGAATCAACGTCGAAGATAACACCGTGGACGAACTCGCATTTTGATATTTATAATTTAAAACAGCCTCAAATCAACACAGATTTGAGTTTGGTTAAAATGAGTTTTGCTAAAATGATTGATAATCTGCCTGTTCTTGGCTTATTTAATAATTATTCAGTGTACATCATATTAATGTTGATGTTACTTGCCATTGCGTTGTATAAAAAAATGACAAAAGTTTTATGGGCAATGCTACCAACGTTATTACTGTTAGGAACATTAATTGTGGGACCGTTAATGCTTGCTTATCACAGATACTACATTCCGTTTGTGCTAATCGCACCTATTTATTTAACTCTTGTTTATCTTGAGTTGAATAAGAAAAAAGTTAAGCCTGAAGAGGATACGTTGGTTAATGATAGTGAAATAGAATAAATTGCTTATATAGTTAAGGAGAACACTTGGTTGACAGTGTTCTTTTTTTTGTCGTTTTTTTTATCTTATGGAGTTATTATTAGTTATATAAATAAAAAATAGTAAGGAGAGAAGAAATGAAAAAAAGTAAGATTGTTTTAGCAATGACTGGTATGACATTAATGGTAGCTACAATTGGGTTAAATGCGTTTCCCTCGTTAAGTAGTTCGACAATCGTAGAAGCAGCTTCAAAAAGCTCAGCTTCTAAACCTATAAGTGTGTCAAAATATGGAACTGTTACAAAAGAGAACTACAAAACTTGGAATAATTTTGAGTGGAGTCCAAGAGGAAATACCAAAGATATTTATCAATCAACGGTTTTTATTAAATATCAATACAATAATAGTAATGGCTATTCTTACTATTCAATTTATGATCAAAATAATACTTGGTTAGGTTATGTTAATAAAGATGCTGTGAAATTCGCAGATGGTAAGCAAGGACTTGCTCAAAAAGTTGATAAAACTGTTCAAGTAACAACTAAAAATTATCCGATTCATCAAAATTTTTCATGGAAGAAAAAAACAGATAGCAAAACACTTAAAAATAAGCCGTTAACTGTTAAGTATCTGTATCGCCATATTAATGGTTCAACTTATTATTCGTTATATGATAAAGAAGGAACGTGGCAAGGTTATATAAATAAAGACGGTGTAAAGGATATTGATTTAACCAAACCGGCACAAGGTGATGCGATTAAAGTTAATAAATATGCTACTGTTATCAATTTTGACTATAATACGTATCAAAATTTTGGTTGGGAAATAAAAAATAATGGGCTTGATATAAATGGTCAAACCTTTAAAGTGAAATACGAGTACCATCACCGTAATGACTCAGTTTACTATTCATTATATGACCAACAAGATAATTGGCAAGGTTATATTAATGAAAAAGGAACTAAAAATAATGGGGCTAAAGGGACATACTATGCGTACAATAAGTATGTGGATATCAAAGATACTGGTGCTGTGATCCAAAAAGATTTAAATAAACTTGATGGTGATACAGTCATGTTTAGACCATTTAAACGTCCGATTCTTGCTAAAGGAATGTATCACCATTTCAATGGTAAAACTTATTATTCTTTATATGACAAGATAGGCATTTGGCAAGGCTATGCTGTTGAAGATGAGCTTGATTTAGATGTGAAAAAATCTGGTCGCGGAGAAGAAACAGATCTAAAAGTTCGTGTGTCACTCCAAAATCAACGAGTATATAAAAACTTTAATTGGGATGTTCTGTATGAAACTAATGAGTTATTAGGTAAAGAATTTAATGCTAAGCGTGTTTATTATCATATAAATGATTTAGATTATTATTCATTATTTGATAAGGATGGCAAGTGGTATGGCTATATTAATACTGATTTTGTGACAACACTAAATCCGTCTATCATGGGTGTTAGCAATACGACTGTTAGAGTATCAGATGGCGATTTTGATCCACTTAAAGGAATTTGGGCAAAGGATAGAGATGGCAATAAATTGGAAATTACTGTCGAAGGCTCAGTGGACTTAAAAACACCAGGAGCATATACATTGAAGTATACTGTGGTAGATTCAAAAGGCTTACAGACTACTGTTTCAAGAGTTGTCAGAGTTGTTGATGGTGGCGTCAATACCCCTGAATAGAAACTGTCATTAATTAAAAATATGTAAAATATCCAGTAAATTATCTATAAGGTCACTAGTCTATAGTGGCCTTTTTTGCTTTTTGGAGAAGTTAAAGTAAGATGTGCAATATTCACTTTAAGTCTTAAATATGATACAATTAATAATGTTTTGATAAAAAATATCAATTTTAATATAAATATATGTTAGACATCTTGCTTAAAATTGCTGAAGTAAAGCAGTCGTTCAAGTCTAAAGGTTTGTTCAGAAAACTTTAGAATATTAGTTGATTTGGAGTGGAAAGTGTTGTTTGTGGATAATGTTCTTGACTAAATCAAGTAAAATAAGACGAAATAATCAAATGTATACAATTTAAATACTTCAGGGGGATGACATGGATAAGATTAGAATTAGTGCTGTAATTGCTATTTACAACGTAGAAGAGTATATTGTCGAAGCTTTAGATTCTTTATTGGAACAAGAAGTGGAAAATATTGATTTAGAAGTAATTGTTGTTGACGATGGTTCAACAGATCAAACTCCTGCTATATTAAAAGAGTATCAAAAAGAGAATGAGAATATTAAAGTAATAAATGTTGATCGCGTAGGATTAGGAAAAGCAAGAAATGTAGGGATTGAGACTAGCACAGGAGAATATCTCATTTTCATGGATGGCGATGATATTATATATCCAAATGCTTACTATGCCATGCTTGAATCAGCATTAAAAAATGATGCAGATATTGTAGTAGGGAATGTCTCTCGATTTGATTCTACAAGAAAATTCTTTTTAAGCGGTCTACATAAGAAAATTTTTTCTGATAACTTGGAAGGAACCCACATATTAAAAAATAAACAGTTGATCTATGATACAACTGCTTGGAATAAACTATTTAAAGCATCATTCTTTAAAGAAAATAATTTGAAGTTTCTTGAAGGAATGCTATATGAAGATATTCCATGTATTATGAAAGCTCACCTTCTATCAAAGAAAACTAATATTATTTTAGATTATGTTTATAGATGGCGTTTAAGGGATAGTGCTACTAACCGTTCAATTACTCAGAATAGACATGATACTCAAAATCTTTTAGATAGAGTTAAGTCTGTTGACTGCTTTACAGATGTTGTCAATGAATTAAATATTGATAATCAAGAATTTTTAGAGGAAAAAGAATTTAAAGAATTAACTGTAGACTATAAATTGTATTTTGACATGTTACTTGATGTGGACTTAGAGTACTTTAATTTATTTTCAGACCTTTTAAAAAAATATATAGATAACATGAAAACAGATGTATTTGAAGCAAGAATTCCTGTCAATATTCGTTTGATGTACCAGTTAGTTTTAGATAAAAAATATGACGATTTAGTTTTATTTAAAAATAATATTTTAGAATTCAATGATTTAAAAACTAGTCAAAAAGGCTCAGATGTTTATAAAGATTTAACTGAAACAAGCTTTAGTAATATATTTGATAATCCGATAATTAATATGTCTAGCGATATTATCCCTATAACAAAAACAAAAAAAGTTAGATGGGCAAAAGGGATTTTAAGTGTTGAAGGATTTGTGTATTTACAATATTTAAATACGGATGAGAATGTAAAAATACAAGCTTTTTTAGTTAACCGAGATGAAAGTGAAGTAATAAAATTACCCACTGAAGTTATAAAAGATAAATCAACGACTCAGTTATATGGTGGTGGAAAGAACGATCACTTAATCAAACGTCATGTAAACTACGACTATTCTTATTATAAAACACAAGTTGATGTTAATAATCCAGAATTGTATCAGTTATTGTCTGAAGATTGTTTTATAAAGTTAGTTATTAACAATGGAGATTATGAAGCAGAGACGTATGTAACAAACCCAAGTAAAGGTGCGTTATCTAGACCAACTGATTATACTTACGAGGAGCGCGGTTATAGAGTTCTTTATAACAAGCAGTGGCGATTAGAAATAATTAGTGCACCTGTAACTGTTAAAAATTTAAAACCCTTTATCAGAAATGAAGAGTTGGTATTATCTGGCATAATGTTAGGTGAATTTACAGGAGCATTTTTTAAATATTCAACAGACAACATAAAAATCCCCAATCATACATTTAACCGATTTGATGATGGTAAATTTGAGTTGATTTTTAATATTGAAAATATGCTAGATGCTGAATATGGTTCAGATTTTTATTTATATCTTATTAAGAATGATGAGCCAATGATTGTTTGGTTAGATCAAGATTTTATTTCTACATATGATGTGTGGAATGAAAAAGAAATTAGATTTACACGCACGTATCATAAATGGTTAAAAATAAATTTAAATGAGCATGTTAGGCCTAAATTAGTTGATTTTAAAATAAGTGAAATTAGTGATGACAAATATCAAATCCAATTTACAACTAGTCAATTGATTTCTTCTAAAGAGAAAATAAAAAAAGTTTTTGTTTTAGGAACAAGAAAATCAGATGGTAAACATATAAAAATTTTCCCTAAAATAATTAAATTAGAGAATCATAATTATGATAGCTTGTATGAGATTGACTTTGATAACAATTTGCTAAATTTATTTGGTAATTCAGAATGGTCATTTAAACAAACGTGTGAAACAGAAGGCGCATTGTACACGAATAATTTGTTATTAGATATGGACCCATTAAATACACGATTTTCAATTGATAAAAATAATTTTAGAATATTTTCGGATAGGGATGGATTAATTAATCTTTCATCAACTTTAGAGAAAACGTATTTTGAAAAAGGACCAAGAAGAGCTAAGTTGTTAACGGACTATGTGTATCCGTTAATGAGATTATTACCACAAAAGAAAAAATACGTTATGTTTGAATCTTATTGGGGAAAATCATTTAGTTGTAATCCTAAGGCCATCTATGAAGAAATTCAAACTCAGTATCCAGAACTTGAGTGTGTTTGGAGTTTTAATAATCCGTATACGGAAGTTACTGGTAATGCTAAAAGAGTCAAAAGAAATAGTTGGCAATATTACTATTACTTAGCGCGCTCAACTTACTTTTTCAATAATGCTAACTGGCAAAATAACTATGTGAAGAGAAGAAAAAGTGTAGAAGTTCAAACGTTACATGGTACTTTTTTAAAAACAATGGGGCTTGACGTAACAGATGAAGTGGACACACAACAAAAACTAGATAATTTTAGACTTCGTCATAGTCGATGGGATTATCTTATTTCACCTAGTAAATTTATGACAGATATTTCCAAAAGGGTATTTGAGTTTAATGGTGAGATGTTAGAATATGGATTTCCTAGAAATGATATTCTAGTGAACTCTAATCAGGAAAAAGAAAAAATAGAAATACTTAAAAATAAGTTGGGAATCCCTAAAGATAAAAAAGTAATTCTTTATGCGCCAACTTTTAGAAATACTGGTGGATTTAATCTAGAATTAGATTTAGAGAAGATGAAAGAACAGTTGTCTGATGAATATGTATTATTAGTAAGGCTGCATTATTTTGTGTCAAAAAATCTTGACTTAGAAGGCGTTTCTGATTTTGTTATTAATGTGTGTGATTATCCTGATGCTCAAGAATTACTTTTGATAACAGATGTTTTAATAAGTGATTATTCATCTATTATGTTTGATTATGCGAATCTGAATAAACCAATAATTCTATTTACTTATGACTTAGAATACTATCGCGATATTTTACGTGGTATGTATACTGATTTAGAAGAAGGGGCTCCTGGAAAGCTTTGCCGAACTACTCAAGAAGTTGTGGATTCGTTAACTAATCTTGATGGGTATGAACAAAGATATAAAGAACAGTTATCTGATTTTAGAGAGAAATTTAATGAATTTGAATCAGGAAAAGCTGCTAAGTCAGTTGTAGAGAAAATCTTTTAAAAATAAAAAACTTTAAAGTTAATTTTTATATTTTAACTTTAAGGTTTTTTTGTTTCTTTTTATAAATGATTATTGTTTACTTATAAATTGTAAAGACAATTTTAAAAATAGAGGGCCTACATTCACTTTAAGCCCCAAACATGATATAATTAACAATGTTTTGATAAAAAAGATCAATTTAAATATAAATATAAGTTAGGAGACTACTATGGGGTTTAATCAACAAAAAGAAGTCGAACGAAGAAGAACATTTGCCATCATTTCCCATCCGGATGCTGGTAAAACAACAATTACAGAGCAATTACTTTTGTTTGGGGGCGCTATTCGAAGTGCTGGTACAGTTAAGGGAAAGAAAACAGGTAATTTTGCGAAATCTGACTGGATGGATATTGAAAAACAAAGAGGGATTTCTGTTACAAGTTCTGTGATGCAATTTGATTTTGATGACAAACGTGTCAATATCTTAGATACACCAGGTCATGAGGATTTCTCAGAGGATACATATAGAACGTTAATGGCTGTGGATAGTGCTGTCATGGTTATTGATAGCGCTAAGGGAATTGAAGCGCAAACGAAAAAACTTTTCCAAGTATGTCGTATGCGTAATATTCCTATTTTTACGTTTATTAATAAACTAGATAGAGATGGCCGTGAACCATTAGAATTATTAGAAGAGCTAGAAGAAGTACTAGAAATTGATTCTTATCCAATGAACTGGCCAATTGGTATGGGAAAAGGATTTGAAGGTATTTATGATATCTTTAATAATCGAGTTGAAATCGCTCGACCTGAAAAATATGATGGCGAGAGATTCTTACCATTAAATGAAGAGCATGATTTAGTAACGGATCATCCATTAAAACAACTCTCTGTTTTTGATCAAGTAAAAGATGATGTGGAGTTATTAATTGAAGCAGGAAATGAGTTCTCAGAAGAAAAAATTGCTAAAGGTGAATTAACACCTGTGTTCTTTGGGTCAGCTTTAACAAATTTTGGGGTAGAAACATTCCTTGAAACATTCTTAAAATTTGCGCCACAACCAACAGCTCATAAAACAAAAAATGAAGAGGAAATCAGCCCATATAGTGAAGACTTTTCAGGATTTGTTTTTAAAATTCAAGCCAATATGAATCCTGCTCATCGCGACAGAATTGCGTTTGTCCGAATTTGTTCAGGTTCATTTGAGCGTGGCATGGATGTTCATTTGTCTCGTGAAAGTAAAAAAATAAAATTAAATAATTCCACTCAGTTTATGGCAGATTCTCGTGAACAAGTAGAAGAAGCTGTTGCTGGGGATATTATTGGGTTATATGATACTGGTACTTATCAAATTGGTGACACTATCTATACAGGTAAAGAAAAAATTGAATTTGAAGAGTTACCTCACTTTACACCAGAGTTATTTATGCGTGTTACTGCTAAAAACGTAATGAAACAAAAATCATTCTATAAAGGGCTATATCAATTGGTACAAGAAGGTGCCATTCAGTTATATAAAACTTATTTAACAGAAGATTTTATTATCGGTGCAGTTGGACAGCTTCAATTTGAAGTGTTTAAACATCGTATGCAAGGTGAGTACAATACAGAAGTGATTATGGACCCAATGGGAACTAAAATTGCGCGTTGGATTGATCCAGAGCAATTAGATGAAAAAATGAGCTCAAGCCGTAATATTTTGGCAAAAGACCGTTTTGACCAGCCTTTGTTCTTATTTGAAAACCAATTTGCAATGCGTTGGTTCGCTGATAAGTATCCAGAGGTAGAGCTTAAGAGTTTATTGTAATAACTTAAAATAACCAAAAAGAATTACTAATGTTGAAAGGATTATTATAATAATGGCAATAAATGAAGTGAAAAAAAGATACAAAAAAATTAAAAATCAATTATTTCCAAGTATGCATCAAAAAATGAGGCTTCATTATGCTGCAAATTACGATTCTAAAGCAATTGATGATTCATTAATTCTATATGAAACTCGTGATGGTAAGTCAATTGTTGACTCACCTTATGCGATGTTTTTAGAGTTAGCAAGAAATGAAAAGTATCAATCTTATAAACATTTATGGGTAGTCAATGAAAATGTTGAACATATAGAAAATAGTATCCCAAAAGATTTACGGGATAAAGTGACCTTCATTACTCGAGGAACATTACAGTATGTTGACGCGATGCTTGAAGCCAAGTATTTAATTACGAATTCAACGTTTGAATCTTTTTTTGTTAAAAGAGAAGGTCAAATTTATATTAATACTTGGCACGGAACACCATTAAAATATATGGGATTTGATATTCCAGGTGCTGTTAATCATTCTCAAAATGTCTTACGTAATTTTTTAATGACAGATTATATTTTATCTCCTAACAAACATACTTCGGATATCTTTATTAATAGTTATAAACTAAAAGGAATTTATGCTGGTCAAATTGTCGAGGGTGGTTATCCAAGAATTGATTTTACACTGACTTCAGATAAAGAAGAGGTTCAAAGAAAAATTGAATCTCATGGTGTATTTATTAATAAAGAATTACCTGTTTTACTTTTCTCTCCAACTTGGAAAGGAAAATCGGTGAATAAAGCTGAAGATGACATTGAGCAAATTATTAATGAAACATTAACACTCGTTGAAAAATTTTCAACTCGTTATAATGTGCTGGTAAAAGTGCATCCCTTTATTTTTTCGAAGATGAATGAAAATGAAAGAGTAGCACCATATCTTGTTTCTGATTTGGTTGATGCTAACGAAGTTTTATCATTGGTTGATGTTTTGGTAACAGATTATTCAAGTATCTTTTTTGATTTCTTAGTGACAAAAAAACCAATTATTTTCTACTCTTGGGATAAAGACTTATATCAAGAAAATCGAGGTATGTACTTACCAGATGGTGATTTACCAGGTCCTACAGCAGAGAATTTAGATGAATTAATTGGATTGATAGAAAACGTTAATGAATCTTCTATAAAATATCAGGATAAATATCAGCGTTTAGCTGAAAGAATGACACCTTATGATAACGGCCAAGTAACAAAAAAATATATTGAGTATATTTTTGAGAAGAAACAATCAGATGAGTTAGTTCTTTATAATGTTAATAGTGATAAGAAAAAATTAGTTATTTACCCTGGCGGTATGAAAAATAATGGAATTACCTCTAGTTTACTTAATTTAGTCAATAATATTGATTATGATTTATATGAGGTTACAATAATAACGAATTCTACTAGAAATGCTGAAATTAACAAGAATTTGAGAGCTCTAAATCCTAATGCACGAGTCTTATTTAGATTTGGTGTCAATATTTTAACAAAAGAAGAAAGAGATATTGATAAAAAATTTATGGCATTTGGTGTGTCAAAAGAGGAAAGAAATCTCTATCCTGAAAAAGGTTATCGTAGGGAAATGAACCGAGTGATGGGAAATTTGTCTTTTGATGTGGCTATTGATTTTAGTGGGTATAGTTATTTTTGGGGTAGACATATTTTAGCGACAAATTCAAAAAAATATGTTGCCTTTATGCATAATGATTTAATGTCTGATTCTATGCGAGAAATTAATGGAAAAACACCAATGAAAACTGATTTACATGGTCTGTTTTCTATTTACTATAAGTTTGATAAACTTCTGAGCGTGTCACCGATGACAATGGATGTTAACTTCGAGAATTTAAAAGAATTTGTAACAAAGGATCAAATGTCTTATGTTTATAACTCGATTAACATTGATCAAATTTTAAATTCTAAAAATATTGAAGAAACAAAAGAAGAAGCAATTAAGATATCCATTTTTAATTCGTTGAAATTAGTGAAAGAAACAAGCCGAGTTAAAAGCTTTAAAAATGTGGATGCCATTATTAATGGTGTGTTTTCAGAAGTGATGTTGACTAAAGAATCGAGTGTGGTTCAACATGCAACGTGTTGGGTAGAAGAAGTTAGATATAGTAAAGTAACGGTTGCTGGTATGTATGAAGGTTGGATTGCAACTGATTATTTCATTCCACGTCCGTTTATTGTTGAGAAAATTGAAAACAAACATCTTTATGGAACGGTAACTAAAGCTCTTCATTTTCCAATATGGAAAGAGTTACGCTCAAATTCTGAAACTGATCAGATTGTGGCTTATGCAAGGCATTTCAAAGGACGTTACTTAGAAGTGACTAAAGCAGCTTATACGGAAAATGGTATTTATTATTTAGTTCACTACAATGGTAAACAAATTGGCTGGATGTCTCCAAAGCCCTTAATGCGAGTTCATAGAGTTGATCCATTGCAATTACTTCACCTTCGTTATAGAAAGAAAATGAAGCAAATGGAAGAGTTGAAACCAGTTGTTTATAGTGAGAAAGTAGAGAACAACCTTGAATTATTTGCTAAACTTAGAAAAGACCAAAAAGCTTCTATTTGGCGAGATCCAGGTATTTTAATTGATGCTTTTGAGTTTCCTGTTCCTGATGATTACTATGAAACAGCATTTAAAGTTAATCAATTAACAACTTTCTCTGACCAAGTTCATTGCCGTTTAACTTTGGAAGATGGTAGTTTTGTTGGTTATATCAATCAAGCAATGGTTGAGATGATTGATGAAAATGAATTTAATCATTTAGTTCATGATGAAAATGAGGAATATGGGCTAAGTATTTTACCCAAGGTAGATTTAGCCATGCAAAAAATACCAAAATTTGATGCTTCTTTTATTAATTTTGTTAATATGGGCCGTTTATCACCTGAGAAAAACCAAGATCGTTTGATTGAAGCTTTTAAGATGTTTAATGAGGAAGTTCCGAATAGTCGTTTGTATATTTTAGGAAAAGGCCCTCTACAAGCTAATTTAGTTAACTTAGTGCGTGAGCTTAAATTAGAAGGAAAAGTAATGCTACTTGGCCATATTACTAATCCATTTGAATTTATGAAGTTAACAGATTATTTTGTATTGCCTTCGTTTTATGAAGGTCAGCCGATGGTACTGCTAGAGTCTCTAACAATCGGTATGAAGATACTAGCTTCTAACATTCCTGCAAATATTAATGTTGTTGGAAAAGATGAAAAGTATGGTTTGTTAACAGAAGGAACTGAGGTTGAAGATATTTATAATGGCTTGAAACGAGCGTATAAATTCGATGGAAAGTTCGCCAACTTTGATTATCATGAATACAATCAAGCTGCTATGGATAATTTTTATAACGAAATTTTATAGAGATAAATATATTAACGAAAAAACCTTCTACACTGCTAACACTAGCAAATGTAGAAGGTTTTAGTTTTGATTAAGCCATTTTGAATTACTCTTCTTCTTCATCATCGTTTTTCTTCTTTTTAGGTAGGAGCATTGAAATTTCGACAACACCCTTAGCTCGTATGATATCTAAGTTTTCAGCTTCGATACCTGTACTTAATATTTCTTGTAATACAAAGTCTACTTCAAAGTCTTTGACTTCGCGGGCTTTGTTGACAATAACTACCTCGACGTGTTTGTCAGCCACACTGTGTACAACTAGAGTTTTCCCTAGTGAATACACTTTTACTAAGTTTGCGTCTGTGTTTTCTAATTGCTTTGAAACTAATACTGCATAACTGTTTGTTACATCAATTAATTTCATCTTCCTCACCTCTAACTATTATTAAAACCTATCTCGATCCACAAGTTAATTATAACATAAATAAAAAATAAAAAAGGATGGTAAAGCGCTTTTCTATTGAAAGTTTTGAACAAAAATAAATGTTATTAAAATCAAAAAAAAGCAACTTCTAACTAACCTATGGAATGTCATTGGTTAGTATAGAATGTTGCTTTTAATAGTTATTTAACTTCTTCGTGGGCAGTTACAACAATCTTGTCGTTTTCAAGAATTGCTTGTAACTGTTTAGTAGTTGGATGATCTAAATAGAAGTCAGCAATCCCGTCTTCAATCTGTTCTTGAATAACACGGCGAAGAGGGCGAGCACCCATTTTTGGATCATAGCCAAGATCAACTAATTTTTCTTTAACTTCCTCACTTGTTTCAATTCGAATGTCTTGGTCTGTTAAAAGCTCATTAACATCATCTAACATTAATGAAACGATAGATAAAAGGTTTTCTTTTGATAAAGCTTTGAATTCCACAATTCCATCAAATCGATTTAAAAATTCAGGTTTAAAGAAGTCGTTTAGTTGGCCTAATACAGACTGTGCTGTTCCATCTTTAGTTGCGCCAAAGCCAACGCTTGCTTCAACAGCACCTGTACCAGCATTACTTGTCATAATGATGAGAGTATCTTTAAAGCTAACAGTTCGACCTTTAGCATCTGTAAGACGACCATCATCTAGTATTTGTAAGAACATATGTAAAACATCTGGATGAGCTTTTTCAATTTCATCAAGAAGAATTAAGCTGTATGGATTTCTTCGAACCCTTTCTGTTAATTGACCAGCTTCATCATATCCTACATAACCTGGCGGGGAACCAATAAGTTTTGCGACACTGTGTTTTTCCATGTACTCACTCATATCAAAGCGAATCATTGATTCTTTATCGCCAAATAATTCAAAGGCTAATTGTTTAGCTAGTTCAGTTTTACCAACACCTGTTGGTCCAACAAAAAGGAAAGAGCCAATAGGACGATTTTTTTTATTTAATCCAATTCGGTTACGACGAATCGCACGGGATACTTTATCAACGGCTTCGTCTTGACCGATGACGTGTTTCTTAATATCCACATCTAAGTTTTTCATTTGTGTTTGCTCTTTTTCTTTCAGCTCACCAACAGGAATACCAGTTTTTGCTTCAACGACTTGTTCCATGTCTTCAATAGTGACGGTTGGCATGTCTTCATCAGCAATTTGAGTCTCTTTTAATTTAGTCAGCTTTGCGACTTGATCACGGTAATAAGCTGCTTTTTCAAAGTCTTCTTCTTGAGAAGCAAATTGTTTTTGTTTTTCAGCTTCTACTAAGCGTTGCTCAATGACCTTTGGATCAAGTGCTTGAATGGTTAAGTTTTTCTTTGAGCCTGTTTCATCAAGTAAGTCAATGGCTTTATCAGGCAATTGTCTGTCTTGGATGAAGCGACTTGAAAGTTTCACTGCACCAATAATCGCTTCATCTGTATATGTTACACGATGAAAGTCTTGGTACCGTTTCTGAATTCCTTTTAAAATAGTAATGGTTTCTTCTTCTGAAGGCTCATCTACACGAACAGGTTGCATCCGACGCTCAAGTGCAGCATCTTTTTCAATGATGCGGTACTCATTTAGTGTTGTCGCACCAACCATTTGAAGTTCCCCACGAGCAAGAGCTGGTTTTAAAATATTTCCAGCATCCATATTGCCATCGCCGGCATTTCCTGCACCTACTATTTCATGAACTTCATCAATAAAGAGAATGATTTGATCATTATTCTTCAATTCGTTAATCAGATTTTGCATTCTTTCTTCGAATTGGCCGCGTATGCCTGTTCCTTGTACTAAAGAAGCAACATCTAAGCGAATCACTTCTTTTTCAAGTAGTTTTTGCGGGACAGCTCCTTCGACAATTTTTAAAGCCAATCCTTCGACAACTGCTGTTTTACCAACACCAGGTTCCCCGATTAGAACAGGATTATTTTTAGTTCTGCGATTTAATATTTCGATGACTCTTGTAATTTCAGCGTCACGGCCAATGACCGGATCGATGTTACCATCACGAGCTTCTTGCGTTAAATTTTCACCAAACTCTTGTAAGATAGAGCCCACATTTTGAGTTGGAGGATTAGGAGGGCTCATTCTTCCAGCTTGAGTAGGTGGTGTATTTGGTTGAGCCTGTTGGTTTCTATTTTGTTCGGATAATTGGCGGAATAAATCGTTAAGTGAGCCAAAACCGTAAGGATCTTGCATCATACGTTCACGATGAGCTAAGTCTTCTTGTTGTTTAATTTGTCGGTAACATTGTTGGCAAAGATCAACTTGTTTCTTTTGACCTTGGACATTTGTATATAAGTGAATAGTTGCGTCATTTGTTTGACAGTTTTGACAAAGCATTTAATCACACTCCTTGTTAAATATAAATCAAACTAAGGTTTTGACCTTGTTTGACCTTTAGATATATTATATATCAAGTATGGAGATCTTATCAAGAATTTGAACTGACTTTTAATTAGTTAGTTTTTTATAGCATCAAGTATCTATATAGTGATAAAATAAAGGTATCGATGGATAAAGAGGTGAATGTTTGATGGAAACTACTTTTGAGGCAAAGATTGAGGCGTTATTGAATGGAGAAATCAGCGAGATAATTGTCGAAAAGCCTGACTTTTTTCAATTCCGAGAAGTCTGGTTAAAGCATCCAAACAAAGGTAAAATCGTCGGAGAAGCAAGTTTGGGTGGTAAAGTCATTTATAGAAAAGAGGAATGAAAAGAAAGTTGAATGTTTCAGAAGGCTTGAATAATTTAAAGGAAATAAGTTGTCACAGGTCTTAAAACATGGTATTCTTTATCATTGAAAGGGTTATTATTTTAAAAGAATTACTTTTTAGTTTTTAGCCCGAAAAATCACATTCGTATTTATAAAGGAGAATGATTAATTATGGAAAAAAAAGATTTTCATGTAGTAGCAGACACAGGTATTCACGCTCGTCCGGCAACATTATTGGTGCAAACTGCAAGTAAATTCAGTTCAGATATTAATTTAGAATACAAAGGAAAATCAGTTAACTTAAAATCAATCATGGGCGTTATGTCTCTAGGTGTTGGTCAAGGTGCTGACGTTACTATCTCAGCTGAAGGTGCTGACGAAGCAGACGCAATCGCAGCAATCGAAGAAACAATGAAAAAAGAAGGTTTATCTGAATAATGACTAAACAATTAAAAGGTATTGCCGTTAGTGATGGTATTGCGGTTGCAAAAGCTTATCTTTTAGTTGAGCCAGACTTGTCTTTTGAAAAAACAACAATCGATAATGTCGATCAAGAAGTTGCTCGTCTTTCTGATGCACTTAAACAATCAACTGTTGAGTTGCAAGCTATTCGTGATAAAGCAGTTAAAAGCTTAGGTGAAGAAGAAGCACAAGTATTTGATGCTCACTTAATGGTACTTTCAGATCCAGAATTAGTTGGAGCGATTGAAGGTAATATTAAAGATAACCAAGTCAACGCAGAATCAGCATTGAAAGACGTAACAGATATGTTCATTGGCATGTTTGAAGGCATGGTGGATAATCCATATATGCAAGAACGTGCAGCAGATATTAAAGATGTAACAAAACGAATCATGAGTCACTTAGTAGGCGTTAAATTACCAGATTTATCAATGATTGATGAAGAAGTTATCATCATTGCTGAAGATTTAACACCAAGTGATACTGCTCAGTTAGATCGTAACTTTGTCCGTGCCTTTGTCACAAACATTGGTGGACGTACATCTCACTCAGCTATCATGGCGCGTTCTTTAGAAATCCCTGCAGTTGTGGGTACAAAAGAAATTACTGGAATGGTAGTTGAAGGCGATATTATCGCTGTAGATGGTAGTTCAGGTGATGTGATTGTTAACCCAACAGCTGAACAAATTGCTGATTTTGAAGCGAAGGCTAAAGCCTTTACTGAACTTAAAGCTGAATGGGATAAATTAAAAAATGCTAAAACAGTTACTGCTGATGGCAAACATTTTGAATTAGCTGGAAATATTGGAACACCTAAAGATTTAGAGGGTGTAAATGGTCATGGTGGAGAAGCTGTAGGGTTATACCGTACAGAATTTCTATACATGGATTCACCAGATTTCCCTAGTGAAGATGATCAGTTTGAAGCTTACAAAGCTGTTTTAGAAGGTATGGAAGGTAAACCAGTTGTGGTTCGTACCATGGATATCGGTGGAGACAAAGAGTTACCATACTTGAAGTTCCCTGAAGAAATGAACCCATTCTTAGGTTACCGTGCTATCCGTATTTGTTTGGCAGAAGACGATATGTTCCGTACACAGTTGCGTGCGCTTTTACGTGCCTCAACTTTCGGTAACTTACGTATTATGTTCCCAATGATTGCGACATTACAAGAATTCCGTGATGCTAAAGCAATGTTATTAGAAGAAAAAGCTAAATTAGTAGCTGATGGTGTTGACGTTTCTGATGATATCCAAGTTGGTATCATGATTGAAATTCCAGCTGCAGCAGTTATTGCTGATAGATTTGCTAAAGAAGTGGACTTCTTCAGTATTGGAACAAATGATTTGATCCAATACACAATGGCAGCAGACCGTATGAATGAACGCGTGTCTTACTTGTACCAACCTTATAACCCTGCAATCTTACGTTTAATTAAAAACGTAATTGATTCAGCTCATGCTGAAGGTAAATGGGCTGGTATGTGTGGTGAGATGGCTGGAGATCAAACAGCTGTTCCATTATTAGTTGGTTTAGGTCTAGATGAGTTCTCTATGAGTGCAACTAGTATTTTACGTACTAGAAGCTTAATGAAACGTTTAGATTCAACTAAGATGGCAGAATTAGCTAACAAAGCAATTACTGAATGCGATACTGCAGAAGATGTTGTGGCTTTAGTTAATGAATACACTGCTGAATAATTTGTTTATCTAAAGAGGTTGATCAATTAATATTGATCACCTCTTTTTTTATTTTTTATTTTATGTAAAACATGGTAGAATGATTGATGGTTTCCTTTTTTCCATTTTTACAAGTGTGATATAATGAAAGGAAAAACTCGGGCTATAGTAGGATGTGTTAGCATCTTTTTTTCAGTATAGTGTACACAAGGAGTGAAAGAATTGCTGAAAATCAATATGTTCTCTTCCGCTGACAAAATAAAAGGTCAGGGTGTCGGAAGCGCATATAATGAGTTGGTCAAGATGTTAAACAAGCATTTTTCTACTCAATTTGACATAAAAATAAATAAATTTACAAAATCAGATATTTCTCACTATCATACTGTGGACCCCACTTTTTATATCTCTACTTTTTTCAAAAAAAGAAGAGGTTTAAGAATTGGTTATGTTCATTTTTTACCTGAAACATTAGAAGGAAGTATCGATATTTTTTCGCCTTTTCAAAAAATATTTGATGCTTATCTTATTTCTTTTTACAAGCGGATGGATCAGTTGGTAGTGGTTAATCCTTCGTTTATTCCTAAACTTGCAAAAGCCGGAATAAAGACAGAAAAAGTGACTTATATTCCTAATTTTGTCTCAAATGAGATTTTCTTTGAGGAAACAGCAGAAGAAAAGAAAGAGGCGCGCCAACAATTTGGCTTTAATGTTTCTGATTTAATCGTTTTAGGAGCGGGTCAAATTCAACAGCGTAAAGGGTTAGATGATTTTATTCAGTTAGCTAATGACAATCCAAACATTCAATTTGTTTGGGCGGGTGGTTTTTCTTTTGGAAAAATTACTGATGGTTATGATCGTTATAAAAAAGTGTATGACAACCCACCTAAAAATCTAAGATTTACAGGTATTATTTCTCGATCAGAGCTTGCGAAATATTATAATATTGCAGATGTTTTCTTGTTGCCTTCATTTAATGAATTATTTCCAATGTGTATTTTGGAAGCCTTTAACACAGGAACACCTGTGATGTTAAGAGATTTAGATTTATATCATGCCATTATTGAAGATGATTATATAAAAACAAGAGATATTAAAGAAATGCAAGAAGCACTTGATAGCATTTTTTCTGACAAGGATAAGTTAATTAAATATAAAGAAAAATCACAAAAAGCGGCTGTTTTCTATTCAGAGGAAAATGTTGCTAAGATTTGGTTTGATTATTACAGTCAAAGTATTAAAAAATAAGAGGAGGTGAGTGTTGTGAAAATTGGTTTTTTTACAGATACCTATTTTCCACAAGTCAGTGGTGTTTCAACGTCTATTCGGACATTAAAACAAGAGCTTGAAGCAAGAGGGCATGAGGTGTTTATTTTCACAACAACTGACCCAAATGTAAGAGAAGTCGAAGAAAGAATTATTCGAATGCCAAGTATTCCCTTTATTTCTTTTAAAGAAAGACGAGTAGTTGTTCGGGGGATGCTGTACGCGTATTATGTAGCAAAAGATTTAGAGTTAGACATTATTCATACCCATACAGAGTTTGGTCTAGGATTACTTGGAAAACACGTGGCAAAAGCGATGGAGATTCCCTGTGTTCATACGTATCACACGATGTATGAGGATTACCTTCATTATATTGCTAACGGAAAATTGATTCGACCTGTTCATGTTAAGCAGTTATCAAAAATGTATACGGCTCATTTATCAGGGATTATCTGTCCGAGTCAACGTGTAGTTGATAAACTGGAAGAGTATCATATAAGTGCACCTAAATACATTATACCTACAGGGATTGATGTATCTAAATTTAAACCTGTTTCTAGTGAGAGAAAGCAAGAGGTCAAGGATCGTTATGATATAACTGATGATCAATTGTTTTTACTTTCGATTAGTCGTATTTCCTATGAAAAAAATATCCAAACAATTCTTAATGGCATGCCAGAAGTTATAAAAGCATTGCCCCATGTTCGTTTACTTGTTGTAGGAGATGGACCTTATAAAAAAGAGTTAGAAAAACAAGCAACAGAACTAGGAATATTAGAGCATGTGACGTTTGCAGGAGAGATTCCTAATGAGGATATTTCGCCTTTTTATCAGGCTGCAGATATTTTCGTGAGCGCATCTGATTCAGAAACGCAAGGTTTAACGTATACAGAAGCCATGGCGGCTAACACACGAGTGGTTGCTAAGGGGAATGATTATTTAGATCCTTTGTTTGATGACTTGAGTTTAGGTGTAACCTATAAAGAAAACGAAGATTTTGCTGAAGCGCTAATTGACTATGTTGCAGGGTCATATGAAACGAACGAAGCATTAATTAAACGCAAACTGTACGAAATTTCAAGTACGGCGTTTGGTGAAAGAGTAGAAACGTTTTACCACGAATCGATTTTATATTATCAAATCCATCAAGAAGATGAGGAGACAACAGATGATGACGGTCTAAGTTCTCTTCGTATTTTTAAAAAATAGATAAGAGGTAGTCGATGAATAGAAAAAATAGTATTTATTTAGGGATTGCCTTTTTACTTGGGTTTATTGTCATCTGGAATGAACTTAGAAAAGTTAGCCTAAATGAAATATACACAGAACTTATCTCGATTCAGTGGTTATGGCTGATTGTTGCTGTATTTTGTATGTTACTTCATTGGGGTATTGAGGCAAGAATTACCCAACTTTTTTTAAAGCGAAGTAATCCAGAATATACGTATAAAAATGCCTACCGAATCCCTTTAATCGAGCATCTTTTTAATGCGATTACGCCCTTTTCAACAGGAGGTCAACCAGCTCAAATTGTGACTATGGGTAAATCAGGTGTAGACTATGGTGTGGCGGCATCTGTTTCGTTAATGAAGTTTATTGTGTATCAAGTATGGATTGTTTTTAATTTTATTTTTTGTATTATTTTTGGGTTCAAATGGGTATCTGATAGTTTACAAAATTTATCCTATCTTATTTTAATTGGCTTTAGCATTCATTTCATTGTGGTGTTTTGCTTATTGATGGTTATGTTTTGGCACAAACTAACGCAAAATATTGTTAATGGCACGTTTTTCTTTTTAGCTCATTTTAAACTAGGAAAACGATTAGCTAAATTTCAGCAACCAATTCTTGATAAAATGGAAACATTCTATGAACAAAGTCGTTACATGAAAAATCAATCCAGATTAATCATCAAAACAAGTATTTTAACCATTCTTCAACTGTTAATGTATTATGTGGTGCCGTATTTTGTACTACTAGCTTTAAATACACCTGATGTGAATGTCTTTAAGGTGATTGTTTTTCATGCCTTTATCGTGATGATTATCTCTCTTTTTCCGATTCCTGGTGGAACAGGAGGGGCAGAGTATAGTTTTACCTTATTGTTTGGTACCTTTATTTTTGTTAAAGGGAAACTTGTCTTAGCTATTTTTTTATGGCGAATTGTTACGTATTATATGGGCATTATTTTAGGTTTACTAGCATTAGTTGTAAAACCAGTGCCATTAAATAAAATTAAAAGGATTAAAACAAGAGCGTAGATGCTAATTTGTTTTAATCCTTTATTATTTGTTCAGGCTTGTCTATAATTGAAGTATCAAATGAAGAGGTGAAGCGAATGAAAAAAATTGGTTTTATCGGTACAGGTGTTATGGGAGCATCCGTTGTGATACACTTGTTAAATGCAAAGTATGAAGTAACTGTTTATAATCGCACAAAAAGTAAAACAGATGATTTAGTTAAATTAGGGGCAACGTGGCAAGAGACTCCTCAAAAAGTAACTGAAGCAAGTGATATTATCTTTAGCATGGTCGGTTTTCCAACAGATGTGGAAGGTATTTATTACGGAGAAGAAGGGGTTTTTAAAGCGGATGTAGCTGGAAAAATCTTAATTGATATGACAACTAGTACCCCTTCTCTTGCCGGGAAAATTGCTGAAACAGCGTCAAGTTTAGGAGCATCAAGTTTAGATGCCCCAGTATCTGGTGGGGATTTGGGCGCTAAAAACGGCACACTAACTACGATGGTTGGTGGTGATCAAGATACGTTTAACCAAGTGGAAGAAATATTAAATGTGTTTAGTGGAAAAGTGAATTTCCAAGGAGCACCTGGTAGTGGACAACACACAAAAATGGCTAATCAAATCATGATTGCTGGCACAATGACAGGTATGACAGAATTATTAGTGTATGCTAAAGCCGCTAATTTAGATGTGGAAAAAGTTTTAGATACAGTGGGCGGAGGAAGTGCTGCTAACTGGTCATTAACTAACTATGCACCGCGTATTTTAAAACAAGATTATACGCCTGGCTTTTTTGTGAAGCATTTTGTTAAAGACTTAAATATTGCTTTAACAGAAGCTGAAAAAATGGGTATTGATTTACCGGCAACACAAAAGGCAAGAGATCTTTATGAAAGCTTGATAGATAAAGGTTTTGAAAATGATGGCACCCAAGCATTGATTAAACTATGGTGGAATAATTAATTTTTTTCTATTTTCCTAAAAAAAAGTGATATTTTAAATGCATGTTAGGTAGCTTTCTGTTACAATAAGACAGTAGAAATTTGAAGGAGGCTTGCTCTATGAAAAATTCTCAACTAACTGCAATCCTTAAGAGATTGAGTGCAATGGTCGAGGCTGAAGATAGTGAAGTTCAAGTTCGCCGTTTTGAACGTGAAGGACAAGAGCGATGCATCGTAACATTTGACAGCAGCAATGAAATGTTCGAACTAACAGAATCTAGTACTCAACAGGTCTATCAATTTGATGATATTGATTTAGTTGCATTAGAAATCTTTGAACTGTTACAAGACTAGAATTCAAAAGAGCAAACTAAGATAGAAAGCACTAATATATTTTTTATGAAAAGCGTAAGTTTATTAGTAAAAGGTGATATGTCGTGTGATTAGTCAGAAAGTTCGCTAATTCAAAAAAAGAGAGTGAGACAATTTTGTCCGCCCTCTTTTTTTTATACTGAGTCAGGAGGAAAAAAGATGCTTGAGATGCCTGAAATGTTTGAGCGATATATGTCGATTGGTAAACAAGAGTATGAAAAAGGTGCCTATGAGGTGGCAATGGATCATTTTGAAAAAGCGTATGAGCTAAAAGATGACCTGTTGGCTAATGTTTTTTTGACTAGGTCTTTAATGGCTCTTGAAGATTACGACAAAGCGTTTCAAAGAATGTCGGAGTATAAAGGAGCTTATTTACTGAATCGTGATTACCAAGATACTTACTTCGAATTGTTAATTAAGAAACAGTTTTTTTTAGAAATCGAAAAATTTTTCTTATTACCATCTATCGAAGTGAAGGATATTTGGTTAAAAAAGTATGAGGTTGCCAAAAATTATCAGCTTGTTATTAATGAAACAGCTTTTGAAGAGATGAAAGAACAATTTAATCAACTACCCAACATTCCTTTTTGGGAACAAAAGAAAACATTAGGATTAATGAAGTATTTTCCAAAAGAGGTGTTTGTGACTCTTACTAAACCATTATTAGTAAGTGAAGAGCTATCTGTTTTATTTCGAAATGACTTAGTTAATCAATTGGTTCAACTAAAAATTACGACACCACTTTCTGTTCTGACGTGGGAAAAACAGATCAAGACATTTATTCCTAGTGACTATTTAAGCTTACAGCAAAGTTGTCAGGAAAGTGTGGTACTTCAAAAGGTAAGTCATTTTTATACAGAAAATAATCCAAGTTTAAAAAAAGAAATGATGCAGTTAATAAAGCTTCATATAGGTTATTTATACCCGTTTAATAACGAGGTCATGACACCAACGGAAGACTGGGTGAAAAGTTACATGCAACCTTATGCCAGAATAGATGCAATAGAGGAAGGTAGCAAAACGTTAGAAGACATTTATGTCTATCAAAAACGTCTAGAAAAAGAAGTCGCTAATTTAGGGATATTTCAGTAAACAATCGAAGGAAAAATGTTTACAATTATTGACCTTTAGTGTAAGATTGTAAGGTATGTAAGGAAGTAAAAATAAGAATATTAGATAATTTGGAGGTACAGATTATGTCTGCAAAATGGGAAAAAAAGGGAACTAACGATGGGATTTTAACATTCGAAGTTTCAGAAGATAAAATTGAAGAAGGCTTAAAAGCTGCATTTAACAAAGTGAAAAAAAATATTAGCGTGCCAGGATTCCGTAAAGGAAAAGTATCACGTCAAGTATTTAACAAAATGTACGGTGAAGAAGCATTGTATGAAGATGCTTTAAATCACGTATTACCAGAACTTTATAGTGCTGCAATTGATGAAGCAGGTTTAGAACCAGTTTCTCAACCAAACATCGATGTTGTTAGCATGGAAAAAGGTCAAGCATGGGTAATCACTGCTGAAGTTACTGTAAAACCTGAAGTTAAATTAGGTGAATACAAAAACTTAACAG
This sequence comes from Vagococcus sp., assembly GCF_036639995.1. Taxonomy (GTDB): domain Bacteria; phylum Bacillota; class Bacilli; order Lactobacillales; family Vagococcaceae; genus Vagococcus. The sequence goes on along the minus strand of NZ_JAVWHO010000010.1, from coordinate 9,863 downwards.
TTGAAAAACAAGACCGTGAAGTAACAGATGCGGATGTTGAAGAAAACTTAAAACAAAAACAAGCTAGCCAAGCTGAATTAGTTATTAAAGAAGACGAAGCTGCTGTAAATGGCGACACTGTTGTTATTGACTTTGAAGGATTCAAAGGCGATGATGCTTTTGAAGGCGGAAAAGGCGAAAACTATTCATTAGAATTAGGTTCAAATTCATTCATTCCAGGCTTTGAAGACCAATTAGTTGGAACAAAAGCTAATGACGAATTAGACGTAACAGTAACTTTCCCTGAAGAATATCAAGCAGAAGACTTAGCTGGTCAAGAAGCGGTATTCAAAGTTAAAGTACACGAAGTAAAAGCAAAAGAATTACCAGAATTAGATGATGAATTTGCTAAAGACGTTGATGATGAAGTTGAAACATTAGCAGAATTAAAAGAAAAAATCAAAGCTGACTTAACTGCAGCTAAAGAAGAAGCAGCTAAAAATGCTGTTGAAGAAGCAGCTATTGCTCAAGCAGTAGAAAACGCTGAAATCGTTGAATTACCACATGTAATGGTTCATGACGAAGTTCACCGCGGTATGAATGAATTCTTAGGAAATATGCAACAACAAGGTATTTCACCAGAATTATACTACCAAATGACTGGTACAACTGAACAAGACTTACATGAACAATTTGAAGGCGAAGCTGAAACAAGAACTAAAACTAACTTAGTGATTGAAGCAATTGTTGCTGCTGAAAAATACGAAGTATCAGACGAAGATATCGATGCTGAAATTAAAGATTTAGCAGAACAATACGGAATGGATGAAAAAGCTGTCCGTGGTGCGTTAAACAATGACATGTTAGCTCATGACATTAAAATGAAACGTGCTGTTGATGTTATTACTTCAACTGCTAAAGAAGCATAATTTTAACGATATTTAGATATTAACGAATGAGGCTGGGACTAACTCCCAGCTTCTTTTATTCTAAAGAGATAATAAACAAAAACAAAGATTTCTTATGTTCGTTTTAGGAACCACTGCCTTTTGAGTGCATCAATGAATGTATTGTGTTAGAATATACGGGATAGATGGTAAGTAGGGCTGAGTAATAAGCCTTTGTTCAACAGGAGGGAAGCACATGTACGATAATACAGATGAGAATAATGAAGTTCGTTGTTCTTTTTGTGGAAAATCGCAAGATGAAGTAAAAAAATTAGTCGCAGGTCCTGGTGTGTATATATGTAATGAATGTATAGATTTATGTAAAGAAATCATTGATGAAGAAATTCAAGATGAGATGGCATCAGATTTGATTAACGTATTAAAACCACAAGAAATTTTAGAAATTTTAAATGAATATGTTATTGGTCAAGAAAGAGCGAAAAAAGTCTTGGCTGTGGCAGTTTATAACCACTATAAACGTGTTCAACAAATGACTCTTCAAGAAGAAGACGAAGAGATCAATGATGAAGTAGAACTTCAAAAAAGTAATATTTGTTTAATCGGCCCAACTGGTTCAGGTAAAACATTCTTAGCGCAAACCTTAGCAAGAACATTAAACGTGCCATTTGCTATTGCGGATGCGACAAGTTTAACTGAAGCAGGTTATGTAGGAGAAGACGTAGAAAACATTCTACTTAAATTACTACAAGCAGCAGATTATAACGTTGAAAAAGCCCAAAGAGGAATTATCTACATCGATGAGATTGATAAAATTGCAAGAAAAAGCGAAAATGTTTCAATTACTCGTGATGTTTCTGGTGAAGGGGTACAACAAGCCTTGCTTAAAATTTTAGAAGGCACAGTGGCAAGTGTTCCACCTCAAGGAGGACGTAAGCACCCACAACAAGAATTAATTCAAATTGATACTACTGAGATTTTATTTATTGTTGGTGGTGCCTTTGATGGTATCGAAACAATCGTTAAAGAACGTTTAGGTGAAAAAGTTATTGGTTTTGGCTCTAATAATAAAAAACGTGACGAAGAACAAAGTATTATGTCACAAATCATTCCAGAAGATTTACTTAAATTTGGTTTGATTCCTGAGTTTATTGGCCGATTACCAGTAATGGCTTCTTTAGAAAAATTAACTGAAGCTGACTTAGTACGTATCTTAACAGAACCAAAAAATGCCTTAACAAAACAATACAAAAAATTGTTATCTCTAGATGATGTGTCATTGGACTTCACACCTGGAGCGTTAAATGCAATTGCAGCTCAAGCTATTGAGCGTGATACAGGTGCTCGTGGGTTACGTTCAATCATTGAACATGTGATGATGAACATCATGTACGAAATCCCAACACGTGAAGACGTAGAAAAAGTCGTCATCACACAAGAAGCTGTTGTTGGTGATGGACAACCAGAATTACAAACAAAAGCTGGCTAAAAAAAGGATCTAAACTCAAATAATGAGTTTGGATCCTTTTTGTTTGTTATCATTGTTGGCTCACATGTAATTCCTTTTCCATTAACAGTAGTTGAACTAAAATAGTTTCAGCATGTTTTTTTAAAATATCTCCTTCTTTGGTTAAAGTCATTCCTCTATTAGTTCGTTTAAATAAGGTGACATTTAACTCTTTTTCTAACACAGAAATACGTTTGCTAATGGTTGATTGGCCAATTTTTAAGTTTCTGCTTGTTTCGGCTGTAGATTCGTATCGCGCAACTTCGTAAAAAATTTTCAAATCGTTTATTTCCATGAGTTTATAGCTCCTTTGGCTATTCGTTTTTGGAATAGCTGATTTATCACTATTATACAAAAATAAGGTATTTTTGTAAAAGAAAAACAAATTTGTTACTTTACCAAAGTTTTACAAAGAAGAGGGAATAGATTTTACATTGGGTTGTTACACTAGCTTCGTAATCAAAAACTAAAGGAGTTAAGACAACCATGAAAAAAATATTATTATCATTATCAACAATCGGAATTTTATTTACTTTAGCAGCATGTGGTGGCGGAGAAACAACGAAAGAATCAACAGATAAAAGTAAAAGCAAAGGTTCAACAGAAAAAGTAGAAATAACAGCAGTCGGCTCAACCGCTTTACAACCACTTGTGGAAAAAGTTTCTGAAATTTATATGACGGATAATCCTAACTATACAATTACCGTTCAAGGTGGCGGAAGTGGAACAGGGTTAACCCAAGTGTCCTCTGGCGCAGTTGATATTGGTAACTCAGATGTATATGCAGAAGAAAAAGATGGCATCGATGCAGCTAAAATTGTGGATCATCAAATTGCAGTTGTTGGTGTTGCCCCAGTTATCAACAAAGAAGCAGGCGTTAAAGATATTACTAAAGCTCAGCTAAAAGATATTTTTACTGGTAAGGTAACAAACTGGAAAGATGTTGGCGGAAAAGATCAAAAGATTGAGATTATTAACCGAGCAGCTGGAAGTGGAACACGGGCAACATTTGAGCAGTGGGGACTTGATGGAGAAGAACCTGCTAAAGGACAAGAACAAGATTCATCAGGAACAGTTAGAAAAATTGTAGCAGAAACTCCAGGAGCAATTAGCTACTTAGCCTTTTCTTATATTGATGACACGATTCAAGGGTTAGCTATTGATGGGGTTGAACCTAAGGATGAAAATGTGGCAGATAATTCTTGGAAAATTTGGGCGTATGAGCATATGTACACTCAAAAAGACGCTAAAAAAGAAGTATTAGCCTTTGTTGATTATATGAAAACAGATGACGTACAAAAAAATGTGATTAAAGAATTAGGCTACATTGCTATTTCAGATATGAAAGTTGAACGAGATTTAAAAGGAAACGTTAAATAACAAGCATTCGTTTAGAAAGCATGTTCGTTCTATGGTATAGTAAAACTGATTAGTAGAGCTATGGGAGGACGTGCTTTTTAATGAAACGAATATTAGTTGTGGATGATGAACCATCTATTACAACCCTTTTAAAATATAATCTAGAAAAAGAAAATTTTGATGTTGATGTGTGTCATGACGGAGAAGAAGCGATTCGTTTAGCTTCCTCAAATGTGTATAATTTCATCATCTTAGATTTAATGTTGCCTAAAGTTAATGGCTTTGATGTGACAAAAAAATTACGTAAAGAAAAAATCAATACCCCGATTTTAATGTTAACAGCAAAAGATGAAACAGTGGATAAAATTATCGGCTTAGAAATAGGTGCAGATGATTATCTGACGAAACCATTTAGTCCAAGAGAGCTTATTGCACGTATTCGTGCTGTTGAAAGGCGTTTAGACTTACAGGATGACAAAATTCCAACATCTACCTCTGAAAATGCGATTATTATTGGAGATTTGATGGCTTATCCCAAAGATTATCGAGTGACTAAAAATGGTGAAGAGTTAAACTTCACTAAAAAAGAATTTGAGCTGTTAATTTATTTTATGGAGAGAATCAACCGCATTATTAGCCGAGACGAATTGATGACCTCTATTTGGCAAGATGACATGTATCATCTGTCACGAACAGTGGATATTCATGTCAGTCATTTACGAGAAAAAATCGAAGATGACCCTAAAAAACCAAAATACATTAAAACGGTCAGAGGGTTTGGTTACAAGTTCCAGGAGTCAGAAGAATGAAAAGAAAAACCAAAGAATTAACCCCTAAAATTATTATTGTCTTAGTTATTGGCCTATTAGTAGGAGGTGGTTTATATACCACCTCTTTTTTTAAGACAGAAGTGTTAAACCAGCAAAAGGAAAAATTAGCCGCTGAGATTGATGTCTTGACGCCTTATTTACTTGATGAGGACAAGCTAATCATTGACGAGAAAAAGTTAGATAAAAGTATCCTTGAATCTGAACGACTAACTATTCTTGACCAAACAGGAATGATTCAGTATGACTCGACTCATCAGTCACTAGCAAAAGGAACAAGAGAAAAACGCCCAGAGGTAAGAGATATTCTTGAAAATGGCCAAACAGAAGGGTCAGCGATTCGAGATAGTCAAACTGTTGGGGAAAAAATGATATACGTCGCAAAAGGAATTTACTACGAAGGCAAGCTTGTAGGTATCTTGCGATTATCAGAAGAATATACAGGAATTACCAGTCATTTAAAACAATTTCAGCGTAATGTTTTCTTTGTTTTACTTTTGACTGGCATGATTATTTTATCCATGTATTTTTACATATTAAAACAAAGTAAAAAACCGATTCAGTTTATTCTTCCAATTTTAAAAGACGCCATAAAAAATCCAGATAAAAAACAAACTGTTGTAGATGCGCCAAGTGAATGGCAGGAGTTGTATCAGACTGTGTATGATTTAATGGATGAAGCCAATTTGCTTTATTATAAGCAGTTGCAAAATGAGAAAAAACTAGCTTTTCTTTTTGAAAATTTGGATATCGGGATTTTCATTTTAAATGATGAGCTAGATTTAGTGCTAGCAAATCAAGTAACGGAAAAACTATTTTCCAATCAAAGAAAGAAAATGAATTATGAGACCTGGTTCAATCACACTAAAATGAACGCTTTAATCAAAGAAGCTGTCAGAAGTAAAAGTCAGGTACAAGGAGATATTCAAATTAAATCGCCTAAAAATCATGATTTAAATGTGATTATCCGCATTTTGGATTCTAGTTCAATGGAATACGTAGGAATTATTTATGACGTAACAGAGGTTAAACAAGTAGAGAAAGTTCATGAGGATTTTATTAGTAATATCTCTCATGAGTTAAAAACACCTACGACCTCAATCATAGGTTTTGCTGAAACCTTGTTAGCAGGTGCGAAAGACGACCCAGAAGCATCTGAGCAATTTCTTGAAATTATCGAAACAGAAGGTAAGAGATTGTTAGCGTTAATTCAAAATATTATGATGTTACTAAAAACTGAAAAAGACATTTACTTACTAGATACAGTAGATAACGACCCAGTTCTTGTTGTTGAAGAAGAGCTTGAGCGTTACCAGTATAAAATAAAAGAAAAGCAGTTAAATATTACCTTTGATAGCTCTGTTCGAACTAAAGTATCTCTTCCAGGGAATGCGTTTCAGTTAATTGTCAAAAATCTATTAGAAAACGCCATTGAGTATACAAAAGAAGAGGATGCTATTTTTATTTACTTAAAAGAGTTGGATGAAGAAATTATTTTAACGGTAGAGGACACGGGAATTGGTATTTCTGAGGAAGACCAAAAACGAATTTTTGAAAGATTCTACCGTGTTAGTCAATCAAGACAACGTAATACTGGTGGCTCTGGTTTAGGTTTATCAATAGTTCAACACTATACAGAAATATTAGGTGGAACAGTCAAGTTAACGAGTGATGTAGGTGAAGGTACTACAGTGATTGTTCGAGTACCGATGACGGTGAAAGAAGATTAACTTTTAAAGTTAGTCTTTTTTTAAGGTACAACAATTGACAATTGTAAACTTAAGAGGTATGATAGTTTTATCAAATCAACTAAATGAAAAATTAAATGAATCACCTAATCAAGAGGAGGAAATAAAAATGACACAAACAAAAGTTGAAACAATAACTGATGCGGAATGGGAAATTATGCGTGTTGTCTGGGCAAAAAAAGAAACAACCAGTACAGAAATTATTGATATTTTAGATTCTAAAATGGCGTGGAAGCCATCAACGGTTAAAACTCTGTTATCACGTTTAGTAACGAAAAATTATTTACAAACAAGAAAAGAAGGCAAACAATTTGTTTACCAAGCTTCGGTTATTGAAGAAAATGCCGTGAAAGAAGCGAGAAATGAGTTACTTGATAAAATCTGTAGTAAAAAAATAGGCGGTATGGTTATTGGCATTGTAAAAGAAAAAGAGTTAAGTGTTACAGACATTGAGATTTTGGAAAAGTTACTAGCAGAAAAGAAAAAAACAGCTCCTAGTGAGGTAGCTTGTAACTGTATTCCCGGTCAATGCCAATGTAAATAAAGATGTAATAAAAGGAGGAACGAATAAATGAGTGAGCAAAAAACATATAGTGTAGAAGGAATGACCTGTGCTTCTTGTGCTCAAACGGTAGAAAAAGTGACAAGTAAACTACCAGGTATGAAAGAAGCTAGTGTCAATCTAGCAACAGAAAAACTAAGTGTTACATTTGACGAGACACAGTTGAAAGAAGAAGATATTATAACAGCGGTAGATCAAGCCGGTTATCAAGTTGTAACAGAAGGAACTCATCTGCAGTATGATATTGATGGCATGACTTGTGCTTCATGTAGTCAAACGATTGAGAAAGTAGTGGGCAAACTTAACGGTGTTAAAACAGCCGCAGTCAATTTAGCGACTGAAAAAATGACTGTTGATTTTGATCCATCTATTCTTAGTAGCCAGGAAATTATGAGTGCTGTAAAGGATGCTGGTTACGGAGCGAAGGAAAGTCTATCTCAAGAAGATCAAGCAGATTTAGATAAAGAGAAAAAAGAAAAACAAATTAAGAACCTATGGAAACGTTTCTGGGTGTCAGGTATGTTTGCCCTTCCTCTTCTTTATATTGCTATGGGAGAGATGGTAGGCTTACCGATACCAAGTATGATCGATCCTATGATGTATCCTGCTAGATTTGCTTTAACACAAGTATTATTAGTGACACCAACACTGATTGTTGGTAGATCATTTTTTACGATAGGATTTAAAGCTCTTTTTAAAGGACATCCAAACATGGATTCTCTTGTGGCTTTAGGTACGAGTGCAGCTGTTTTATACAGTTTATATGGCACTATCATGGTGTTACTTGGAGATAGTCATTTTGCAATGAATCTTTACTACGAAACAGCCGGTGTTATCTTAACCTTAATTACACTAGGAAAATATTTTGAAGCTGTATCAAAAGGAAAGACTTCTGAGGCCATAAAAAAACTAATGGGTCTTGCACCGAAAACAGCAATCATTATTAGAGATGACCAAGAAGTTGAAATTCAAGTAGAAGATGTTGAGCTGGGGGATATTATTGTTGTAAAACCTGGTGAAAAAATTCCAGTTGATGGTGTCTTAGTTTCTGGGACAAGTGCTGTTGATGAGTCAATGATTACAGGTGAAAGTATCCCAATTGAGAAAAAACAAGGGGATACAGTGATCGGTGCCAGTATCAATAAAAATGGTTCATTCAGATTTGAAGCAACTAAAGTCGGAAAAGATACAACTCTTTCTCAAATTATTAAATTAGTAGAGGATGCCCAAGGATCAAAAGCACCTATTGCTCAGTTAGCAGATAAAGTATCCGGTGTGTTTGTTCCAATAGTTATTGTTTTAGCTGTTCTTTCAGGATTAGTTTGGTTCTTTTTAGGTCAAGAATCTTGGATATTTGCTTTAACAATTACTATTTCAGTGTTAGTAATTGCTTGTCCATGTGCGCTAGGTTTAGCAACACCAACTGCTATTATGGTTGGGACTGGAAAGGGAGCAGAAAATGGAGTCTTGATTAAAGGCGGGGACGCTCTTGAGACAACACATAAAATTGAAACAATTGTATTTGATAAAACAGGGACAATTACTGAAGGAAAACCTGTTGTAACAGATGTTATTACAACAGAATTTATTGATAAAACGACCCTTCTTCAATTAGCAGCTTCTGCTGAAAAAGGATCTGAACATCCTCTTGGTGAAGCAATCATTCAAGAAGGTGAACGTCTGAATTTAGCATTTAAAGAAGTTACTCATTTTGAAGCCATTCCTGGTCACGGTATTGAGGTGATGATTGATAATGAAACACTTTTATTAGGTAATAAAAAGTTAATGGTGGAAAGACACATTGACTTGTCATCAATCGAATCAGACTCAGATTCACTTGCTTCGGATGGGAAAACGCCAATGTATGTTGCTAATAAAGAACATTTACTAGGTATCATCGCAGTAGCTGATACAATCAAAGAAAGCAGTATTGAGGCGATTGCTAAACTTCACCGCATGGGTGTGGAAGTAGCGATGATTACAGGAGATAACAAAAGAACAGCCGAAGCTATTGCTAAACAAGTGGGTATTGACCGCGTGTTAAGTGAAGTTTTACCTGAGGATAAAGCCAATGAAGTTAAAAAATTGCAACAAGAAGGTAAAAAAGTGGGAATGGTTGGAGATGGTATCAACGATGCTCCAGCACTTGCTCAAGCAGACATCGGAATTGCGATAGGTTCTGGGACAGATGTGGCAATGGAGTCAGCTGATATTGTGTTAATGCGTAGTGACTTAATGGATGTTCCAACGGCTATTGAGTTATCTCATGCAACCATTAAAAATATTAAGGAAAATCTTTTCTGGGCATTTGCCTACAATACATTAGGAATACCTGTAGCAATGGGAATCCTGTATGCTTTTGGCGGACCGCTACTTAGCCCAATGGTGGCAGGAGCTGCGATGAGTTTCAGTTCAGTATCAGTCTTATTAAATGCTTTAAGATTAAAGAGATTTAAGCCATCTAAATAAAAAGAAAACCTTGAGAACTCAACGAAGAGTTCTCAAGGTTTTTGTTTCAATAAAAATAAGGTTAGCGAGCAAGAGTGAATTGGATAAAGCTTAACTTATTTGTTAGTTGAACTTGTTACGTTAAAAAGGTTGAGTCTTAAATCAATATGTGTTTAAACGTGTTTCTCTGAAACGATTTATATCCTAATCAAAATGTGCTTAACGTGTTACTTCAAAAAAGTTTATGTTTAATTTATTCGTTGTTCTAAAACAGATGGTTCATTTGTTACATACTGCTTACTTTGGAGTACTTTACTGCTCTGTTAAATTGGTACAATATAGCTTATATATTGATTAAACAAAGATACTCGCCAACCTTATTTGGCACAAGTAAGGAGAGTCAAATTCCCACATCCTTTACTAAATTGAGTGACATATAAACCTTAAAATGTGTTGAAAGAAACAGATGCTTCGTACAACTCATGGAATTTATATGCTCCTTACACATTATTTATATCATGTATTTTT
>NZ_JAVWHO010000009.1:7619-55742 GCF_036639995.1 Vagococcus sp. | reverse complement strand
GTAAGAATGTAGTAAAATTATGAAATGTGAGTAAACAAATTGTTTACTTTCCTTGTTCCTAAGAAATTTAGGAACCTTTAGTCCATAAGGAGGTGAAAATCAATGAATAAGGCAACAAACTACGAAATTATGTACATAATTCGTCCTAACATTGATGAGGAAGCAAAAACTGCTCTTGTAGATCGTTTCGATTCAATTTTGAAAGAGAACGGTGCAGAAGTATTGGAGTCTAAGTTATGGGGCAAACGCCGCTTAGCATATGAAATCCAAGATTTCCGCGAAGGAATCTACCATATCGTTAAAGTTTCTTCAACAGATGTTGTGGCTATCAATGAATTTGATCGTTTAGCTAAAATCAATGGCGATATTTTACGTCATATGGTTGTAAAAGAAGAAAACTAAAATGTTTCACGTGAAACATCAATAACGAAGGGGAGAACGACAAATGATTAACAACGTTGTGCTAGTAGGAAGACTTACTCGAGACCCAGAATTAAGATTTACATCTAATGGATCAGCTGTGGCTACATTCAACTTGGCTATTAATCGTAACTTTACTAATCAAAGTGGAGAACGTGAAGCGGATTTTGTTAATTGTGTTATTTGGAGAAAACCAGCAGAAACACTTGCTAATTATGCTAAAAAAGGTACTTTACTAGGTGTGGTTGGACGTATTCAAACTCGTAATTATGAAAATCAACAAGGTCAAAAAGTGTATGTTACAGAAGTAGTATGTGATAATTTCCAATTATTAGAATCACGTAATGTATCTGAGCAAAGACAGCAACAAGGCGGTTTTGGCAATCAGGATGCAGGAAGCAATTCTAATAATTTTTCTCAAAATCAAAACAGTCAATCATTTGGCCAATCTCAAAGTAAAAATGAAATGCCGAACTTCGATCGTGATAGTGATCCATTTGGAAGCTCATCACAGATAGATATTTCGGATGACGATTTACCATTCTAAAAATAGAATAGGAGGGGCAAAACAATGGCAGCTCAACAAAGAAGAGGCGGAAGAAAACGTCGTAAAGTATGTTACTTTACAGCTAACCATATCGATAACATCGATTATAAAGATGTTGAATTATTATCAAGATTTATCTCTGAAAGAGGTAAAATTTTACCACGTCGTGTGACTGGTACTTGTGCTAAACACCAAAGAAAATTAACTATTGCAATTAAACGTGCAAGAATTATGGGATTATTACCATTCGTTGGTGAAGAACAATAAAAAAATGAGACATTCACTTTATGTGAATGTCTTTTTTGTTTCACGTGAAACATTGATAAAAGTTTTATGAAACCTTATTATTATGTTAAAATGGTAAAGTAATGAATTAAAGTTTATATATAGATAAGGAGTGACCCTCTATGAAGGTTATATTTTTACAAGATGTTAAAGGTAAAGGTAAAAAAGGTGAAGTTAAAGATGTTGCTGTAGGTTATGCACAAAATTTTCTGTTAAAAAAAGGTTTGGCAGTTGAAGCAACAGCTAAAAGTTTAAGTGAACTACAAGGTAAAACAAAAGCAAAAGAAAAAGAAGATGCAGAAACTTTAGCTGATGCAAACAAGTTAAAAGAAGTCATGGAAGCAGAAGGCTTTGAAGTTATTATTAAATCTAAAGCTGGTGAAGATAGTCGTTTATTTGGTTCAATTCCTTCAAAACAAATTGCTGATGCTTTAGAAAAACAACATAAAATAAAAGTTGATAAACGTAAAATGGATTTGAAACAACCAATTAAGGCGTTAGGTTATACAACTGTACCAACTAAATTACATAAAGATGTTACCGTTAAGTTACGTGTTCATGTGGTTTCTGAATAAAAAAATAGGATAGGGGAATTATAAATAAATGGAACTTATCCAACAAGATAGAATTCCTCCACAAAGTATAGAAGCAGAACAAGCAGTTTTAGGTTCTGTTTTTTTAGACTCAGAGTCCATTGTGGAGGCTATGGAATACATAGAAGCAAAGGATTTTTATCGTAGATCCCATCAAACAATTTTTCAAATAATGATTGACTTAAATAATCGAAATGAAGCCATTGATGCTATTACAGTTAAAGAACAATTAGAACAGAAAAAAATGATAGAGGATATAGGCGGTGTTAGTTATTTATCTGAATTGACACTAAGTGTACCGACTGCAGCCAATGTAGGATATTATGCTCAAATTGTCGAACAAAAGGCGTTACTTCGAAATTTAATTCAAACAGCAACTGATATTGTTACAAGTGGATTTGAACAAGATGAAGATGTTGAAAGTATTCTAGATGAGGCCGAAAGAAAAATTTTGGAGGTCTCTGAAAAAAGAAATCGAAGTGGTTTTTTAGCAATTGCAGATGTATTGGGAGAATCAATCAATCAAATTGAAAGGCTATCTCAACAGGGCGAATCAATCACTGGTCTTCCTACCGGTTATCATGCATTGGATAAAATGACAGCAGGATTACAACCAGAAGAGTTAATTATTTTAGCTGCAAGACCTGCAGTAGGTAAAACAGCTTTTGCCTTAAATATAGCTCAAAATGTTGGAACAAAAACAGATCAATCTGTTGCTATATTTAGTTTGGAAATGAGTGCTGAATCTCTTGTTAATCGGATGTTATGTTCAGAAGGATTAGTAGAAGCTAGTCATTTAAAGACAGGGCAGCTATCTGATGAAGAATGGGATAATATTATTGTTGCCATGGGAAGTTTATCAAAAGCTAATATTTTTATTGATGATACTCCAGGAATTAAGATTTCTGAAATTAGAGCAAAATGTCGAAAACTTCACCAAGAACAAGGAGAGTTAGGATTAATACTAATTGACTACTTACAGTTGATTGAAGGAACTGGCCGAGAAAATAGACAACAAGAAGTTTCTGAAATATCGAGACAGTTAAAGAAATTAGCTAAAGAGTTGAAAGTACCAGTTATTGCTTTGTCACAGTTATCTCGTGGTGTGGAACAACGTCAGGATAAACGTCCCGTATTAAGTGATATTAGAGAATCTGGTTCTATCGAACAAGATGCTGATATTGTTGCTTTTCTTTACCGAGAAGATTATTATCGAAGTGAAGACGGAGAAGATGAAGAACCACAAGAAACAAATAATGTGATTGAAGTTATTATTGAAAAAAACCGTAGTGGGGCAAGAGGGACAGTCGAATTATTATTTATTAAAGAATATAATAAGTTTTCATCCCTATCACCAAGAGAAGAATTTTAATGTTCGTGTTTGAGTTGATTAAAAATGTTTTACAAAAATAACGTTCGATTTTATTGCGTATAAAAAATTTTTTTGTTAAAATAGTTAAGTATTTTAAATAATAGAATGGAGTGTTTATATGTCATCAGTTGTAGTAGTAGGAACTCAGTGGGGCGACGAAGGAAAAGGAAAGATTACAGACTTTTTAAGTGAAAATGCCGAAGTTATTGCGCGTTACCAAGGTGGAGATAACGCAGGTCACACAATTCAATTTGATGGAACAACGTATAAACTACATTTAATTCCTTCAGGTATTTTCTATAAAGAAAAAATTAGTGTCATTGGTAATGGTGTGGTAGTTAATCCTAAATCATTAACGAAAGAATTACAGTATTTAGCAGATCATCATATTGAAACAACGAATTTACGTATTTCTGATCGAGCACATGTTATACTGCCTTATCATATTAAACTTGATCAACTTCAAGAGGATGCTAAAGGGGAAAATAAAATTGGAACAACAATTAAAGGTATTGGCCCAGCTTATATGGATAAAGCGGCACGCGTCGGCATTAGAATTGCTGATTTATTAGATAAAGAAATTTTTGAAGAACGTTTGCGAGTTAATTTGGAAGAAAAGAACCGTCAGTTTACAAAAATGTTTGATTCAGAACCACTTAATTTTGACGAAATTTTTGACGAATATTATCAATATGGTCAAGAAATTAAAAAATATGTTACGGATACTTCAGTGATTTTAAATGATGCGTTGGATGATGGAAAACGTGTCTTATTTGAAGGAGCACAAGGTGTTATGCTTGATATTGATCAAGGAACGTATCCTTTTGTAACGTCATCTAATCCAGTCGCTGGAGGTGTTACTATCGGAAGTGGAGTAGGCCCTTCTAAGATTAATAAGGTAGTTGGCGTCTGTAAAGCTTATACTTCTCGTGTTGGAGATGGTCCGTTTCCAACTGAATTGTTCGATGAAACTGGTCAACAAATTAGAGAAGTAGGTCGTGAATATGGAACAACAACTGGACGTCCAAGACGTGTTGGATGGTTTGATACAGTTGTTATGAGACATTCAAAGAGAGTATCGGGCATCACGAACTTATCTTTAAATTCAATTGATGTATTAACAGGATTACCGACTGTTAAAATTTGTACAGCTTATGAATTAGATGGTGAAAAAATCTATCATTATCCAGCAAGCTTGAAAGAGTTATCTCGTTGTAAACCAATCTATGAAGAATTACCAGGTTGGACGGAGGATATTACTGGATGTAAAACATTATCAGATTTACCGGAAAATGCGAGAAATTATGTTCACCGTGTATCAGAACTTGTTGGTGTTAGAATTTCTACATTCTCAGTTGGTCCTGATAGAACACAAACAAATGTACTAGAAAGCGTTTGGGCGCAAATCTAATAGAAATAAATTAGGGAGAAGTTTAAATACTTCTTCTTTTTTGCTAGAAATGGTAGTAAGATGGTGTGAAGGAGGTAGTGGTATGACAAATAAATTTGATTTGTTAGTGGATTCTTGTTGTGATTTACCTTTAAGTTATTTAAAAGAAGAAGATGTTCAATTAGTTAGTATGATTATTAATTTAAATCATAAAGAATACATTGATGATTTAGGGAAAACATTTGATTATAATTGGTTTATGGAGCAACTTAAATCAGGAGAAATGCCAAGTACTTCGCAAATAAATATTGGTACTTATTCTGAAGTATTTAAACAATATATTAATAGTGATAAGCCTTTGCTATATATAGCTTTTTCATCAGAACTTAGTGGCTCACAAAGAAATGCTTTTTCAGCTTTGAGATTATTAGAAGAGGATAATGAGTCTGTTCATGTACACATCGTGGATTCAAAAGCAGCTTGCTTGGGAGAAGGATTACTAGTTAAAGAGGTTGTTAATCAAAGAAATCAAGGTAAGAGTCTAGAAGAAGTGTTAGCGTGGTTAGATGAAGCAATTAATAAAGTACACTCCTGGGTAACGGTAAATGACTTAAATCATTTAGAGCGAGGTGGCCGTATATCAAAAGCCTCAGCAGCTGTAGGAAGTCTGGTAAAGATAAAACCTATTATCAATGTTGATAGTACCGGAAAATTAGTGAGTGTAGGAAAAACAAGAGGTAGAAAAAAAGCCTTAGAAAAAATAGTGAACGAAACAAAAAGAACCATTTTAAATAGTGAAGAACAAACATTGTTAATTGCGTGTGCAGGAGATTTAGAAGCAGGAGAATATGTAAAAAAATTAATCGAAGAAATAATACCAGTTAAAGGTGTCGAGTTATTACCGATGGGACCTACCATTGCTAGTCATACAGGTTACGGAGCAATAGCTATCTTTTCATTTGGTATTGATCGTTAAAGAAATCGCAATGAGCGGTTTTTTTATTTTAAGTAATAAGTATCTCCTCTAGGAAAAAGTTCATATTTTTGGCATAATGGTAGAGAAGTATAAATACAGAGGATGAACTTAATGAAAAAAAAGGGCCCCATTTTTTTACTTGTGTTAAGTATGCTAACCGTTGTTTTTACATTCTTTTTCATGTATATGGACAACGTGTCTGCAAAACAAGAAAAAATTGCCGCAGAAAATAGAAAAAAACAGGCACTTGTCAAAAAGAAAAAAGTAGTCAAGAAATCTTATGAAGAAAAAGCTAATGAAAAAATTAATAATGGAAGTTTTTCTAATCGCATAAAAATACCCTTAATTCTTCAAACCGATGAAGAATGGAAAAAAGAATATTATGGTGTAGAAGATGGCGATCCTATTCAAAATACGTTAGAGATTAATGGATGTGCTATTGCCTCTTTAGCAATGGTTTCTTCTTATCTTGAACAAAAAGAAACAACCCCTTTAGACATTTTAGATTGGTCTGGTAATCGTTTTTTCTCTAAAGACCAGGGGACATCGTGGAGTATTTTTAATGAGTTTGCTGTAAAAAATGATTATTTATTTGAAGATTTGGAAGATAACATTGAGTTAGTAAAGGGGCATCTGAAAAAGGGACATCCTATTATTATTTCTGTTAAACCAGGGTACTTTACGGAAATTGGGCACATTATGGTATTGTCAGGCTACAATGAAGAAAAAAACACCTTTTGGTTAAATAATCCAAGCGACACAACAAAAAAAGGCCATTCGATAAAAGAGTTTACTCAAGAAGAATTACAGAAGGAAGCGATTCGTTATTGGGCTATTTATAAATAAAAAGCATTGCATGAAATCAGTTTTTGTCGCTGACTCATGCAATGCTTTTTCTATGTTTTAAAATAGTTTAGCTAGTTGTTCCTTCACTGTCTCATTATCTAAGAACTCATCATAGGTGGTTTCAGCACGGTCAACAACGCCATTATCAGAAACAGCAATAATTCTGTTGGCTGTAGTTTGAATAAACTGGTGATCATGAGAAGCAAACAGAATAGAGCCATTGAATGCGATTAAGCCATCATTTAATGCAGTGATAGATTCCAAGTCCAAGTGATTGGTTGGGTCATCTAAAACTAAAACATTTGCTTTTGAAAGCATTAATTTAGATAGCATACAGCGAACTTTTTCGCCCCCAGAAAGAACGTTAACAGATTTTAAAACGTCTTCTCCAGAAAATAGCATACGACCTAAGAAGCTTCTTAGGAATGTATTATCTGATTCTTCTTTAGATGCATATTGGCGTAACCAATCAACAATTGGTTGATCTGTATCAAATTCATGAGAGGTGTCTTTTGGTAAGTAAGCTTGGCTAGTCGTTACTCCCCAACGAATTGTTCCAGAGTCAGGTTCCATTTCTCCCATAATAATTTTGAAAAGAATGGTTGTTGTAATGTCGTCTTTAGCAATAAACGCAGCCTTGTCATCTTTTCTAAGAGTAAAAGAAACATTATCTAAAATTTTCTTACCATCAATCGTTTTTGAGATATTTTCAACTTGCAGTAAGTCGTTACCAATTTCACGTTCAGCTTTAAATCCAACGAAAGGATAGCGTCTAGATGATGGTTGGATATCGTCTAATTCAATTTTATCTAACATTTTTTTTCGAGATGTCGCTTGTTTAGATTTAGACGCATTGGCACTAAATCGAGCAATAAATTCTTGTAATTCTTTGACTTTTTCTTCTTTTTTCGCATTTTGATCAGATTGAAGTCTAGCAGCTAATTGACTAGATTCTAACCAGAAATCATAGTTACCAACAAATAATTTGATTTTACCAAAATCTAAATCGGCCATATGAGTACATACTTTGTTTAGGAAATGGCGGTCATGGGAAACAGTAATGATTGTATTTTCAGAGTTAATTAAAAATTCTTCTAACCACGCGATAGATTCACGGTCTAATCCGTTAGTAGGCTCATCTAATAGTAAAACATCAGGTTGACCAAAAAGAGCTTGAGCAAGTAAAACTTTCACTTTTTGACCAGCTGAAAGTTCAGCCATTTTTAAGTCATGTAATTCTTCAGGAATATTTAATCCTTGTAGAAGACTAGAGGCTTCAGGTTCAGCTTCCCAGCCGTTTAATTCTGCAAACTCACCTTCAAGTTCAGCAGCTTTAATGCCATCTTCGTCTGTAAAATCAGCTTTCATGTAGATAGCATCTTTTTCTTGCAATACTTCATACAGGCGTTTGTGTCCCATAATAACAGTGTTTAATACCGTGTATTCTTCATAATCAAAATGATTTTGTTTTAAAGTAGCAAGACGTTCATCAGGTCCTAATGTGACATTGCCTGTGGAAGGGTCAATGTCTCCTGATAAAATTTTTAAAAAGGTAGATTTACCGGCACCATTAGCACCAATTAATCCGTAGCAGTTTCCAGGAGTAAATTTGATATTAACATCTTCGAATAGTTTTCTATCTGGAAATTGCAGACTTACGTTAGATACAGTAATCATGTAATCCCTCACTTTTTTTATTTTGAAATCTTCGCATCTCCCCGATTATATCGGGTTTAACAATGGAATACAAGACGAAACCCTTTGTTTAATAAGTGAATGAGGGAACATCTTGATGTAATTGTGAAGTGAAATACTAATCAAACTCTAATGAAAGCGGTTATATTCAATGCTACAATGAGGCTATTAAAGATAGGTTGATTGGAAGTTGGTTAAAAACCAACACGGTGACCGCCACTGTAAGAGGGAGTATGTATCGATAAACACACTGGTTAATGCTGGGAAGTGGATACATTACAATGAACTCAAGTCAGGATACATCAACTTATTTTACTGGCTTACCTAACGGATTCATTAGGTGGTTTTTTAGTTTGTCTAAATTTTAGTCATGCAAAGAAAGACCAAGGAAACTGTTTATTTAGCTTCCTTGGTCTTTTTATTTATAAAAAATGGAAAAGGGGTCTTCAAAATGAAGAGTAAGAAGAAAAAATTAATTATGGGAATGGCGTTAAGTGGAGCGCTACTACTAGCAGGATGTAGTACATCAGGTGAGTCAAAAAAGGAAGAAACAGCAAAAAAAAGTAAGGATGATACCCACATTGTAAAAGATATCGCAGGTCATGAAGTAGAGGTACCTAAATCAATTAATGGCATGGCAATTACACCACTTCCTTGGTCAGCAATCGTTTATGCTATTGATGGTTCGGCTGATCATATTTTAGGTGCAAGAGAAGGAACAAAACAAGCGTATGATATTTCTATTTTGCCAAAGATGGAACCTAATATGGGGAAAATAGACACGTCTTATATTGATAACAATGGTGGTATCAATATGGAAGAAATAGCAAACGTTAAACCAGATGTGGCTCTTTTATGGGATAGTCAAACTGCTGAACGTGAGCAACTTGAAAAATTAGGAATTGCACCGGTTATGATAAATAGTGATACGATTGATAATTTAAAAGCGGGCTTTACGACAGTAGGTCAATTATTAGGTAAAGAAAAACGAGCTGATGAAGTGAATAAAAATTATGATGAAGCTCATGAGTATTTATTATCTAAAAAAGATAAAGTAAAAGAAGCTAAAAAGGTAAAAGTTTTATTTGTTAGAGGAGAAACATTACAGCTTCAATCTTTTAGTGAATATGTTAATGATACGGTGATTGAGCTATCAGGAGGAGAAAATGTAGCTCATGATTTAGTTGGTAAAGGTAATGTTGAGCTGAATATGGAACAAATTTACAAATGGAATCCTGATGTTATTTTCTTAACTAACTTTGATGAATCTAAGCCAAGTGATTTGTATGAGAATAAAATCGAAGGGCAAGATTGGAGTAAGATTTCAGCTGTTCAAAAAAAACAGGTCTACAAAACACCTAAAGGTATTTATCGTTGGGATGTAGCAGGAGTAGAAACTCCGTTAATGGTTAGATTTATGGCATCTAAAATTCAGCCAGAAATTTTCTCAGATGCTAACTTTGAAAAAGAAGTTGAGACATTTTATCAAGATTTTTTTGATTATAAGTTAACGACTGCTGACATGAATTTTATGACAAATTGTGAAGTGAATAAAGAAAGTAAATAGAAGAAGGAAAGCATGTGAAAAAGACAAATATAACATGGCTAATACTGGGGATGACGCTCTTACTTTGTTTAACAGCGTTGTTAGCACTTTGTATCGGAAGGTATTGGATTAGTCCTAAAGATGTGATTCGAGTTTTTCTAATTAAAATGAATGTGTTAGATCAAACATTAAGTGGAATGGAAGAAAGTGTTATTTTTACATTAAGATTACCAAGAATATTAGCAGCAATTTTAATTGGTAGTAGTTTGGCTTTGTCAGGTGCCGTGTACCAAGGGATTTTTAGAAATCCTTTGGTGTCTCCTGATATGTTAGGTGTTTCAGCAGGGGCATGTGTCGGCGCTGCTGCTGGGATTTTATTAGGTGTTGGTAGTCAATTAATTCAAGTAACAGCTTTTATTGGTGGATTAATAGCTGTTTGGTTGGCAATGTTTATTCCAAAATTAGTTAGAAACAACACAATGATTATCTTAGTTTTATCAGGTGTTATTGTGGGAGGCTTGATGACGGCTATCTTAGGAATGATTAAATATATGGCTGATGCTGAAACTGAATTAGCAGAGATTACTTATTGGCAGATGGGAAGTATTGCAAAAGTCTCTATGACAGATCTTACTAGAATTTTACCAGTGATTCTTTTAGCAACAGTGTTACTTTTAGGACTTAGTTGGCAAATTAACATTTTGTCTTTAGGTGTAGTAGAAGCTAAAACACTAGGTATTAATGTTAACCGAGTTCGAATGCTAGCCGTTTTAGGTGCGACTCTTTTAACTGCTTCTTCGGTATCAATAAGCGGAACAGTTGGGTGGGTAGGTCTTGTAATACCTCATTTAGGGCGAATGATTATTGGAGATGACAATAGGCGATTATTGCCAGTAGCTTGTTTATTAGGAGCTATTTTTATGATTGTCGTAGATACCTTAGCAAGGGTTTTAACAGCAGCAGAATTACCATTAAGTATTTTAACAGGATTAATAGGGGCACCGTTTTATGTCTTATTATTATTAAAACAAAGGACGCGATTAGTATGAGGCTAGAAGTAAGAGATTTATCTTTTGCGTATCCTAAATTAAACCCAACGTTTTCTAATGTGAATTTTCAACTTAATAGTGGAGAGAGTTTGGTTATTTTAGGTCCTAATGGTGCGGGAAAATCAACTCTTTTAAATTGTTTGGTTAATTTGTTAACACCAAATAAAGGAACGATAGAAATTGATGGCAAATCGATTCATAAAATGTCCCCAAAGGAAATTGCTCAAGAGATGGGATATGTTCAGCAGCAATTACTATCTGTTTTTTCCTATTCTGTAAGAGACTATGTTGTTATGGGGCGAGCTCCTTATATGAGTATGTTTAGTCAGCCAACAAAAGAAGATTATCAAGAAGTGGACCGGTTATTAGCAGAATTTGGCTTAAGTAAGATTGCGTATCACTCATACGCTGATTTAAGTGGTGGTGAGAGACAGAGAGTCGCAATTATTCGAACGCTTATTCAGTCACCTTCGATTATTTTATTAGATGAGCCAACTGCTCATTTAGATGTAGGGAATCAATATAAAACAGTTGAAAAGATTAAGGAATTAAAAAATCAAGGGTATGCAGTTATAATGACGACACATAATCCTGATCATGCTCTTATGTTAGATGATAAAACAGGAATTTTAGATGCAACTGGTGTGTTTAAATTTGGTGAAGCAAGAGAAATTATTAGTGAGCAATTGTTAAATGAGTTGTATCATTGTAATTTAGCGTTGAAGGAAATGCCTGAGTTAAACCGACAAATTTGTGTGTATATGGGAGGTACAATAAATGACTAAAAAAATTGCTTTTTATGGTAAGGGTGGTATAGGTAAATCAACTGTAGCAAGTAATGTGTCTGCGACTTTAGCTAAGCAAGGTTACCGAGTACTTCATATTGGATGTGATCCAAAGGCAGACTCTGTTCGAACGCTTGTGGGTAAGAGGGTACCAACTATTTTACAACAAATTAAAGAAAAAGGTAGAGACATCAAACGAGAAGACATTGTTTTTGATGGTGTATTTGGTATTCAGTGTGTAGAAGCAGGTGGACCCACGGCTGGTGTGGGCTGTGCAGGTATTGGTATAACAACCATGATGAAAGAATTAACTCGTTTAGGTGTTTTTGAAGAGACTTGGGACTTTATTGTTTATGATGTGCTAGGGGATGTGGTTTGTGGTGGTTTTTCCCTTCCTATGAGAAAAGCCTATGCAGAAGAAATTTATATAGTTTCATCATCTGACTTTATGTCACTCTATGCGGCCAATAATATTATGAAAAGTTTGTTACATTTTGATAAAAGTGGTGAGACAATGGGTGGTATTATTCTAAATCGTTATCAGGATGAGATGGATGAAAAAATTGTGTCTAATTATCTTGAGAAAGTTCAGGCAACGTGTACAGGTCGTATTCATGACTCTAATTTTTTGAAAAAAGCAGATTATCAGCAAAAAACCATCGCACAAGAATATCCTGATTCGTTAGCTGCTAAAGAATTTGAGGCAATTTGTGACTTTATTAAAGCACCTATAAAAGAGTTAATTATTCAACCTCTTGATGAGGATGCACTTTATGATTGGCGAGAGTCTTTAATTAAAGAAGAGGGATTAATCAATGGTTGATTTAAAACGAAAAATAAAAAATAGCTGTCAACAGGCTACTAAAAGTGTGACAGATTGTTTGCTTGAGTTAGAAAATGTGGGGATCATCTGTATCGGACCTTCTTCTTGTTTGAGAACCTTTTACTTTAAAGAAGGTGAACTAGATTGTTTGGAACAGGTGTTTTTATGCCAGCTAGATCAAACAGACTATCTAACAGGAGAGATTTATCCAAAGTTAGAAAAAGTGGCTAAACAAGCTGTAAAGTTACCTAATATTAAAGGTGTGGTTCTTTTTGCTGGTTGTTCAGATTATATCATTCAAACGGACTATGAGGCGATGATAACGGAGCTAGAAGCAACTTTTTCTATTCCTTTCTTTCAAATATGGAGAGGTCCAATTGCTAAATGTCAGCACAATAGTAAAGAAGAAATTAAAGAAATAGCAGAATTACTAGCGTTAAAATCACCAGTTATTTTATCTGAGAAGCAGTCAAATAAAACGCGGTTACCTGTTTTAGCAAGTGATATTTCTGGTGTGGCTTCTTTAATTGAAACATGGGATTGCTTCACTTTTTTATATACACCTGGAAGTTGCACGGAGTCTTTTTATGACGCGTCAACACTTCAATGGCAACCTCACTTTTATCATACACAATTTACAGATATTGATCTATCTTTAGGCGGAACAGAAGACATCATTAAAGGAATTACTGATGTGTATGATGGTAAAAAAGAAATTTGTCTATTGGGCACGCCTTTGAATCATTTTGTACATGGGGATTATGAAGAGTTGGAAAGTTTGCTAAGAGAAAAAGAAATACCTTGTTTATCATTTGTAACAGAAGGTTTTGAAGAAGCACCTATAGGTATATCTAATGCTCTATTAAAGGCTGGAAAGTACTATTTACATAATGAGTTAAGAGACAAAAAAGCAATAAAAAAACAAATTAATTTAATAGGCTATACGTCATTAACTTTTGGAAATAGTCTTAACATGAAACAATTAACTGATTTATTTAAAGAGCTAGGTTACTCCTTAAATGTCATAACGGGTAATTTAAAACAGACATTAGAATCTGCCTTATGTGCTCAAGTCAATTGGGTGGTAAGTGACGAAGGATTAGCATTAGCTAAATGGTTAGAAGAAGAATTTGAGATACCTTATATCAAAGATTTGCCTATTGGTTTGATTGGACTTTCAGAGTGTCTAAAACAATTATCAGTTTTTTGTAACTCGGACTTATTAGTTAATCTTAAAAAGAAAGAAGAACAAGATAAATTATTGATAGACAGGTCGGTGTTACTTTTAGGTGAGCCTAGTGTAAATGAAGGTCTTGAAAGATATTTACGTGTTAATGAAGGCGTTGCTAAAGTAACGAAGAAGACCTATTTACCAACAGATAATTTGAATTACTTTTATAATTATCAAATTTCAGGATTCACAGAGGTTGAAGACTTGTTAGAGGATAACTTAAGGTATGATGTTATTATCGGAGATGCTGTTTTTCAGGCAATATGCCAAGAAAATCATCCAGAGAGCTTGTTTATTCCGCTAGCATATGGTGTATTAAGTGGTAGTGTTAAAGAAGGACAATCATTAGTTGGTGACTGTGCGAGGAACTGGTTAGAAGAGCATTTAAAATAAAAAAAAGTTTTTAGAATCCACATGAGAATTCTAAAAACTTTTTAATTTTTTCGGTCAAGAATATTTTTAGTAATGTCATAAATAGTTTGTTTAGTGTTTGTTTTGTTATTTGGTAGTTTTTGAATAAGGTCAAGGGCTTTTTTAGTATAGTGATCAGCTAATTCATAAGCCTTTTCAACACCACCAAAATCAATGACCCCCTGATGTACTTTCATTGTATCTTCATTTGTCATTTTATCTTTTTTCATTAATAAAGGTTCAAAAAAAGTTTTATTTTCTTCTAAGGCACAAATAAGCGGTAAACTATATACTCCTTGTTTCACGTCTTCAAGCACAGGTTTCCCAATATTTTTTTCTGATTGAGAATAATCAAGAATATCATCTACAATTTGGAATGCAAGACCAATAGATTTACCGATTTCTCGGCAAGTATCAGCAACAGTTGCAGAACCACCATTTTCATAATAACCAAGAAAGCAACTTAAAGCGAAAAGCTCAGCTGTTTTTCCAGAAATATTTTGAATGTACTCTTCTACAGTAATATCAATATGATAGCGGGTATTCATTTGACCAAGTTCACCAAGTAATACTTTTTCCATACTGGCTGTGTTTAGTTTGATACTTCTTAATGAATCAGTATATTTTATGAGTATTTTAAAACAAACAATGAATAGATAATCCCCTGAATAAACAGCCACATCTTTATCAAATTTAGTTTGAAGTGTGGTCACACCTCGTCTTAATTCAGCTTCATCAATGATATCATCATGAATTAAAGTAGCTGTATGTAAAGTTTCCATTGCAGCGGCCAGTGCAATACTTTTTTTCTTATCTGTTTTTTTCCCAAGTTCTGAAAAAAGTAGTAGATAAGCTGGTCGAAGTAATTTTCCACCTGAGTGAAATAGTTCGATAATGGTCTGTTCAATCTCTTTGTTAGGTAGTGAGATGGAAGAAGACATTAAATCAAGGGTTTTTGCTAAATCTTTTTTTAGTGTAGGATAATCATCCCACATTGAATGAATTTGCATAAGTAAACTCCTTTAAAAGTTCGTAGGTTATTCGTAGTCTAATTTAAATTCTTGAATCGTTTTAACATGTTCCATGATGTAATTAGCAGCAATTCCGATAGCAATTCCAGCTAAAATACCTATCCAAGAAAGAACAGGTAAATACAACATAACGTTCCACGATCGAGCAATCCAACTAGCAACAACCAACTGACCAACGTTGTGAAGAAATCCTCCCATGGCACTAATACCAATGGTACTAATTTTTTTAGGACCTAATTGTTTCAGTAATAACATGCCAAGATAACTAAAAATAGCACCAGCTGCACTATAGAGTAAGGTAGAGATCGTTCCTCCTAGTAGAGTGGTTAAAAAAAGCCTTAAAATAACTAATAAAAAACTATCTTTAACAGGCATGGTAAAAATGGCGATGATTGTAATTAAATTGGCTAAGCCTAATTTGGCACCTGGTGCAAAGGCAAAAGGAAAAGGAATCATGTTTTCTAGCAACCCAATAATAACACCTTGAGCCACGAGTAGTGCAATGTATATTAATTTTTTATTTTTATTCATGTTAAAAAAATTCTCCTATCATAGTGAGAATACTATCAATTAAATGAGAAAGCAATATAAAAGAAAGTTCTAGAAGAAGGTTTCTTCTAGAACTTTAAATTTATTGGTTAAGCACTTTCGCCATATCTTGACTTAACGTCACCATACCACCACTTACCGGCAGTTTTTTGAATCCATGGGATAACCCACTTATCTAAACCAAAGGCGCGTCCAGATCCGTTCATTAATGCAAAGGCAACAAATAAGAACCAAATGTTAACCCAATAGAACATACCTGATAGACAGAACATAACAACTAAAACGATGGTTGCAGCATTAGCTAACCATGTAAATAATCCAGCAATAATAGCTAAAGCAATTAAAACTTCAACGATTGTCATGAATTTTTGCATGAATAACGCAACATCTTGGTTAGGCATAATGAATTCCATAATAGATGAGAACCATTTTGGCATTGATTTAAAGACAGTCATAGGTTCTTCACCATAAGCATAACTTAAACCAAATGTTGGATCAGGAACAGCAGCGGCAGCACCAGCAGCTGCGTCAACCGCACCGCTTGCACCAGTTGTTGCTTCAGCAGCGCCACTTGCACCACTAGTTGCATCAGCAGCTTGTTGTAACCATGGGAATGGGAAGACAACAGTATCTGTAAACCAAGAACCTTCACCAAACCAAGTGCTTGGACTTAACACTTTACCGTTACCAACGATTTTCTTCATTGATTCAACTAACCAAACTGAACCGTAGAAAACACGTAATGGCACTGACCATAAAACATTACTGTTACGTGAAGAATGTCCACGTAAGATGTTTCGTTGGTCGCCAATTCTAAAGAATTCATGCATAATGTATTGGAACATATAATATCCTGAACGAATATCAAAGAAATAACGTAAGTTAATAATGTGTTTCATTGCCATTGCAAAGAAACCACTCATATGATACTTATCAAAGACACAAGCTACAGCATATTTAGAGCCGATAGATACCATGAACCCATCGTATTTACCTTTATAAGCTTCTTTTTCAGTTCCGTTGATATCAGCTAAAATATTTTTAGCTGCACAATGGCCTGTTTGTTCAGCAGCTTGAACAATTTGTGGTGTTGGTGTGTTTTCTTTTTCTTCAAAGTAAACTAAGTCACCAATCACATAAATATTTTTATCTTCATAACCTTTAGCTTGCATGTACTCATTAGCTACTAAACGAGCTGCACGAGCTGATTCCATTTCAAACTCTTCTGCATCACTGTTAGCTTTAACACCAGCAGTCCAGATTAATGTGTGAGTTGGAATTTTTTCACCAGATTTAAGAACGATATGATCAGCAGCTACTTCAACGATAGGTGTATCTTTTAAGATTTTAACACCTTTTTTAGTTAAGTATTTTTCAGCTTTTCCAGCATCGTTACGGTCTAGCATGTTTAAAATAGTAGGTGCAGCTTCAACTACCATTAAGTTGATTTCGCTTGGATCGATTTTATTTAGTTTCGCTAATTTATCTTTCCAATCAATTAATTCTCCTACCATTTCGATTCCTGTAAATCCAGAACCACAGACGACAAAGTTTAACATTGCTTTGCGTTTTTCTGCATCAGGTTCCATTGAAGCTAAAGTTACTGTTTTTTGGATATGTTCGCGAATTTTAATCGCATCGTCCATAGACCAAAGAGTGAAACCATTTTCTTTAACGCCAGGAGTACCAAAGTCGTTAGGCTCGCCGCCCATACCTAATACTAAATAATCGAATGAATAAGTGCCTTTTTCGGTTTTGACAACTTTGTTTTCCTTATCAACATTAACCACTGAGTCAGTAACAACACTAACATTTTTTCTTTTACAGAATAATCTTTGTAAATCGTATTGGATCGCTTCTGGCTCAACGCGTCCACCCGCTACTTCATGTAATTCAGTCATCATTGTTTGATATGAATGACGATCAATTAAGGTAATATGGATGTCGCTATTTTTCTTTAATTTCTTAGATAGCATCTTAGTTGCTGCTATCCCAGAATATCCAGCACCGACTACAACAATTTCTGTTTTAGCCATGATAAATTTCTCCCCTTTTCTTAAAAAGAATATAATATAATAAAAAATGATTACGTGAAAAAAAATACACAATCGTACCTATTATAAAGCCTGAGGTTTAAAAAGTCTAATTAAATTTAGTTGTTTTGAATTAAAAAACAAGATTAAATTTTTAATCAGAATATTTGTGAAAAAATGAATAAGTTAAATAAAAAGAATTGCTTTTTAAAGAGGAATAAGTTAAAATTAGTCCTGTAAAATAGTTCACATGATTAAAAAAAACAAAGGATGGTTTTATAGTTATGAAAATGAAAAAATTAATTACTGGCGTAACGGTTTTAGCAATGTCAACTTTATTGTTAGCGGCTTGTGGCGGAAGCAAAGATAAAGATACAAAAGATTCATCAGCAGCATCTTCATCAGTTGCAAAAGATACAAAAGAGTCTAAAAAAGAAGAAGCTCCTAAAAAACAAATCGCTGGTGGCGAACTTAAAGACGGCGAATACACATTAGAAGAAAAAAATGAAAACCAAGATTACCGTGCGACATTCACTATGGTAGTAAAAGACGGTAAAATTGCAGAATCTAAATATGATAACATCAACAAAGATGGCAAATCAAAAACAGAAGATGCTAAATACAATGAAATGATGGAAGAAAAAGCAAAAACTAGCCCAGAAAAATTCATTCCAGAATTAAACGAATCTCTAGTTGCTGCACAATCTGCTGATGGTGTTGAAGTTGTAACAGGCGCAACTCATTCAGCTGAATCTTTCAAAAACTATGCACAACAATTAATTCAAGCAGCTCAAGCTGGTAAAACAGATAAAATCGAAATCGATAACGGTGCTAAATTAAAAGACGGTGACTACACATTAGAAGAAAAAAATGAATCTAATGGTTACCGCACAGTTTTCACATTAGTTGTAAAAGATGGCAAAATTGCAGAATCTAAATATGATAACATCAACAAAGATGGCAAATCAAAAACAGAAGATGCTAAATACAACGATATGATGAAAGAACAAGCAAAAACAAATCCAAAAGAATTTATTCCAGCTTTAAACAAAGCATTAGTTGAAGCAAAAGAACAAAAACCTTCAGAAGTTGAAGTGGTAACAGGTGCAACTCATTCAACTCATTCATTCCAAATGTATGCTGAACAATTAATCAATGCTGCTGAAAAAGGCGACACTGCTAAAATTGAAGTAGACAACATTGTATTTGAAAACTAATTTTTGAATTATGGTAGGCGGCAAGTCATCTGGCTTGTTGCCTTTTTTTATTTGAAATAAATAAGAATTTATAGTTAAATAGGTAAGGAAATTAAAACTGGGGGAAAAACGATGAAATTACACAAGAAACACTGGTTCACATTATTTTTAGTACCAATGGCAACACTTGTATTAGCATCATGTTCATCTGATTCAAAAGACTCAACGAATACTAAGAAAGAAACCAACCAGTCAGGAACTGTCTTGAAAGAAGCCTATAAAAAAGAAGAGTTCTTAATGGGCACCTATGTTAGAGTTCAAATTTTTGATGAAGGTAAAGAAGATGTTTTAGATAAAGTCTTTGACCGTATCAAAGAATTAGATAAAAAAATAACTGTTAATCAAAAAGGCTCTGAGGTAGATGAAATCAATGACCAAGCGGGAATAAAGCCTGTTAAAGTGTCAGATGATGTTTACCGATTAACAGAAGATTCCCTTTATTATAGTAAAGACTCAAAAGGTGGCTTTGATTTAACCATTGGACCCATCACAAGTTTGTGGCACATTGGTTTTGATGATGCAAGAAAACCAGAACAAAAAGAAATTGATGAGAAACTTAAATTTGTTGATTATGAAAAAGTAAAACTAAATAAAAAAGATCAAACAGTTTTCTTGGAAGAAAAAGGAATGGAATTAGATTTAGGTGCCATTGCTAAAGGTTTTATTACAGATGAAGCCATTAAAGTTTTGAAAGAAAATGGTGTAACAACTGCTATTGTTGATTTAGGTGGCAATGTTTTTGTTTTAGGCGATAGTCAAAAAGGTGAAAACGGCCAGTGGAAAGTTGGAATACAAGATCCCAATGAAGCAAGAAATACGATTGCAGGTTCAGTGAAAGAAAAAAATATGTCCCTTGTTACTTCTGGAATTTATGAACGAAATCTGGAAGTTGATGGAAAAATGTACCATCATTTATTTGATTCTAAAACAGGCTATCCTTTTGAAAATGAAATAGCCGGAGTAACAATAATTTCAAAAACATCAGTTGCTGGGGATGGTCTTTCGACAGGTGTCTTTTCAATGGGTGTTAAAAATGGCATGAAATACGTTGAGGAACGTGATGACATTGAAGCTATTTTTATTACTAAGGATGACCATATTTATTTGAGTAGTGGCATTAAAGACAACTTTGAATTAAATGAAGAATCACCTTATAAAGTAAAAGATATTAAAGATTTAAACTAAAGAATGAGGCATAAAAATGACAATGAAAGTTTTTTTTGAGTTAGTAGAAATTCGGACCAAGCTTGCTAGTTTGTTTCCGTTTTTAGTTGGTTTATTATTTTCAGCCTTTTATTTTGACCAAGTGAATGCTGAAAATATGATTTTATTCTTTGCCGCAATGCTTGTTTTCGATATGGCAACAACTGCGATTAACAACTTGATGGATTTTAAAAAAGCTAAAAATGACCACTATCAAGAGAATACGAATATTGTAGGAAGTGCTAAATTAAGTGAAAAAAAAGTTAGTTATTTGATTTATAGCATGATTGCTTTTTCAAGTTTGGTTGGAATTTATTTAACGTATCGAACAAGCTTGTTACTTCTAGCAATGGGAGGCATATGTTTCTTAATTGGTATTTTCTATACGTTTGGACCAGTTCCTTTATCTCGAATGCCATTAGGAGAAATATTTAGTGGCGTAACCATGGGCTTTGGTATTTTCTTCATTACGATCTATTTAAATATTGCTAATTTAGATGTGTTGCGTCTGTCATTTGTTGATGGTCAGTTCATGATTTATGGTAAAATAAAAGAACTAATTTTTATTGTGTGGGCGTCAGTCCCAATGATTTTTACAATTGCCAATATCATGCTAGCCAATAATTTATGCGATTTGGAACAAGATATTAGTAATCATCGCTATACACTACCTTATTATATTGGTAAAGAAAACGGTGTGAAATTATTTCAACTGTTAATGTATAGTTGCTATTTCTTTATTGTAGGTGGTGTTATTATTGGTATTTATCATTGGGCAATGTTAATTGTTTTATTAACATTACCAATCATCTATAAAAACTTAACGATATTTAAAGAAAAACAAGAAAAAGCAACAACATTTGGGATTTCCATTAAAAATTTAATATTATTTAATGGAGCACAAGTTGTTGGATTAATTTTAAGTTTAATTATTAAGTAAGGAATGAAGAGATTAACTTTTTATAGTTAGTCTTTTTTTTTGAAAAAAAAAGGGGTAAAAGGTTGATATACCAAGGAAAAATTAAAATCAGCTATTCCGTTTTAGAATAGCTGATTTTTAATTTTATAAGGCTAATTCTAAAATAGCCACAATATCTGATGCTGATAAAGCTTTTAGATGACCAACTGTTTGTGAGTCATTTTTAGTAGCTCGTTGCGCCATTTCTTCAAAATGAGTTTGGTCAATATCAAAGTCAGATAGAGTTTGGCGCATACCCATTGCTTTAAAGAAATCGCGAGTTTTTTCAATACCTAAAGCGATGATTTCTTCATTTGTATAAGCAAAGGGATCAATATTAAAAATACGGACACCGTATTGAACAAAAATATCAGGATAGAATTTACTTACGTAAGTCATCCAGGCAGGGAAAATAACGGCCATTCCTTCACCGTGGACAATGCCGTATTGTCCGCTAACTTCATGTTCAATTCTGTGAGACGCCCAATCAGGTTCACGTCCAAGTTCTAAACTATTGTTATGAGCCATTGAGGCTGTCCACATAATTTCAGCACGTAATTCATAATTTTCTAAATCATCGATTAAGTGGGTGCCGTTAATAATTAAAGATTTTGCTGCTCCTTCTAATAAAAAATCAGTTAAATTAACATGTTTAACACGAGTAAAGTATCGCTCTAATAGATGAGTTAAGATATCTGATACACCAACGCCTGTGTGGTATTTTGGTAATTTTAACGTATACGCTGGATTTAAAATAGAGAACTTCGGAATAATTAAATTAGTTTCAACACCTAGTTTATGCTTTTCTTTAGAGACAATGGTGGCATTTGACATTTCTGAGCCAGATGAAGCCACTGTTGCAATAGCACCAATTGGTAAGGCTTCGGTAACTTCTTCTTTTCCTAAAAAGAAATCCCAAGTATCCCCTTTATAAAGTGACCCAAAAGATAGAGCTTTCGCTGTATCAATAACGCTACCACCACCAACTGCTAAAATAAAATCAATGTTGTTTGCGATAACTTCTTTTTCTAGTGATTGAATTAAGCTTAGTTCAGGATTTGGTACAACATCTCCATTTTTGAATAAATTGATGTCAAACTCTCGACATTCTTCTTCGATAGTTTGGTAAATATTTAAGTCAAAAATATAGTCACCACTATATAACACTAAAACATTTTTTGATTGGGTATATTGATTAATTAATTGTCCGACTTTTTTTTCTTCACCTTGTCCAAAGTAAATATTTGCAGGATTGTGATAGTTAAAATTTTGCATGAGTAGTATCTCCCTTATTAATCGTATTTTTAGTTGGAAGAAATACATTTAATAAAGAGTAATCATTTAATATATTAATCGAATGTTTTCATTTTCAAAGAAAGAAAGCCATTCGTCATTAATCGGTTTTTTATCTGTAATAACTGTTTGAACTTTTGAAAAATCACTAATCAAATGAATGGTTCTAAAATCAAATTTTGTGTGATCAACTACTAAAATATTATGTTTTGATTGCACCATAAATTGCTTTCTAACAAGAGATTCAACTTCACTATTGTCTGTTGGTCCAATGCCTAAAGATAGTCCAGAGCTACTGATAAAGGACTTATCGATTAAATATCTGGCAATGTCAGATTGAGCGTTAGCGCCAACAAAAGAGTGAGATACTCGTCTAAAATTCCCACCAATACCAATTAAATCAATGCGAGGATTGCCCTTTAAGCAATTAAAGATATCAATAGAATTAGTTATAACCGTAATTCTTAATTGCGTATCTAATAATTGATTAGCAATGGCCAAACAAGTGGTTGAACTATCTAGGGCAATAGAGTCACTGTCTTCAATTAAGTCAACAGCGTGTTTGGCCATAACCTCTTTTTCTTCCATATACATGGACTCTCTTAAAGGAAGAGGAACTTCTTTGTCTTTGATATTTGGCATAAAGGCGCCACCACGGACACGCTTTAATTTTTTTTCGCCTTCAAGTGTGTCCAAATCTTTTCTAATTGTTTCTTCTGTAACACCAAGCATTAAACTAAGGTCGGTTACTTTTACGCTACCTGTCTTTTCTAATAGAGTAAGGATAGCGTTTAGTCTATCGTATTTTATCATGATTATCTTTCCTTATCTTAAGGTTTTTCGCTACCTTTATCTTAACAAAAAAAAAGAAAAAGTAAAGATTAAAAAGAAATAATTCAAAATTATTCAAAGAAAAACAAAGAATATAATTAACTATTTTTTTGAATTTCTTCGAAATGTCTTGTTTTTCTTTTTTTATTTATGTATAATTCAATTAGTTGGAAGCGAATACATTTATTTTTTTCAAGGGGGATGAGTTTAAAAATAGTATTCTATTAAGCTTTTGTAGTAAAAATAATATCATTTACTGAAATGGGGAGAACAAAAAATGGAAAAAAAGAAAAAAGGGCACTTTATGGGGATGGTACCTCTTATTATCTTTTTAATTTTGTATATGACAACAGGGTTGGTTTCAGGAAGTTTTGAGAATATGCCGTTAATGGTGGGGATTTTAATTGCCTCATCTATCGCGTTATTAATGAATAATAAGGATAATCCGACAACGTTTGAAGACCGTGTCATGATGTTTTGTAAGGGCGGGGGCGACTCTGGTTTAATGTTAATGGTGGTTATCTTCATCTTAGCGGGTGCTTTTTACGGAGTGGCTAATGGGATGAACGCTGTGGATTCTATTACGAATTTAGGATTAAGCGTCTTACCTTCAAATTTAATTTTACCAGGACTATTTGTTATTGGATGTATCTTAAGTTTTGCGATGGGAACATCTATGGGAACGGTAGCGGCGTTAGCACCAATTGCCATTGATATAGCTGAAAAAACGGGCAGCAATGTGGCGTTAGTTTGTGGTATTGTTGTTGGGGGAGCAATGTTTGGAGATAATTTATCATTTATCTCAGATACAACGATTGCAGCAACAAGAAGTCAGGGAGTATCAATGAAAGATAAATTTAGAGCCAATATTTTGATGGTTCTACCAGCTGTGGTTATCAATTTAATTTTGTTAGCATTGCAACCAATTGATGCCACAGCTCTTTCAACAGCAACACATGACTATAATTTAGTTAATATTATTCCATATATTTTAGTTATTATTCTTTCTTTAGTAGGTGTTCAAGTATTACTGGTAATGGTAGCAGGTATACTATCAGGAATGGTAATTGGGTTAATCCATGGTGATTTTAACATTATTGAGTTTATGAAAATTGCTCATGATGGAATGAAAGGTATGGAAGACATGGCAATTATTGCTGTTTTAGTGGGTGGTTTAGTGGCTTTAATGAATTACTTAGGTGGGATTGATTGGTTACTAGAATTATTAACTAAGAACACAAAAAGTGCACGTGGCGGGGAACTTTCAATTGCTGCCTTGGTTAGTTTGATGGATATTGCCACAACTAATAATACTATTTCAATTATTGCAGCAGGACCTCTAGCTAAAGATATTTCTGATCAATTTGGTATTTCAAGAGCAAGAACAGCTAGTTTACTAGATATTTTCTCTTCAGCTTTTAATGGGTTACTCCCATATGCAGGACAACTTCTAGTAATTGGTGGTATGGCAGGCGTTTCTCCTGTTAGTATCATGCCTTATAATTGGTATTCAATTTTAATGATTGTTATTAGTTTAGTATCAATTGCTATTGGTTTTCCAAAAGGGAAATTATCTGATCATAAAGGATTAGTAAAAAAAGAAACAGTTGTTGTAGAAGGAGAAGCTTAAAATGGAAAAATTTAATACGCATTTTTTAATGTCACACGAAGATGTAAAAGAATATGTTACAAAAAAATTATCTTTGTTTTCTGAAGAGGCAGAGTTAACTATTAAAGAAGTCGGTGATGGTAATATTAATTATGTTTTTATCGTTGAAGATACAGTAACTAAAAAAAGTGTTGTAGTAAAACAAGCTGACGTTTTATTACGTTCTTCTGGTCGCCCATTAGATATTAATCGAAATAAAATTGAAGCAGACATTCTAAAAATTCAGTATGATTTAGTTCCAGCGTTTATTCCGGAAATTTATTATTATGATGAAAAAATGGCTGCTTTGACAATGGAAGATATCTCAGCTTACAAAAATTTACGTTACGAATTAGAGGCACAAAAAACATTTCCAAAATTAGCTGATGAGATAAGTACCTTTTTAGTTGAAACACTGCTGTCAACGACTGATTTAGTATGGGATAGACAAGATAAAAAAAATCAGGTGAAAAACTTTGTAAACATTGATATGTGTGATATTAGTGAAGACTTAGTATTTACTGAACCATATAATGATTATAAAAAACAAAATGTTATTATAGAAGAAAATCAAGCATTTGTTGAGAGCTTTATTTATAGTAACCAAGCATTAATAGCAGAAGTTGCTAAATTGAGAAATAATTACATGAACAATGCGCAAGCATTAGTTCATGGTGATTTACATTCTGGTTCTATCTTTGTTAATCAAGAAGGAATGAAAGTAATCGATCCAGAATTTGCCTTTTACGGTCCGATGGGTTATGACATTGGTAATGTGATCGGCAATCTTTTCTTCCCGTTAGCTAAAAATGAGTATTTTGATGAAAATGCAGAGTTTGGTTCATGGTTAAAGGAAACAATTCAATCGATTTATGATCAGATAAAGGAAAAGATGCAAGTAGCTTTTGAAGAAAAAGTAACACTATCTCTTTATCAAGAAGAGTTGTTTAAAACAAATTATATCAATGATATTATGGCAGATACGCTAGGTTACGCAGGTACTGAGATTATCCGCCGTGTCATTGGAGATTCTAAAGTAAAAGAAGTATCTAATGCACCTTTAGGAAGTGCGCGTGTGGCAATGGAGCGTGCGTTATTAAAAGTGGGGATGACTTTTATTTTACACCGTGATGAATTAACTTCAGGTGAGGATGTTGTTAAAGTATTTGATTTAGTTAAAGCCTAAGAACAGGAGAGAAACCATGAAAAGAGCAGATTATAACATGCCTTTCCTTTTACAATATGAAAACGTTGCGTGGTATGAAGAGGGAAAAGTAAGAATTTTAGACAGAAGAATTTATCCTACTACTATTGAGTTTGTAGAGTGTTACACCCATCAAGAAGTAGCTCAAGCAATTACAGATATGGTGACACAAAGTGCCGGACCATATACAGCTGCTGGCATGGGGATGGCGTTAGCCGCGTATGAAGCTAAAGATCTGACAAAAGAAGAACAACTTGATTTTCTAAAAAAAGCGGCGCATACCATTGGATACGCTCGTCCAACAACAGCTAATCGTATGACTCAGATTACTAATAATTGTTATGAAGTTGGAAAAAAAGCATTGGAAAATAGTGAGTCGGCGATTGAAGCAATTTTTGATACAACGATTGATTCTTTGAATCGCCGTTATACGATTATGGACAAGGTTGGCCGAACATTACTTAAAAAAATTCCTAAAAAAGGAAAAATACTTACGCAATGTTTTGGTGAAACGATTGTTGGAACTCTATTAAGAGCAGCTAAAGAAGAAAATTATGAGTTAGAAGTATATTGTGCTGAAACAAGAC
The DNA here is from genome assembly GCF_036639995.1 of Vagococcus sp. Classification (GTDB taxonomy): domain Bacteria; phylum Bacillota; class Bacilli; order Lactobacillales; family Vagococcaceae; genus Vagococcus. The sequence continues at coordinate 29,180 of NZ_JAVWHO010000009.1, read as the reverse complement.
CGTACTTACAAGGGGCTAGATTAACGTCAAGTTGTGCAGCTGATTTAGGGTTTAAAACAACCGTCATTACTGATAATATGGTAGCTTATGTGATGGAAAATAAAGGCATTGATGTGTTTACATCAGCTGCAGATTCGATTGCAAGAGATGGTCATATTGCTAATAAAATTGGTACAAATCAAATAGCAATTTTAGCCCAACATTACGAGGTTCCTTATTTTGTGACAGGTATTCCTGATAGTGATAAATTTGGCAGACAAGATATCGTGATAGAAGAACGCGATCCAAAACAGGTGCTGGAGTATCGCGGCATTCCTAATACGTTACCAAGTGTTAATGGTATTTATCCGTCATTTGATATTACAGCTCCATCAAGAATTAGTGGAATTGTGACTGATAAAGGTATCTATTCACCTTATGATTTAGAAGAATATTTTACAGAAGAACAAACACGCTTTTATTAAACTGGTTAAGTATGACCATATACACTAAGTCAGTGTTTGTTGAGGAAAAGAGAAAAAGGATGGTTCACCATGAAGTATTTAGAGGAAAGAAAACAATTAGTGGCATATGGTAAAAAGATGTTAGACGAAAGATTAACTACTGGAACAGGTGGCAATCTTAGTATTTATATTAGAGAAGACAATGTTATGTTAATTACACCAAGTGGTATTCCTTATAATGAAACAATCGAGGAAGATATCGTGTTAATGACATTAGAAGGAGAGGTATTAGAAGGAGAGAGAAACCCGTCAAGTGAATATGACATGCACCGTGTTTTTTATCAAAAAACAGAGCATGTTAATTCTGTGGTTCATACTCATTCAGAATTTGCGACTGTATTTGCTTGTTTGCAAGAAGATATTTTACCTCTTCATTATATTATTGGTTCTGTTGGAAACCGAATTAGATGTTGTCGCTACGAAACATTTGGCACAGCTAAATTAGCGGATGTAGCTTTTGAAGCTATGCAAGAAGATAAAGGAATTTTACTTGGTAATCATGGTACATTAGCTATTGGAGAAGATTTAGCTTCAGCATTTTCAGTAGCAAAAGATATCGAATTTATCGCTAAATTATATTACCGAGCAAGATCAATTGGAACACCTGTCTTGTTAGATGATAGCCAATTAGATGAAGTTATCGAAAAATTCGGGACGTATGGGCAACTTAGAATTCACGGCCAAAAATAAACCAGACTTTAGATGTATAGCGTTTCATTTATTAGCATGATAAACTTTTCTCAAAAGAAATAAGGGAGAATGAATATTATGGAAAAGAAACAATATCAATGTGAAAAGTGTGGCCACAATCATTATATTTCAGACCAGTTTCAAGCAACAGGTGGTAACTTTGCTAAAATTTTTGATGTGCAAAATAAAAAATTTATAACTATTAGTTGTGAAAAGTGTGGGTTTACAGAATTGTACCGCGCAGATACATCAGATGGTTGGAATGTATTAGACTTTTTAATTGGTGGTTAGACGTTGGTAGATAACTATCAAAATTTTAAGAGACTGAGACTTGATATGTCCCAGTCTCTTTTCTTATGAGTGTAACCGCCTGTGATCATTGATTAATTGGTTATATTGACTATCACCTAATCCATAATCAGGGAAAAGTAGCATTAATTTTATTAGCAATTCATTATCTGTTAAGGCGTCATTCATCTGAATAAATTGTCTGATTGGATTAGCAGGATTACTTAAATCTAAATAATGTTTGATTCCCTGGTGAAGAACAGGCAAAGGAGCATTGTTTTGATATCTCTTATTTAAAATAACGTCTTTATAAAGAGCTGTGTAGACACCTAGTGTGAGTTTATATTCATTGATGCTATAATTTTTTTCATGAATTGCGTGATAGTAAATATCACCCTTGTATTGAATTTGTTCTAAATAAGCTAGAATAGTCAGTAAGTTTATTTGACAAAACATATCGTCACCAAACCATAAAACTAGACATTCATACTCTTTGTCTTGAAGAATTTTTAGAGGCGCCCAAACTTTTTTTATGTAGTTTTCTGGGGTGCTTTTGTGACCAGTGGCCCTTGTTTTGATAAATTTAGAAGAAAAAATGGGATACGTACTTTCATTACTACACATTGCTTCATTAAAAGGAACGTAGTCACTGTTTCCCATGAGTTGATTATTTTTGAAATCATGATACATGAACTCGCCGTTTAAAATATTTAAGATGGCTGTGTCATAAGTAGCCTGTCTATTCTCTTGTTTAGCAGCAAGTTCTATTTTTTTTGACCCATCAATCATATAATCACCTATTTCTTTCTTTAGTTTTAATGTGTGATAGTTCTGAATTAATTTTTTAGATTGGCGATAATTGTAAGGAGTAATGCCATACATAGACTTAAAACTTCTGGAAAAAGCCTCTTGAGAAGAGTAACCATAGTTTATGGCGATAGTAATAATTGGTAAATTAGGTTGTTGGATCAACTCTTGACTAGCTAGAAATAATAACCGGCGCTGAATATATTTTTTTAAAGTAATACCAGTCTGTTGGTGAAATTTAAAGGAGCAGTAATAAGGTGAGTACCCCATCACTTTTCCTAAATCTTGAATAGAAAAGTTTTCAACGAGATGCTCTTCAATCAAGTCGATCATTAGTTGAATGATTTCTGTATTCATAGTTTCCTCCTGTCTTTTCTTTGATTTTATTTGAAATAGACTAGAAAATCTTGATAATTGTTGTGTTTTATTAAATAAAAAGCCAATTATCTATCAATTATTATAAACTGAAATGGGAAATTAACGTGTTTATTTTTATAAAAAAACGCTACCTTTTCTGTTTAATCTTTGATATGATGACTTTGGAAATAGAAGGGGAGAATGAATCGTGAAAATAACCATTAAAGATATTGCTGAAATTGCAGGCGTTTCAACAACAACTGTCTCTCAAATTTTAAATAATAAAGGTCAACGTTTTAGTGAAGATACAAAACGTAGAGTTTTGAAAGCGGTTGAAGAACACGACTACAATCCAGATTATTTTGCCAAAAACATGATTAATAGGGAATCTAAAACAGTCGGAATGATTGTTCCAGATGTAACAGATTTATTTTTCTCAAAAGTTATTGAAGGCGTAGAAGCATACTTAACAAAAAAAGATTATATGATTTTATTATGTAATTCTAATCACTCAAATGAAATGGAAAAAGATTACATTAAACAATTATTAAATCGTTCAGTAGCAGGAATTATTTTAGCAAGCCCAAATGCTTTAGAGCTAGAAACAAGTTTAAAATCAAGCCCTTATATTTTAATTGATAGAGGGATAAATACTCGAGTTGAAGGAAATCTATTGGTAAAAGAGTACGATGGTAGTTATGAGTCTGTTCAATATCTAATTGATTCAGGGCATCGAAAAATTGGTATGTTAACAAATGAGTATGGCTATTATGAAATGACAGATCGCTATGACGCTTATTGTCAGTGCCTAAAAGATAATAATATCCCTTATAATAAAGAGTACTTGGAAGATGGACCGGTAACAATTGAAGGCGGTTACGAAGCAGCTAAACGTGTTCTAGAAAGAACAGATGTTACTGCACTTTGTTGTGGGAATGATCAAATGGCTATTGGGGCTTACCGAGCGGCTTATGAGTTAGGCTTAAGAATACCAGATGATCTATCTGTCATTGGATTTGATAATCTTGAAATATCGGCTTATTTGAATCCGCCGTTAACAACCGTTGCACAACCAGCTTTTGAAATTGGCTATACAGCAGCGACTTATTTGTTTCAATCAATCAATAATCCAGAACAAAAAATACCAAATAGAACGTTTGAGACCGAATTTATTTTAAGAGGAAGCACAACACCTATTGACAAATAAAAACAAACGTGATAAATTCTATATGTAAGCGTTATTAGTTTCATAACTACGGAAGGTAAAACGGTTTACTTTTTTATTTCGTTAAATGTAAAACGGTTTACTAAAAAAGAATTGAGGTTATTATTCATGAGAATGGTAGATTTAATTAAGAAAAAAAGAGACGGTGGCACACTTTCTGAAGAGGAAATCAAATTCATCATTTCAGGTTATACATCTGGAGATATTACTGATTACCAAATGAGTGCTTTCTTGATGTCAGTTTATTTTGAAGATATGACAGATGAAGAGATTACTTGTTTAACAATGGCAATGAGTCAATCAGGTGATGTGATTGATTTATCAGAAATTAAAGGTGTCAAAGTAGATAAACACTCAACAGGTGGTGTTGGTGATACAACAACTTTAGTATTAGCACCATTAGTTGCTTCAGTTGGAGCAGCAGTTGCTAAAATGAGTGGCCGTGGTTTAGGACACACAGGTGGAACAATTGATAAATTAGAAGCAATTCCAGGATTCCAAGTTGAAATTCCAAATGATGATTTTATTCGTCTAGTTAATGAAAGCTATGTCGCAGTGACTGGTCAATCTGGAGATTTAGCTCCAGCAGATAAAAAAATATATGCTTTACGTGATGTAACAGCAACAGTGGATTCAATTCCACTTATTGCAAGCTCAATCATGAGTAAAAAAATCGCTTCAGGCGCAGATGCTATCGTTTTAGATGTAACAACTGGTGACGGCGCATTTATGAAAAACATTGAAGATGCTGAACGTTTGGCTCATACAATGGTTCGTATTGGTAAATTAGCTAATCGTCAAACAATGGCTATTATTTCAGATATGTCTCAGCCTTTAGGAAATGCTATCGGAAATGCTAACGAAATCAAAGAAGCAATTGATGCTCTTAAAGGTGACGGCCCAGAAGATTTAATGGAAATGGTTTACACATTAGGTAGTCAAATGGTTGTTTTAGCTAAAAAAGCTGAAACGTTAGAAGAAGCAAGAGTTATGCTTGAAGAAAACGTTAAAAATGGTAAAGCAACAGATAAATTCAAAGAAATGATTAGAAACCAAGGTGGCGATGATTCAGTTGTTGATCATCCTGAAAAATTACCGCAAGCTAAATATGTTATTGAAGTACCATCTAAAGAATCAGGCGTTATTTCTAAAATGGTAGCAGATCAAATTGGTATTGCTGCAATGTTACTTGGTGCAGGACGTAGAACAAAAGAAGAGCCAATCGATTACGCTGTAGGTTTATACTTAAATAAAAAAGTTGGTGACAGTGTAGAAGAAGGGGAATCATTAGTTACTATCTATGCTAACCGTGAAGAAGTAGAAGACGTTAAAAAAGTATTATATGAAAACATTATCATTGGTACTGAAGGCGTTGAACCAACTTTAATTCACAAAGTAATTACCGAATAATAATTACTTGTATATATAACAACGTTCACAAAAACAACATCGAATATTAATTGTTAATCTTAAAAGCACTAACCTGTTTTTAAGATTAACATTAATTGAAGGTCTTTTTCACTTGATTTTGCTGTAAGGAAATGAAGAAAGATTTTATAATGATAGTTTTTTAATGTTAACAATTAAGAGATATCATTATAAAAAGCATATTTTTATTTTTGTCTTTAATTTTACTGAATATTATTTTAAAAAATGGTAAAATTGAGAGGGCTTTAAAAAGTGAAAGGAGGCTAAAAATTCGTTAGAATTATTTTCTAATCATCTTAGATGAATTGGGAAGTTGGAATGTTGCCTATTCTAACTTTGTCATTTGTTTTGTCTAATGTTTTGTGAACAAGTTTCCAGTATCAAAAGAGGTATAGCTAAACTGTTTTACTAACTATTAAGTAAGCGGTTTAAAAACCAAATGAAATATAAAAGGGGAAGCATATTATGCCAGCAAAACAAGAATGGATTGATACAGCACTTAAAGCAATGGATAAAGCCTATGTGCCTTATTCAAAATTTCCAGTTGGAGCTGCTTTAATTACTGAAACAGGTGAAATTTTTCAAGGATGTAATATTGAAAATGCATCGTTTGGTTTAACAAACTGTGCAGAGAGAACCGCTTTTTTCAAAGCAGTCTCTGAGGGTAACGTATCATTTAGTCATTTGGTTGTTGCAGGAGAAACTAAAGAGCCAATTTCTCCATGTGGCGCGTGTCGTCAGGTAATGGTTGAATTTTGTGATCCAAATATGCCGGTGACACTAGTTAACACAAAAGGCGATACTAAAGAAACAACAGTTTCTAGTCTTTTACCGTATTCATTTGAAAGCCATCAAATGTAATACATGAATTATGGTGTTTAAAAATTTTATATAAAAATTCTGGAGGGAATAACACAATGAAAAAAAGTACATTATTAAAAGCAGGTTTAGCAGTAGCATTAACATTAACGCTAACAGCTTGTGGCGGAAACGCTAAGAAAGACGATGCTAAAAAAGACGGCGGAAAAGGCGATGCTAACCATTCAGTAGCATTAGTTACTGACGTTGGTGGGGTAGATGATAAATCATTTAACCAATCAGCATGGGAAGGTTTACAAGAATGGGGTAAGGATAACAAAAAAGAAAAAGGAAAAGATGGTTTCAACTATTACCAATCTAACTCTGACTCTGATTTCTTACCTAACTTAAACCAAGCAATCAATGATGGATTCAAAACTATCTTTGGTATTGGATTCAAATTACAACCAGCTATCGAAGAAATTGCTGATAGCAAAAAAGATAACAACTTTGTAATTATTGACTCTGTAGTAGAAGGTAAAGAAAATGTTGCATCTGTTGTCTTTAAAGATAACGAAGCTGCTTACTTAGCTGGTATTGCTGCTGCTAAAACAACTCAAACTAAAAAAGTTGGATTTGTTGGTGGACAAGAAGGTGAAGTTATCGGACGTTTCGAAGCTGGATTTAAAGCTGGTGTTGAATCTGTAGATAAAGATATTAAAATTGACTCACAATATGCTGGATCATTTGGTGATGCTGCTAAAGGTAAATCAATCGCTGCTGCAATGTACAAAAATGGCGTAGACGTAATTTTCCATGCTTCTGGTGATACTGGTAACGGTGTGTTCTCTGAAGCTCGTGACATCATGAAGAGCAACCCTAAAGACAAAGTTTGGGTAATCGGTGTTGACCGTGACCAAGAAGACGAAGGTAAATATGATGGCGGAAACGTTACATTAACTTCAACTCTTAAAGGTGTTGGTACAGTAGTTAAAGATATCTCTAACAAAGCAAACGAAGACAAATTCCCTGGTAAAGAAACATTAGTTTACGGATTAAAAGAAGAAGGTGTTGACTTAACTAAAGGTCAATTATCTGACGACGTACAAAAAGCTGTAGACGAAGCTAAACAACAAGTTATTGATGGAAAAGTTGAAGTTCCAGAAAAACCTGAAAAATAATTCGTTAGTTATTTAGTTCAAAGTATTTATCCGAAATAGTTAGGAAGTGAAGAAAGTGAATGAATCACAGTACGTGATTGAAATGAAAAATATTACTAAAGCTTTTGGAACCTTTAAAGCCAATGATAATATTAATTTAAAAGTTAAAAAAGGTGAGATTCACGCGTTATTGGGTGAAAATGGTGCCGGTAAATCGACATTAATGAATATCCTATCTGGTTTATTAGAGCCAACTTCAGGAGCTATTCACATTAATGGTAAAGAAGAAAAAATCGCTAACCCCACTGTTGCTAATAAGCTAGGAATAGGAATGGTGCATCAACATTTTATGTTGATCGACAATTTTACAGTTGAAGAAAATATTGTTTTAGGTAGTGAGCCGACAAAATCTGGTGTAATTGACAAAAAGAAAGCTTTTGAAGACATCATGGCTGTTTCGGATAGATATGGATTTAAGATTGATCCTAATGAACTGGTAAGTAACATATCAGTTGGGATGCAACAACGTGTAGAAATCTTAAAAACTCTTTATCGTGGGGCAGAGATTCTTATCTTCGATGAGCCGACTGCTGTATTAACTCCCCAAGAAATTGATGAGTTAATTGAAATTATGCATGGTTTGGTTAACGAAGGTAAATCAATTGTTTTAATCACGCATAAATTAGATGAAATTAAAGCCGTAGCGGACCGCTGTACAGTTATCCGCCGTGGACAAAGTATTGATACAGTTAATGTTGCAGATGTTTCCCAACAAGAATTAGCAGATTTAATGGTAGGTCGCTCGGTGTCATTTAAGACACCGAAAGGCCCATCAGATCCTAAAAACCCAGTTTTGAAAATCAACGATTTAGTTGTAAAAGAAAATAGAGGTTTAGATGCAGTCAAAGGATTGAATCTAGAAGTTCGTGCTGGAGAGGTTGTGGGAATTGCTGGTATCGATGGTAATGGTCAAAGTGAATTGCTACAAGCTATCGCAGGAATGCGTAAAGTAGAAAGTGGATCGATTGAAATTAATGGTCAAGATATGACTAATAAACGTCCACGTGAAATCACTGAAAATAGTATGGGACATGTTCCAGAGGACCGTCATCGTTTTGGTTTAGTCTTACCAATGACTTTATCAGAAAACATTGCTCTACAAACTTATTACAAAGAACCGTTAAGTAAAAATGGGTTATTAAATTACAAAGAAATTAATTCCCATGCAAGAAAATTGATCGAAGAATTCGACGTTAGAACACCAAATGAGTTAGTTCCAGCATCAGCTTTATCTGGAGGTAACCAACAAAAAGCAATTATCGCTCGTGAGATTGATCGCGATCCAGATATGTTAATGGTTGCTCAACCGACACGTGGTTTGGACGTTGGTGCGATTGAATATATCCATAAACGTTTGATTGAACAACGTGATAATGGTAAGGGTGTTTTAGTAGTCAGCTTTGAGTTAGATGAAATTTTAAACGTATCAGATCGTATTGCTGTAATGTTTGATGGTAATATTACTGGTATCGTAAAAGCATCAGAAACAAATGAACAAGAATTAGGTATGCTAATGGCTGGTGTACCACTTGAAGAAGTAAGGAAAGGGGCTGTTGCTGGTGAATAAGCAAGACTCTACAATTAAAAATTTAGCGGTGCCTGTTCTTTCCGTTGTATTCGGTTTATTATTAGGTGCAATTATTATGTTAGCATTCGGATACAGTCCAGCAGCTGGATATGGCGCAATGTTAAATGGAGCTTTAGGTAGCACATATAATATTGGTGAAGTTATCCGTTTAGCAACACCATTAATCTTAACTGGTTTAGGATTCTCAGTGGCTAATACAGCTGGATTCTTCAATATTGGTTTGTCAGGGCAAGCGTTATGTGGCTGGATCGTTTCTATTTGGTTAGCTATGTTATTCCCAGATTTATCAAAAATAATTTTAGTTCCATTATGTGTTATTGCAGGAACATTAGCAGGTGCTTTATGGGCTGGTATTGCCGGATTCTTAAAAGCACAATTTGGAACAAGTGAAGTTATTGTAACAATTATGTTAAACTACACAATTTTACATATTAGTAATCACTTAGTTCGTAATGTCTTTACAAACGACGCAGATACAACGCAACAAATTAGTCAAAATGCAAGTCTAAGAGCTGATTTCTTAACTCAAATGACAGGTGGATCTCGTTTAAATATGGGTATCTTCTTAGCAATAGTGATGATTTTTGTTGTATGGGTATTAATGAATCGTACAACAGTAGGTTTTGAATTAAGATCAGTAGGTTTGAACCCAGACGCTTCTGAATATGCTGGTATGAACTCTAAGAAAAACATTGTTTTAGCAATGTTAATTTCAGGTGGTTTAGCTGGTATGGGTGGTGTTGTTGAAGGACTTGGAACATTCCAAAACCTTTACGTATTAGGTTCAGTTCCAACCATCGGATTTGATGGTATGGCGGTATCATTACTTGGTAGTGGTAGTCCAATTGGTATTTTAGTTTCAGCTTTATTATTTGGTGTATTGAAAATCGGTGGATTAAGTATGCCAGGTAGCGCGGGCGTGCCAAACGAAATCGTAGAAATCGTTATTGCTTCTATTATCTTCTTCGTTGGTATTAGTTACGCTATCCGTTACTTACTTGATAAAGCAGCCCCTAAAAAGCAAGAGATTAAGAAAGGAGATGCTTAAGTTATGGTATCAATGTTAGCAATTATTGTATCTTCAGCACTTGTATACTCAGCTCCTTTAATCTTTACAGCTTTAGGAGGAACTTTCTCAGAACGAAGTGGTGTTGTAAACGTTGGTTTGGAAGGTATTATGACAGTTGGTGCGTTTAGTGCTACAGTGTTTAACCTTTCAACAGCTGGAACTTTTGGTTCTATGACACCTTGGATTTCAATGTTATTTGGTGGATTTATCGGAATTTTATTCGCATTAATCCATGCAGTAGCAACTGTTAACTTACGTGCAGACCATATTGTCAGTGGTACTGTTATTAACTTAATGGCACCTGGTTTGACAGTATTCTTAACAAAAATGATGTTTGATGGTCATGGACAAACAGATATGATTAAACAAACATTTGGTAAATTCAGTTTCCCAATTTTAAAAGATATTCCAGTACTTGGACCAATCTTCTTTAAAGATACATCAGCACCAGCCTATGTAGCAATTCTTGTTGCATTACTTGCTTACTTTGTTATCTTTAAAACAAAATTTGGTTTAAGATTACGTTCAGTAGGTGAAAACCCACAAGCAGCAGATACTTTAGGGATTAATGTTTACGGCATGAAATATGCTGGTGTATTAATTTCAGGTTTCTTAGGCGGTATGGGTGGAGCTGTAGCTGTACAATCTATCTCAGGTCAGTTCTCAATTTCAACAATTGCAGGACAAGGGTTCATTTCAATGGCGGCAATGATCTTTGGTAAATGGAATCCAATTAGTGTTATGTTTGCAGCGATTTTCTTTGGACTTTCTCAAAGTTTAGCTGTAATCGGAAACTTAATTCCTGGTATTAAAGAATTACCAGCTGTCTACTTACAAGCAGCACCATATGTATTAACAGTACTTGTACTAGTAATATTTATTGGTAAATCACAAGGACCAAAAGCAATTGGTAAAACTTATGTGAAATCAAAATAATTATGAACGTGCCAGGGGTAGTTAATTATCTTTGGCACGTTTGTTATAAACAAAAATTTTTGGAAGAAGGCGGAACTTTATGTTTAAAAGAGTTCATTTAGTAGTACTAGATTCAGTAGGAATCGGAGAAGCACCAGATGCTGAAAAATTTGGTGATGTTGGAAGTCATACATTAGGTCATATTGCAGAAGTTGCTGGTATAAATGTTCCAAATATGGAAAATCTAGGTTTAGGAACAATTGAACCACTTAAAGGTGTTAAAGCTGTAGAAAACCACCAAGGTTATGCAACTAAATTAGAAGAAATTTCAGTTGGTAAAGATACAATGACAGGTCACTGGGAAATTATGGGATTAAACATCCAAACACCATTTAGAGTATTTCCAGAAGGCTTCCCTCAAGAATTATTAGATAAAATCACTGAATTTTCTGGTCGTGGTGTCATTATGGGTGCAAACAAACCATACAGTGGTACTGCAGTTATTGATGATTTTGGTGAAGAACAAATGAAAACTGGCGACTTGATTATCTACACATCAGCTGACCCTGTTCTTCAAATTGCAGCTCACGAAGACGTTATTCCTTTAGAAGAATTATATAAAATTTGTGAGTTCACACGTGAGTACACTAAAAATGATCCTTATATGATTGGTCGTATTATCGCGCGTCCTTACGTTGGTGAACCAGGTAACTTTACACGTACACCAAACCGTCATGACTATGCCTTAGATCCATTTGGCAAAACCGTTTTAGACTCATTAAAAGATGCTGGCAAAGATGTCATTGCAGTTGGTAAAATCAACGATATCTTTAACGGACAAGGTATGACAGAAGCTGTTAGAACTAAATCTAACATGGATGGCGTGGATCAATTATTAAATGTTATGAAAAAAGACTTTACAGGCTTAAGTTTCACTAACTTAGTAGACTTTGATGCATTATTTGGTCATCGTCGTGATGTTGAAGGTTATGGTAAAGCGTTAGAAGATTTTGATGCTCGTTTACCTGAAATTTACGAAGCAATGGGTGAAGATGATTTATTATTAATCACAGCAGATCATGGTAATGACCCAACGTTCCCTGGAACAGATCATACAAGAGAATATGTACCATTATTAGCTTATAGCAAAAAAATGACTGGCCAAGGTAAAATTAACCAAGGATTCTATTCAGATATTTCAGCAACTATCGCTGAAAACTTTGGTGTAAAACAAACGGAAAACGGAAAGAGTTTCTTAGAACAATTAAAATAAGGAGTTATTAACAATGACATTGAGCGAAAAATTAAACGAAACAGCTAAGTATATTCAAAGTAAAGGAGTAGGTGCCATTGATTTTGGTTTAATCCTAGGTTCTGGACTTGGCGAATTAGCTGATGAAATTACGGATAAAGTTGTTATTCCTTATGGCGAAATACCTAACTTCCCGGTTTCTACAGTTGTAGGACATGCTGGTCAATTAGTTTATGGAACATTATCTGGTAAAAAAGTATTAGCGATGCAAGGTCGTTTCCATTATTATGAAGGCCATTCTATGCAAACTGTTACTTTCCCAGTACGTGTAATGAAAGCTTTAGGAGCTGACTCGTTAGTAGTAACTAACGCTGCTGGTGGTGTGAATACATCATTTTCACCTGGAGATTTAATGTTAATCACAGATCAAATCAACTACACTGGGGACAACCCATTAATGGGACTAAACGAAGATGACTTAGGACCACGCTTCCCTGATATGTCAGAAGCATACGACAAAGCTTACGGAAAAGTAGCTAAAGAAGTAGCAGACGAATTAAAAGTAACTTTACAAAAAGGTGTATACATGGGATTCTCAGGACCAACTTACGAAACACCTGCAGAAGTTAGAATGTCTCGCATGTTAGGTGCTGATGCTGTTGGTATGTCAACAGTTCCTGAAGTAATCGTGGCTAACCATATGTCTATGCGTGTGCTAGGTATTACTTGTGTAACTAATTTAGCTGCTGGTATGCAAGCTAACTTAAACCATGAAGAAGTAGTAGAAACAACTGAACGCGTGAAAGCTGACTTTAAAGAGTTAGTGAAACGTACATTAGAAAGAATCTAAGGAGCGATCATATGAGTGTCCATATTGGTGCTAAAAAAGGCGATATTGCAGATAAAATTTTATTACCAGGAGATCCATTAAGAGCTAAATACATTGCAGAAAAATTCTTAGAAAATCCAGTTTGCTACAATGAAGTTCGTGGTATGCTTGGGTTTACAGGAACATACAAAGGACACAAAGTATCTGTTCAAGGAACAGGTATGGGAATTCCTTCAGCTTCAATTTATATTAATGAATTGATTCGTGAATACGATGTGAAAAAACTATTGCGTGTTGGAACATGTGGTGCTTTGAAAAAAGATGTTCATGTTCGTGATTTAGTTTTAGCACAAGCAGCAGCAACAAATTCAGCATTTATGAAAGCAGATTTTCCAAATCACGTTTTCCCTCCAATTGCTGATTTTGATTTACTTCACACAGCATATGCTGTAGCAAAAGAACAAGGATTTAATATTCATGTAGGGAATGTGTTATCAGATGATAGTTTCTATAAAGATGATTTATCTGATACATTTAAACTAGGTGAGCATGGTGTTCTTGGCGTTGAGATGGAAGCCGCTGTTCTTTACTACTTAGCAGCTAAATACGGCGTACAAGCACTAGCATTAATGACTGTTAGCGATCATATGATTACTGGTGAAGAAACGACATCAGAAGAACGTCAATCAACATTTGATGAAATGATGATTGTTGGTCTTGAAACATTAATTAAAGAATAAAAAAGCTACCTATCAGATGGAAAATCATTTGATAGGTAGTTTTTTTAGGTATTAACGCCAAAAAATACAATAAATAGAAGGCTATAAAGACCTAAAATTAAAGAACAAAGGCCAGTAATAAGTAAAAAGAAAACGAGCAGTTTACTCTTTTGTTTAATTTTAAATAGACTGACAATCATAAAAACACCTAAAAGAACAAGGGTAAGAGCGAGTAGAATAAAAAACCATCTGTCTACTAGTAAATGTAACATGTGTATCACTCTCCTAAATGTTTCTTTTCAAAGGTAATCAATAGCTATAGATAAAAATGTTATAATAATCTAAAAAGAAAAGGTGTTTTAGATGAAACAAAATATTGTCCATATTGCCCTAGTGGTTGATGATTATGATGAAGCTATAGCTTTTTATACGACTAAGCTAAACTTTGTTTTACTTGAAGACACGTATCAACTAGAACAAAACAAACGGTGGGTAGTGGTTTCTCCACCTAATTCACAGGGAACAACAATTTTATTGGCGAAAGCGTCAACACCTGTACAAGAAAATTTTGTCGGTAATCAAGCAGGCGGACGCGTATTTCTCTTTTTAGGAACGGATGATTTTTACCGAGATTATGAACAAATGTACGAACGTGGCATTGAATTTGTTCGAGAACCTAAAGAAGCAGATTATGGAACTGTTGCTGTGTTTAAAGATTTATACGGTAACTTGTGGGACTTAATTCAGTTTAGTGATAGTCATCCTAATAGCAAACGCTTCAGGTAATTAGAAAAAATTATTTGAATATTTTTTTCTTTATTTCAAGCTACGCTTATATTTTTTGATAATTTTTAATGCCCAATCATAATGAGAGGAAGTAGCGGAAATAGCGTAACTACCAAGGCTAGTTGTTCCTGTCCATTTGTAATATTTTTTAGTAAATAACTCTTCATTAGAATAAGAATTGATAACATCAAGACAGTCTTCGTGACTCTGCTGAAGCATAGTAATAGCTTCTTTTAAAGGTGTGTTTTGATGTTTTTCCCAAAACTTATTATTCATATCAGGGTAGTTTTTCCAATTGTATGGTGCAGGTAAAAAGGGAGAGGTATTTCCTTTTTCATTTTCTTTTACCCAGTTTAAGAAAAGTTGGTGCCATTCATAGAGGTGAACAAAACAATCTCTAGGTTGCTTATCACGAAGTTCAAAAGGAAAAAGTCCGATTTGTTCTTCGTCAGATAAATCATTAAATAGTGCCATTAATTTATCAAAATTGTCTGCTGCTTGTTTAAGCAGTTCTTCTTTATTTGTTGGTCGAGCCATTATAATTCCTCCTTTTGTGAGACGACAAGACAACTTTCAGTAATCCAATTGTCAGGGTTTTTATCTTGTGCGTAAGAAACGTGGAAAATATTAATCATCGGTCCAGAAATGACTAAGTTATTAGCTTCAATCCATTGTCCTAGTGCTTCCATAACAAGAGGCATTTGATTAAAGTCACCGTGGAAAGTTGTAGAAGCAATGGTCATGTTTGGTACAGTTTTGAATGTGACTGTCTCGGTATCTCGATAATTGCCCACAACACTACTTTGGATTTCAATATCAATTTTTTGATCTTCATAAGCTTCGTCATGATAGATTGACATACCTAGAGGTGGATTTGAGAAGACAATTTGTTGGGCAAGATATTCGGCGTAAAGCTCGTTCCAAAGATTGTGCTCTTGTTCATAATTAGTAACGATTTTTCGTAAGCTCATAACGTTTCTTTCGGGTAATTCTTTTAAGAGAACATGATAATCTAAATAACGCTGATCTTCTACTATAACGGCAGAAACGGTTTGTAAGAGAGTGTGTTGTTGTTCAATTTTTTTTAGTTGTTCTTCTAAAAAATCTTTTTGTAGAGAAAAATAAGTATCTAGCTCAAGTGGATTTTTTTTATTGATAATTTCTTTAATGATAGCTAAAGAAAAACCCATTTCTTGGAGCGTTTTAATTTGGGCAACGCGTTGGAGTTCTTTGGCTGAGTAGTCTCGGTAATTATTATTTTCAGTGGAACGAGAGACTTCTAGTAAACCAACTTTTTCATAATGACGGAGCATTCTGACACTTGTATTAGATAGTTTTGAAAAATGACTAATTTTCATTTTGAATTCCTCCTTTTATTAATCTAGTATAAAGGATGACACTGTGTGAAGGTAAAGAAAAACAGACTAAAAAAATGATAGTCTGTTTTTACATGTATTTATAAATAAGCATGGCAATAAGAATACCAATACCTAATGAAACGGTTCGGTAAATATATTCCTTTCTAGGGTTGCGATTGTTGTTGTTCATTTTTAAAAGGCCTCCTTAGCTTATTATTTACTGTTTATATTATCTTAATTATAAGCTATTTTTCAGTGTTTAGCCAAAAATAATTAAAAGAAAAACCTCTAATTAAGAGGTTTTTTTCGTTAGAAATAATAAATAAATAAACTGATTAAAGCAAATATATTAAGCAATAATTCTTTCTTTTTGGCATTTTTTGATTTTAAAAAAAAATAAATAGCACCTATATTACATATAACAAAAAGAATTAGTTTCCATAGGACTGTTTCTTGTGCCATAAATTGTGAGATGAGTAAATAATAGAGTAATCCCAAACTAACAATACCCAGCAAGAAAAACCAAGCATGCCTTGAAAGAAATGAATACATTCCTTGGGTTAAAATAGTGATAAATAAAATGAGTGCAAAAGCAAAAATAAACGGTTTTATTAAACTGAAACTATAATCAAAAGGATAGTTAATAGTCAGTAATTGATTGAAAACAATTCCTTTAAAGAATGCATTTAAAAGTGAATAAAAGACAGAATCAATATAGAAGAATTGTTTTGAGAAAATCAGTAGCTGGAATAGCTCATAAGCAATTAAAATAATTGCAAATTGATAGGCCGTTTGTTTGGCAATCATAAAGATTAACACGCAAGAAACGATAAGTTTGATGGCATAAATAGGGATTGGAATAAATGACCCCTTTTTGTAAGATGCCTTTCCAATTAGTTGGAAAAAATCGCTAAGTAATAAGTAGATGACCATGTAAGTTAGAATGGCAGGACCTCTGCTACTATCACGTAAAAATAAAATGCCAGGTAGCAATGAAATAGTGGTTTGTAAGAGTGTTATGCTTACCATAAAGGGTAAAGCCAAGACACTTTGTTTTGTTTTGTTCAATGAATTAACCTCTTTTTTTAGTCTTATATAGATACTTTATTGTAAGAAAGTGGAAAGGTCAACATTTATGTAGGTAAAAAAAGTTTTATCTGTTATACTACTGGTGTTGCAAGATTCCCGATAGGATTTACGTTAAATTGTAAAATTGCCTTGTAACCGACTAATATTTAGGGGGAATTCCAAAATGGAAGAAAGAAAATTATTTACATCAGAATCAGTATCAGAAGGGCATCCAGATAAAATAGCTGATCAAATTAGTGACGCAATTTTAGATGCGATGTTAGAAAAAGACCCATATGCTCGTGTAGCGTGTGAAACATCTGTCACAACAGGACTTGTTCTTGTTTTTGGAGAAATCACAACAACTGCATATGTGGACATTCAAAAAGTAGTAAGAGACACAATTAAAGGCATTGGTTATACACGTGCTAAGTATGGTTTTGATGGCGACACATGTGCTGTCATGGTAGCCATTGATGAACAGTCACCAGATATCGCTCAAGGTGTGGACGCTTCTTTAGAGTCAAGACAGAGCGGCCAAGAACAAGAGGATTTAGGTGCTGGAGATCAAGGATTAATGTTTGGTTTTGCTATCAACGAAACACCAGAACTTATGCCGCTACCTATTGCATTGAGTCATAGACTAACAGAAAAATTAGCTGAGCTGAGGAAAAATGAAACACTTGAGTACTTACGCCCAGATGCAAAATCTCAAGTGACGGTTGAATACAATGAAGCAGGAAAACCTGTAAGAGTTGATACGATTGTTGTGAGCACACAACATGATGACAATGTAACACTAGAGAAAATTACAGAAGATGTTAAAGAGTTAGTTATTAAAGAAGTCATCCCAAGTGAGTTACTTGATGATGATACAAAATATTTCATTAATCCAACAGGTCGATTTGTTATTGGTGGACCTCAAGGTGATTCAGGGTTAACAGGCCGTAAGATTATTGTTGATACTTATGGTGGCTATGCAAGACACGGTGGTGGTGCTTTTTCTGGAAAAGACGCAACTAAAGTGGACCGCTCAGCTAGTTATGCTGCTCGCTATATTGCTAAAAACATTGTTGCTGCTGAATTAGCAGATAAATGCGAAGTTCAACTAGCTTATGCAATCGGTGTAGCACAACCCGTTTCGATATCTGTTGAAACTTTTGGAACAGGAAAAGTCTCAGAAAGTCGCTTAATTGAAGCGATTCGCGAAAACTTTAACTTGTCTCCAATGGGAATTATTGAGATGCTTGATTTAAGACGCCCAATCTATCAAAAAACAGCTGCATATGGTCATTTTGGCCGTGAAGATGCTGATTTCACGTGGGAAAAATTAGATAAAGTCTCAGCATTAAAAACAAGTTTAGGCATTTAAAACAATGAATCCTTGTTAGAGAGCTTTCTCTAATGAGGATTTTTTATAATTTTGGAGGAATGACATGGTAAAACAAAGAGAAACAAATGTAAAAATTATCACCGTATGCGTTTTTATTGCAACGTTTATGACAGCAGTAGAAGGAACGATTGTTTCAACGGCAATGCCAACAATAGTAGGATCGCTTAAAGGAATATCGATTATGAACTGGGTATTCTCAATTTATTTATTAACAAATGCGATGATGACCCCAATTTATGGGAAATTAGCAGATAAAATTGGTCGAAAACCAATTTATTTAATAGGTATTATTATCTTTATTATTGGTTCAGCATTATCTGGATTGAGTCAAAATATGATGCAGTTGATTATATTTAGAGCGATACAAGGAATAGGAGCCGGTTCAATTGTACCAGTGTCTCTAACTATTATTGCTGATATCTACCCACCAGAAAAAAGAGCAAGTATTTTAGGGTTAAATAGTGCAGCCTGGGGGATAGCTAGTATTATAGGACCTCTAGCGGGAGGCTTCATTGTGGATGTATTAAGCTGGCATTGGATCTTTTTAATAAATGTACCAATTGGTATTGTACTCATGATTTTAGTTTGGATTTATTTAATAGAAGAAAAACGAGAAGTAGAGAAAGCACCGATAGATTATTTGGGTAGTGTCTTTTTAGTTGTTATGCTACTTTCTTTATTATATGGTTTCCAAACGGTTAGTGAAGGCGTTAGTTTTATTACTTTTCTTTCCTTTTCTATTTTTGTGATTGGCTTGATTAGCTTTATAAAAGTTGAAAAAGCAGCGCAAGACCCAATTATTTCATTAGACTTATTTAAGAATAAAACGTTTGTTTTAGTGAATTTAATAGCTGCTTTAGTCAGTGGCTTTTTAATGGGGGTGGAAGTTTATATTCCTATGTGGATGCAAGGAGTGTTAGGTAAATCAGCAGCACTAGGTGGTATTGTGTTAGCACCAATGTCTGTTATTTGGATGTTTGGTTCATTTGCTGGTGGAAGAGCCATGCAAAAATGGTCAGCCAAAAAATCAATTTTTATTAGTATGATACCTATTTTAATTGGAGGAGTTTTCTTAAGTTTGGCTCAAATGGATACTGAATATGCTATTTTCTTTGTATTTTCAGCCATTTTAGGTGTTGGATTTGGGATGACAATGACGATTTTAACTGTTTTAGCACAAACATCTGTTGATAGTCACCACACAGGTGTTGCGACATCATTCTTCACTTTATCAAGAACAATTGGTCAAACAATTATGATTTCAGTATTTGGTTTAGTATTAAATGCTTCAATGAATCAAGGTCTTGCTGAAAAGAAAAGTTTAGGAGTAACCAAGGATATGATGAATAAATTAATTAATCCTCATACTGTAAGTTCCCTACCTCAAGAGTTAGTGGGAGATTTACGAGAAATTCTTTATAATAACTTACACCAAGTTTACTTAGTGGGAATTGTATTAGTTGTGTTATCATTTGTACTAAATTATTTTCAGAAAACAGAAGAGTTGTCGTAGAAAATATTGAAAATGAATAGACAGAAAAAAGAATCCTTAGTTGAGGATTCTTTTTTTGTAATTTTAACTGTTTTTTTTAAAATTCTTTGTAAAAAGAAACTAAAGTTCCTTTGTCACATGAGGTAAAATTGAATTTTTGGTAAAACTTTCTGAGGCTAGGTACGTCTTCTGTTAAAAGAACTTTCTGTCTGACATTAGCATATTCATTTAGCATACTAGTCATTAAGGTTGTTCCAATTCCTAGATGTTGAAAATTAGGATGAATTAAAATATCTTGAATATATATAATGGTTTTTCCATCACCCACAACTCTAATTAATCCAATTAACTCATCTTTATTCCAAGCAGTCATAGTTGATAATGAGTTTATAAGAGCATCTTCTAATAACGACATATTTTTAGTATAAGATACCCACCCAACACTCGTATATAATTTTTTTAACTCTTCTTTCACTAATGTGCTATCTTTTCTATAAGTTATCATATTTTCCTCCAATTTATTTAATAATATAAAACATCTCCAGTAGATAGATAATTTAATTTATGGCTTAATATCGGTTTTAAAAGATCGAAAGCTTTTAATCCTGTACAGTGACAAGTATAAAAATGGTTAATCTCAAAATTATTCAATTTATACCCAATAGATTTAATTTCTTTCTTACTCATACCTAGATTATTTAAATAGGGAATACCAATCATATGAAATCCACCAATCACATTTTTTATGAGACAGTTAGAAAATTCTTCTTTTACTTGATTAAGTATATTAATTATTCCATGATGGCTACATCCTGTGAACACTGTTAACTTGTTAGCGTTTTTTATTATTAAAATAAGTTCATCTGAAAAATCATCTAATACTTTTTGATGGTTAGTAAGTTTGTACAAATTGCTTGTTGTAAGATTTGTAGACTTTAAAGGTATTAAAAAAATATTTGGATAAATTTGAGTTGTTTTTAATATACGACTAAACGAACAACTATTTACTTCTTTAGGAATACCAACATATTTATCGAAACCCAATAGACGTAAATATTTAGGGGAGTCTATTTCTTTACCACAGTAGATTATTTGATTTTCAGTGTCTAAGTACCGTAATCCATTTGTGTGATCTGAATGAGAATGAGACAGAACTACAGCGTCTAAATTAGTAATATCAATTGTTAGTTGTTCTGCATTGTGGAGAAAAAAATTATTTGGACCAGTATCAAAGAGTATCTTTTTATTATTATATTCAATTAAAAGAGAGAGACCATGAGCATGTTTTAAATTTTTTTTATAGGAGACATTATCTAAAAGCATAGTAACTTTATTCATATTTTCACCTCTTAGCACTTATTATTATACCATCAAAAACGTAAAAAAAGCCTATTAAATAGAGATGGAAGTAATTGTAGCAAACAAAATGACGAGTGTTGCTTTTTATTTCTAGCCAACTAAAGTACACTTTAGTTATTATTAACTCAAGGAAGTGATTCTAGTGAACATCGGAAAAATTATTAAAGAAAACCGTTTAACAAAAAATATGACTCAAGAAGATTTGGCTAGTGAATTTTTTGTTAGTCGGCAATTAATATCTAAATGGGAAAACGGAAAAAGCTATCCTGATTTAGAACAATTGATAAAACTAAGTGATTTTTTTGATTTGACACTTGATGAGCTGATGAGAGGAGATAAAAAAATGACTAAAAAATTAAATATTGATATTAAAAAGAAAAAAATGTTAGGTCTTTTAAGTATTTGTTTAATTATTGT
>NZ_JAVWHO010000009.1:0-7519 GCF_036639995.1 Vagococcus sp. | reverse complement strand
TTGATATTAAAAAGAAAAAAATGTTAGGTCTTTTAAGTATTTGTTTAATTATTGTGACGTTTAACTATTTTTTAAGTACTGTGTCATTTTCGGTAAAAAAAGACAGTTTGAAAGTAACCAAGACCGTGATAATAAGAGATAAAGATTATAATGGTGAAAATAGTAACAGAGATTGGAATACCGTGTTAATGACAAATGTTAAATCTAAAAATCCTTTTTTAAAAGTGGATGCAGATAGTTTCATAGCAAAAGCAAATAAAAATAGAATTAATGGTAATGTACAAATGACGTTTATCCTGTTCAATATATTTGATGTTAATAAAGAAACGCAAGTCAATCAAACTGTTATGTTAGATAATTTTATCCCAAATTCCAAAATACAGATGAGTTTAGAAGGAACTAAAGAAAAAATAACCACTACCGTTTATTAAAGAAAAAATGACCTCCAATCATTAGAATTTAGCTAATAGGTTGGAAGTCTTTTTTTAGTTGGCTATGCAGTTATTTTAAATAATCTCTTTTCAACAATGCATAACGGTTAGTGTCTCTTAATTCTCCGTATAACATGGATTCTTCTTTGTCCGTTGCCACAAAGGTAAATCCACATTTTTTAGCAACGCCATTACTGGCTATATTTTTACTATCGGCAATAATAGTTAGCTTATTCAAGTCTAAATCCTCAAAAGCAATATCACAGATTTTATGAACAGAGGCTGTCATAATACCTTTTTTAATAAAGTCAGAATGGATCCAGTAGCCAATATCGGCTTTTTTATTTTTGTGGTCAATAAAATGTAAATCGATGGTACCAACTAATTCACCTTGGTAACTAATAAAAAACAATCGATCAGTTCCATTTGCTTCCCCTGTTAATTTCATTTTTAAGTAGATTTCTTCGTCTTTAATTTCTTTAGTTATTTCAACAAAATCAAGAAACTCTTCTAAATGTTTGCGGTCACTGTCAATTAACTGAAAAACTACAGCAGCTAGTTCTAATCTAGGTTGAACAAATGCAATGTCTTTTGTTACAGGTAATGTAAAATAATAGGTCATAAAAAAGCCTCCTTTTGAATGTTGTTATTGATTATAGAAGATTTGTTCTCAAAAAGATAGCTGAAACTTAAGAAAAAATAAGAAATTGACAAGAATAAGTTTATTCTTTATCATTCCTTGCTTGATACACTCTAATAGAGGTGAGGAAAATGAAAAAAATGATAAGTTTATTGGTCCTATTGGTGGTAATTGGTGTTGGATTTATCTATTATATAAAAAATGATTTAGTAAATAGTGTGACTTATTCTGATAAAGTTGAAACAACTAATAACTCAGTTGAGCAAGTTAACCTTAAAACAGAGAATATAAGTAGTAAAACACTTCTTTTAAAAAACTTAGATACGAATGATATTTTACTTAAAAAAAATTCAAAACAAAAAGTAGCTATTGCGTCATTAACTAAATTGATGACAGTCTATGTCTTACTAGAATCTGTTAAAGATTTAAACGAGACGGTGGTAATTGAACAATCTACAATGGATGAGTTAATGAAAGAGGGCGCTTCTTTATCAGGATATTTGGTAGGAGATACCTTGACTGTTCGTGATTTAGCATATGGTATTGTTTTGCCATCAGGTGGAGATGCATCTATTACAGCGGCTAATTTGGTTGCTGGAAGTGAAAAAAAATTTGTTTCATTAATGAATAAAAAAGCAGAAGAAATTGGTATGAAAGATACTCATTTTCAAAATACAACAGGATTGGATGCAAGAAATCATTATTCAACAACAGAAGATTTACTCAAATTAATGGATGCGGCATTAAAAAATAAAAATTTTTATCAAGTTTTGGTGACTACAAAATATCAAACAGAAGAAAAAGCTTATGCACCAGAAGGGTATTACATTGAAAGTACATTGTTGAAAGATACGGCAGATTTGTCTCTTTCTAATGGGAAGATACTAGGTGGAAAAACGGGATATACAGAAAAAGCGGGGCAATGTTTGATTAGCATTGCTGAAATTCATGGTACTCATTATCTGTTAATTTCAACAGGGGCTAATGGAAACCCTACTACCGAACAGAAAAATGTGGCAGATGCTCGTCAAATCTATCAAAGCATTGAGCACAGTTGACAATGTGGTAGATGTTTTGTCTAATAAAGGTAGGACAAAACAGAAAAAAGGAGTGACGCGCATGTCTGCTAAAGTTTTATTAGTTGAAGATGAATTAGAAATTGCTAATCTAGTTGAATTGTATTTAAAAAATGAAGGTTTCATTGTTGAAAAATGTAGTAATGGGTTAGATGCTAAAGAAAAAATTGAATCAGAAAGCTTTGGCATTGCGTTATTAGATATTATGCTTCCAGGATTAGATGGACTGCAGTTGTTGTCATTAATTAGAGAAAAAGATAATTATCCGGTGATTATGTTAACAGCGAAAGATGATGAAATTGATAAAATAACAGGACTATCCTTTGGGGCAGATGATTATATTACTAAACCTTTTAAACCGTTAGAAGTTGTAGCTCGTGTGAAAGCACAATTAAGACGATTTAATCAATACAATAAAAATAAAGAATCAGAAACTTTAATTTTAGCAACTAAAGGGTTAGAGATGAATATTGAAAAAAGATTAGTTATGTTAAATGAAGAAATTATTGAGTTAACCCCTAAAGAATTTAGTATCTTACAGTTACTTCTTGAAAATAAAGGAATCGCTCTTGATTCAGAAGCAATTTTTGAATCTGTCTGGGGTGAAAAATATTACACCGCTTCTAACAATACGATTATGGTGCATATTCGCCATCTAAGAGAAAAAATGAGCGATGCAGTTGAAAAACCTAAATATATTAAAACAGTTTGGGGAGTAGGTTATAAAATTGACTAAACAAACCAAGACCTATTTATTGAAAACAATGTTGATTATTGTTTGCTCAGTAATTGCACTTTATATTATTGCTACTAAAACCATTATTGGGGAGGGTTTTGGAAAAGTAATCAGTGATTCATTCATTATATTTCAAGTTGTCCCAGATGGTGGCGGCGAAACGAGTATGGTGAATTGGCTTAAGTTTAAAACCTTTATAATTTCGATTGCGGTGTTTGCAGTTGTGTTTGTTGGATTTGCAACGTACTGGATTAGTCAATATTTGCTAAAAAAAGACCGTCAATATATTGCAACGCTTTTAAAACAATCACTAGAAGATGAAGATGTTCCTGCTCTAGATTTAGAGTACTTAGAAATTCAAAATGAACTAGAAAAAATTAAACTAACTAATCAAAAAAATCAAGAGGCACTTATACAGGAAACACAACGAACAAAAGATTTGGTCACCTTTCTAGCACATGATTTGCGGACGCCATTAGCGTCTGTTATCGGGTATCTTAATTTATTAGTAGATTCGCCAGAAATTCCAGTTGAAACAAGAGCAAAATATTTAGGAATAGCGCTAGATAAAGCATATCGATTAGAGTATTTAATTGATGAATTTTTTGATATTACACGATTTAATTTTCAAAATATTGTTTTAGATTATTCGGTATTTGATTTAAGTTTATTACTTCAACAATTGAGTGAAGAATTTTATCCGATATTACAAAAGAAAAGCCAACAATTAGTGATGAATATGCCGGAAAAATGTTTGATTGAAGCTGATTCTACGAAATTAGTACGGGTGTTAAATAATTTACTTAAAAATGCTTCAGCTTATGGATTTGAAGAGACGAACATTTTACTATCTGTAACAATAAAAGAAGATAAATTACAATTATTGGTTAAAAATCAAGGCAATACAATTCCACCAGAAAAATTAACCGTTATCTTTGATAAATTTTACCGACTAGATAGTGCCAGATCAACCAATAGTGGTGGCGCTGGATTGGGTCTTGCGATTGCTAAAGAAATTGTTGAAGTACATGAAGGAAGTATTGAAGCGACAAGTGAGAACCAAAGTACAGAATTCATAGTGATATTACCTTTAAAAAAACAATAAATTAAAAAGAACTAAAATTGATTCAGAATTAGTGAATTAATTTTAGTTCTTTTCTTATTCGAAAATAATGATCACTACATAAATAATCATCAACAAAAATAGTCGGAATTTGATTAGAAATAAAAATAGTTGAAATAATTAAATCACTTGTTTGATAGTGATAATTATCAAAAAATTGCCGATTGACTGTGCTGATTGTCAGAGCGTTATCCGCAAAGACAGCTACTACGGACTGTTTAATAAATTTGGCGTGATTTAATCCCAAGTCACTGTAAATATAGATATGTTTGTTTTGATTTTTTTTTAGAGTTAGTCGACAATTTGTTAGAAGTAAGTAAAGAGCAAGATCAAAAGAAAAGTTTATATCCATGTTTAATTTTGCCAGCAAGTGTTCAAGTGATTTTTTTAGCCGATTAAAAGGAACGACATTTGATTTAGCGTAATTTTCAACAAAAGACTGATGTCGATTGATAAATAGATATTGATGAAGTGGAAAAAGTGTTTCCTTTTTCTTACAAAAAGACAAGATAGCGTTAAGTTTAGTAGAAACATTGGAACATAGTAAAAAAGTATCACCAATTTCTTCTAAAAATTCATCAATATAATTATCTAAACTAGGCGTTAAAGGAATATTATCGTAGGTTTCTTTAAATAAATCAAAAGAAACCATAGTATTTTGAGAATTATTGATATTGTTATGTTGGATGACGCCCCAAATTAAGTACATAAAATAATGTTCTTCCTCTAATTTATAGTTATATAAGGAACTGAATTCTTTAAATTCTTCTTCAGAGGAGTTCATAGGGATTTCTAAACCATAAAATTCTTCTAAACCTTTTGAAATAAATAAAAATAAGTTAAGCTCGTTGCTACTGACTAATTGATAAGTCTTATTTTGATTTTCAATGGTGATTCCAAGTAGTTTTAAATCTTTTTTAAGTTTTTTTATAACTCGGTAGAGAGTAGCGGGGCTAGTATAGAGCTTTTCTGCGTAATAAAACACATTTTGATGTGGAGTTAAAAATAGAAGCTTAATAAATTGAATTTCTAAGCTATTAACAATAATATCCCTAATAATTTTATTTGTATTCCCATTAGAAGAGCTTTCCATTTCAACTAATTGATCTTTAGTTATTTGGATATGTATTAAGTCTGACCAATTTTTTGAAAAATAGTTTAAATCGTTTAGAATGGTTGATTTGGAACAATTAAGCATTTGGGTTAATTTTAAGACAGAAAGCCTTTTTTGACTATTTAAAAAATTTAATAACGAAATAAGTCGTTGTTCTTTATTACTGATGATTGTCATTCCATTTCCTTCTTTACCTTTATTTCTAAATAAATAAAATATATCGAACATATTATACCCGAGACTTATAAAAGGCACAATAAATAACGCTTATGCCTTTTTTTAAAAGTAGCCTTTCAATATTTGAAATAAAAATAAAAGTTGATAAAATATTGATTTATTCGAGTTTAATTTCTTTTTTAAGAGACACCTTGCGTATGTATATGTAAAAAGTGAGTCTTATTTAAAAATCGGGTATTTTATAATCGAGCTTGTGCGATTTTAAAGCAAAGGTTTTAAGGGGAAAGGGAAGATTAAATAATGAAACGTATGATTAATTTGTTTTTGGTAATGATACTAGTACTTTCAAATGGTTTGGCATTAGGAAATATCCTAGTAAGTGCAGAAGGTATACAAGACGTGTCTAACCAATTGCTACAAGAAATTGTAATTGATAAAGAAGAAGTATCTGATGGTAGTAGATTAGCTGTTAGAGCAAACTTTGGTGATCAAAATCAAAAAATAAAAAGTGGTGATATGATAAAAATATCTTGGCCAACGATGAATAATGTTAAAATTGAAGGTTTCGCGACAACAGTTCCTATTATTATTGAAGGCGTTTTGGTAGGACAAGCAACTATCATGATGGACGGGGCAGTTGTGACCTTTAATGATGAAGTTGATCAATTTGATCAAGGTACTGTTAAAGGGGGAGTAACTTTTCAAGTTCAGGCAAGTAATATGAATCAGCAGACATCAAATGAAATAATTGAGTTTGTTGGAGGGACAGTTGTTACTACGTTGAATGTCTCAAAAGAGGTATCAACTGGAAGTGGAACTGGCGAAGGTGTTCGAGATTTTTCGAGTAAAAGTGGGGTCATTTACGTTAATGATCCAACGCGGGTATTTTGGGATATTAGTTTAAATGCTAACCGTGAGGTGGTTAGTTCAGATATAAATATGGTGGATACAATAAATGACAGTCCAGCTTCGCACGTTTTACTACCTGATACGTTTTATATAGAAGCAAAAGGACCAAGCATTAATAAAATATACCGAGGTATTGAAGGTGTTGAGGAGTTTAAAAGAGAATTTCGAGCGGTTTTTAATTATTCAGTAGATAATGGAATAATTAACGTAAGCATTCCTCATCAATATTCTAGCTACAATTCTTTTAGAATAGGGTATTATACAAAAATAACTGATACGGAAGTAGCTTCTTTTAAAAATGATTTGTCTGTAGATTATCAGGTGTATAATAAACCACCTCAACATGATAATAAAGAAAAGGTTATTGAAAGTATTAGCGGTGGTGCTTGGGGCGAAGGAAGTAAGTTAAGTAAACTTGTTATTAATAAAGTAGATAGCCAAACGAGTTCTCCTTTAGCAGGAGCAAAATTTGTTCTTAAAAATAAGAATGGTGAAGTAGTACGTGATAATTTGGTAAGTAACGCAGAAGGTCAAATTATTGTAGAAAAATTAAAACCAAATAATTACTACATAGAAGAGGTTGAGGCCCCAATTGGTTATGATAAATTAACTGAATGGGTAGATGTTAATGTTAATAAAGCGATAGTGGAGAAAGAAATTTCGAATAATCTTAAGGAAGTACTCGGGGGATTAGATATAACAAAAGTAGATAAAAATGACTCAACAAAAACTTTACCAGGAGCTCGATTTTTATTAAAATCTGATGCTACAAATGAAGAGTTTGAATTAGTAACTGGAGAAAATGGTCGAGCTAGGTTAAACGATTTATCACTTGGTAAATATACTTTAGTAGAAACAAAGGCTCCTGAGGGTTACGAGTTAGATCCAGCAAGTTATTCGGTAGAAATAGGGAAAAATGAGGAAACCAATAATATCACATCGATAACGATGACTAATGAAGAGATAGTTCAATTAGGAAGCTTAGAAATAATAAAAGTAGATAGTCAAGATGGGAGTAAAGGTTTAGCTAATGCAGTTTTTGAATTAAAAGAAAATGCAACTGGTAAAACGGTTGAATTAGTTACGGATGCTTCAGGAAAAGCTTTAATAACGGATATAGCGTTAGGCAGTTACTCATTGAAAGAAATTACGGCACCTGTTGGATATTTACTTGATAGTAAAGTGCAACAAGTAGACATAACAAAAAACAAGGCAACAGCAAATAAATTTAGTACAGTAATTAAAAATACAAAAGGAATGCCATGGATACCACTAGAGCCAAGTAAAAAATTAGGTAGTGTATCTGTTAAGAA
>NZ_JAVWHO010000008.1:55698-65919 GCF_036639995.1 Vagococcus sp. | reverse complement strand
AATATTTGTCGACATTGCAGCTAACGTCATTCCTGCCACAGCTCCACCTGTTGAAAAATAAGCTAGTGGAAAGTAAATAAAGTTAGCGATAACGTGTTCAAAACCTAAAAATGTAAATATGAAAATAACACATAAAATAGAAATAAAACGACCAACATCATCTTTTAACTTCATAGACATTAAAATAGCTAAATTAACGATAATATTAGCAAACATTCCCTCAACAACCGTTTGAAAAGGACCTTTTGCAAACTTTCCTTCTACTATATGTGTTAAAAAATTATCTGCTGGCAAATTATGAAAGAAGCTTGTTACTGATAACAGATACGCCACAACAAAAGCACCTATTAAGTTAAACAAAACGCATACCATTAAAATTTTAAAGGCTTTTGACGCGCTTAGTTTCTTGCGGTAAGTTGCTACTGTCATATACATCATATTAGACGTTCCAAGTTCAGCGTTTAAAAAGATAATAAGTGCTAACCCTAAACCAAATGTAAAGGCATATAATGCTTTACCAGTAGCGGCATCAAATTTGATACCTAGACCAAGTGCTATAGCTGAGCCTAAACTTAAATAAAGTGTCGCTAAAATAGATCTTACTGCATACTTCCCAAAACTTTTATCAATCAGCTCATTTTTTTTACTAATTGACCCATCAATTTTTTGCATTAATTCTGACGATTGTGCCATTTTTTTATCCCCTCTTTACTCTTTCAACATTTTAAAATCCAATGATTAATTTATCACAAATACCTCTATCATTATAATGAAAAAAAGCAAAAATACGTCAAAAATGTGAAAATTCTATTCCCTTTAATTTTTGTATTGACTATCTCTTTTGGTTCATTGTATAATGATAGATGTGTAAAATAATGCAGCTAAAAGATAAGCAGCTCGTTATTAGTTTGTTTGCCTGGAAAGGTTCAATTGAGTAGCCACGGCTGCAAGGGTGAAGATTGAAAAATAAACTAAGCGGATGTTAATATTTTTAAGAAATTATTTTACTCCAAATACAAACGAAATTTATTGGAGGAATTTATTCATGTCACGTTATACTGGACCAAGTTGGAAAATCTCAAGACGTTTAGGCATTTCATTATCAGGAACTGGTAAAGAATTAGCTCGTCGTCCTTACGCACCAGGTCAACACGGACCTAACCAAAGAAGAAACAAATCTGAATACGGTTTGCAATTAACTGAAAAACAAAAATTACGTCATACTTATGGTTTAACTGAACGTCAGTTCCGTAACTTATTTATGGCTGCTGGTCAAATCAAAGAAGGTAAACACGGTGTTAACTTCATGATTTTACTAGAACAACGTTTAGACAACGTAGTATTCCGTTTAGGTTTAGCAACTACTCGTCGTCAAGCACGTCAATTTGTTAACCATGGTCATATCTTAGTAGATGGCAAACGCGTTGATATCCCTTCATACCGAGTACAACCCGGTCAAGTGATCTCAGTTCGTGAAAAGTCTAAAGATTTATCATTCATCAAAGAAGCAGTAGAATCTACATTAGGTCGTCCTGCATTTGTAAGCTTTGATGCTGAAAAATTAGAAGGTAGCTTAACTCGTTTACCAGAACGTGAAGAATTATCACAAGATATCGACGAAGCATTCGTAGTAGAATTCTACAACAAATTACTTTAAGATTATCAAAAAAGCCAAAACTTATTTCAAGTTTTGGCTTTTTATTTGTCTTCAGATAATAATGATTATTATCATTCAATAACAATTAATATTTAATTTGATTTTTCTTCAAACTTACTTTACCTTTTCTTAATCTCTATCAGTTATAGTATATATATAGTTAATTAGTGGATGAACTTGGTGTTATACTTGTATAGCTGAAAGGTTTTTCCTATATGTAAGGTGTAGGTTCGAATCCTACCGTCCACGTTTGTTCTTTTAAAAAGAACAAAAAAAATAACTTGGAACTCATCTGTTCCAAGTTATTTTTTTCGTTTATTTTGAAAATTTCATTGCATCTTTAAACACACTCATCATACTCTTATCGCTGTAAATCAATACAGTTGATTTGTAAGCTTTTGCTGATAATTTGAGTAAGATACCAATTGCTACCACCAGTAAACCTAGTGAAATTAAAATTTCACTATTTGTAGCTTCATTACTAGCAATTCGCAGTGGCATTGCAAAGGATGATAAAAATGGCACAAATGACATTACTTTCAGTACAACACTTTGTGGATTAGCCATTCCAAGAGAAAAACTTGGAATAAATCCTGCCATAACAACATACATCACAGGTGTTACAGCTTTTGTTGCATCCTCTACTTTGCTGACTAAAGAACCAGTAAAAGCTGATAAAATAGTAAATATTAATACACCAAATAATAGATAAAGCATATTATAACCAAGTAACCCTTTAAGTAATTCTGTCAACGAATTTTTCGACAGAAAATCTTTAACCACAGACATATCTTTAATAAAGAAGTAACCTAACACTCCTGATACTAAATAAATACTTACCTGGGTTAAAATAACCAATGCAATTCCAGTTACTTTACCATAAAAATGTTTAGCCGCCGTAGTACTAGATAAAATAACTTCCATGATACGCGTTCCTTTTTCCGATGCCACTTCTTGAGCTGTAATAGTTGAATAAGTTAAAACAATTGTATAGACCGCCATCAAGACAACCATTCCCACAATTGTCATCAACCCTTTATTATTTTTATTCTCTTGCATTTTCCCATCAACAAATTCAACTTGTTGCTCCGAAAATGTTGCTGGTACTAATAAAGCGCCTACTTCTTTTTGAGATAGATTTAATTTAGTACTGTTCATTCCCATTTGAATTTGACTTAATGCTTGTTGCATAATCATCATACTTTCAGTTCCAAGCGCTTTTTCACCAAAATATTTGCCATCTAAACTCATTTCTTTATCACTAATAACTAAATAACCATCAATATTTTCTTTTTCTAATTCTTTTTTTGCTTCGTCTTCTGTTTTTATTTTTTTATTAAAATCAAAATCTTTCTTTGTTTGCTCCATAAATGCTGAAGAAACTTCTACTGACTCACTAACAACAGCTATTTCATTCGTATGCGCAAATTTAGCAGCCATAATGTTAATACCAAATATAAGTCCTAACATAAGAATTGGACCTAATACCATTGTCACAAAACTCACAGATTTAACATGCTTTTTATAGGTTTCTAACGCAACTACCCAAAACTTATTCATCTTTTTCGCCTACTTTCATTTTAAATATTTCTTCTAAAGTTGGCGGTTGTTGATTAAAGACAGATAAATAATCAGTTTTCTTCATAGCTTCTTCAAAAACAAGTTTACCAACCTCTGGATTTTCAAGTTGAATTAAATAATCAGAGTTTCTTCGTTCTTCAACAGATAAAACTCCTGGTATACTTTCAAGCTCGCTTTTTGAAAGTTCTGTTTCCACTTCTAATTGTGTTCGCCCAAAACTTTCTCTTATCGTCTGAACTTCACCATCTAAAACCATTTTTCCATCTCTAAGCATCACCAGATGGTCACAAATTTGTTCCACATTTTCCATGTTGTGACTTGAAAAAATAACACAAGAACCTAAGTCTTTTAATTCAATAATACCTTTTTTCAAGAGCTCCGCATTCACGGGGTCAAGTCCACTAAACGGCTCATCTAAAATTACAAGTTTTGGTTCATGGATTAAGGTTGCTATTAACTGAACTTTTTGTTGATTTCCTTTAGATAAAGATTTTACTTTGTCAGTCTTTTTTCCCTTCACTTGAAATTTGTCCATCCATTTATCAATTAAAGGAACAATTTCTTTTCTAGTTTTCCCGCGAAGTTTACCAAAATAAATCAATTGATCTTCAATCGTCGACTTAGGATATAAGCCTCTTTCCTCTGGTAAATAGCCTATGATATTATAATCCTCTTCTTTGATTGGTTGATTATCCCAAAGAATTGTTCCTTTGTCTTCATCAATAAAATTTAGAATCAATCGAAATGTTGTTGATTTTCCTGCCCCATTTTGTCCAATTAGCCCCAAAATTTTTCCATCTGGAATACTAAACGTGACATTATCAACAGCTGTCATTTCTCCAAAACTTTTTGTTAACCCTTCAACTTTTAACATACAGATCCTCCTTAATTTCTAATTAAATACGTGATAGATAAAACTCAATATGACTCCTACAACAAATCCTGATAGCATCAACAAGAATAAATCTCTTAAGAAACGTTGTTTTTTAGCATATTTTTCAGGATGGTTAAAGTAGGTTGTTCTTTTCCCATAAGTTAATTTAAAGTAAATCATGGTAATTATCATTGATACTGGAAACAAGACGCCAACCATACCAACAAAGTTTAAAAGAATAAAAATAAAGAAATGACTACTTAGTATCTCTTTAATTGCTGGTTGATGAATGATGCTAATAAACAATAGCCCTAATAAGAAAACAAAAATACCATTCATCAAGAACCAGGACTGTTCCTTTTTAACCCGAAAGGCAAAACTTTCTTCATCTGTATACACACTCTCGTTGCCTTTTTTTGCTTTAAATACATAGTAACGCTTGCGATAACTTGTTACTTTTTTCCAATCAGCCATCTCATAAAAGTCAATATACTCATCAACATCTTTTTTATTTCCAGGATAAAAATCAATCACTACTTGGCTATTTTCTGGTTCGACCTTTTTCAAACGATAATAACCTAACCAATTAATCGATTCAATCTCCCATCCTTTAGATAATTCTTTTTCTAAACGTTCACTTTCTAGCTCCGCATAGAAGGCCAAGCCTTTTGACATAATAAATTTTTTATCACCTATAATCATAGCTGTCCTCTTTTCTTTCAGAAAGAAGACGTTTCCCCGCAAGATAAAAAAGTTTTCGTCTTTCTACTTCTTTTTCTAATTTTTCAATACCCAATTCAGTAATCAGATAGATTTTTTTTCGATCATCGTCTTGCTCCAAACGAATCAATTCACTTTTCTGTAATTTTTTTAGTATCGTATACATACTAGCAGGTCCAATACTGACTCTTTCTTCAGTTATCTCTGATATTTCTTTCATAATGGCATATCCATGCTTTGGTTCAAGCAAAGCAAGTAATATCAAATAATTTGAATCTGTTAATGGCTCATCCATGTGTCATCCCCCTCACTGAACTATATCAGCCAAAGATATATCACAATACGATATATCGTTTAATGATATATTACCAAAACCATTTTTTTTGTCAATATTTTTTGATAAAAAAATAGGACAATTTCTCACATTTAAGAAATTGTCCTATTGAGTTAATCAGTTTTTTTAGTGATAGTAATCAAAACGACCTTTTTTCAAGAGCGTTTTAGTACTTCCTACCTCTAATAAAGATTTATTAATAATGTTCTTCTTCATAATTGATCCAATATAACCTTTTACTTCTTTTCCCATAACATTTCCAATACCTACGTTATTACCAATAGAAGCAACTGTTCCAAGAGGTTTAAATGAAAAAGGTTCAGATGGGCGACCTGCTAATTTAGCTTCTAAATTATCTGCCACAGACTCGCCTTGTTTTAACGCAATTTGAGCAGTTGTTGGGAATGGACGTCCTGACTCATTATCCATTACCGCACTAACGTCCCCAATCATAAAAATTTCAGGATGCTCTGCTACTGTTAAATCTGATTCAACCATAACACGTCCACGACGCTCGCTAAATCCTGATTCACCAATAACTGAACTACCTTTAACACCAGTTGTCCAAATAATTGTATTGGCATTAATTTCTTTAAGTTCACCATTTTCTTCATAAACAACAGTATTCTCTTTAATTTCTTTAATTGGTGTGCCTACCTTAAATTCTACACCACGTTTCTTCAAAACATCAATTCCGTAAGAACCAAGTTTTTCAGAAAACATCGGTAAAAGTGTTGGCATAGCTTCAATACATGTAATTTTCACTTTATCTTGTGGAAATCCTAATTGACTAGCTAGCTTAGGAATACGATTAGTAATCTCACCTAAATACTCAATACTAGTAAATCCTGCACCACACACAACAATAGACAAATCTGCATCATTTTTTGTTGTTTGATAGTTCGCTAAGGTTTCATCTAGATGTTTTTTACATTCTTCAGCTGTTTTTATATTAACAAGCGGTTTAGAAAAATCATTTACACCTGGAATACCGAATGTTTCAGACTCAAAACCTAAGGCAATAACCAAATAATCATATGACAACTCACCTTGTTTTTCTAAAACCACTTTCTTTTCGTCTTTTTTCACAAGTGATACCGTGTCTTGGATAAATGTTACTTTTTTACTATCCAAAACATCTGTCACTTTAAATGTAATTTTTGAAGCAGGTTCTGTTCCTGCCGCAACCTCATGTAATTGTGTTGACTCATAGTGATAATCATTTTTATTAACTAAAATGATTTCTGCGTTAATGTTTTTCTTTTGAAGTTGTTTAACTGTTTTTAATCCAGCATATCCAGCTCCTAGAACAACAATTTTTGGTTGACTCATTTTCAAAATCCCTCCAGTGATTACTTCTATTTCACTATAGGATTCTTTCACAAAAATGTCAATTAATTAGAATCATTCTCGTTAAAAAAAGCGTTAAACCATAATTAGTCTTCTTTTAAAGTTCGTGAAAAATACCATAAACTAAAACTATTTACTAAACTAACAAAGGCTCCGTAGATTAATAAGTGGTTTACAAAATGACTTCTAGAGAGTCCAAAGGCGTTTAATTCAATAAGAATAACACCTAAGCCTAAAAGATAAGCACTCATTGTTAATTGACTAGTATTTGCTAATACCTTTTGGACAAATTCTGATTTTTTAGCTAAAACAATTTTGCGATAGTAATAGAACATGGAAACAAAAATAATGACGATCGACGTAATATTAATTATTAATGACACAATATTTCCCCTTTAAATTTAAGTTTAAAAAACGCTTTTTAATTGTACCACTTTTTCTGAAAAAAAACTATTCATCCAATTGCTTAAAATGCTCATAAATATTGGTAGCTACATTTTTAGGCATACCAACAGCAAGAATATCTTCCAAACTTGCCTCTTGGATATTTTTTACGGATTTAAACGCTTTGAGTAATTCTTTCTTTCGTTTTGGTCCTAATCCTTCAATACTATCTAGTTTTGAAGAAAAACTAGTTTTACTTCGAGTTGCGCGGTGAAATGTTATTGCAAACCTATGAACTTCATCTTGAATTCGTTGAAGTAAAAAGAATTCTGGTGAATTTCTTTTGAGTGGAACTACCTCAAGTTCTGGTCCAAATAGTAATTCGCTTGTTTTGTGTTTATCATTTTTAGCTAATCCAGCGATTGGAATGTCTAGTCCAAGTTGATTATCTAATACTTCTTGTGCTGCATGTACTTGGCCTTTCCCACCATCAATTAATATTAAATCTGGAAGTGGCAAATCTTCTTTTAGAACTCGTGAATAACGTCTATAAATGACTTCTTTCATTGAGGCATAATCATCTGGACCATTAACAGATTTAATTTTAAATTTTCGATAGTCTTTTTTTGAAGGTTTACCATCCACATACACAACCATGGCTGACACTGGATCTGTCCCCATAATATTAGAGTTATCAAACGCTTCAATACGCCCAGGGGTAGGTATTTTCATAGCATCTCCTAATTTTTGAGCTGCCCCAACTGTTCGCTCTTCTTTTCTTTCAATCAAACTAAACTGCTCAGTTAAATATATTTTGGCATTTTTACTTGCTAGATCTACTAATTTTTTCTTCTCACCGCGCATTGGTTGCAGTACTTTTGTCTGAACAATGGCTGCTACATCTTCTTTTGAGATATCCTTTGGGATTAGTATTTCTTTAGGAATGAAATGTTGATTTTCTTGATAAAACTGACCAATAAAGGTAAGAAAATCTTCCTCTGCTTCATTATAAAAAGGAAAATCAAAGACACGACGCTCAATTAATTTTCCTTGTCTCACAAAAAATACTTGAACCACCATCCAACCCTTGTCCACAGCAAAACCAAAAATATCTCGGTCAATAAAGTCTGCATTCGTCATCTTTTGTTTTGTCATAATGGTTTGAATTGCATTAATCTGATCTCGGTACTCGGCTGCACGCTCAAATTCCATTGATTCTGCAGCTTTTTTCATTTTTTCTTCTAATTCTTTTTGGACACTTACATACCCACCGCCATTTAAAAAGTGTTTAATTTCTTCTACCATTTGCTTATACTGTTCTTCAACGATTGGGTTAATACACGGTCCTAAACATTGGCCCATATGATAATAAAGACATACCTCATTAGGTAAATTTCTACATTTTCTTAATGGGTACATTCTATCTAATAGCCGTTTTGTTTCATTCGCTGCCCTAACATCTGGATAAGGTCCAAAGTAAGTCGCATGGTCTTTTAAAACTTTTCGTGTAATTAGAAGTCTTGGTGCTTTTTCATTGGTTATTTTTATAAAGGGATATGATTTATCGTCTTTTAACATAATATTATATTTAGGCATGTTCTTTTGAATCAAATTAATTTCTAAAAGCAATGCTTCTGTATTTGATTCGGTCACGATATATTCAAAATCAACAATTTCGCTGACTAGTCGTTCTGTCTTTGTGTCATGACTACCTGTGAAATACGAGCGAACACGATTCTTTAAAATTTTGGCTTTACCAACATAAATAATTGTTTTATTTTTATCTTTCATTAAATAGCAACCTGGTTGATCAGGTAAGAGTGCTAGTTTATTTTTTATCTGTTCATTCATTTTTTTCACTCCTATATCAATCTCACAAATAGTATACCTTGAGAGATAAAAAAAATCATTCAGTAGTTCTTTTCAAACCACTGAATGACCTTTATTTTATAAATGTTTATCAAAAATAGGTATTAATTGTGCTTTTTGATGAACACCAACGATATTTTCTACCACTTCGCCATCTTTAAACAATAACATATTTGGAATACTCATAATGCCAAATTGTTGGCTAGTTGCTGGGTTTTCATCAACGTTAACTTTGACAAATTTCACACGGTCAACGTAATCTTCTGATAATTGTTCTAAGATAGGTGTTTGCATACGACATGGACCACACCATGGTGCCCAAAAGTCTACCATTACTAAACCTTCACTAATTTCTTCTGTAAAATTTTGATCTGTAATATCTAACATCATACTATATACACTCTCCTAAATCTTATTCTTCACAATTGAATTATACCAAAGGGGGTACTTTACTACTAGTAATTTGCTCACTTTTTAGAAGCTAACAATCGTTGCTCCATCTCCCCCTTGGTTTGATGGGGCATATTCATATTTTTTAACCCGACGATTGCTTTTAAGGTAATCTTGTACGCCTTTTTTGATAGCACCTGTTCCTCTGCCATGAACAATTGTTACTTGAGGATAACCAGCTAAAAGAGCTGCATCAATGTATTGATCTACTTCTGCTATAGCCTCTTCATATCGTTTTCCTCGTAAATCTAACTGTGTTTTCACGGTTTGTCTACTACCACCTGAATCACTTGTGACTGAGGTCATGCGTGTTGTCGGTTCTTTTTCAGGTGCTAATAAGGTCATGCTGTCTTCTGAGACATTCATTTTCAAAATACCTAGTTGGACTTGCCATTCTTTGTTTGATACTTTCTTAATCAACGTACCTCGTTGACCAAACGTTTCTACCAATACATCATCACCTGGTTTGAAGGTTTTCTTTTCTTTGGCTTTTTTCAAGACTTTATTTTTAGCTAAATGACTTTCATCATGTTTCAATCCAGATAATTGTGTTTTCACATCAATTAATTCATGTTCTTTCACATGACTTGATGAGCTACTTCTTAACTGCATCTGGCGAATATCTTGAATTAAATCTTCTGCTTTTTTCTCAGCCTCTTCAATAATTTCATTTGCCTTTGCTTTCGCCTTATTCATCTCTCTTTCTCGCTCTTCAAAGAAAATTTCATAGGCTTCTTTTAAATCATGATGCAACTGCTCAGAATCATCTAAATAATGACGCATTTCTAAATATTCAGTTTCAGTCATTTTGCGTTGATTCTCTAAATCAGAAATCATTTCATTTAAATCTTGGCTCTCACCATCAATAATTTGTTTAGATTGCTCAATAATCTCTTGAGATAAGCCTAAACGTTTGGAAATATCAAAAGCATTACTTCGTCCTGGGATACCAATCAATAAATGATACGTTGGACTAAGTGTATCCACATCAAATTCCATACT
>NZ_JAVWHO010000008.1:32314-55598 GCF_036639995.1 Vagococcus sp. | reverse complement strand
TAAACTTCAGAGAAGACACCAATCACACTGTCCTCATGAGCTGGTATCGGTAATCCAGATTGCCCCATTAATTGTAAAAGTCCTAGTGTTTTTAAGGTAATTGTCTTACCACCAGTGTTTGGTCCAGTAATCACAATTGCCTGATACTCTTCACCAATTACAATGTCATTTGGAACAACTTTTTTTTCATCAATCAGTGGATGTCTTGCTTGTTTTAAGTCAACATGTTTTTCATGACTTAAAGTCGGTACAATTCCTTTAATACGTTTCCCAAAAGAAGCCTTACTGTTAATAAAATCTAGTTTTCCTAAAACAAAAGCATTTTGTAAAATCTCTTGACGAAATGGTGCTAATTCGTTGGATAGAACTGCTAAAATCCGTTCAATCTCTTTTCGTTCTGCGATTTGATGCTGTCTTAATTTATTATTTAGTTCAACCACTTGTCTTGGCTCAACAAATACGGTTTGCCCTGACGCACTTTGGTCATGAACAACCCCACCAAATTGCCCACGATACTCACTTTTAACAGGAATAACGTAACGGTCATTTCGCATAGTCACAATTGTATCACTTAAGTATTTGCTATTATTTCCTCGCAAAATACTATCCAACTGCTCTCTAATACCTTGCTCAGAACGTCTAATACTTTGTCGAATTCCTTTTAACTCACTTGATGCTTCATCCGTCACATGGCCGTCCTCATCAATAGATAAACGAATTGCTTTAGCAATATCAGGTAGAGCAATCATTTTTTCATTCCATTCATATAAACGCTCTAACTCAATCTCTGCTTCTTTTAAATCATCAAAAAAGTTTTGAAGTTCTGTCACCGTGCGTAAAACTCGACCCACTTGCGCTAGTTCGACACCATTTAGCATAGCTCCAATTTCAATACGTTTCATATGTGGTTTAATATTTTCAAGAACAGGAATTGGAATCCCTCCTCTTAATCTTAAAATATTAAAGGCATCACTTGTTTCAAGTAAATCTTCTTCAATTTTTTCAAAATTATTGACGGGTGTCAGATTTTGAATGTGTTCTTCACCTAATTTAGTAACAATATGTTCTGATAACATTTGTTTCACTTTATCAAACTCTAAGGTTTGTAATATTTTTTTATTCATTTTGTACTCCTTAATCTTTTCCTTCTACACTATTAAACAAGAGGCTGATTATAAATAAGCAGCCTCTTTACTTCTTATTAAAGGATAACTTTTGTAATCCACCATTCATATAACCAAGATGAAATTATTGGCATTGACTCAACTAAAAACCTTGCAAAACTACTCTTTTTAAATAAATTTTGGATAATATCAAGAGGAACCATCGCTAGTAATGTCAAAATAACTGTTAGACCTATTAAAGTCATCCCTAAGTTGACTAAACCGCCTGCTAAATCATTGCCTTCTTTAAGCATCGGTCTAAAGGTTAATCCATAACAAAGCATTCCTACAAATCGAGTCAAAACCCAACCAAAAAATAGAATTAAAACAAATGCAAAGCCAGCATAAAAAGCCTTATCTAAATCAAAAATTAAACTTTTATCAAATAAGACTAGTTCAGTTTTAGGTGTTGGCGCTGGATAAGGTATTAGTAAATCAATTTTTTTCCCTAAGGGTTTATAAAAGCCTTTTGCAACCAAAAAGGATAACAAATAACCCGCACCATAAACGGCTTGAAGCATCAATCCTCTTCGATAACCAACGTAAAAACTTGTTGCTAAAATAATAATAATCAATAATGTTAACATAATTTCAAACCTAACTTACTCATTTATTTTTTCTTCTGATTGTTGTTTTTTTGTATTTTTTCTTTGACTTGCTGATTTAAAACTTTTTGAACTTCAATATGATTGAGCATTTCGTCTTCTGTTAATTGTCTATTTTCAGTAATAACCGCTTTACGCGCTTCTTTTTCACGCTCTTCAATCTTGCTTAGACGATCCTCAAGTTCAGCAACTTTAGCTATTTCTTTTTTTAGTTCAACAATTTCGTCTCGTTGATCTAAAATAAGTTCTTGTTGCTTAACTTGAATCGATAGCGTATTAACGGCTAAAAGAATCGACGCCTGCTCTCTTGTTAATGTTGGGGATTGTCCCATGATAAGCTCTAACTGTTCATTAGCTAAATCGTTGACAATATCCATGTGATAGTGGCTTTCATTGCCAATTATCGTAAATGCATTTCCCGCAATTTTTGCTTTATACCTTTTCTTATCTTCTTGAACCACGACTTATCCTCCTCACGTCTCTAAGGACTTCCCAGTATCTTAAATTAATTATATAAGACTTTTCTTCAAATGACAATTTTATCCACCAATCTATTAAGAAGTTTTTTTAAGAGTGTGCTTTCATTTTTTTTATTGCTATAATTAAATCACATGAAAAGAAGGGAAACAAAAAAATGAGCCAATCAATCACATTAAAATGTTCATCAAAAACAATCCAAGAAATGAATGCGACATATCAACATTCTTTAGTTAAAACACCACCTTATGCTGTTTTCTCAGCTAAAATACCAGGTGTTTCAATTACTGCTTATAACTCAGGAAAAGTCTTATTTCAAGGAGTCTCAGCCGAAAGTGAAGCAAGTAAATGGGGAACTTCTACTCCTACTACACAAAAAAAAGATAGCTCTTCAAGTAGTTTACCAAAAGATTTCGCTAATTGGTCTGTCGTTGGAAGTGATGAAGTTGGTAACGGTAGCTATTTAGGTCCCGTGGTTGTATGTGCCACATATGCCAAAAAAGAACAATTACCTCTACTTAAAGAACTTGGTGTTAAAGATTCTAAAATGTTAAACGATTCTCTAATCAGAAAAATTGCGAAAGATTTGCGATTAGTTATCCCGTTTAGAGAACTCATTGTGACACCTCAAAAATACAATGATATTCAACCTAATTATAACGTTAATCGAATGAAGGTGGCTTTACATAATCAAGCTCTTTACTTACTTTTAAATGATTTGCTACCTGAAAAACCAGATGGCATCCTAATTGATCAATTTACAACAGAAAAAAATTATCGTTCTTATTTAAAACAAGAGCCCAATCAGGTCACAGAAAATTTATACTTTAAAACAAAAGGAGAGCAGTATCATCTCTCTGTTGCTGCTGCTTCCATTATTTGCCGAGCAACATTTTTAGAGGAATTAGATAAAGCTAGCAAAGAACTTGGTATTCTTGTTCCTTCTGGCGCTGGCACAAAATCCGATCAGGCTGCTGCTAAGATTTTAAAAAAAGGCGGCTTACCTTTACTTGAAAAATATGCCAAACTTCATTTTGCTAATACAGAAAAAGCAAAAAAAATTGCTTTTAGATAAACCTAAGCTTTGACCTGTTCGCCTTTTTAATTTCACATAAGGATTAATAGCCTTTTCTGCATTTTTTCGGTATAATGTGAGATGAAGTTAAACGAAAAGAAATGAGGAATGAAAAATGACAGACACACATAAACATGACGAAAATTGTAATCACGACCATGAACATATTCATGATGCTGAAGATTTAATTACTTTAATTGATGACGAAGGAAATGAAGTCTTATTCCGTATCCATTTAACAATTGATGGACAAGAAGAATTTGGAAAAGATTACGTATTACTTTATGAAGCAAGTACTCCTGAAGGCGACGAAGTAGAATTATTAGCTTACGCTTACGAACAAGCTGATGGCGAATCAGAAGGCCGTTTAATGGAAATTGAAACTGAAGCTGAATGGGATATGATTGAAGAAGTTTTCAACACATTTGAAGCTGAAGAAGAACTATAAAAAAAAGAAGCCACAGCGGCTTCTTTTTTATTTCTTATCTAAATAATTTTGAAGTATCATCACAGCTGCTACTTTGTCAATTACTTTTTTACGTTTTGCCCGAGATGTATTAGCTTGCTCAACTAACATTCGTTCTGCTTGAACTGTTGTTAAACGTTCATCTTGATAAATAACTGGTAAATCAAACTCAGCTATTAACATATCACCATAAGCCATTGAGGCCTCAGCTCTTGGGCCAATTGTATTGTTCATATTTTTAGGTAAACCAACCACAAATTGAGTCACTTGATATTCTTTGACTAATTCAGCCACACGTTCAATGCCGAAAACGCCATTTTCTTCATCAATTCTAATGATCTCAATCCCTTGGGCAGTCCAACCTAATGGATCACTCACAGCAACTCCCACTGTTTTTGACCCAACATCTAATCCCATTGTTCTCATAGTCCGTTGATTCCGTTATGAGAAAGGTAATCTTTTACTAATTCTTCCATAATTTCATCACGTTCATGACGACGAATTAAATTACGTGCATCTTTATAACGGGGAATATAGGCAGGGTCTCCAGATAGCAAATAGCCTACAATTTGATTAATTGGATTATATCCTTTTTCTTGCAAAGCAAGGTAAACAATTGCAAGTGTTTCACTTACTTCTTTTTTACTGTCATCATTAAAATCAAATCTCATTGTTTCATCTGTAAAGCTCATCGTTTTACCTCCTATTAATTTCATCTTTAGAGTCATTCTACAAGAAAGTTCAAAAAACTACAATCTTTTTTCTTCCTAACTCATTTTTTTAAGTGTTTTTTATGCTAATGTAAAATCAAATGCTGAACCAACAACAGCAGATTCTGGTAATTCCAAAATACCTTTCTTCTCTGGTGCGTTAGCTAATTGAAGTTCACGAGCTGAGCAGACCATGCCAAAGCTTTTAACGCCACGTAATTCACCTGGCCAAATCAACATACCGTCTGGCATCATAGCGCCAACTTTAGCAACTACAACTTTCAAACCTTGTGCGATATTAGGTGCCCCACAAACAATTTGTAATTCTTCACCATTATCTACTTCAATCGTTGTGATACTTAAATGATCTGAATCTTCATGTTTGCGGCATTCTTTCACAAAACCGATCACAAATTTAGGTGATTCATCAAAAATAAATTCAGTATTAAAACCTGCTTTTTTAACTTCAGCATTTAAGTCATTGATTTGATTTTTAGATAAATGAACTTGCCCATTACCAGTTAAGTCACTGATTTTTTCAGATGCCAAAAAGATATTCCAAGCAACTACCTCACCAGTTTCTTTCAAACTGACACAAGCCACATCT
Organism: Vagococcus sp.; assembly: GCF_036639995.1. GTDB lineage: Bacteria > Bacillota > Bacilli > Lactobacillales > Vagococcaceae > Vagococcus. The sequence continues at coordinate 50,495 of NZ_JAVWHO010000008.1, read as the reverse complement.
TCTTTTCTTACAGACGTTACTTCTTTTCCTTCACTGTCTTTTACAGCAATCAATAATGTGTCACCGACACCGTTTAAATTATAACTAACAATCATCAAATATTCCCTTTCTTTTACGTAAAGAAAGTAAGCACCGTTTAAAGTACTTACTTTCCACGATTTTTATTCTGGTCGAACAATTAAAACATCACACGGAGCTGTACGAATGATATGATCACTAACACTACCCATAACCAAACGTTCAACGGCATTTAATCCTGATTGTCCTACCATGATTAGGTCTGTATTGTATTTTTCAGGTAATTCTTTTGCCATCAAAACTTTTGGCGAACCGTATTCTAATACAGTTTCTACATTGTCGTACCCTAAATTTTTAGCTTCTTCAATGTAGCTGTCTAGTAATTTTTGCGATTCGTCAGACTCTGCTTGAACTAAGTCAGGAGTAAAAGTTGAAAATGACATAGTTCCACCATAAAGTTTGTTCTCGATAATATGTGCCACTACTACTTTCGCATTATTTCTTTTTGCTACTGATATTGCTTTTTCAAAGGCCAATTTGGCTTGGTCACTACCATCTGTTCCGACTAATATGGAATCATACTCTTGTGATTCTATCATACGCTCATCCTCTTTCTATAATGTTTTTAAAAAGTCGATAATCTCATCTTTTGTTTTTCGGTCTTTACTGACAAAACGACCTGTTTCTTTGCCATTTTCAACACCGATAAAACTTGGAATACCAAAGACATCCCATTTTTGACAAAGTTCGATGTAATCATCTCTGTCAATTTGAATAAACTCAAACTCAGGAAAAGCTGCCTCAATTTCAGGCATGTGAGGTTTAATAAAGACACAATCACCACACCAATCTGCCGTAAAGAAAAGAATGGCTTTTTTGGTTTCGATAACATTTGCGATTTCCTCTAATGATGTTGGTATAAGCATTTTTATCCCTACTTTCCGTATATAATTGAATTCACTGTTTCACGGTCTAATGATGTTAATAATGCCATAACCATGGCTTTAGCCGCTTCATAATCTTTCACACTAAACATCGTTTGATGTGTATGAATATATCGTCCTGGTACGCCGATAACCGCACTTGGGACACCATCATTAGCTAAATGAGCAGCACCCGCATCTGTTCCACCTTTTGAAACAAAATTTTGGTACGGAATTTCATGAGCATCTGCTGTTTCTACTATATACTCACGCATGCGGCCTAACATAATCATTCCTGGGTCAAAAATACGTAATAAGAAACCACCATCTAAGCGACCGTTTGCATCTTTTTTACCATCTAAATCATTGGCCGGTGAACAGTCTACTGCAAAGAATAAATCAGGTTTAAATTTATTCGTAGATACCTTAGCCCCGCGTAAACCAACTTCTTCTTGAACGTTTGCTCCTGCAATCAATGTATTTGGTAACTCTTTATCTTTTAATTCTTCTAATACATCCAACACTAAGGTACAACCATAACGGTTATCCCATGCTTTACTAATGATTCGTTTACCGTTGGCTGTTTTTATTGTTTCAACATCAGGAACAATCGAATCTCCTGGTCTAACGCCAAAGCTTTCTGCTTCTTCTTTTGAGACAAAACCTGCATCAAATAAAATATCAGCCACATCAACTTTACTTTGGCCATCTGTACCACGTAACAAATGTGGTGGGACAGAAGAAGAAATCACTGGGTAATTGCCTTTTTTAGTTTGTAAGGTAAATCGTTGGGCTGATACCACGTAAGGATTCCATCCACCTAATGGTACGACTCTAAATAGCCCATTATCTAAAATTTGTGCCAACATAAAACCTACTTCATCCATGTGAGAGGCTAACATAATGCGCGGCGCATCTTCTACTTTACTTTTTTTAATACCAAACACGCCACCTAAACCGTCGTATTCGATGTTATCAACTAAAGGTGTCATTTCTTTTGTCATGACATCTCGCATATTTCCTTCAAAACCACTTGTGCTTTGAATTTCTGTTAACTGTTTAATTCGGTTAAATAATTTATCATCCATTCATCTATCTACTAAAACAGTAGATTCACCCCTCTTTCCATCTACATTCCCATTATAACATAATTCAAAGAAAGCAGAAAAAAGTTCTTACAATCATTTTTATTTTTTTCTTTTACCTCTTTTATGCTACAATGGTGACAATGAATTTATCATAAGGAGGTAGAATTATGCTTAAAAGTAAAAATAAAAACAATAATAAAGAGTTCTATCAACATGGTTTAACAACAGGAGTTGGCATTGGTTTAGCTGTTGGCGCTATTAGTGGTGCTGCCTTAACTTATTGGTATAAAAAAACAAAAACTTTATCAGCTGATGATATTTTAGAAAAAGTGAAAGCAGACTTTTTACAAGAAGGACCGATTGAGGGATCTTGGATTCATTTTAAAAAAGAACCACTGCAAAAATTTGCGATCAAATCAAAAGTTTATACAGGCGGTATCTCACGAATTGAAGACGGTGAATTAGCCCAATATGAATTCGTAGCAGATGCACATACAGGGACTATTTTAGATATATATAGATTATGATTTTTAATAGACTAAAGAGGTTCTTCCTTTAGTCTATTTTTTATATAAAAAAACCACTAGTTTTCACTAGTGGCAAAAAAGATGTTCTTACCTAATTTTACAACTAAGTAAGATTGAGAAAAATTAGTGATACAAATCACTACAATTATTATACTATTAAAATGTGAATTTTATGTGAATTTCAACTATTTATTAAACTTATATCGTCAAAACGTTCCGTTTATATCGATATGAATTAATTTAATTAACTTTTCAAGCTAAATTAATTTAATAACTTTATTCGTGTACGTTATCATATATTGTATCTCAGGAGGTATAAAATGAAAAAAATAGCTATATATTGTGGTGCAAGCGCAGGGAACAAAAAAATTTATCAAGATAAAACGATTGAAATTGGGCAATGGATGGTAAAAAATAAGTATGACCTTGTTTATGGTGGGGGTGATGTTGGCTTAATGGGGCTCATTGCAGATACTGTTATTCAAGGTGGCAGACATGTCACTGGCGTTATGCCTACTTTTTTAGAGCAACGTGAATTATCGCATAAAGGATTAGATGAGTTAATTATCGTATCTGACATGCATGAAAGAAAAAGAAAAATGATTGAACTATCTGACGCCTATATCGCCCTTCCTGGTGGTCCAGGGACTCTTGAAGAAATTTCCGAAGTTATTTCATGGGGAAGAATTGGTGAACATCAAAATCCATGTATTTTTTATAATGTTAACGGATATTATGATTTACTTGCTAATTTTTTTGATCAGATGGTTGCTAACCATTTTTTAACGCAAGAAGATAGAAGTAAAATTCTTTTTTCTGATTCACTAGATGATATTCAATATGTCATTGAAAATTATGAGCCACCTACCATTCGAGAATATAAAAAGGACAAAGCTTAATTTGCTTTGTCCTTACCATGAAAGGTAGCTTCTAAACGATAAATTCGTTGTCCTCTATCAGAGAATTTTTCTTCATATTCTGTCATAATGTTGCCTTCATAATCACTATGATGTAAATCAAGCCACACTTGTTTTAACGTCATACCGTACCAAGTCACACTTGCTAACGAATATTCAAAAAGGCCTTGATTATCTGTTTTAAAATGAAGCTCTGCTTGAGGTTTAGAAATTGTTTCATATGTCTTTAAAAAGGTATGATACGTTAAACGTCTTTTTTCATGTCTCGTTTTTGGCCATGGGTCTGAAAAATTCAAATAAACCAAATCTACTTCGCTATCAGCAAAATAATCGGTTAAATCTGCACCATTTACAAGCAATAATTGTAAATTAGGTAGTTTCTCTTCCAATTGTTTCTCTAAAATCGAGATAATCGCATTCGTTTGCAGCTCAATTCCAATATAATTTATCTCTGGATGTGCTTTAGCCATCTCAACAATAAATTGTCCCTTACCACTACCAACTTCAATATGAAGTGGTTGTTTTTTTGCAAATCGTTTATGCCAATTACCTTTCCAGTCACTAGCATCCGTTAAAATATACTCTGGGTGATCTAAAATAGTTTCTTTAGCTCCTGGTTTGTTTCTTAATCTCATATTTTTTCCCTTTCTCTTAAAAAGCCCTTTGGTAACTAGCCAAAGAGCTCTAAATTTTAATATTTATATATTTTTTTAAGCTGAGCAATATGACTGTTCATCTGCTCTCTTTCATATCTTAAATAACATCGCTTGATTTGTAATAGCAAATTAATACCCGCATACCAATAAATTCGGTCCATCAAATTATCCTCAGGCTCTACGCCATACTCTTCCACCCAATAGGACCAAAAACTTGAATCTACATAGTGACCAAGGATTGTTCCAATATCTAGAGCAGGATCAGCTAGCACTGAGTAGTCCCAATCAACTAAAAAAACTTCATTTTCTAACGATACTAACCAATTATTATGAATTGCATCCCCATGGCACGCTGTATAATACACTGGATGAAATGAAGGTAAATGGTCTTCTAAATAGCGAAACACACGCATAAGATATAAATTATTTTTTAAATTGTCTGGTAAATCAGACGCATAATCACTTAAAAAATCAAAGGCTGACTTTTCACGACCATCCATTCTCTGAAGCATTGATTTTAATGACTCAGACTCATGCAAATGCTGCAATATCCGAATAACTTCCGTACTTTCACCCATTTCCTCAGGTGTTAACTGTCGTCCTTCAAGCCATTCTTGAGCCGTTAAAACATCTCCATCACCTGTTCGCTTTGTCCACAACAACTTGGGTGTTAAGCCTTCTCTTGAAAGAGCGGCTAAAAAAGGCGTTGAATTTCTTTTTATAAAAACTCTCTCACTATCTCGAATCCCTTTATATGCTTTTCCGGTATCTCCTTTAATTGGTTGGAGATTCCAATTTTTATCAAATTTAAACATTTTATGTCGTCTCCCCATCCAAACTAAACTAAGTTACAAAAAAGCATCTATCCTATTTTTAGGAATCGAAGATTAGTATATCATATTATGTTGCTAGTTTCTTTTTAAATCAACGATTTCTCTAATTTTTTTAACCGTTTTGGTGCGTACATCTTTGTGAAAACGATACCTTCAATTAGCATCATTCCAATAATCATTAATGCACCTACTTTATCTTGTAGTCGTATCAATAGAAGAACACTAAATATAGCTATTGTGACACTTAAAACGATTTGTATTAATTTTTCTACGGCTCTAACTTTCTGTTCTCTTTTAACAGGATATAAATGAGTCATTAACATGTAATCAAATTCACTATAAATCGGCAATAACTGAAAACCAATTAAGTAAATAAATAAGACACTAATAATACCATTTAAAATCAGCTGATCACTAAAAAATAAAAACAACGAACCAATAACGGTTAATCTAATAGCTAGTCCACTAAACTCTGTTCCTCTAAGAAACACTCTACTATATAAATACGTGAAAGTTTGCCCCTGCTCTTTTTTGATTCTTTTAAGCAAAGGATCCATGTAAGTACGTCGTTTCACATCACTTGAAAGTCCAGGAACATCTGTAAACAAATTAATGAAAGAATAAATTTTCTTCAATCTTTTTCTCTCAAATGCAATGGCTTTTTCCCAATCAAGAGGATTTTTCCCTAATGAATCTTTACTCTTAAAAGAGCTAAACGCAACAAATAATAAGGAAATAATAATACCACTCCAAGGATTGAAATACAAATTCAAGGAAATGCTCAAAAAACTACTAATAACAAAAATGATTAATTGTAAACGTGTGCTACTTTCAGTATTCAAGTACACTTTTTGTAATTGAATCATCAAATACCCTAATTTTAATAACCATAGATTTAACACCAATGGGTAAAAATCATTAAAACCTAGCGGTGTTGTCGCAACAAGTAACGGCATCGTAATCCCTACCGTTAATGTTATAACTATTAATGGTAACCAAATAGAATGTTGATACGCTTTTTTCATGTAACTTGTCATTTGACGCTCTTTTGGAAGTAAAAATATCATGTCTGGCTCTTTTAGTAACGTCGCAACTTTACCAACAAATAAAATTAAAAACCATAAAAGAATGACAAATAATCGACCATAGATAAAGGTTTGATCTAACTGCTTAACAAATTCAGAATAATATAAAGCAAAGCCACCCATAGCAACTATCATAACTAATAAAAAATGGTCATTTAGTACGTATTTCATATAACGCATCATGTGTTTTTGATGCAAGGCTAACCGATTTTTATAAAAAAGGTTCATCTTTAAACCTCCTCTTCTTTCGTTAAGGAAATATAAATATCATCTAAAGAAGAATCTGGTAAATTAAATTCTTTTCTCAAATCATTCATTGAACCTATTGCTCGCACTTCTCCTTCATGAAGAACAACAAATCGATCACAATATATTTCAGCTGTGGCTAAGATGTGCGTTGACATCAAAATTGCAGACCCTTGATTTTTCATCTCATTCATTAATTCAAGTAACGCATTGATTGCTAAAGGATCTAAGCCAAGAAATGGTTCATCAATAATAAAAAGGCTTGGATTTGTTAAAAAGGCACACATCACCATGACTTTTTGTTTCATCCCTTTTGAAAAATGAGCAGGAAACCACTCTAATTTATTTTCCAAACGAAACGTTTTTAGCAGTTTATCCGCACGCGTCATCGCTTCATCCATAGGAATATCATATGCCATTGCTGTAATTTCAATATGTTCTCTCAAGGTTAATTCATCATAAAGAATCGGTGTCTCAGGAATATAACCTATTGTTTTTCGGTACTCTTCTGGTGCTTCTTTTAGTGTTTTATCATCTACTGTTATTTTACCCTTTTGTTCTGTTAATAAACCAACAATGTGTTTTATTGTCGTACTCTTACCTGCACCGTTTAATCCTATTAAACCGACAATTTCACCAGAATCCACTTCAAAATTAATATCTTTTAAAACCGGAATATGTCCATATCCCCCAGTTAAATGTTCTATTTTTAAACTCATGTATAAATCCTCCATTTTAGTCTAGATAAATTATAGCACAACTTTCTATCACTAAATCCAAATTTTGACTATTATTCCATTCAATTTCAAATCCTTTTATGGTAAGGTTGTTTTATAATTAAAGGAGGGCTTTTCAATGACAGACTGTATTTTTTGCAAAATAATCAATCGTGACATTCCAAGCTACACAGTATATGAGGATGACGACGTTTATGCATTTTTAGACATCACACAAACAACAAAAGGACATACGCTTATCATTCCTAAACAGCATGTATCAGATATTTTTGAGTATGATGAAAAATTAGCAGCTACTTTATTTTCAAAAGTACCTAAAATAGCTCGTGCTTTAGAGAAAAGTTTTCCAGATATGGAAGGACTAAATTTAGTCAATAACAATAAAGAACTCGCTTATCAATCTGTCTTTCACTCTCACATTCATTTGATTCCGAGATACAGTAAAGAAGATGATTTTTCAATGACTTTTGCTGATAATGGCAGTCAATACACTACAGAAGAAATGACACGTATAGCAAATACAATTAAGGAGAATATCGTAAATGACTAAAAAGAAATTTTCTGGTAAAAAATTTGTTAAAGGTTTACTAATTGGTGGAATTGTTGGTGGTTCTGCTGCTTTACTTTTAGCACCCAGATCAGGCAAAGACACACGCAAAAAAATTCAAGATGAGATTGATGATACGCTTCAATTAATCATGGATATCAAAACAAGCGCTGATGATGTACAAGTGAACACCAGACAACTACAAAGTTTGACTGAAACACTAATTCCTGAGTTTATTGATGGCACTGAAAAAAGTATTGCACGCTTCAAATTCAAATCAAAATATCGGTTAGAAGACATCAAAAACCAACTTGCAAAAATTGAAACCGAAATCACTGATTTTTCAAACAGTATCAATGAATAAGATAAAATACAGTTTATTCGTATAATAGGTTCACACTTATGTTTATTATATGAAATTTTTTTGAATTTTGTATTTTTTGAAAGAATAGTATGATATAGTATTATTCGTGGTGCAATTATGTAAAATTATATTAATTATGAAGAATAGGATGTGCAAATAAGATGAAAAACAAGTCACTTAAATTAGCAGCGGTTTCTTTATTAGGAATTTTAACCCTTGCTGGATGTTCAGGCGGTAAAGATGTAGCAACAATGAAAGGTGGAAAAATCACTGAGGACGATTTTTACACTGAACTTAAGAAGAACCCTCAAACAGCAGATGCTTTAACTAACATGATTATCGGTAAAGTTACTGAAAATGCTTATGGTAAAGATGTTAAACAAGAAGATGTTGATAAAGAATTCAAAAAAATGGAAGAACAACAAGGTGGCAAAAAACAATTTGAAGATGTTCTAAAACAAAATAACATGGATGTTAAAACTTACAAAGAATCAATTAAAGGTCAATTAGCCTTCCAACAAATGTTAAAATCTAACTTAAAAATTACTGATAACGACTTAAAAGAAACTTGGAAAACATATCATCCAGCTGTAGATACTCAAATTGCCTTATTTGACTCTAAAGAAGATGCTGAAAAAGCATTAAAACAAGTTAATGATGGTACTGACTTTACTAAAGTTGCTAAAGAACAATCTAAAGATGAAGCAACTAAAAAAGATGGCGGTAAATTAACATTTGATTCTACTATGAAAACAAAACCAGAGAACGTTATGGTTCCTGAACAAGTTAAAGAAGAAGCTTACAAACTTGAAGATGGTAAAACATCTGGTGTAATTACTGCTCAAAACATGCAAACAGGTGCTGATAGTTTCTACATCGTGAAGATGGTTAAAAACGTTAAAAAAGGTAATGATTACAAGAAATATGAAAAAGAATTAAAAGAAATTACAGAACAAACTAAAATGCAAGATCCTACTTTCCAACAAAAAATCGTTGGTGAAGAATTAGATAAAGCTAACATCAAAATTACTGATGAAGCGTTCAAAGATATCTTAACTCCTTACTTACCTCAAAAAGAAGAAAAGAAAGATAACAAAAAAGACGATAGCAAAAAATCAGAAAAAAAAGAAACAACTGAATCAAAAAAATAAGCAAACAAAAAGGTTAGGAGCATCATGCTTCTAACCTTTTTTTAGTTCTTCTCTAATTTTATTTAACCATTTATCAGTTCCCATATCTACTAACTTATAGGTTAAGTTGAAGTCCCCTGTATAATAAGGATCGGGCACTTCTGTTCTTTCTTCACCAATACTTTCAGAAAGCAGTAAATGTATCTTACTATTAAACACTGGATTAGGTGATAATTTTTTTAAATTAACTAAATTACTTTCATCCATTCCAATAATGTAGTCATATTCTTCAAACTCTTCATCTGTAATTTTTGTTGAATATATCCCCTTATAACTAATTCCTTTACTATCTAATAATTCAGCCGTTCCTTTGTGTGGCGCATCTCCTAAATTCCAACTTCCCGTCGCAGCAGAAGAAATTTGAATGTCAGCAGACAGTCCTGCTTTTTCAACCTTGTCTCTAAATACAGCTTCTGCCATTGTTGAGCGGCAAATATTTCCTAAGCATACAAATAAAACTTTTGTCACATCAATCAACCTCCCTCTCAAAATAAAAAAGCCATAATATTTCTATTAGGCTTCATTGTATTATCCAATTATATCGTTTTCTAAATCATCTGTAAATTGAACTTCAACTGCGCGAGTTAAAATATCAGTATAGCTGTATGATACTCGCTCAAATGCATTCTCGTCTTGATCTAAATTGACAATAAATACAGACGGATATGTTTCGGTTAAAATTCCGCTACGTTCTGTTTGTCGCTTTCTTCCAGTCTGAGCGACTAAAGTAATTCGACTACCGATTTTATTTTCCAATTCTTCTTTTATCGTTAAAATACTCGCTGCCATTCAACTCACCTCAACTACCATTGTAACATAATTGATAAAAAACTTCAAATTTTATCATAATAATGTTATTTTAGCAATAGTTTTTCACAAATTTAATTTGATACTTATGTTTCATTAAATTCGTTATTTGAACAGTGTCAGACATTTTTTTATTTTTATTCTGAAAGATGTTTCTTTATCTTCATCTTCAATCGGTTATATCCTGCTTTTACTTTTGTTTCAGGGACGTCCATTAACTCTGCTATCTCTTCAAAGCTCTTTTCATCTAAAAGATACTCATAAATTTGATTTTCAAACTTTGATAACTGTTCTGAAAAATCCTCTAATTTGTCTCTAACAAAGATATATTGAATACTTGTACCTGCTCGAGAATCTTCGTTATATTCACTAAAATTGTCTCCTAATCGTTCAACTTGCGCATCTAGAGATTCTGTGTGACGATCAATTTGACGTTTTTTAGCTTCCTGATGTCTCAACAGAGTAATAACACGTCGTTTAAAATTTATTTTGAAGAACAAACCAAACGTAATGTCTTGAGTTAAATTAAACGTTTGCATTGATGCGTAACAGACCATTCGACCTTCTTGTAGCCAATCATCTAAATCATAACCTTTTAAATAATAAGCATTTCTTTGTTTTAATACTATAGGGACATACATTTCAAATACTTCAGCAAACGACTCACTACAACCAAACTTCGCACGCGACAATACAACATCATTTTTACTATACATAATTTTCCCCTTTACCCCTAAAGAAACCGTTTTCTCTTCCCGTTTCAAAAATAGTACCATTAAATAAAAAAACACAAAAGAGAACATACGTTCAAATTTGTGTTTAGTCATTATTTAGTTCATTAAATACCTTTTGTAATCTTTCTAACTGATCCCCAGACCATGGGCTATTGCGGCGATAGTCCTGAAATTTATAATCCTCTGCATCAGCTAAAATTTTTTTTTCTGATTCCTTAAGTTTTTTATAAAGTTCTCTAGCAGACACTCTAAGTGCCCCTTTTGAAAAAATAATCCACTGCTCCGCCATATCACTTGTTGCCACTCTAACATGAGTGAGAGGGTTAATCTTTTCTGCTGCTTCACGTTCAATATAAGTATCTGCGGTTTCTTCTTCTTTTGTAAAAATAACTGTTACACCAAATTCTCGGTAAGTTTGCTGGATACCTGGAACAAATTGTGCATCAAAAACCACAATAATTTCGATTCCTTCATATTTTGCATAATTAGATAACATAAATAAGAGTGTATCTCTTGCATCTGCTAGCTTGTCTTGCTTTTTTAACTGCTCAAGAATAGGCCAAGCGCCAATCATATTATAGCCGTCTACAAATAGTACCTGACGTTTCACTGGCTTTCTCCATTCTTAATTTCTTCTTTTTCTATGGACTTCATACATTAATAATCCTGCAGCTACACCAGCATTTAGACTTTGCACGTGGCCATCAATAGGAATAGTAATCATTTCATCCATTTCCTTTTTAAGCGCGGAACCGATGCCTTTTCCTTCATTTCCAATAACAAGAGCAATATCTCCAGCAACATTCCATTTTGTATAGTCTGTCCCTTCCATATCAGTTCCAAATACCCAAACGTTATCTTCTTTTAACTTTTTAATTGTCTGACTTAAATTGGTCACTCTTGCAACAGGTACATGCTCTACAGCACCTGTTGACGTTTTTACAACAACAGGAGTTATTCCTACTGCACGATGTTTTGGAATAATAATGCCATCCACATTCACCGCATCTGCTGTACGCATAATTGACCCTAAATTATGTGGGTCCATAATACTATCTAGAATTAAAAAGAAACGATTTTCTTTCTCTTTACTTTTAGCTAGTAAATCTTCTAATGACAAATATTCATAAGGTGTTATTTTTAAAACGATGCCTTGATGATTCTCTTTATTCGTCATTTCATCTAATCTTGTTTTTGGTGCCCAAACAATCGGTACTGAAAATTCTTTAGCTAATTCTTTTAATTCTTCGATTTTAAAACTTTTTAAATCCTCTTGAATAAATAGCTTATTACCACGTCTTGCCTGAAGTGCTTCAATTGTTGCATGTTTACCAAACACCACATCTTCCATAGAGACAGGCTCATTCACTTCATTACTTCGTTCACGTTTATTTTTCATCTTTTTCTCCTATTGTCTTAATAGACCACTCTATTAACTCTTCTAAGCGTGTCTTTTGATCTGTTAAATGTAAATACCCCATTAACGCTTCAAATCCCGTAGAGGCTCTATAGATAAAGATCGATGTATTTTTAGCACTCGTTCGACTTTTGGCATTTCTACCTCTTTTATAAATCATTTGTTCTTCTTCTGTTAACAAGTCTTGCTCTATCATTTGTTCAATTAAAAAGTGTTGCGCTTTAGCCGATACATAGTGTGTTGCTAAGCGGTGCATTTGATTTGGACGTGTTTGACCTGAACGAATCAAGAAATCACGAATATACACTTCATAAATTGCATCTCCTACATATGCTAATGTTAAGCCACTCAATAAAGAATAATCTTTGGTTTCACTCATTCGCCTCTGCTCCATCTCGTTCCTTGTGATGTATCTTCTAAAATAATCCCTTGTGTTTTCAATTCATCACGAATCTCATCACTTCGTTTAAAATCTTTATTTTTTCGTGCCATATTTCTCTCTTCAATTAATGCTTCTATTGTTTCGTCTATCACTTCTTTTTGACCTAATTCAATTCCAAAAACAGCCATTAATGTCATTAATAATTCACTGGATTTTGTTAACACCACTTGTGAGACACTATTTTTTTCTAAATAAGCATTTAACCATTTAACTAAACTGTATACCGCAGTAATACCATTAGCTGCATTAAAATCATCATCCATACCCTCTTCAAATTGCGTTTTAATTTGAGCTAGTTCGTTTAAATAAATATCATCATCTTCCAGTTTTTCTTCTGCTTGTTCTAAACGGAATGAAACATTATTTAAGCTTCCTCTAATACGAGATAAATTCGTTTCAGCTTCTTTTAGGATTAACTCATTAAACGGCATTGGTCGACGGTAATGGGTTGTTGCTAATGCAAAACGGACAATCTCTGGTGAGACTTCTTCCATTAACTCATGAGCTGTCACAAAATTTTTCAATGACTTACTCATTTTTTCTCCCGACTCACCTACTGTTAAATACGCATTATGCATCCAATAGTTTGCAAACTTTTTACCTGTTTTCGCTTCACTTTGAGCAATTTCATTTTCATGATGTGGAAACTCTAAATCTTGACCGCCTGCATGAATATCAATGGTTTCACCTAAATGCTTTGTTGCCATTACTGAACACTCAATATGCCAGCCTGGTCGTCCTGCTCCCCACGGAGACTCCCATGATATTTCGCCAGCTTTAGCTGATTTCCATAACGCAAAATCAAGTGGGTCTTCTTTCTTAGCTTGCTCGCCCCCTGTTCGATTACTAGCGCCAACTTCTAACTCATCAATACTTTTATTGCTCAACTCACCATACGTTTTAAAGCGGCGAGCACGGTAGTACACATCTCCTTGAGACTCATAAGCATACCCTTTTTCAATTAAAACTTCAACAAAGGCGATAATATCATCAATATGATCAATGACACGAGGATGTAAGCAAGCTGGTTTAATATTTAATTTTCCTGTATCCTCTTTAAATGCTTCGATGTATTTATCTGCAATCTCTTTTGCAGAAACACCTTCTTCAATGGCTGATGCAATAATTTTATCATCTACATCTGTAAAGTTAGAAACGTAATTTACTTCATATCCTTTGTACTCTAAGTAACGTCGAACAGTATCAAAAGCGGACGTACTTCTTGCGTTACCAACGTGGATATAATTATAAACAGTTGGACCACATAGATACATGCGAACTTTCCCAGGCTCAATGGTTTTAAATTCTTCTTTTGAACGTGTTAATGTGTTATAAATTTTCATCTTGTGTGCTCCTTTTCTTTTACTTGATTATTTATTTTAACTACTTTAGCTGGAATACCGACAGCGGTGGTATTTTTAGGAATGTCATGCAGCACGACTGATGACGCCCCAATTTTTACATTTTCTCCAATTTCAACAGGGCCCAGAATTTGAGCATGTGCTGAAATCATGGCTTTTTTTCGAATAGTTGGATGTCTTTTACCGCAATGATTTCCTGTACCACCTAATGTCACCCCGTGAAACAACATGACATCATCTTCAATGATTGTTGTTTCCCCAATCACAATTCCCATGCCGTGATCAATGAAAAGCCGTTTGCCAATTTGAGCTCCTGGATGAATCTCAATACCTGTCATAAACCGCCAAAATTGAGAATGACATCGGGCAATAAAATAACACTTTCTGTTATATAAAAAATGAGAGAGTCGATGTGCCCAAATAGCATGAAGTCCTGGATAGGTAAAAAAAACTTCAAGATTTGATTTAGCTGCTGGATCATGCTCTCTCACATTTTTGATATCTTCTCTTATTCCCATGACTTCACCCCTTTTGTACTTTGGCTATTCCAAAAACGAATAGCCAAAACCTCTGTTTTCCTTGATATATCAACCTTTACGGAAAAAAAATTCAAAAAACAAAAAACGTCTTTTAGCTATCTCTAACTAAAAGACGTTTTCACGCGGTTCCACTTTTATTCGTCAAAAGGAGAAACGTATCCTTTTAACCTTTTGATAAGGTAACGATTATCACTCGTTTCTAGCTACTTGTTTTCACCAGAACTACTCAAAGAGGCATTTCAGTAAACAGTTTATTCTCGTTTTCACCACCCACGAGCTCTCTTGATTTAAACATATTTACCTACTTTTCTTATCTACGTATTTAGTTTGTTGCTTGTTTAATATGATCTAATACTTTTTCTTTACCTAAAAGCATAATTGTTTCGCCTAACTCTGGACCATGCATTTGACCACTTACAGCCACACGGATTGGCATGAAAAGATTTTTTCCTTTAACGCCTGTTTCTTTTTGAACTGCTTTAATAGAGGCTTTAATAGAGGCCACATCAAATACTTCTAATTCTGATATTTGTTTTGTAAAAGCTTCTAATACTTGAGGCACTGTTTCGCCTGCTAAGACTTCTTTAGCTTCTTCATTTAACGTTAATGTATCATTAAAGAATAAATTTGACAACTCAACTATCTCGCCAGCATAACTCATTTGTGGTTGGTATAAAGAAACAAGTTCTTCTACCCATGCTAATTTTTCTTCAGATGGGTTTTCTTCCACTAATTTAGCTTCTACTAGGTAAGGTAAAGCTAATTGAGCCATTTCTTTACGGTCAATTTGTTTCATGTATTGATTACTAATCCACTCAAGTTTTTTATTATCAAAAGCTGCTGGAGATTTACCTAAACGATCCGCGTCAAAGATTTTAACTAACTCTTCTTGAGAGAATAGTTCTTCTTCGCCAACTGGTGACCAACCTAATAAACTAATAAAGTTGAACATTGCTTCTGGTTGATAACCTAAATCACGATATTGTTCGATAAATTGCAGGATTGTTTCATCACGTTTACTTAATTTTTTACCTGTTTCTGAATTAATAATTAATGTCATATGACCGAATTTTGGTGCTTCCCAGCCAAATGCTTCATAAATCATTAATTGTTTTGGTGTATTTGCAATATGATCATCTCCACGAAGAACATGTGTAATTTTCATCATGTAATCATCTACAGCAACAGCAAAGTTATATGTTGGCATACCGTCGCGTTTTAAAATAACAAAATCGCCACCAACACTGTCAGATTCAAAGGTAATATTTCCTTTAACCATATCTTCAAAGCTATATGATTTGTTTTTTGGTACACGGAAACGAACAACTGGTGTAATACCTGCTGCTTCTTTTGCTACTTGTTCTTCTACTGAAAGATTAGCACATTTTCCGTTGTAACGAGGAATTTCGCCACGAGCTTTTTGTGCTTCACGTTCTTCTTCTAATTCTTCTTCTGTACAGTAACATTTATAAGCTAGATTGCTTGCTAGTAACTGATCCACAAGAGGTAAATAGATTTCTTTTCTTTCAGACTGACGGTAAGGACCATATTTTCCTGGATTACTTGGAGACTCATCCCAGTCAATATTTAACCATTCTAAGTTTTCTAATTGGCTTTTTTCGCCGTCTTCGATGTTACGTTTTTGGTCTGTATCTTCAATACGAATTACAAAATCTCCATCGTGGTGTCTTGCGTATAAATAGTTAAATAATGCTGTTCTAGCGTTACCAATGTGTAAATGTCCAGTTGGACTTGGTGCGTATCTTACACGAACTTTTTTTGTCATGATATTACCTTCCTTATGTCATATTCAGTACATGCCTGTAATACTTAAATTTTACCCTCATTTTAACAAATAGTAAAGGCACAGATTAGATTAGTTTCTTTTATTTAATTCTTTATTGTTGTCTGAGAGTGAGATGGTTTAGCAAAAATCATCCTACCGGCTGCTGTTTGTAGTGCACTTGTTACAATCACGTTGATTCGTTTATTCATAAAGTGTTTGCCATCTTCAACAACTACCATTGTTCCATCATCTAAATAAGCAACTCCCTGCTCACGCTCTGTTCCATCTTTCATTACTAAAACGTCCATCGTCTCACCTGGAATAACAACTGGTTTAATCGCATTAGCTAACGCATTAATATTAAAAACTGGTACATTTTGAAATTCACTTACTTTATTTAAATTATAATCATTTGTCACAACAATACCGTCTAGCATTTTTGCCAACTTGATTAACTTACTATCAACTTCTTGAATGTCTTCAAAATCACCTTCATACATCTCAACAGAAATATTTTCTTCTTTTTGAAGAGCGTTTAAAATATCTAGCCCACGACGTCCACGAACTCGTTTTAAACTATCCCCTGAATCAGCAATGTATTGTAATTCATAAAGAACAAATTTAGGAATCAATAATGTTCCTTCAATAAATCCTGTTTTAGCTACATCATAAATACGACCATCAATAATGACGCTTGTATCTAAAATTTTATATTTATGGAAATTATCCGTAATTTTTCGCTCTAAAACATCTTCTGTTCCTTTTTTAGCTTTCGGGGCAAATAATTTACGCCACTCTTCTGTTTTAGTTGTCCCTACTCTAAAGCCAAAGTATCCTAGAACAAGCATGATAAGTGCTGGTAACAAAATATTAAGTAATGCTATTTTTAAGGAATATAGGGGAATAGATGCTAAAGCACCTAATAAAAGACCGACAATAATCCCAATACTTCCAAACACTAAATCTTGTAAACTCTGCTCACTAATAAATTTTTCCACTCGTCGAATTGCTCGACCCACGTAACGAAAGGTAAAAATAGAAATAATAATAAAAATAATTGCACCAATCAAGCCGTTCGTTACTTCATTGTTTAACCACTGATTACTACTCAAATTAAATATCGTCCACACTAGTGGCATTAAGGTTGCGCCTAGACTAAAACCAATAATTGCCATTATTATATTAAAAATCTTTTTTTGCATAAATACTTTCCTCCTTTCCTATTTGAATACTTGCCTTAAAGTTTCAGAGACCGTTGACACACCTACTACTTCGATTCCAGTCGGTACTTTCCAACCTTGCAAATTATTCTTAGGAACATATATTTTTTTAAAGCCAAGTTTCTTAGCTTCTGATACCCGTTGATCAATTCTATTAACTCGTCTGACTTCTCCAGTTAAACCAATTTCTCCAATAAAGCACTCATCAGGAGATGTTCCTTTATCGTTATAACTTGAAGCAATACTAACCGCAATTGCTAAATCAATAGCGGGTTCATCTAACTTCACACCACCAGCAGCTTTTAAATAAGCATCTTGATTCTGTAGCAATAAACCTGCTCTTTTTTCTAATACTGCCATAATTAAGGACAAACGATGACGATCAAGACCGGAAGCAGTTCGGTTAGCATTACCAAATACAGATGGCGTAATTAACGCTTGAATCTCCGCTAAAATGGGACGTGTTCCTTCCATTGAACAAACAATAGCAGAACCTGTCGCACCATCTAACCGTTCTTCTAAAAAGGCTTCTGAAGGATTTTTAACCTCTACCAAACCTTCTTGTCGCATTTCAAAAATACCAATCTCATTAGTTGAACCAAAACGATTTTTAACAGCTCTTAAAATTCTAAACGTATGATGTCTTTCGCCCTCAAAATAAAGAACCGTATCTACCATATGTTCTAGCATTCTAGGACCAGCTAATGATCCTTCTTTGGTCACATGACCTACAATAAAAATAGT
>NZ_JAVWHO010000008.1:0-32214 GCF_036639995.1 Vagococcus sp. | reverse complement strand
CTCTGTTTTAACTCTTGTTTCTTTTTCAAAGACAATTTTATCTAACTTTTTTGGTTTAGTTGATTCGCCTGTTAAACTAACCCGACTATGCCTTGTTGGTTTTTCTTGAATGATTTCTTCAACTAGCGTATTCCACTCACCACAGTTAGGACAACGCCCTAAGTATTTAGGCGAAATATAGCCACAGTCTTGACAGACAAATTCATTTTTCTTTTTTTTTGCCACAAAATCTTCCTTATCTATGTCATTCGTTAAATAGTTATGTAATTCACACTAATATTTTAGCACATAAGTTCGTTATTTCTTAAGAAAAAGTCTGACTTTTAAAAGAAGTTAATCTTTATTTTCCAGAAGAACCAAAACCACCTGTTCTATCCATTGTTGTTGTATCATTATCCGCCTTTAAGAAAGGTAAAAAGATGCCTTGACCAATTCGCTCACCTTTTTTAATTGTCATGTCTTTCAAACCAAAATTTAAAAACTGAAACATAATATGTCCTTCATTAGCATCATTATTATAGTAGTCACTATCAATCACACCAACTCCATTACCTAAAAGCAAAAAATTCTTTAATGGATTACTTGAGCGGTTACATAATTGCAAAAACTCCTCTTCTCCCATATAAGCTTTCACTCCTGTTGGTACAAGGGTCGGTTTCATTTGTTTTAGCATCGCCTCATCAATAAAAGCTTGTTCTTTATTTAATGCAATTTTCAAAGCATTAGCAACGCCTGATTTCCAAATAGAAGGAATGAGCACGTCTTCTGACGCTTCAAAATCATAACCAGCAGCGTGTTTTGTTGCTCTTTTTGGTAAATTGATGTTATTAAATGTTGACACCATTTCGAATCCTCTTATTTTTGACACTTTCATCATCTCCTTCAGATTTCTTTATCTTTCCTATCCTACATGATATTTCAAAAAATAAAAAGAGGTTAAACCATAATCTTTTCTTAATTTACAAGGTTTTTACAGAAAAACACACAAAAAAGACAGGGGAACAATTTCACCCTGTCTTAATTCATTTTTAGTCGTCATCTTCATCAAAATCATCTACTTGAATTTGTTTCAAGCGTGCACCTGTTTTCTTTTCACCAATAACAAGTGGAACGTGTTCGACAATAACATCACTATATTCCAAACCAAACCATCTAGCCGGATCAAAGGCAATTTTCTTAATCGCAAGTTTTGCTTGCATCACTAAGGTATCCACCGCACTTAATGACGTTACTCTTGTTAACTCTTCTCTAATTAATACAAAGGCAAAATCTCCAACTTCTCGCCCTTTCATAATTGAATATTTTTGAGGTTGTTTTGGTAGTTTACCATCTTCCATCAAATCATTAACAATTTGTCTTAAGTAAACATTAACTTCTTGATTCATTCTAAAACCTAAACGAAGTTGAACGTTAACGATATAATCCGTTCCCATCATATCAACGTAGTACTCATTTGTGTAAGGTTCATCTGTAACAAACACATTAACAAACCAGTAAACTTTCGCCTTTTTAGGTCGTTTATCTAAAATAGAATAAATAATATCTTTTCCGACTTGGTGTCCTTTTATTTTCGTTGTTAAAAAGACAATATTCGTTTGATATTGAGAAAGGGTTGGGTCTTGACTTAACTCTTTCAATTGATCTTTGTAATCACATAAAGACACTCTATCAGACTCACGTTCTTGAATGATATTTCCGCGATGCCAAATCATCATAATTCCAAAAATAATTAATGCCATAATCACTGCGACAAACCCACCGTGTAAGAACTTCGTAGCACTTGAAATAAAGAAGATACTTTCAATTGATGCAAAGAAAATAAACATGGTATATGCCAAAAATTTTGGTGTTCCTTTTTGTAACAAATAGAACAGTAACAATAATGTTGTCATAAGCATTGTAATAGTAATGGCCAACCCATATGCTGATTCCATATGTGCTGACGTTCTAAAAGTAACAACAATACTTAAACAACCAAGCATTAATAGTGTATTAACTGCTGGGATGTAAAGTTGACCTTTTTGATCAGTTGGATAAATAATTTTCATCCTTGGTAATAAGCGTAATTTAATCGCTTCTGACACTAATGTGTACGAACCTGAGATAAGTGATTGAGAAGCAATAACTGCTGCTAAAGTAGCAAATACAACCCCTACAACTGCCATTGAATGTGGCATCATTCTAAAGAATGGGTTTAACATTTCAATTTGTTGGTAAGTCGGGTTATCTTTAACACTAATCAACCAAGCTGCTTGACCAAAGTAGTTTAGAGTCAAACATACTTTAATATAAGGCCAACTAACTCGAATATTCTTACGACCTGCATGCCCTAAATCTGAATATAACGCTTCTGCACCTGTTGTTGCTAAAAAGACGCTACCTAAAATAAAAATACCAGCTTTATTTTCATCTGATATTAACAAATGAAAAGCGTAGTACGGATTAAGTGCACGCAACACACTCAAGTCATCAGCAAAATTAATAATTCCCATGATACCTAAAAAAGTAAACCAACCTAACATGATTGGCCCAAACGCTGTTCCTACTTTTTGAGTTCCTAAACGCTGAATCATAAACAAACCAAAAATAATAATCATAGTGATGACAACAATAACATGTTGATTGTCACCAAATGCATTATAAAATTGAGGAATACCTCGAAGCCCTTCAATTGCTGTTGTCACTGTTACTGCTGGTGTTAAAACTCCATCAGCTAATAGTGTGGCCCCACCAATCATTGCAGGAAATAACAAATATTTCCCAGATTTTTTTACTAGGGTATATAAAGAAAATATACCACCTTCTCCATGATTATCTGCATTTAACGCAATCATGACGTACTTCACTGTCGTTAATAATGTTAACGTCCAAAAAATAAGAGACACAGAACCTAAAATAAATTCTGTTGATATATTAGCTAACCCATCATTACCTTCAATGATTGCTTTCATTACATAAAGCGGACTTGTACCAATATCTCCATAAACAACACCCATCGCAACTAATGCGCCACCCACTTTGAAGGTGTCCATGTTTTCTCGGGTCAACTTATGACTCACTTTTCATTCCTCTCTTTCAACAAAACAATTCCTTAATTTTTATCATATTTTAAATACAAACAAGATGAATTATATGCTCTTTATCTTAAAAGTCAACACCATTTCAAAGAAAAAATAGCACTATTCATTTATTCTATTTTGACCATTCAACTTTTGCTATTTTTAGTAAAAAAAACTTAATCAATATTAAGTACATATTACTTTAAAATAAACCTTTCTCTCTTTTATAACTATCGTTATTTTTATTCTCTTTTACTTCACCATCACCTTCCATTTTCTTCCTTCTCGAAATTCTATATTTCCAAAGAAAGCTGTGATAAAATGAAGAAGTTAATCTACCAAATATTGGAGGAACTTTCAATTGACACTTACTAAATTAAAAAAATCTTTTAAAAATGAAGGAAAGTATGGCTTAGCTGCTTTTTTTATTCCTTTTTTTATCATGCTTTTTGTCTATCTTAGCATTGGTATCTTCTGGGGAAGCGATCGAAGCGTTTTAGCTAGTGACGCCTTTTCCCAGTTTTCAAATTTTCATGCAAGCTTTAATAACGTTTTACACGGTGATCAAAGTATTTTTTACACTTGGAATGCCTCTCTTGGGCTTAATTATTGGTCACTTATTTCCTATTATCTAGGTGGAATATTCACACCGCTCGTATTTTTCTTCAACAATCAACATATCCCAGATGCTCTTTATCTTCTGACTTTATTAAAAATAGGTAGCGCCGGTCTTGCCTTTTGGTACTATGGTAAAAATACGTATAAACTATCTCAATGGTCGATTGTAACATTAAGTGTTTCTTATTCACTCATGTCATTTATCACAGCCCATTCTGAACTTATTATGTGGTTAGATATTTTTATGTACTTGCCTTTAGTCATTTTGGGAATTAATCAGGTCATGGACAAAGGAAAATCTATTTTACTCTTTGTTAGTTATCTATTGCTCTTTGTCTCTAATTTTTATTTTGGTTTTATGATTGGTGTCTTTTCTGTCGTGTACTTCTTTGCAAGACTTGCCACTAATCCTAAACAATACAAAAAATCAATCTTGCCATATTTTGTAACAGCTCTTCTTGCTGGTATCAGTTCCATGATTATGATTTTACCAGCTGTGCTTGATTTGAAGACAAATGGTGAGACATTAACTGAAATGGCACGCCTTAAAACAGAAGCCACTTCATTTTGGGATATTATCATAAAAAATATGATTGGTGTCTTTGATACAACTAAATACGGTTCCATTCCTTTCATTTATGTTGGGATCTTGCCTCTCATTTTTTGTATCTTTTACTTTGTTACTAAAAAAATTAAGTTAACAAATAAAATTGCGTATGGATCTATGTTTATTTTATTGATTGCAAGTTTTTATTTAGAACCACTAAATCTCTTTTGGCATGGATTCCATGCACCAAATATGTTCTTATTTAGATTTAGTTTTCTATTTTCATTTTTAGTTGTTATGTTAGCAGGTTACGGTTGGGAGAAATTTACAAAAGAAGACGGTGGTTATCTTGTTGGCATTTGCCTCATTTTACCGGTATTGTTCTTATTAGCTAAATTAACATCGCCTAAAACTGCCTATGATTTTGCTACACCGACTCATCTTTTAATGACTATTTTATTTGTATTACTTTATTTAACAGCGATTATTTTCTACCAACTTAAAAAATTACCAGGAAAAAGATTAGCTATTTTACTCCTGCTACTTGTTTCTGGAGAAGCTTTTCTAAATACCTCTTACATGCTAAATGGTATTTTAGATGATTGGAACTATGCTTCTAGAAGCCTTTATTCAGAGCCATATCCTAATTATAAAAAATTAGTGGATACTGCGAATAAAGCAAATAAAGAAGACTTTTACCGATTGGAATCTTTAGCTCCTATTTCATCAAATGATAGTTTCAGTTACGGATACAGTGGTATTAGTATGTTTTCTTCTATTAGAAATCGTCACTCATCTAAATTTCTAAACGATTTAGGCTACCGTTCTAGAGGTACTAGCTTAAATATTAGATATCAAAATAACACCTTATTTATGGATAGTTTACTAGGTGTAAAACACAATATTAGCGATCAACGTGTTAATAAATACGGCTTTACGTCCGTTGCAAAAGCTGGTAAATATCAACTCTATGAAAATGAAGACGCCATGCCTTTAGGTGTGTTAACAGAACCGACATTGTACCGAACTAAATTTCCAAAAAATGATAATTTAGGTGCTCAAACAGCCCTTATCAATCAGTTGTCAAATTTTGATGATACTTACTATAGCTTTGTCAAACCAACGATTGCAGAAACTAAAAATACCAAAATTATTAACAAACCAAATAACCATGTTTTATTTAAAGAAATCAAGCCAAATATAGCTAAATCAATTACCTATGATATTTTTGTTCCAGCAGGCAATCAAGCGTACTTAAGTTTATTCCCTGGAGACTTCTCTCAAATAGAAAGCTCAAGTGCCACTGTTCTTTCTCAAGGAACAAGTTACAAAAGCCAAATTAACATTACCGGTCAATATTACAATTTAGGTTACTTTGAAAAAGATACAACGCTTCGTTTCACACTTGAATTATATGGAACAAAAGATATTGATTTAGTTGATCCACCAGTCGTTTTAATGGATACTAATAAATATCAAAGTGCCATGAATGAAATCAATAAACAAGGCGTTAATTTTGACGTCTCAGGAAGAAAAGCAAAAGCTACTGTTGAAACACCTGAGGACAAAGTATTGATGACCACCATTCCTTACGACAAAGGATGGACGGTAAAAGTAGATGGTAAAAAAGTCCCTACAAAAGACTTTAAAAAAGCCTTTTTAACATTCAGTGTCCCTAAAGGAAAACATGAAGTGACCATGTCCTTCTTACCTCCTGGACTATTGATTGGTGTCTTACTATTTATCTCAGGTATCGGCATCTTTAGTGTTTACTATATTTTTGTCTTAAATAAAAAAAGAAAGTAAAAAACAAGTCATTTAGATTTCCTCTTTAAAGGAACGTTTAAATGACTTGTTTTATTTTAAAAATTATATAGAAAGCGTTGTCAAGCAATTAAATTAAAAAAATGGGACTAAGTACCACATAATCATTAACTCACTATTAGACAAACAATACTGAATCGCAATTGATTCTTGATTGCTACCATTCGAATACAAATCAATTATTCGCATACCAATCGAGTTTAGCATTGCTTCACCATATTGATCCACAACCGCATGATCCACCGCTTGGTAATCATAAGAGGTACCATTGCTATCAACAACTGTTACGATAGCTCCTGTTTGTAGATTTTCTTCCATAAAGTTCATAATTCCTGGATTATGTCCACCAAAGTACGTGGTCTGGTTATCACGAGGATTAAAGGTTGAAATTGTCGTAACAATCCAGCCAGCATCAATAGCACCTTGAATTACTCCTAGATTGGTTTCTGTTCCTAAAGAATGAAACGGCTTATAAATACCGTTGATCCCAATCGAATTAGGTGCTAGTTTTTGCTCATTTTTTTTAGAAACTTCGGGCACTATTTCTTCCACGGTTTCTACTTTTTCTATCGGTGTATTTTTTTCTTGAGACGTTTCACTGATTACTTCTATCTCTTCTGAAGTAATTGGCTCAGTCGTTTCAATTGTTGCTGCCTGACTACTATTTACCTCACTACTAACATGAGACACACTCTCTCTTGATGATTCTTGTGTTGAATTTACAGTTGACGAGGCTACTTCTTTTGCTACCAACCCATTTTTAGCTTTTAATTTACTCGTTGAATCAGTTGATGCAAAAGAAAAAATTTGCTGTCCTAAAAAAAGACCTATCAAACTAACAAACGCCGTGACAAGCCAAAGTAACTTCTTTCTATTTTTCTTCATTGCTATTCCCCTATCGTTAATAACTTCCCCTAATACTTATATCGGTTGTTATTAAACAATAATTAAATAACAAAAAAGACATACTCCTAAAAATAGAAGTATGTCTCTTGTTTGATGATTTTATAATTTTGGTTCTTGGCCTAATTCAGCACTAAGCATCCAAATTGTTTTTTCCACATCTCCTTTGATACCAATAAAGATATCTTGTGAGACATGGTCATTTTCTTCTTCTGTTACTTTAATACCTTCAGCACATAATTCTCTTAAATAACGGTAACCATCTAACAAAATAGTTAAATGATCTTCCATTGATTTGTCATAAGTACCTGGTTGATCTTTAATTTTTGTTTGTTCAGCAAATTCTTTTAAGGTTGAATAAGGACTACCACCTATTGTGATTAAACGTTCTGCAACTACATCTAAATGATCATTGATGCCATCCATGAACTCATCCATTTTTGGATGTAGTGTTAGAAAAGCTCTACCTCTCATATACCAATGTGTTTGATGAATAACAACTGAAAATTGACTTAAATCTGCAACTGCTTGGTTTAGTACTTCTTTTGTTTTAACATTACTCATAATTCGAACTCTCCTTATCAATTGATATATTAAGTGTAACACTCATTTGATAAACTTGAAAATGAAATGAATCACAATTTTGCTTTTGCTTTGTTTATTGAACTTTCCAGCATTTCAGTCATCTCTTTATCATAATCATCTTTGTTATTATAACCAGAAACAAAGGCCATCAAGATTAATTCCAGTTCTTCATCTTGTCCTTCTGAAATTTGCCATTTCTTTTTATCCTTTTCAAAAGTCAACGTTACATTGGTTACTTGTTTAGATTTAGTTCCTTTTCCAAGTGCTGTATTAAATGACTTTAGAATCATTTGTTTGGACTCTTTTCCTGTAATATCCTCATTTTTCATCAATTCACTCAACACCTCATCTAAGGTTTTATCAACTAAATGAGCATAATCAAAACCTTGAATCTTGTACGTCACTTTATACTGATTTTTCTTCACTTCTTTAACTGAATAGTTATAACTACTTGTTTCCTGAACTTTCTTCATCAAGCCTTCAGAGATTTGTTTTTTTTCTTTATCAGGTAGTGGTCCCGTAATAGGATCAAACACACTTGAAAAACTATCTCCTACATTGGTTGTCATGATGCTAAGTTGTTTGCTTAAAATATCTCCATTATCAAAATTTTCTTTGAATTTTTTCGTTTCTTTATGGTAAATAAAGTCTTCAATAAAAACTTTTGCTATTTCTTGTTCATCTAATCCTTTTTTTGAACACCCACTAAAAATAAATATCACCATCAAAAGGCAAACGATCCATTGTCTATTCTTTTTCATTTATCACTGTTCTCCTAAAGTTAATCAAATACAATATATCATATATTAATGAAAATATTATGATTTTTTGAAGAAAATAATCAGTTTCATCGTATTTTAAATTAAAGAGGTGGTATTATTATGATTTTAATATTTTTTATAGGTACTATTTTTGGCTCTTTTTTTGCTGTTTTAGCCAAAAGAATTCCAATTAACGAATGTTTCACTACAGAACGTTCCAAGTGTGACCATTGCCAAACAACACTTAACTGGCTCGACTTATTTCCGTTTTATGTCCTTCTTTTTCATAAAAATAATTGTCGTTATTGCCAACAAGCCATACATAACTACCACAGTATTTTCGAGATACTAACCGGCATTACTTTTCTTATTTTTTACACCCATTTTCCTATAAGTTGGAATTATTTTTATCTCCTTCTTTTATGGTTAATGGGACTTACTCTTAGTTTAACGGATTATTTATATTATCTTGTAGAGCCTAAAATTATGTATTCACTTAGTTTATTTGCTCTTATTTCTTTTTTTATCACCCATGGATTTTCATTACATTATTTTATTTCAACAGCGTTTATTCTTATTTTATTTCTATTACTGTCTTTATATTTACCTAAAAGTATTGGAGGTGGTGACATAAAACTACTTCTCATTTGGTCTATTTTTTTAAGTATTTTAGATTTACTTTGGTTACTTCTCATTGCTTCACTAACAGGTATTATTTTTATAGTTTTAACTCGACTTCTTTTTAAAAAAAAACTTATTAAACTTCCCTTCGTTCCATTTTTAACTTTTGCTTTATTCCTAGTCACACTAATTTTTTATTAACTAAAAAAAGTTGAAATTAGGTTATTAGCCCTAATTTCAACTTTTTAATTATTACTCTTTATTTTTTAACGCATCAGCAGCTGCCATTTGTGCTTCAATGTCACTAATACTGTAAACATTTTCGCTAGCAACGCCCACTTCTTTTGGTTCCATGTTACGGTATTTAGCCATACCAGTACCGGCAGGAATAATCTTACCGATGATAACATTTTCTTTAAGTCCAAGTAAGTGGTCTTTCTTACCACGAATCGCTGCATCCGTTAACACACGTGTTGTTTCCTGGAATGACGCCGCAGATAAGAAACTGTTCGTTTCAAGAGACGCTTTAGTAATACCTAGTAAGACTGGACGACCAGTTGCTGGTGTACCACCTGTTACTAATGTATTGTAGTTACGTTCTTTAAATTCGCTAATATCAAGTAATGTACCTGGCAAGATGTCAGAATCACCTGGATCCATAACACGAACTTTACGTAGCATTTGACGAACCATAACTTCGATATGTTTATCGCCAATTTCTACCCCTTGCATACGGTATACTTTTTGTACTTCTTTTAGAAGATAGTTTTCAACAGTTAATACATCAGTAATTGTTAACAATTGTTTTGGTTCAATTGAACCTTCTGTTAATGGTGTACCACGATCGATAATGTCACCTTCAGCAACTTTCATACGAGATGTGAAATGTACACTGTAAGTTCTTGTATCTGTTTCACCTTTAACCACAACTTCTTTTGTACGGTCTGTTTGATCTTCAATAATTTCAACCACTTCCCCAGCAACTTCAGAAACAACAGCAACCCCTTTAGGATTACGAGCTTCGAAAATTTCTTGGATACGAGGTAAACCTTGAGTGATATCATCTCCGGCAACCCCGCCCGTATGGAAGGTACGCATTGTTAACTGAGTACCAGGCTCACCGATTGATTGAGCAGCAATTGTACCAACTGCTTCCCCAACTTCAACTTCAGAACCAGTTGCTAAGTTACGTCCGTAACAGTGTTTACATACACCGTGTTTTGTATTACATGTAAAGACTGAGCGAATTGAAATTTCTTCAATGCCAGCATCTGTAATTTCTTTAGCAATATCCTCAGTAATAATTTTATTAGCTTCAATGATAATAGCACCAGTTTCTGGATGTTTCACTGATTTACGAGTGTAACGCCCTAACATACGCTCTTCAAGAGTTTCAATAATTTCATTACCTTCACGGATAGCTTTAATATCAAGACCGCGATCAGTACCACAATCAGTTTCACGAATGATAACATCTTGGGCAACGTCAACTAAACGACGAGTTAAGTAACCTGAATCGGCTGTCTTAAGGGCAGTATCGGTCATACCTTTACGAGCCCCATGAGTTGAGATAAACATTTCTAAGACTGTTAATCCTTCACGGAAGTTAGAAACGATTGGTAACTCCATGATTCGACCATTCGGTGCGGCCATAAGTCCACGCATACCAGCTAACTGAGTAAAGTTGGAAATATTACCACGGGCACCAGAGTCACTCATCATGAAAATTGGGTTACGATCGTCTAAACTTTCCATCAGTTTAATTTGGATAGCATCTTTTGTTGCATTCCAAATGGCAATAACGCGCTCATAACGCTCGTCATCTGTAATTAAACCACGACGGAATTGTTTTGTTACAGCATCTACTTGTTTATGGGCTTCTTCAATCATTGCTTGTTTTTCATGTAAAACAACGATATCGGCAATCCCTACAGTCATACCTGCATAAGTAGAATGTTTGTAACCTAAGTCTTTCATTCTATCTAACATTTTAGATGTTTCGGTAATTTTGAAGCGTTTGAAGACTTCAGCGATGATATTACCTAAGTTTTTCTTCTTGAATGGACCAATTTTTTCTTGTTTTGCAATATGAGCAGGAATATCAGTTCCAGCTTCTACAAAATACTTATCAGGTGTTTGAACTGTTAAGTTATAATCAGTTGGTTCATTTAAGTATGGGAATTCTGGTGGCATAATTTCGTTAAAGATAACTTTACCAGCAGTTGTAATTAAAATACGATCTTGTTGCCATTCAGTAAATGGTTTTTCAGGCATTGAGCTTGTTTGTAAACCAATACGAGAATGTAGATGTACATAACCATTTCTCCATGCTAAAACAACTTCATCTAAGTTTCTAAAGATCATACCTTCCCCGATTTGTCCTGGCTCTTCCATTGTTAAATAGTAGTTACCAAGAACCATATCTTGAGATGGTGTAACAACTGGTTTACCATCTTTAGGGTTAAGGATATTTTGAGCAGCTAACATAAATAAACGAGCTTCTGCTTGAGCTTCTTCACTTAAAGGAACGTGAACCGCCATTTGGTCCCCATCAAAATCGGCATTGTAAGCCTCACAAACTAATGGGTGAAGACGAATCGCGCGACCTTCAACTAAGACAGGTTCAAACGCTTGGATACCTAATCTATGTAGCGTCGGTGCTCGGTTAAGTAATACTGGATGTTCTTTAATAACATCTTCTAAAACGTCCCATACAGCGTCTTCTTGACGTTCGATTTGGCGTTTAGCATTTTTAATGTTACTTGCAATTTCACGTTTAACCAATTCGTGCATCACAAATGGTTTGAACAATTCAATTGCCATTTCTTTTGGCAAACCACATTGGTACATTTTAAGGAAAGGTCCAACAACGATTACTGAACGTCCTGAATAGTCAACACGTTTACCAAGTAAGTTTTGACGGAAACGACCTTGTTTACCTTTAAGCATGTGTGATAAAGATTTAAGTGGGCGGTTACCTGGTCCAGTTACTGGACGGCCACGACGACCATTATCAATCAAAGCATCCACTGCTTCTTGTAGCATACGTTTTTCATTTTGAACAATGATTCCTGGTGCATTTAAATCTAATAAACGTTTCAAACGGTTATTACGGTTAATCACACGACGATACAAATCGTTTAAATCACTTGTTGCAAAACGTCCACCTTCTAATTGAACCATCGGACGTAAATCTGGTGGGATGATTGGCACAACGTCCATAACCATCCAGCTTGGTTCATTTCCTGATGTTCTAAAGGCTTCTAAAATATCTAAACGGCGAATAGCACGTGTTCTCTTTTGTCCTTGCGCTGTTTTTAAATCTTCTTTTAATTCAGCAACTTCTTTTTCTAAATTAACATCTTCAAGTAGGCGTTTAATTGCTTCAGCACCCATACCAGCTTGGAAACCTTGACCATATTGTTGGCGTTTTTCACGGTATTCACGTTCTGTTAATAATTGTTTCACTTCTAAAGAAGTATCTCCTGCATCTGTTACTACATATGATGCAAAGTAGATAATTTCTTCTAAAGCACGCGGGCTCATGTCTAACACAAGACCCATACGACTTGGAATTCCTTTGAAGTACCAGATATGTGTTACTGGTGCTGCTAATTCAATATGAGCCATACGCTCACGACGAACTTTCGAGCGAGTTACCTCAACCCCACAACGGTCACAAACGATTCCCTTATAACGAATACGTTTATATTTTCCACAAGCACACTCCCAGTCCTTAGTAGGACCGAAAATGCGTTCACAGAAAAGACCATCACGTTCTGGTTTTAAAGTACGGTAATTAATTGTTTCAGGTTTTTTTACTTCACCGTATGACCAGCTTCTAATTTTTTCAGAAGAAGCTAAGCCGATTTGCATACTTTCGAATTTATTTACATCGATCAAAAGATGTCCCTCCGTTTCTTTATCTGTCAGAATAACTATTGGTCAAGTTTCTTACTATTCCTTGCCTTCTTGTGCATCTTTTAATGATTTTTCAGCTTGTTCTTTTTCAGCTTGCTCTTTCGCATATTTAGCTAAAGCATCCACTGTAATAAGATCATCGTCCTCATCATCCATATCGCGTAATTCGATTTCTTCATCGTCTGCATCTAATACACGCATATCTAAACCAAGTGCTTGAAGTTCTTTAACAAGTACTCGGAATGATTCAGGAACACCTGGTTTTTGAATAGGTTCACCTTTAACAATTGATTCATAAGTTTTCACACGACCTACAACGTCATCAGACTTGTAAGTTAAAATTTCTTGTAATGTATAAGCAGCTCCGTACGCTTCAAGCGCCCAAACTTCCATCTCACCAAAACGTTGTCCACCAAATTGAGCTTTACCTCCAAGTGGTTGTTGCGTTACTAATGAGTAAGGTCCAATTGATCTAGCATGTAGTTTATCATCAACCATGTGGGCTAATTTAAGCATGTACATAACACCAACTGAAATTCGGTTATCAAACGGTTCACCTGTACGACCATCGTAAAGAATTGTTTTAGCGTCTTTTGCTAAATCAGCTTCTTCAACTGTTGCCCATACGTCTTCTTCATTGGCACCATCAAATACTGGCGTTGCTACATGAATACCTAATGAACGAGCAGCCATACCTAAATGAAGCTCAAGTACTTGCCCAATATTCATACGAGAAGGTACCCCTAATGGGTTTAACATGATATCAACTGGTGTACCATCTGGTAAGAACGGCATGTCTTCTTCAGGCATAATACGAGAAACTACCCCTTTATTACCATGACGACCGGCCATCTTGTCACCTTCATGAATTTTACGTTTTTGAACGATATAAACACGGACTAACATATTAACACCTGGTGCTAATTCATCCCCTGCTTCACGAGTAAAGATTTTAACATCATGAACAATACCGCCACCGCCATGAGGAACGCGTAATGATGTATCGCGAACTTCACGAGCTTTTTCACCAAAGATTGCATGTAATAAACGCTCTTCAGCAGATAATTCAGTTACCCCTTTAGGAGTTACTTTACCAACTAGAAGGTCACCATCTTTAACTTCAGCACCGATTCGGATAATACCCATTTCGTCTAAGTCTTTAAGTGCGTCATCCCCAACGTTAGGCAATTCGCGAGTGATTTCTTCAGGTCCTAATTTTGTATCACGAGCTTCTGATTCATATTCTTCAATATGAATAGAAGTATAAACATCATCTTTAACTAAACGACGGCTCATAATAATCGCATCTTCGTAGTTGTAACCTTCCCACGTCATGAATGCCACTAATACGTTTTGTCCTAAAGCCATTTCTCCTTCTTCCATAGAAGAACCATCTGCTAATGTGTCACCAGCTTCAACCACTTCACCTAATTTAACAATTGGGCGTTGGTTATAGCTTGTTCCAGCATTTGAACGGTGGAATTTAATGACATTGTATTTATCTAAAGCGCCATTGTTACGACGGATTCTAATTTCTTTAGCATCCACATATTCAACAACACCATCATTTTTACATAGTAAAGCCGCTCCAGAGTCATGGGCTGCTTTATATTCCATACCAGTACCAACGATTGGTGAACGTGGTTGGATTAAAGGCACTGCCTGACGCTGCATGTTCGCTCCCATAAGTGCACGGTTAGAGTCATCGTTTTCCAAGAAAGGAATACATGCTGTCGCTACCGCAACTACTTGTTTAGGTGAAACGTCCATGTAGTCAACCTTTTCTACATTAACTTCTAAATTTTCACTTTGAATACGAGCCATTACTAACTCTTCAGCAAATGTACCATCTTCATTTAATGGAGAGTTTGCTTGAGCCACCATATAATGGTCTTCCTCGTCAGCAGTTAAATAATCAATATGAGCCGTTACTGTACCAGTTGAACGATCCACACGACGATACGGTGTTTCGATAAAGCCATATTTATTTACTTTTGCATAACTTGATAAACTATTGATCAACCCGATATTTGGTCCCTCAGGCGTTTCAATCGGACACATACGGCCATAATGCGAATAGTGAACGTCACGAACTTCGTATCCAGCACGATCACGTGTCAAACCACCAGGTCCTAAGGCTGATAAACGACGCTTATGAGTTAACTCACTAAGCGGATTTGTTTGGTCCATGAATTGAGACAACTGAGAAGAACCAAAGAATTCTTTCATAGAAGCAACAACTGGACGAATATTAATTAATTGTTGTGGTGTTAGCGTTTCAGTGTCTTGAATAGACATACGTTCACGAACCACACGTTCCATACGTGACAAACCAATACGGAATTGATTTTGTAGTAATTCACCAACTGAACGAATACGACGATTACCTAAATGGTCAATATCATCTACATTGCCAATACCTTCTTGTAAGTTCAAGAAGTAGCTCATAGTAGAAATAATATCTGCTGGGCGAACTGTTTTTACTTTATCGCCTAAATTACCATTACCAATTACGTTAACAATACGTTCAGGATCTTTTGGTGATAACACTTTAATAACTTGAACTGTCATTGGTTCAGTTACAACACCATCTTCACTTGGGTAGTAAGTCACACTATTGATACCATTATCTAAGTGTTCTTCTAAGCCATCCATGACTTGACGAGTAATAACCGTTCCTTTTTCAGCAACAATTTCACCTGTTTCAGGATCAACCAATGTTTCTCCTAATGTTTGGTTTAGTAAACGTGTTTTTAAGTTTAACTTTTTGTTAACTTTGTAACGACCTACAGCAGCTAAATCGTAGCGTTTAGGGTCAAAGAAACGAGAGTTTAATAAGTTTCTTGAACTTTCCGCTGTCTTAGGCTCACCTGGGCGAAGTCTTTCATAAACGTCTTTTAAAGCTTCCTCTGTTCGAGAGTCACCTGAATTTTTATGAATGTCTTTTTCTATAGTAGCTTGTAAACTTTCACTTTCACCAAAAATTTCCATAATAGTTGAATCTGAACCAAATCCTAAGGCACGAACAACGACTGTAAATGGAATTTTTCTTGTACGGTCAATACGAGCGTATGATAAATTTTTAGCGTCTGTTTCTAATTCTAACCAAGCACCACGGTTTGGGATAACTGTTGTTCCGAAACCTTCTTGACCATTCTTTTCAGTTTTTCCGTTAAAGTAAACTCCGGGTGAACGAACTAACTGCGATACAACAACTCTTTCTGCCCCATTAATAATAAATGTTCCCATTTCTGTCATTAATGGAAAATCTCCAAAGAACACTTCTTGTGATTTGATTTCACCAGTTACTTGGTTATCTAATCTTAATGTGACATGAATTGGTGCTGAGTAGTTAGCGTCATGTGCACGAGCTTCTTCTACAGTGTACTTAGGTTCTTTCATTTCATAATCCACAAATTCTAATGATAACTTGTCGCTAAAATCTGTAATTGGCATGATGTCTTCAAACATCTCTCTTAAACCTTCATCTAAGAACCATTTGTAAGAGTCTGTTTGAATTTCAATTAAGTTTGGCAGTTCCAATACTTCACTAATTCTTGAATAACTGCGTCTTTCTCGGTGTTTTCCGTATTTGACTACGTGTCCAACCAAATTAAGTCACCCCTCTGAGTTTTCTTCCAAATGATCTTATGTTACAAATATTAAGTATTCATTACAAGAGTTGTAACAAACTGTTTTTAAGTAAAAAAAAACCAAAAATAGATGGTGAGCATATCAGATATGGTCGATCTATCTTTGTTTTCCTATTAATTAAAGGGATATGGACAATATTTCATACACCTTTTCATTCGTAAACATAAAACCTTCTGCAACTAATCATTTTAACGCCTTACCAACTTTTTGTCAACAAAAAAAAAGCCAGATCCCCACCTGGCTTCCTCCCCATTAATCCTTGTCGTCGTATCAACTCTCATTTCAACGTGACAGTCATTTAAAAAGCCCGACTTTTCAAATGACAGGACTATAAGTTCCTATTCTATGTAAAAAGCAATCGATCTCAAGTTAGCCTCTCTAAGTTACTAACTATCGAGAAATTTCTAATAAAGTAATAATTTACAAAAAAATTAAATGACCAGTTTAATATACCGCCCCTTACTACAAATATCCCCATTTTCGGTATGCTAAACAATTTAAACAATCATTTGGAAATACGTTACTTTGAAAGAATACCTTTTCATCTTTTAAAATAAAAGAAATAAAAAGAAAATTACTCTTATTTACACAGAACACTAAATCGGAACTGCAATAATTATTATATTACATTTATTCACAAATAGTCCTCACATTTTTCCTATCCATGAGTAATAAATGAACATTGATATTTTTTAACAATCTTTAATTCAAAATAAAAAAACAACTTCACAATTTAATATAATTACTATTATAAAATAACAATAACTAATCCCTTTGTTTTAACATGATTAAACTGTTTTAATTATTTATTTATGATATTTTATTTATTAAATATCTTATTAAATTTACTTTTTAAGTTTTGATTGTGAAAACGTATTATTAAAAACGCCAACAATAGTTATTTATTTCACAAACTATTTTTTATAAAAAACCTTTATTATAAAAACGAAAGATTGTCTGATATTGAGTAATTCCTCTCACTTACTTTCTTTGCATATTCGTTAATTATATTTAATTTGTAAAAAAATAAAAGTAAGCATTCTCATGCTTACTTCTGGCTGACAATAATAAAATAACCTTTTTCTTTAGTAATAATTTCTGCATTTCCAAAAATTTCTTCCATTTTTTTCTGAGCACTCGGTGCCCCTTGTTTTTTTTGAATAACAATTGTGAGCGTTCCACTTTTAGCTAATTTATCATATGAACCTGAAATGATTTCATGAACAACTTTCTTCCCAGCTCTAATAGGTGGATTACTGACAACTGCTGCAAACTGATTATTTTCAACGTCGTCATAAATATTAGAGGGGTAAATTGTGACATGTTTAATGCCATTTAATTCAGCGTTTTCTTTCGCTAAATCAACAGCTCTTTCATTCACATCTACCATCTCAACATGTCTGCCAGTACTATGAGCTAATGATAAACCAATTGGACCATAACCACATCCAACATCAAGAATGCTACCTTCTGGCAACTCTGTGTCATCAAACGCATCAATCAATACACGGGAACCAAAATCCACAGTTCCTTTTGAAAATACATTACTATCTGTGATAAATGTAAAATGCTTACCTCTCAATGGAAATGTCCATTTTTTTCTGTCATGAGCTACTTCTGGTTGGTTTGTATAATAATGATTACTCATTTAATTTCTCCTATCGGTTGTTAATTGTTTGACTAATTAAACGCCCTAACAAATCATAGCCTTCATTTGAAAAGTGGATACCATCTCTTTGTAGATAAATGGATGGATTTACTTGTTGCATTTCTGAAAGCATATCAATATAATCCAAGCGATATTTAGCCGTTAGTTTTTGCGCGACACTGTTAAAAGCTTCTAATCGTTTCATTGGTCTTTCTTCTTGATAAATTCTTTGGTCACAGAAAGGTACGCCAATCAAAATAACTTTTGAGATACCAATCTCTTTAACTATTTCATCTAAATTTTCTTCATACTCTTCAATAGGCAAGCCTGTTATAGTCGATACATCATTAGCACCAAAAAAAACTGTTACAATATCAGGATCATACTTAAGAACATGATCCTCCAAACGTTTTCTGGCTCCCTTTGTTGTGTCTCCAGGAATTCCTGCGTTTATAATGTCAACCTCTTTAACTTGTGCACTAATTCGTTCATTTAATCGGAAATCAGTTAAGCCATTTTCATAACCAGCTGTGATACTATCTCCAAACAAAATGATTTTTTTCATTGTTTAACCCTCACTGTTCATTCTATTTGACCATCTGTGATATAATCATTAAGACTTTAATATCATAGCACAAATAAGGAGTTGTAAACATGTTTATTGAATTACCAAAAACAAAAAAATGCCGAGAGTCTAGAATCATTCAAACACACCGAGTGTTTCCAACTGATTTGAATACATTCGGTGCTTTATATGGTGGAAAGTTGATGTCTTTAATAGATGATACGACCTCTATCTCTGCATCAAGACATTGCAGAAGACCAACAATGACAGCTTCTACTGATAAATTAGACTTTCTACACCCAATCTATGAAAACCACTCAGTTTGTGTAGAGTCTTATGTCACAGGAACTGGAACAAAATCTATGGAAATTTTCGCTAAGGTTCTTGGTGAAAACTTAACTACAGGAGAACGTTACTTAGCTGCAACCTGTTTCATGACTTTTGTTGTCGTTGAGACAGAATATAACTTTCAAGGCGTCCCTAGTGTCGTTCCTGAAACAAACGAAGAAAAGATGATTCATCAAGGATATGAAAAACGTAAAGCAATCCGTATGAAAGAATTAGCTCACAATAAAGAGTTAGGTAATCATATTTCGCTTGAAATTCCTTGGATGGATGGGTCAAATTTAGGAGTTTAGCTATGGATGAAAGAACTAATTACTATCATTTGACAAGAGATGAGTGGCAAGGCTTTTACCGTAATGGCATTGCCCCTTTAACAGACGAAGAATTACAACAAATTAAGAGTTTTAATGACCAAATTTCCTTACAGGACGTTCAAGATATCTATATTCCATTAACTCATTTAATTCATATTTATATGAAGGAATATGATTCACTTCATTTAAGTAAAGGACTGTTTATGCAACAATTTGTCCCCCCAGCACCCTTTATTATCGGTGTGGCTGGTAGTGTGGCTGTTGGTAAGAGTACCACTGCAAGACTTTTACAAATGATGTTATCCAGAACCTTTAAACGCCGAAATGTTCAACTCATAACAACAGATGGTTTCCTCCATCCAACAAAGACGTTAATTGAGCGTGGTATTTTGGATAAAAAAGGATTTCCTGAAAGTTATGACATGGAAAGACTGCTTAATTTTTTAAACTCTGTTAAAAATGGTGAAGATAATCTTCAAATTCCAATTTATTCTCATGAGGTATATGATATTATCCCTGACGAGTTTGAAACAATTACCCAACCAGACATTTTAATCGTTGAAGGAATCAACGTTTTACAGTCACCAGCGAACCAAAGAATCTATATTAGTGACTTCTTTGATTTCTCTGTTTACGTTGATGCAGACTCGAATTTAATCGAATCTTGGTACTTAGAACGCTTTGAAGCATTATTAAACCTTGCAAAAAATGACAAAACTAATTATTATTATGAATATGCGAACGGACCTAGAGAAGTAGCTTTGGATTTTGCGAAGAAAGTTTGGCGAGATGTGAATGTAAAGAATTTAGAACAGTTCATCTTACCAACTAGAAGTCGCGCTGATGTGGTTATCCATAAATCAGATAATCACACCATTGATGAAATCTCTTTGAGGAAGTTCTAAAAAAATTTAAAGAAAGATAGGGTGAAGCAAGTGACAAACACGTCCGATTTTAAAGACATGGAAAAAATCATCGTTTTGGATTTTGGTAGTCAGTATAACCAGTTAATTACACGCCGCATTAGAGAGTTTGGAGTATTCTCTGAATTAATGAGCCACAAAATCACTGTGGAAGAAATCAAGGAAATCGCACCAAAAGGAATTATCTTCTCTGGTGGACCAAACAGTGTGTATGATGAAGAAAGTTTTTCAATTGACCCTGAAATTTTTGAATTAGGTATTCCTATCTTAGGTATTTGCTACGGTATGCAATTAATGACTCACAAATTAGGTGGGGTTGTTAAAAGTGCTGGAGCGCCAGAATACGGAAAAGCCATGATAGATGTTACTGATTCATCTACAAAATTATTCAAGAGCTTACCTGAACATCATCAAGTATGGATGAGTCATGGTGACTTAGTAACAGAAGTTCCTGCAGGATTTGACGTTGTAGCGACAAGTGAAAGCTGCCCTATTTCAGCGATGGAAAACCAAGAAAAAGGCCTTTACGCCGTTCAATTCCATCCAGAAGTCCGTCACTCTGAACATGGTAACGACGTTCTACGTCATTTTGCTTTTGACATCTGCGATGCTACTGGTGATTGGTCAATGGAAAGTTTCATTGATGTTGAAATCAACAAAATCCGTGAACAAGTTGGCGACAAAAAAGTTTTACTAGCTCTTTCTGGTGGCGTGGATTCAAGTGTGGTTGGGGTTCTTTTACAAAAAGCAATCGGTGACCAATTAACATGTATCTTTGTTGACCACGGTTTATTACGTAAAGATGAAGGCGACCAAGTAATGGATAGCTTATCTGGAAAATTTGGCTTAAACATTATTCGTGTGGATGCTAAAGAACGTTTCTTAAGTAAATTAGCTGGTGTATCTGATCCAGAAACGAAACGCAAAATCATTGGTAACGAATTTATCTACTTATTTGATGACGAAGCAGCTAAACTAGACGGAATCGACTTCTTAGCTCAAGGAACTCTATACACTGACGTTATTGAAAGTGGTACCGATACAGCCGAAGTTATTAAATCACATCATAACGTTGGTGGCTTACCTGACGATATGGAATTCGAATTAATCGAGCCGTTAAATACTTTATTTAAAGATGAAGTACGTGCTTTAGGAATTGAGCTTGGTATGCCTGAATCATTAGTATGGCGTCAACCATTCCCAGGACCAGGATTAGGTATCCGTGTTCTTGGTGAAATTACAGAAGAAAAATTAGAAATCGTTCGCGAAAGTGACGCGATTTTACGTGAAGAAATTGCTAAAGCTGGCTTAGACCGCGACATCTGGCAATACTTTACAGTTCTACCAGGCATTCGTTCAGTGGGTGTTATGGGAGACGGTCGTACTTATGACTACACTGTAGGTATCCGTGCGATTACATCAATTGACGGTATGACTGCTGACTTCGCCCGTATTGATTGGGATCTATTGCAAAAGATTTCAGTTCGTATTGTAAATGAAGTGGCTCACGTTAATAGAATAGTGTATGACATTACGAGTAAACCACCAGCAACTGTTGAGTGGGAATAAAATTGTTATTTTATACATTAACAAATATTAACATATAGCTGATATTTCGACATTTATAAAAATTAAAACGTCATATAATTATACCTATTTTCATAATATGGCATTAATTATGGCATTAACTTTTTATCATTTGTTGGGGAGCAAACTGAAGCACTTACCTTATTTGGTAGGTGTTTTTGTTTATAAAATTTAATTTAAATATTTAACATTTTTTAATTTGTTTTAATTCGATTATATGGTACTCTGTATATACGGAGGTGTAGTTTATGGCAAAAAAATTATTATTAGATGATCTACTGGGGGCTTTAGACACAAAGTATTTTAATGTTGACAAGATTTTATTGAACGATGTTACAATCGACGATGACAATTGTTCATTTATTATTAATAACTTATCAGATTCTTTTAAAGATGATTTAAAAGCTATTACAGACAGACCTGCGGAAGGTCTGTCTGTTTTATTTTATTATCTGATTAATTTTTAATCCTTTATTGTTATGATACAAAAATCTACTATTACAAGTATTTACGTCCAGGATAATTTTAGCGTTTAAAGTTAGTACTTGTTCACCCGGAATTGTTGCTCCCGCATCAGTTGTCATTAACACTGATTGAATAGCTAGATCCATTCCCTCACCAATCAAAGAAAATGTTTTCAATATACTTGTGTACGGATTGAATGTATTTCCAGGTACAATAACAGGATCTAAGGGCATGGTACCTGATACTAGCACTATGTCATTTTCTTCTAATTTTTCTTTTTCACTATTTTTAAAAATATCTACATTATACTCTTCTATATCACCATCTTCTCCAGCTAAATATAAAGGTTGATTCATAGGAAATGTGGTTGCAATTACTTGTATGTTTTTTCCTTCTACTTTTTGTTTCAAATTTAATATATTCTTACTTTCTTTAATAAATAATATAATTTTTGAAATATTATTCTCCTCAGCGTAATTCACCGCTTCATCAAAAAGCTTATCTAAAGTTTTTATCTCTTTATTTTGTATCATTATATAGTCTCCTTCTTATCAAATTAGCATAGCTAAGTAATCATTATTGTTTTCTTTATCTAAAATATGATTATCCGGATGGCAAACATGTTTTTGAAACATATTTAAAGCAATTACAGCATTCATTTTTTTTAAATCTATATTTGTGTCCTCTGGAAAAACTAAGTGATACTTTCCCCATGTTTTTTCATTTGCATTTATATGATACTTCGGATATTTAGTATAATTATCATTAAAATCAAATCTAATTAAATCTTCTTCATTAGGTATTCCTCTTAATTCATAACTAAACTTGAAACTTTTACAATCTGTATCTTCAATAGGAAACAGAATCTCATTAATTTTGACAGTATATTCTATATAGTCACAAGATATAAATTTTTTATCTTCTATTTTAATTAGAACGCTGTCTATTTCCTTAGCATTAGTTTCAACATACTTAAATTTAACTACACTCGTAATATCATCTCTACCTAAATCTAATCTTTCACTCAAAAACTTACCAATTTGATTTAAATAATCGCTAATGGATTGATTATAAATATGAGCCAATTTAACACCTCTTTTCTAACAAATTCAATTATACACAAAAAAACACACCCTGTTAAGAGTGTGTCTGACATTACTTTTAGCAAAAAAAGCGTAACCCCTACACCAAGCGTTAGTGTAGGAACCTTCTTATTCTCAATTATCAATCATTTTTGAACGTTCCCAGCTCCTTACTTCAGTTAGTCCAGCACGCTTGCAATCATGCCCACAATTTTCACATTAATAAGAAACTTCGATAAATTTATCTGTAAAATCTAGGTAGCTACTCCCTTCATTTACTACCTTAAATACACTAAAATTTACAACTGTAACCAAGTTAAAACACTATAATATCAAGTTTTTTCTTATTTCTTTTTACCATAAACCACTGTAAATTCTTTATAAGCATTATCGGGATTAATTCGTACTACTTCTAATTTTTGTCCGTTAAAATCAATCCTATCACTCATACTAATATTACTAGCCATTTCATGCCGTACTACAAAAATAGTTGTATCCTCATACTTAGTTCCAATTTCAGCTTGAATATCTTTCATAGTGGTTGTTTTAACATGACACCAACAAGAAAATTTTTCTACCCAGCCTTTTGTTTTTCCACCTGTTTCCTCATTAACAATAGTTTTTTCTTCCTCAAATTTAATTCTATCGTTAAACTGATTCACATTATTAATGAGTGGCATAATAAGCACCTCTCATTTGTTGTATCATAGCCTGCACTGTTACTGGTATGCGTTCACTACTGGCTTCTTGTCGGTTTAAATACCAATGTTGCGTTAATAGACTAACTGACCAATTAAATTGCTTGTAGTCCTCAATTATTCCCTCTTTTGCCTTACTATCAATAGCGCTAATAATATAATCACTAGCCGTTACGATTAAACTTTGAAGCATTTCATCATCCAACTTATGATCTATTCTTAAACTATTTTTTATATCTTTTACTTCAACCATGCTTTATCCCTCCTAAAAAGAAAGGATAGCCGAATTATCGACTACTCTATTATCCTATTCTCCTGTAGTTGGTGTAAATTCAATGTATCTAACAGCTTCTTCATCAATTTTTTGATAATCATTTCTGACAATTACAGTTAATCCTTGTGAGTAAAAATCAAATTTTTCCCATTGAGTTGTTACTTGGTTACGTCTTCCCACTAATAATGGAGCACCAAACAATGAATCCCCACTAGGAATCGTCATATCAGGTTGTAAAATATATCTTCCTTGTGAATCTTTCATTTTAACACGCTGATAGTCCATCAGTTCATTTTTACGTTTAATTGTTTTTTACCAAATGATTTATTCACTTTTAGTTAACACAATGTTAAACTTATGAACATAAGTTATAAGGAGGAATTTTATGAAGAAAAGAATGATAATATGCTTGACTCTATTACTGTTTTTATGCTTTGGTATTAATCAAAAAAATGCTGAAGCATCTGCTCAAGGAGCGTACATTAAAGATGGTAGTATGATTCAAGTGACAAAGAAAAACTATGACATGTGGCAAAATTTTGGTTGGAAATACAAAAATAATACCACTAACGTCTACAATAAAACATTTGAAGCACGTGGACGCTATAAACATAGAAATGGACAAACCTACTATTCACTATTCGATAGTAAAGGAAGATGGCAAGGTTACCTAAACAGCAATGCCACTAAAAAAACAGGCCGACAAGGTAATTATATTTCTGATGGTTCTTATGTCAAAATCTCTAAAAATAATTACGATATGTGGCAAAATTTCGGATGGAAATATAAGAATAATACATCAAATATCTATGGTCAGACTTTCCAAGCCCGAGGAAAATACGAACATTTTAATGGTGCCACTTATTATTCTTTATATGACAAGAATGGTTTATGGTACGGGTATTTAAATGCAACAGCTACACAAAAAACAAAACCTGAAGGTAACTATATTACTGACGGAAGATACATCAAAGTAACCAAAAAGAACTATGGTATTTGGCAAAACTTCGGATGGAAGAAACGAAATAATTCAAGTAATTTTTACAATCAATCCTTGTTAGCACGAGGAAGATATAAACATTTTAACGGAGAATCTTATTATTCTTTATTCGATAGTAAAGGTACTTGGGTAGGATATTTAAACACAAATGCAACGGAATTGTACAAACCACAAAATAAGAAAGTCTACAAAGTAATCCATAAAGACACTAAAGGAAAAATCATTAAATCAACCAAAGGATACGACTTCGTTTCTGAAAGTAATGATAGCGGTGTAATCACTTCAACTGCTCCAAACGGGGACACGGTAACAACAATTACTACAACAAAAT
The DNA here is from genome assembly GCF_036639995.1 of Vagococcus sp. Classification (GTDB taxonomy): domain Bacteria; phylum Bacillota; class Bacilli; order Lactobacillales; family Vagococcaceae; genus Vagococcus. The sequence continues at coordinate 6,489 of NZ_JAVWHO010000008.1, read as the reverse complement.
TTTGGAAGAAAAAAACATCGACAGAAGTAGTACCAGTATCATCTTTAGGAAACAGTGGAATTCTAACTAAAGACTTAGGGGAAGCTGGGCGACTTGGCGGTAGAATGCACAACGACCCTAATTCAGAGTTTAGCCAAATGTGGATTGAAGGAGATTTTTTCTATGGATATGGTTGGAAAACTATTCAAGTTGAAATGTCAGACGGTTCTAAATGGTATTCAGTTGAGTTTTACTTAATTAAAGAACCAATCGATTAAGAAGAAAATTAAATTAAAAAAAAACAATAAAGGGTACTTCCAAAATCAGACTTTTTTACAAAACATAGAAAAAGATTGAAGGAAAATGAAAATAAATCGAGATATAGTAATAAATTATATTAAATCTATGAGCTCTAATAAATTTACCAAGTCCAAAAATGCAATCCAATATTATGTATTTAATCAAGGATTTATTTACTCTCAGCTAGCAAAAAAATTCGATACTACAGAACAAGACCTTCATGCATTATCAGCTATTGTCGGTAGTCCGCAATTAGGCATTTGTTCACTCAACAATTATGCCTGGACAATACAGGGAGATATAAATCAAACTAATCGATGGATCAAACTATACTTTAAATCATAAACACAAACTAAAGTCGTGACAAAAGAATCCATCACTTTAGAAAGATTTCTTAGAGCTAAACAACAAGCTATTACTGATAAACAATTCAATGTGCAAAATAAAATTCGATTACAGCAGATAAACAAAGAACGACAGCTGAAGCAAGAAAAGCACCATCAAATAAAAAATGGAGGACAATTAAAACAAAGAGATTTCAGAAATAAACTTAAGGAATCAGATAGAAATCTGGGAATAAATTTTGATTCTAAAATGAAAATCAGACGTGGTTTTCTATTTATTATACTATTAGCCATAGGCACACTGTTTTTAGCTGTTCAATCCCCTACCTCGCTGAACAATGATTTATCGATAATAACTTATATATCTCTAATCACTATTGGATTTAGTATTTATAACCAACTTAAACCAAAAAAATATTCAACTATTATGACTATACTATTGTTTACTATCGGTCTGTTCATCATCCCATATTCTCTATTATTTTTTATTATCATAACTCTAATTTCATTTCAGAAGTATATCTTAATATTTATTAGACACATAAACTCCAATAACACTTAATTACTCGTTTTCGAAGACAATAAAAAATATCAAAAAACAAAAATTTAAAATAAGATATGTAGTAAACCTTAAAAAATAGGCCCTTAATATTAAAGAGTAGAGATATCTGCTCCTTTTTTTATTGTCCAGCCATCTTCAGACAGATATCAACAAGGATTAGTCCCCCTAACTTCATTTTTACTCGATTATTGTTGTAATAATAAATCCAATCTTTTATTGCACTCTTTAATTCATCAAAACTATAATAAATTTCTTATATTAATAAATAAAAAAATTTCGATTAATGAATTGTCTAAACATTTTCTCTTTTGAGACATACTTTAATATATTTTATTATCTTTAAGATGTTGCAAGAATTGTTGCATTTGATATGCCCAACCCTGATCTGAGTGAAAAGTTCTTCCAAACGGACAGTTTGATTTTAATTTTATTGCCTTTAATTGCGCTCTCTAAACGGATTGTGCTGTAGATTTTTCAGAAATAGAATATGATATAATTTCATTATTGAACATATACAAATAAGGATCAAGATATAACTTTTTTTGTTAAATCTCCTTATCTATCTGTCACATAATATTTTAGTTTAGCCGTATCTGTTGTCTACATTTTTTTATCCATATGAAGAATAAATCATTTATGGATGATCTCCTCCACCTCTCCAAATACCATCATCTAACCAATATTCATAATAATAGAGCCACTCACATATCCACGGTATGATTGTGTCGTGAATTGTTTGAGCTCTATCCCATTCAAATTTTTTTGGATGATATAGACATAATCTCACTCGATTATTGTTAATATCAATTTTATAATTATGAGGAAATTCAGGCAACTCTATTTTTTTTATATTACCAACTAACCAAACCTCAAATTCTCCACTTTTCCCTTTAATTATTTCAATTGGATAAAAAGGTGAAAAAGGTGTAGGTTGTAACAATATAGAAAAACGCAATTTTCCATTTCTGTAACTCACTTTTGTATTTGTAAATTTATTACTAGCATATTCAAACTGTAACGACTGACTTAACACCTTCTTTTTAAAAAGAACATATTTTTTATTTCCCATAAAATGTATGACTTTTTAAAGGTGCAACTACTGATTTTTCATTAATTAGCGCAATATTTCCTTTGTTAGTGACTCCTAACTTACCGTTCTCTCTGTCATTGATATTATTAATATTATAATTATCAAAAGATTCATTCACAGCTCTGGTTCCAAATATAGTTCTCATATTATTTTTCATAGCTCCCATTCCATCTGTAAAGTTTAAAGGATTTTCTACAATATCTTCTTTAGCTTTTGATAACCATGTATAAAATGCATCTTTTTTGGATGGTTCCTCAATCCATTTATCAGCAAAGTTTTCAGACTTCATAGTTGGATTACAAATTATTACACTTCCAGTACCATCAATCTCAATAAATTTTTCCATATTTTCTAAAATATTTTGAATAGCTTCAAATAAATTTTCTTCTCCATTATATGCTTTGGCTGCTAAAGTTGTAATTATTATTGAAATTGGTTTATCATCACAACCTGTAAACAGAACGTCACGATGTCTTTTTAAAATTTGAATAGCCATTTGCAAAGGAGTTCGAACTTGAGATAGTTTTATTTTTTCAATTTCGACATCTCTACTTTCAGCTAAAAACTGACGATTTTTCTTAAAAGATTGCTCCATTTCTTTAATGAACCATTCCCGATAAGATTTTGGATCGCTATTTTTATCTAGATATTCATTACTCTCATTTTTATGAGTTATTCTAATTTTTGTATCTAGATTATTCTTATCAGAAGTTATTTTAGAATTTAGAGGTACTGATGGGAGTATATCCATATGAAATTTAGAGTATTGAAGTGTCCAGCATCTTTTACCTTCCTCATCGAGCATTTTATTGTAACGGTCACTCTCTTTCAAACGGTTTCCTACTATATTTTTAATATCCTTAGCTAATAGAGAACTACCATTTTCTAATAAACAAACAAGATCAACATCGTAATCTCCTTCAACATCATTTTCAATTGGTTTTACTACTGTTCCTAATGATAATGAACCTTGTGGAAAGATTCGAATATCCATATCTTTTTCCATTTTACCAAGATAATTACCTACAGCTTCATAAGAACTTACTACTTCATCTGACATTGTTTTTGAAATATTTAAACTTTCAGCGAGTTCTCTATAAATTTTATCTAAAATATTACTTTTGTCCAATTAATCATCTCCCTTTATTGATAGTGCATTTATAAAACCTAATTTTTGTTGTTGATCAAACAACCGCCATTCTACATCAACATTTTTTTGATAATTCATACCAATCTTAATAAGTATAGAAACTGGCGCAGCCATGAAAAAATTTATCACTTTCACATTGGGAAATTCTATTCTAATTTTTTCAATCAAATTTTCTCTAAATTTTTTGATAAATATATCCGCGTCTATTTCTGAAGAAACTGCATCAAAAGCTTGCCTTTTTGCTCTAATCACAAAAGTAGGTAATGTATGATTAGGTTGTTTTCCCTTCACTCTCTCATAAGCGATTTCAGCACTTATAGACAGAATTATATTAACTTCATTCTCACTATCTACTCTTAAAATTAATTGTTCAACTAAAAATTCGTTAGTTTGATTTTCTGTTTTCCAGTCCCATTTTAGTGTTCCTTCTCTAAATCGCTGATATACTTTAATATTAGATTCATCATTCAACAAAAAACCTAAGTACACTAACAAAGGTGATGGTGCCAAACCAAAGACACTAACACATCCAGAATCCTTTAATGATGGCTTAATTTCATTTATTTGTTTTTTTATTGTCTGTTTTGCTATTGAAAAATAAACTTCATCATGAGGTATGCCTAGAATATCCACTAAAATGGAATAATACTTTCCATTAAAAAAATCTCCATTATTTAACAATACTGGGGAAAGTTCTGATAATTCCTGTTTAATAGTATCGTGTTCCGTTATTCCTCCTCTAAAAAATAAAATTGATGATTTACTTCGTTGAGTATCCACAACTGCAGATACTTTTGCTTCAAATTCACTCTTTTGTTTTTTTAATATTTCAGCAGTATATAAGTCAGGATGGTCATCAATTAATTTATGATCTTCCATACATAACAACATTAGATTGTCTAGTACGTGGGGATTGGATTGTGACTTGGAATATCTGGGCCCCTGTTGACTGAATGCATGTATATGAGCCTTTTGCGCTAAATTTACTAAAGTATTAGTTTTTTCTTCAATATAAATTTTCTTTCCACATATCTCACATCTTCCAGCAGAAATAGCCCATAATGCATTTTGAATAATTACCGGTATGTTTCGACTATAGCTTTTTTCCTCCAATAAAATAACCCCCTAAACCGAATTTACGTTCCCAATAATTATATCATAGAAAAATATGACAATAACTACATATAGATTTCAAAAACATTAAAAATCTATATATTGTGAGAAATGAAATTCACCTTATTCAAATAAAAATAACTGTTACCAAAGTTTATTAATGTTAAATTCCATTATCAACGTCAATATCCCTTTAAGCACTGTATAATTCAATTCTTTTATTTCCAAATTTTTAATTTAACACAACTACAAATAATTGCTAACATACTTAAAAATGTAGTTTTTTAACAATTTAGACTTGTAGGGAAAAGGCAGTTTTCACTACCTTTTTCTATTACTTTTCATGTATCATGGGCTTAGAATATTAGAATCAATTCATTTAGTTGTTATATCAATTGATTTAACTGATTATATTTGCCTACAAATTAACAACCACTTTTCCCTCCACATCCCATTTATACATACGACAAATTTGGCACAAATTTGTCGTATCTCATTTTCATGAGTTTCTTTATTTGGTCAATTTACGGATACATTAAACATATGATGTCAGTTAAAATTATTAGAAAAATTATAAATTTGGAAATCTGATAAATACATTTATTTAGATTCATAAAAAAACTGAACACTAAATCGCATCAATACGAATTAGTGTCCAGCCCAATAACTTCATTACCAAACTTTATGGCCTAAACCACTCTTCTTTCTCCCATGAAGCAATCAATCGGTTCAGTCTTCTTAATCTAGTTTCTTCTTTTTTAGCACTCATTATCCACCAAATTGAATCTCTTTTGTAAGAAGCTGAAAGTTGCTCAAAGAACTCCCAAGCTTTTAGATTATTCTTGATTTCATCCTCATACTCTTTTATAAGTTCAACATTTTTACTGACTGCTGAATAGCCTTCTTGATCTTTTCTTTGATGATAAAGGGCTAATCCTTCTGGTCTCATTTGGTTGAGCTCAATCAGTTTTTCTACCTTCTGAACATTTACTTTACTTCAAACGCTATTGGGTTTACGCGGTGTAAAGCGGATTTTGTAACTCTCTTTATCTACTGTTTTTCGAATGCCGTCTATCCATCCAAAAGCTAGAGCACAATCTACTGATTCAGACCAAGTTAGACTAACTTTTTTACTTTTTTTCTTAAAAAAGCCCAACCAGATTTCATTTGTTTCTTGGTGATGAGTTTCTAACCAATCAGTAAATTCTTGTTGATTACTAAAATATAGAATCTCGCTCATTTTTCTAGCCATTGTAGAATCATTTGATTTAATTCTTCTGGTTTTTCTTCCTGCATCCAATGTCCGGTGTCTAATGTCTTAACATCAATATTAGGAACAAATTCTTTTATATTTGGAAGTGGCGGGATAACATCTTTTTCACCATATACCATTAGTGTTTTCTGATGGACTATCGGTGAAACTTCACCTAATAAATGCCAGTTACGATTTAGATTTCTATACCAATTAATACTTGGAGTGAAGCCTTTTTGTTTGAAACCTGAAATATAAACAGATAGATCTTTATCACTCATTACTGATTCACCTAAAGCCGTAGTCGCATTAGCTAGATTAATCATTTCCATACCTTCACCGGAGCTTGAGCTGGAACATTTTTTCGATACAAGTTGTTCAAAAATTGTGAGGTATTTTCATTTAATATGGCATCTGCAACACCTGGTTGTTTGTTAAAGTGAACAAAATAATAATCTTCTCCTAAAAATTCTTCCATAAAATCAATCCATGGTTTTTCACCACGAATTTGGTATGGTAAGCATAAATTAATCATTTTTTTAACGCGTTCTGGATGCAGTAAAGACATACTCCAGACAACACTTGCTCCCCAGTCATGCCCCATAAAAATGGCGTCTTGATAATTGTAGTAATCCAAAAGAGCAACCAAATCCCCTGTTAAATGTTCAATATCATATTGCGTCACTTCTTCTGGACAAG
>NZ_JAVWHO010000007.1:7466-73410 GCF_036639995.1 Vagococcus sp. | reverse complement strand
GTAAATGGTTCCACAAATCCCATAACAATCATCTCTGTCGCTTCTGCTTCTGTTAATCCACGACTCATTAGATAATACAATTGTTCTTCTGAGATTTTTGATACTTTTGCTTCATGTTCAAGTGCCACGTGGCTATTATGAATTTCGTTAAATGGAATGGTATCACTTTTCGATAATTCATCCATGATAATCGTATCACACTCAATGTGAGAGATTGATCCTGGGCTGTTTTTAGCAAATGTTACTTGACCACGGTAGTTCACTTCGCCGCCATCTTTTGAAATTGATTTTGACACGATTGAACTTGATGTGTTTGGTGCGTTATGAATCATTTTAGCACCTGTATCTTGGATTTGGTTTGCTCCAGCAAATGCTACTGATAGCATGGTTCCGCGAGCGCCTTCTCCTTCAAGGTAAACACTTGGGTATTTCATGGTTGTTTTGGCACCTAAGTTACCATCAATCCATTCAATAGTAGCGCCTTGTTCTGCTCTAGCGCGTTTTGTAACTAAGTTATACACGTTATCTGACCAGTTTTGGATAGTCGTATAACGGCAGTAAGCATCTTTTAATGTAAAGATTTCAACAATTGCTGCATGAAGACTATTACTTGAGTAAGTTGGTGCTGTACATCCTTCAACGTAATGCACGCTTGCGCCTTCGTCTACAACGATTAATGTTCGTTCGAATTGTCCTGTATTTTCTGCGTTAATCCGGAAATAAGTTTGCAGTGGCACATCTACTTTGACACCTTTTGGTACATATATAAATGTTCCACCTGACCATACAGCAGAGTTTAGTGCAGCCAACTTGTTATCAGTTGGTGGCACTAATGAAGCAAAATATTGTTTAAATATTTCTGGGTATTCTTTTAAAGCTGTGTCTGTATCAGTAAAGACAATGCCTAATTTTGTAAATTCGTCTTTCATGTTGTGGTAAACCACTTCTGATTCATACTGAGCAGATGCGCCTGCTAAGTATTTTCTTTCTGCTTCTGGGATACCAATTCGCTCAAAGGTTTCTTTGATTTTATCTGGTACATCATCCCAGTCACGAGCTGGTTTATCACTTGGTTTTTGATAATATTTAATTTTGGCAAAATCAATGTCTGATAAATCCGGTCCCCATGTTTGCATCGGCATTTTGTTAAATGCTTCTAATGATTTTAAACGAAACTCAAGCATCCATTCTGGTTCATTTTTTTGTGCTGAAATTTCTCTAACAACATCTTCTGTTAAGCCTTCGCCCGTACTGAAGATTGGTTTAACATCATCATGAAAACCAAATTTATATTCTTCTAATTCTGGTACTTCACTCATCTTTGGTTACACTCCTTATCCTTCAGTATGTCTGTGTCCTTCGACAGTTGTTTCACTATCTTGAATAATGCCCCGCTCAAGAGCTTTCCATGCTAATGTCGCACATTTAATCCGTGCAGGGAATTTAGCAACGCCTGAAAGCATACCAGCATCTCCAAGTTTTTTCTTATCTTCAACTTCTTCACCTTGCACTAGCTCTAGAAAACTGGCAATAATTTCAATGGCTTCTTTTTCAGTTTTGCCTTTGATTGCAGTTGTCATCATACTGGCACTTGCCATACTAATTGAGCAACCATGTCCATCAAATCTCACATCTTCAATCAAATCATCTTTAATTTGTAATTGAAGCTGAATCACATCGCCACAAGTTGGGTTATTTAATTCGATTTGACTTGTTGCTTCATTAAGAACTCCCTTATTTCGAGGGTGATTCGTGTGATCTAAAATCACTTGCCGATATAAATTTTCTAATCTAGATAAAGCCATTGGTGAAAAACTCCTTTGTGGCAATAATCGCTTCAACTAAGCGGTCTGCATCTTCTTTTGTATTGTAAAAATAAAAACTAGCACGAGCAGTTGATTGAACCTCTAAATAAGATAATAAAGGTTGCGCACAATGATGCCCAGCGCGAACAGCAACACCTTCCATATCAAGAGCAGTCGCTGTATCATGTGGATGAATGCCGTCTAAATTAAAAGCAATTACACCACTGTGTTTTTTAGAATCACTTGGTCCGTAAACAGTTAAACCATCAATGGCTAATAATTTTGGTAAAACATAATCCACAAGTTCTTGTTCATGTTGATGAATATTATCCATACCAATCTCAGTTAAGTAGTCAATTGCACTTCCAAGAGCAATTGCTCCGGCAATGTTTGGTGTCCCTGCTTCAAATTTCCAAGGTAATTCCGTCCAAGTACTATGATCATGGTGAACAAAATCAATCATCTCTCCACCAAATTCAATTGGATCCATCTTTTCTAATAAGTTTTGCTTCCCATATAAAACACCAATTCCAGTTGGACCACACATTTTGTGTCCACTAAATGCAAAGAAGTCAGCATCTAAATCAACGACATCAACTGCCATATGCGGAACTGACTGAGCTCCATCAACAACTAAGTAGCCACCCACAGCATGGGTTAACTCGGCAATCTCCTTAATTGGATTCGTCACACCTAAGACATTAGAAACATGAGCAATTGAAACAATTTTTGTTCGCTCATTAATTTTTCTTTCAAAGTCTTCCATATCAAGCTCGCCGTCACTAGTCAAATTTACATAGACTAGCTTAGCATCTTGACGTTGTGCTAGTTCTTGCCAAGTCACTACATTTGAATGGTGTTCCATCTGAGAAATTAATATTTCATCACCTGATTCAACCACGCTATCTCCAAAACTACGAGATACCCAATTTAAAGCCGTTGTTGTCCCACGTGTAAAGAGCACTTCTTTAGTACTTTTAGCACCAATAAATTGACGAACTTTTTCTCGTGAGTCTTCGTATTTTGTTGTGGCGCGGTCTGCTAAGGTATGAACACCACGGTGCACATTTGCATTGTCATGTTCGTAATAATAAACCAGTGAATCAATCACTTGTTTTGGTTTTTGACTTGTTGCTGCACTGTCTAAATAAACAAGTGGCTCATCGTTGACCTCTTGAAACAGAATAGGAAAGTCTTGTTTAATTGATTTATCCAGCATATTAATCAGCCAGCTTTCTATCAATCACTTCAACAAATTCTTCACGCACAGCTTTAACTGGAATCGCTGTAATAACTGAACCTAAGAATCCTCTTGTTACTAGTCTTTCTGCCTCTTTTTGTGGTAAGCCACGACTCATTAAATAGTACAATTCCTCTGGATCTAAACGACCAGCACTTGCCGCATGTCCTGCTGTTACTTCAAATTCATCAATTAAAAGGATAGGATTTGCATCTCCTCTTGCTTTATCAGAAAGCATTAACACACGACTTTCTTGTTGTGCGTCAGCTCCTTTAGCGCCTTTTAATATATGTCCAATACCGTTAAATGTTAACGTTCCACGGTCACGAATCACACCATGTTGTAAAATATGACCAATTGAATGGGACGCTTTATTTGTTACACGTGTATCAATCGCTTGTGTTTGACGACCTGAGCTGATGGCAACCACTTTGACTTCTGAGTGAGCACCTTCACCTACTAAATCAGAATCAAAATCAGCAATCACATCTCCGTCATTCATAATACCTAATGCCCAATCAACACTCGCATCACGCATCACATAACCACGACGGTTCATATAAGTGCTAACATCTTTACCTAAACGATCAATAGCTGCAAATTTTACTTTAGAGCCGCGTTTAGCAACAACTTCAACAACAACGTTAGCTGATAATTTTTCACTTGTTTCGCCTTCTGAATGAAGTCTTTCTAAATAAGTTAATTCACTATTTTCATCAGCAACGATTAACACGTGTTTCACCCAAGCGCTATTATCTTCACTATTATGGAAAAACAATGATTCAAATGCCTCTTTTACAACAACATTTTTAGGGACATAAAGAAAAACCCCACCATTCATTAAGGCCGCATGGAATGCTGTTAAACAGTCTTCTTCCATAGGAACAGCTTTAGTCATAAAGTATTGTTCCACTAATTCACTGTGTTCTTTCATTGCTGTAAAGATATCAGTAAAAATAACCCCTTGCTCAGCTAATTCAACTGGCATTTGTTCATAAAGAGTCGTTGTTCGACCTTGAATAATCATTGGATTATCTTCCATCTCATCAAATGATGGTAAAACTGGATTACCTAATACTTCTTCGTTTAGATTTCCAACATTCATTAATGGCCAACGATGAAATTTCACTCGCTCAATTTTTGGTAAATCAAGTTCACTCGCTTTTTCTAAAGCTTTAAGACGTAAATCTAACATCCATTTTGGTTCTTCCTGACTGCTTGAAAATAATGTGATGTCGTCAAGATAATCTTTAAATTCAACTGTTTTCATTTATCTTGTCTCCTTTCCATTATTCCTCTTCTTCAAAATGAATTCCTAATTCTTCACTGATTCCTTTGTAGCCTTCTTCTTCTAAACGTTTCGCTAATTCAGCACCACCTGTTTTCACAACGCGGCCTTCCATCATAATATGAACCACATCTGGCACAATATAGTTTAATAAACGTTGGTAGTGAGTAATGATTAATGAACCGAAGTTATCTCCGCGCATTTCATTCACACCTTTTGAAACAACTTGAAGTGCATCAATATCAAGACCTGAATCAATTTCATCTAAAATAGCAAACGTTGGTTCTAACATTAGTAATTGTAGAATTTCATTACGTTTTTTCTCTCCACCAGAGAAACCTTCGTTTAGATATCTTTCAGCCATTTCTTCTGGCATATCTAAAAGAGCCATTTTTTCATCTAATTTATCTAAGAAATCCATCACTGAAATTTTATCATCTTCATCACGTTTTGAGTTAATTGCTGCACGCATGAATTCAGCATTAGTAATGCCTGGGATTTCACTTGGGTATTGAACCGCTAAAAATAGACCAGCACGAGCACGCTCGTCAACTTCCATTTCTAAAACGTTTTCACCGTCTAAAAGAATTTCTCCCTTAGTTACTTCATAATTAGGGTTTCCCATAATCGCAGCAGATAAGGTTGATTTACCTGTTCCGTTTGGTCCCATGATAGCGTGGATTTCCCCAGTTTTCATGGTTAAGTTAACACCTTTTAAGATTTCTTTGTCTTCAATTCCGACATGTAAGTTTTTTATTTCTAAAACGGACATTCTTTTCCCTCCATTTGTTATCTAATTAACATTTTTTCCTACACTCATTATTCTAGCTCAATTGAGAATTAACTTCAATCAGTTTCACTTGTTTATTTTAATACTTTATTTTTACTATGAGAAGCTTTCACACACATAAGAATCACTCTAATTAAAAAACTATGAATAAAAGGAGCTTAACTTGTTCTTTTAACAAAAAAAGCTTGTGACACTTTTTTTCGTGCCACAAACTTTTAGTTAATTACTTTTCTAATTCTTTTTTATTTTTAATCATTCCTAAGAATAACACACCGCTAATGACAACAAATCCCCAAATAATCATTAAACTATTTTGAGTTTCCCCTGTTTTAGGTAATTTTTTCACTGGAGCATATGTTTTCTTGTTACTATTATTAGAGTTATTTGAATTACTACCACCACCCGTTGTTGAGGACGGGATAACTTCAACATCTGCCCAACTGAAATTGGTTGGTCTTGGACCAATTTCTAAGTCCTCAATAGTTAGGTTAGTTAATTTTTTTTCTTTTAGATACGCTTCCTTTATTTTGTCCTCTTCTTCTTTTGGTAACTCATTAAATGTTGTGTTAATACTTGTCTTTCCAACTTTAATCCCTGTAACGACACCATCTTCAGTTACTTTTACATTTTTATTTTCTTTGTTTAAAGGATATTTCACTTTCGGTGTATAGCCATGTTGAGAAGCCATTGATAATTTGGCTGTTTCACCAACTTTTATTTTTTCAGGACTAACAGTTGAATTCCAGTTAATACCAACGACTATTTTGGGAATATTAATATGGAAAACTTGTAATGATTCATTTTGATAAAATGTAATCTCTTCTTTTTTAACATTTTCATTTCCTGGCTTTTTAATGTAAGCCGCTTTTATTGCTTCTAAGGATTCTTTTGATAGCTCAAAATGTGGTAATAAAACTGCAGAATCATTAGGTTTTAAAGCTGTATAGGTACCCTCTTCTGCTAAACTAATATTATCATTTTTTGCAGCTTTAAATTTTCCTATAACATCAACTCCCTCAATAGGAGCAACAGAAACTTTACCAGTTTGCCCCACTTCTAGAGTTTCCTTATCCACTGAAAAATGAGGTGTAATATTTACTTTATGTTCCTTTGTTTCAGTCGATGTCACGACTTCAATTGGAATAACTTGTTGCTTCATTGAAACAACAAGTTCAATATCTTCTATCGCAATCTCTTCATGTCCGGGTTGTTTGATATAAGCTTTCTTTATGTCTTCTTTTGTTTTATCTGACAGTAAATAAACTGGCCCAATTGTTGTTTTCCCAGCTTTTAACCCCTTAACTTCTCCAGTTTTAGTTACTTCAACAACCTTATTTTTACTAGATGTATATTCACCTTCAAGTTTCACACCTAATACAGGTGCAACACTTAATTGTGCGGATTTTCCTACTTCAATCTTATCAGTATTGATAGAAAAAGTAGATGTAACATCTAATTTAACTTTATCCTTCTTCACCGGTGACGTATCACTTTCTTTTTGTTCAGCTACAGTTTCTACTTTGTTACTACTACTTGGACTCGTTGAGCTTTCTGTTTTGTCTTGGGTTTCAGCTAATACATTGGCAGTAACCATAAAACTTGCTACCATTCCTAACGCTAACCATTTATTTTTCATTTTTATCCTCCTACTGAAAACACTTTATCTACTTAATTATACCTTAATCAAGCAATCCGTAAAACTTAATCCACAAATTTTAATTAAATAATTAAAATAATATGTGTTTTTTCAAACTCAATTATAAAAATACGATGAGAGATACTACCATTTATTGCTCATAAAAGAGAACAATTATCATCTAGTTCCTTCTAAATTTTCTGTAAAAAAAGACTATCTTCTCATTTTTTTATTATCTTTTAAATAGCTCTAAACCTTTCACTTGGCTTTCTTCAAAAGTCTGTGAACTTCATTTTTAATTTATTTGTTTTTCTTGCTTAGATAACATTGGTATCGCTTTTTTCGTTTTATCAATAATCATTCTAATTCTAAAACTAAAGACAGCAATTTTGTATCATAAGTAATTAAAAAAAACAGTTCACAAACATTCGATTTAGTGGTACATTAAATTCAAATGACAATTAAATAATATTTGTTTTTTATCATTGTCAAAATGTTTTATTATGAGGATAATAAGTTTGTACCACAATGAACAACAAAATTTAATGATTGATGCGAGTGATGAGAAAGGAACGCTTCAACCTACTTGTGAATATAATAACAATAAGGAGTCTTACCAAATGAAAACAAACCGTACAGAACAAATGCTTTTAGAAATGAAACAAGAAAATGTTGGTCAATTACTTATTTCAGACCCAGCAACAATTTTTTATTTAACAGGTTACTGGATTCATCCAGGTGAACGTCTATTAGTCTTAGTGTTATCAGACTCAGGTGAGCATACATTGGTGGTTAATAAACTTTTCCCTATCACTGAAGATTTAGGACTTAACCTTGTTTATATTGATGATACAGATGACGCTGTAGCTGAAGTATTAAAATTTGTTTATACTGACAAAAAAATTGGTATCGACAAAAACTGGCCTTCTAAATTCTTATTAGACTTACTAAATAAAAAACCAGAAGCTAAATTAATGAATGGTTCAACAATTACTGATAATGTTCGTGCTCATAAAGATGAAGCAGAGTTAGAATTAATGAGAGATGTTTCAAAAGATAACGATAACGCAATTACTCAACTTAAAAACTTAGTTCCTTTAGAGTTAGATGAATTAGAAATGACTGATCGTTTAGCTGCTATCTATAAAGATTTAGGAAACAGTGGCTTCTCGTTTGATCCAATTATTGCTTACGGTGCAAACGGCGCTGACCCTCATCATATGACTGATAATTCAACAGTTAAAGTTGGCGATAGCATTATTTTAGACATTGGTGGCGTTAAAAACTCTTACTGTTCAGATATGACACGTACTTATTTCTATAAAGAAGTATCAGAAAAAAGCCGTGACGTCTATGAAACATGTTTAGAAGCGAATAAACGTGCGATCGAAATGGTAAAACCAGGAGTTAGATTCTGTGATATTGATGCAGCTGCTCGTGATTACATTACTGAAAAAGGTTACGGTGAGTACTTCACTCATAGAACTGGTCACTTTATTGGTATCGAATGTCACGAAACAGGAGACGTTTCAGGATCAAATACTGCTGTTTGTGAACCAGGCATGATTTTCTCCGTTGAACCAGGTATCTACATTCCAGGTGAAGTTGGCGTTCGTATTGAAGATTTAATTATTTGTACTGAAGATGGTTATGAAAACTTAAATCATGTTTCTAAGGAATTAGAAATCATTGGTTAATCATCTCTAAAAAGGAGGAGTTTTTCAAATGACAATTAAAGAAGGCTACATGCCTTATTTAGACTATAAAACTTACTACCGGATTGTTGGGAAAGAAAACAAAAATAAAAAACCTCTTGTGCTACTTCACGGAGGTCCAGGATCAACACATAATTATTTTGAATTATTAGATCGTATTGCCAAAGAAGACGATCGTCAATTAATTATGTATGATCAATTAGGTTGTGGCCTTTCTTCAATGCCAGATGATCCATCATTATGGAAAGCAAGCACTTGGATTGACGAATTAATTGCTTTAAGAGAGCATTTAAATCTAGATGAAATTCATTTACTTGGCCAATCTTGGGGTGGAATGATGGTGATAGATTATCTATGTGCTTATGAGCCTAAGGGATTAAAAAGTGCGATTCTATCAAGTACTCTTCCGTCGTCAAAACTTTGGGGTGAAGAACAACATCGTTTAATTAAGTACCTTTCAAAAGAAGATCAAGAAGCCATTCGCATTGCGGAGGAAACCAATGACTTCACAAGTGAAGCTTACTTAACTGCCAATGATCACTTTATGGTGAGACATGCAGCTGATAATCCTTCACCTGAGTTACCAGAACCATTAAGAAGAAAGAAAAATTCTGGTTCGCAGGCCTATCTATACGCATGGGGGCCTAATGAATATACACCAAGTGGCACGTTAAAAGACTTTTATTATGTCGATCAACTTCACACAATTGATACTCCAACACTAATTACTAGTGGGGCTGATGATTTATGTACACCATACATTGCTAAATTGATGCATGATAAAATTCCTAATTCTCAGTGGGAATTATATCAACATAGTCGTCACATGCCTTTTGTGGATCAAATTGATGAATATGTCCCAATGCTTATTGATTGGTTAAATAAACATGACTAAATTTATGGAACTTAGAGAGGGGTACAATTATGAATGATGTTGCTACTAAGCCGTCAAACAAACGACCGGCATCGTTTTATTTCTGTTCGATTTCTTTTACATTTGAGAGAATGGCTTACTACTCTGCAAAATGGTTGCTTTATATTTACTTAACCACTGCAATAATTGATGGAGGATTAGGTATTAGTAATGGTGAAGCCGCTATTCTACAAGCAAATTTAGTAGCCTATACTTACCTTGCACCTGTATTTGGAGGATATATTGCTGACCGTTTCATTGGAGCTAAATATTTAATTCCTCTAGGAGCTTTCATTATGGCTATCGGTTATTATGTTGGTTCTGTAGGTGAAAGTGTTGGCATGATTAATTTAATGATTATTCTAGTTTCAATTGGAACTGGTTTCTTCAAAGGTAATTTATCTGCTATAACAGGACAATTGTTTAAAGATAAAAAAGAACTTGATGCAGCCTTTTCAACTCAATATTCATTCGTTAATATTGGTTCGTTCATCGGAACAACTATTATTTCTTTTATCGTATTTAATATGTTTAATACTGGTAAAATAGGTGGTTTCTCTGAAGGTTTCCTATTTGCCGCAATTATCTGTTTCGTTTGTGGTGTTTGGTTTATCTTTGGTTGGAGATTCCTAGGTGATGCTGGTAAACGTCCATTTAAAGAAACAGAAGAAATAAGTGTAGATAAAGATAAAAAAGATACAGTCAAAAAACCTTTGACTAAACTTGAGAAAAAACGTGTTCTAGCAATTATCTTAATCTCATTCTTCTCGGTTATTTTCTGGTTATTCTGGTATATGTCTTATTTATCAGTTTACGATTACATGGCCAAATTTATTCAAACTCAAGTCGGAAGTGTCAACGTTCCAACTTCTTGGTTTGACTCACTTAATGGTTTATGGTGTATTGTCTTAGGCCCAATTTTAGGTATTCTTTGGATGAAACTAGCTGCTAGACCCCAAGGTGATATGAGTTTGTTTAAAAAACTTGGAATTGGATTACTATTCCTTGGAAGTTCTTACTTAATGTTAATTGCTGCTGAATTCCAACGTGGTATTGGCGCAGGTGAAGATGCTAAAGCAAGTATGATTTGGATTGTTTTATTCTCTATCTTACTTTCTTTAGGTGAAATGTTCTTCTCTCCATTAGGTAACTCATTTATTTCTAAATACTCTCCAAAGAGAATTTTATCAGTAATGATGGGTGTTTGGATTATTGCTTCATTCTTAGCTGGTAAAGGTTATGGATACATGTATGCATTTGTTTTGAAATTTGATATGATGCAAGCTTATGTTGGTATTCCAATTGTCTTAATTGTTGCTGCAGCGCTTCTATTTATCTTTAATAAGAAATTAATTACTCTTGTTGAAGGTAATGAAGAAGATCTTGAAGCACACGAAGCAGCTGGAGAATAAATACGAATCTAAAAAAGGAAGTCGGTTTTTCAACTGACTTCCTTTTTATATGGGGATTTTTCTAATTTACTGGCACTTCAACGGTTAAGAGATTCGCATATTGTTGTGAACCATGCATATCACTTTCACCGATGCTACCTTGACTCCAAGGTCTTGGGATCGTAATTTTTATTCCTCTAGCTGCTTCAAAGTATTCAAAATTAATAATATCTTCCTTCTTCATTTGATAAAGAGTAGCTACTTTGTCGATATCTAATAGTTGCTTTTCTTTAAAAAACAGGTAATCTTCTAAACTTTTAAAAATAATATCAATCGTCAATTCAAAGGGGCCTGAATTTTTGCTACGGATAACTTGTGCATAATCTTGAAGTAACATGCTATTTTACCTCCATTATTTTAGTTTCAAATTCTTTCACTGGATCAGGAATTGCCATCAAGTGATACACACTAAATTGGCACACTAACCCTAAAGGTATTTCTAGTGGCGTAAATGGCATACCGATATTTCCTGATGTGGCAATTCTACCTTCATAATGGTAATGTAGCAGTGTTGTTCGAACACGGTTAACGATTAATTGAGCCATTTCTTGAGTCGGTGAAGCCACTTCAGCAATCACACAAACTTCATGTCCCACTTCATTACTTAATCCTTCTAAATGTTGCATGATCGCATTTTTCCCGTATGGATGGAAGATAAGCTGGCTTTGTGCCACTTCTTCTGGAAGTTCCTTTTCTACTTGTTCTCTCACATAATTTAGTACATCATCCAGTTGACTAATCAAGATAGGGTCTCTTAATCCCATAACTGTAATAGAGCGATACCCTACAGTTTTTGCGCCTTCTAACTTAATACGGTAAATATCATCCTCTGCAAATTGACTACCACTAATGCGGGCTACTCGTTCGTTTTCTGCTTCAAACACGCAGTTCTTCAAGTTCAAAATACCACCTGGTCCTGGTAATAATGTTGCACTACTTTTTTCATACATTGTATGAGCAGCAACTGAATGAGGCAACGCTTTTGATTTTGGATTCATAGGTTCAATTAAAAAATGATCTGCTCTTAAACGTCCTAAAACTGTTTTTCCTGTTGGAACACAGCAAATTGCTCCACACTCGATAATTTTTCCCATATGCCACGCTAATGCTGGTGAAAACCCATAATAGATACCTAACGCAGCTGTTGGTGACGGATCATAGGTTCTTCCACCAATAATCACATCGGGTCTTTCTTCGTCTAATTTCAATAAATTTAAATAAGGTTCTGCACCCATTTGCGCAGTGATAACTGAAGTTTCTGCAATGTCTTCTTCTGTTAATTGTGGCACATTGGTCATTGGAACAATGTTATCATTTTTTAATTCTCCAACAATTTTTTCTTTTGGAATATCACTATAAATAGATGCTACTTTAATTGATAAGTTTTTTTCTTTAGCAATTTTTTCAACAAGATTGACAAATAAATCAACGTGCTGATTCGTGCCATCTCCACCTGCTGAGCTGACAATTAAAGGTATATTAGCACTTTTGGCTGCCGGTATTAAAATTGATAATTCCTTATAGTAAGCAGACTCTGGACATGTCATCTCTCCTAATGCTAGCTTTTGCGGACCACTATCTGTTGATCCTGCATCTACAACAATTGCATGTGGTAATTCCTTCATACCTCTTTCAAAATCTTCAATAGGAAATCCATATCCCATCATGCCATTTGGTACCAATACTCTTAGTTCTTCCATAAAAAAACCTCCTGCATCTTTAATAATTCTATTGTATAATGAGCTTATCGTATCGTCTAATACTATTAACTAATAAAAAATATAGGAAAAAGTGATAATATGCTTACTAAACAATATCAATACGTGATTGAAATATCAGAAACAGGTAGCTTTTCTAAAGCTGCTGAAAATTTATATATGGCGCAATCTTCACTTAGTCAATACATACAAAAATTGGAAAGAGATTTGGGTATTGTCCTGTTTGACCGAACACGTCAACCAATCAAGTTAACCGATGCTGGAAACTCTTATTTGAAGATTGCTTATGAAATCACCTATCTCGAAAAACAACTTCACCAACAAATTGAAAGTTTTCAACCTACTAGAAAAAGAAAAATTATTTTAGGTATTACTCGTTATTGGGGGAGTTTACTTCTTCCAAGAATACTACCTGCCTTTCAAGAAAAATATCCAGGTGTTCAGCTTGAGATGAAAGAGGGGAAAACAAAAGACTTAATTGAGTGGTTAGATAATAAACGAATCGATATTGCTTTTTTTACGGATTCATTTAACCAAGATCACGCTTTTTCTTATTATGAAGAATCATTTATTTTAAGAGAGGAAATCCAACTGGCTTTAGCACCAAGTATCAAAGAATCATTTAAATTAACCAATCAAACTATCAGCCAACAAAAATTATTGGAATTACCGTTATTAACCTTAAAAAAAGGACAAAAACTACGGAGCTATCTTAATCAAATTTGCACAGAAGTAAAAATTAAACCTAATATCATAATGGAAACAGAAAATATTACTACGGCTTATAAACTGGCTAGTGTTGGCCTTGGTGTGACACTGATTCCTGAGAGAATTTTAGAACTCACCTCTCCATTTTCTACCGTACTTCATGTAAGTTTTGAAAAACCAATGTTTTGGGAATTAAAAGCTTTCACCTTAAATGATATTTCCCAAGATGACAGTATTGATTATCTCATTCTTTTAGCAAAAAAAGCCTTTCTAACTTAAATAATAAAAAAACAGCAATCCTAGAACGTCTTAAAACGTCTTTTGGATTGCTGTTTTTTGAAGGTTAATCAACAACTGAAATAGTACCTTTCCATTTCGTGTTAACAAATTCTTTGATTTCTTTTGAATGTAGAACATCTATTAATGCTTTAATTCGTTCGTCACTCTTATCGTCATTTCTTGTGGCGATCACATTGGCATATGGTGAATTATCTTTTTCAACAATCACGCCATCTTTTTCTGGATTTAAGCCAATATTTTCAGCAAAATTGGCATTTATTGCGATTAAATCACCTTCGTCATTTTGATACGCTGTTGTCATGATTGCTGGATCAATATCGTATTTAAATTTCAAGTTTTTAGGATTTTTTTCAATATCGTCAAACGTTGCCTCAACTAAAATAGTTCCTTCTTTCACTTCAACAAGTCCAGCGTCTTTAAGCATTGTAATAACGCGTCCCCAGTCTGTTTGAGAGTTACTCACTAACACAGTTGCTCCATCTTTTACATCACTTACTTTTTTAACTGATTTAGAGTAAAAAGCCATTTTTTCTAAATGAATCGCACCAGCATTAGCAAAATCGTAATTTTTATCTTTGATTTCTTTTTCTAAATAAGGTATGTGTTGGAAGTAATTCGCATCAAGTTCTTTTTCAGCTAGTGCTTTATTTGGCAACACATAGTCTTGGAATACTTTCACTTCTAAATCATAGCCTTTTTCTTTTAGTAGTGGTTTGGCTTGCTCTAAAATTTCTGCATGAGGTGTTGGAGAAGCCCCTACCACCAATGTTTTGTTTTCTGTTTTTGATTTTTTTTCTGTACTCTTAGCGTCACTTCCGGCACATGCTGCTAGACCTAACGTCAATAGCGTGACTAATCCCAATGATAATAATTTCTTTTTCATTCTTATTTTCCTCCTATTTAAAACCTTCATTTTTTATTAATTAATCAACAACTGAAATAGTCCCGTTCCACTTCTCGTTGATAAATTCTTTGATTTCTTTTGAATGAAGTACATCAATCAATGCCTTCACTCGCTTGTCGTCTTTGTCTTTTGTTCTTGTAGCAATAACATTAGCATATGGTGAATTATTACTTTCAATGATGACTCCATCTTTTTCTGGATTTAAGCCAATATTTTCAGCAAAATTGGCATTAATCGCAATTAGATCACCTTCATTATTTTCATAAGCAGTAGTCATAATAGCTGGATCAATATCATACTTGAATTTCAATTTTTTAGGATTGTCTTCAATATCATCAAAAGTTGCTTCAAGCAAGTTTGTTCCTTCCTTTACAGTAATTAGTTTGGCATCTTGTAACATGGTAATCACACGACCCCAATCAGTTTGAGAATTACTTACTAATACAGTTGCCCCGTCTTTAATATCATCTAATTTGTTGACTGATTTAGAATAAAAGGCCATTTTTTCTAAATGGATGGCACCTGCATTAGCAAAATCATAATGCTTATCTTTGATTTCTTTTTCTAAGTAAGGAATATGCTGAAAATAATTGGCATCAACTTCTTTTTCAGCTAAAGCTTTATTGGGTAAGACAAAATCTTGAAACACAGTTATTTTTAAATCAATACCTTTTTCAGCTAGTAAAGGTTTAGCTTGTTCTAAAATTTCTGCATGAGGTGTTGTTGAAGCACCTACTGTTAAAGTGTCTTTGATTGTTGGGGCAACTTCCTTTTTAGCTTCTCCGTTATTACCTACAAGGAAAAATAATCCCACAACCGCAACAGCGATTACACCAAAACTTACACCGATTTTTTTTCGACTTACTGTATCATTTGAAGTTGAGCGTTTATCAACTAATTTTACTAATACATCTCCAACCCACTGAACAATAAAAACAATCAATAAAATTAAAAGAGTTGCTAACACAATAATGGAGTAATCATTCCCCATAAATCCTGCTTGATACGCTAACGTTCCAAGCCCACCAGCACCAACAGCGCCTGCCATTGCCGTAAAGCCTATCATAGTAATAGTTGTAACAGTCACTCCTGAAATTAAAGCAGGCAAACTTTCTGGAATCAACACTTTAAAGATAATTTGCCCTCTACTTGCTCCCATGGCTTCACTTGCTTCTAGCACCCCTTGATCTACTTCACGAAAAGCAATGTCAACGAGGCGAGCATAAAATGGTGCTGCTGACAATACTAGAGCCGGTACTGCTGCACTTGGTCCAAGCATTGTGCCAATGAGTGCTTTCACAACTGGAAACAATAGAATCATTAATATAATAAAAGGAATGGAACGAAATGTATTACTAATTAAAGAAACAACGCCGTACCCAAATTTAAATGCCGGCTTCTCACTTTTTGAAAAATAATAAAGTAATAACCCTAGCAAAATACCGATAACAATAACAAAAAACATTGAGACAAATGTCATATATAATGTTTCTTTAGTGGCAGTAGAAAACGCTGCTGAATCTACTCCACTAAAATCGAAATATGTTTTAAAAAACCCTTTATCCATACTGAAGTACCTCCACTCCTAAACCATTCTTCTCAAAGAAAACTAAACTTTCACTTAGCAAATTAGAGTCACCGGTCACTTGCACTAACATCGTTCCAAATGAGGTACGGTTGGTTTGTCTAATATTTGCTTGAAGAACGTTAATATCAATTGAAAACTCTCGAATTGCTTTTGAAATAACTGCTTCAGTTGCTTTATTTCCTTCAAATAATAATTTAACGATCATCCCACTTGGATACTCCCGTAATAAGTAAGATATTGCCTCTTCGTTTTCTTCCCCATCCACTAAAGCATCCTGTTTCACAAATTTCTCTGTTACTTTGTGTTGTGGGTTTTTGAAAACAGATAGCACCTCACCTGTTTCGATAACTTGACCTTGTTCCATCACTGCTACTTTATGGCAAATCTTTCGAATAACATTCATCTCATGAGTGATTAGAACAATCGTTAAATCCAATTTTTGATTAATATCAAGCAATAAGTCAAGAACCTCATCCGTTGTTTGAGGATCTAGTGCGCTCGTTGCTTCATCACACAATAGAATTTCAGGTTCATTAGCTAAGGCTCTAGCGATACCTACTCGTTGTTTTTGTCCACCTGACAACTCGCTAGGATATGCATTTTCTTTACCTTCTAAGCCAACTAGTTTAATTAACTCCTCAGCTTTTTTTCGTCGCTCTTCCTTTGGTACTTTGCTTAATTCAAGAGGTAACATAACATTATCAATCACTGTTCTTGACCAAAGTAAGTTAAAATGCTGAAAAATCATTCCAATTTTTTTTCTGAAATCTCGCAAATTTTTTCCTTTTAGGTCACTAACATTGTTTCCATTAATAACAACTTCACCTGATGTTGGAGTTTCCAAGTTATTCAAAAGTCTTATTAACGAGCTTTTACCGGCACCTGAATAACCGATTATGCCAAATATTCCCCCTTTTTCGATTGTTAAATTTACTTGATTAACTGCTGTTACTTGTTGTTTTTTTGTGTGATAAATTTTATTTACATTTTTTAATTCAATGATACTCATATTGTTTCCTCCTTCATTTAGAAAATAAAAAAAGCTCCCATCCTTTATTTACTTTTATCTAAAAGTAAACAAAGGACGACAGCTTTTATCGTGTTACCACCTTTTTTTGTCATTATTTCACAATAACGACCTCACCCAGTACGCAAGATTATTCATCTCTAAATACTGTTGTCCGGTAACGGGAACTCCCGAAAAAAGTTAACTAAATCGCTCACTTTTTTATGCTCAAAGACCATATTCCATCTTCTTCCAGTTCCTCTTTCTCACCAGCCGAGGTCTCTTAAAACTTTCTCAAAAATGTACTCTTCTTCTCAACGCTTTTCTTATTGACAACATCATACCAATTAGGATTTAACCTGTCAATCCTAAACTCTAATTTTTTTATCATTTAATTTTCATTTTAAATGAAAAACGGTTGCTAAAAGGATATTAGCAACCGTTCACTAATTTTTATTTTTTTACAACTAACTCAATGGCTTCTTTAATTTTTTCATCTTTTTCTTCAGCACTCATGTCCTCCATAGCTAGACACTCTTTCAGATTTTCTGCCACAATAACACCAATCGCTCGATCAATACTCGAGCGAATTGCTGAAAGTTGAATCACTACATCACGGCAACTTTTATCTTCTTCAAGCATTTTTAAGACGCCGCGGATTTGACCTTCACTTCGTTTTAAACGGTTTTCAATTTTTTTCTTCGTTTCTTCTTGCCCTGCCATCTCTATTTCCTCCTCCGCTCACTTTTTATTTTCATTAATTGCCTGATAAAGTAAATAGGAACCATCTAAATTTTTTACGTTGTAATCATATTGAGCAAGCATGCGTGAAGCAATATAGCTTCTTTGACCACTGTGGCAACTTAAAATGATTTCTTTATCTTTAGGAATCTCATTCATTTTCTCGCGTAGCTCATTAAGAGGTAAATTGATAAACCCTGGAATACTTCCTTTAGCAAACTCCTTTTTAGTTCGAACATCGACTAAATACGCTCCCGTTTTTTTAACGTCTTCTAATTCATGAAGTTGAATCGTTTGTGTGATATTTTCTATAATATTTAGCGCGGCATATCCTGCCATATTCACCACATCTTTAGCTGAACCAAATGGTGGAACGTAAGTTAATTCTAACTCTGGTAAATCCTCAACAGTTAGTTTTCCTTTGATTGCTGTTGCTAGAATGTCTATCCGTTTGTCTACTCCGTCAGCTCCAACAGCTTGAGCACCATAAATTTCTCCCGTTTTTGGATTAAACAATAGTTTTAAGAAAATCATACTGGCATTTGGATAATACCCTGCATGGTTTTTACCATCCACGTGAACCACTTGAAAATCATAGCCTAATTTTTCTAACTGTCTTTCTGTTAAACCAGTGGAAGCAATGGTTTGATTAAAGACACGAACAATGGCCGTTCCAATACTTCCTCTATTTGTACGTTTCATACCTGCAATAACGTCGGCTACTTGTCTGCCTTGGCGATTTGCTGGCGAAGCTAGAGCAATCATGGTATCTTCATTTGTAATTTGGTTGGTTACAATAATGGCATCTCCTACTGCGTAAATATCTTTAACTGACGTTTCATATGACGCATCTACTAAAATACCACCACGCATTCCTAGTTTAATCCCGGCTGATTGCGCTAATTCATTTTCAGGGCGAACACCAACTGATAAAATAACTAAATCTGTCTCAATTGATTCACCAGTATTTAAAATTAATGTTTTTCCTTGATTTTTGAATGACACGACACTTTTTTCTGTTAGGACATTCAAACCATTGGCAACTAATTCATTCGTAATAAAACTTGCCATCTCTGAATCAACAGTTGGCAAAACATGAGGGGCCATTTCTACAATCGTTACTTCAATACCACGATGTACTAAATTTTCAGCCATTTCTAAACCAATAAAACCAGCTCCAATTACTACAGCTTTTTTGGGTTTTTGGTTATCAATATTAGTCATAATTTTGTCCACATCAGGTACATTTCTTAAGGTAAACACACTATCTGCCTCATCTATTCCTTCAAACGGTGGAATAAATGGCTTCGCTCCAGGAGATAAAATTAATTTATCATAAGTTAATTCATATGTGGCATCGACATGACTTACTGATACGGTCTTGTTTGAAGCATCAATCGCCACAGCTTCTGAAAATGGTCGAACATCTAAATTAAAACGCGCCTTTAGCTTTTCAGGTGTCTGAACTAATAAATCATCACGTTCACTGATTTCACCAGATACGTAGTAGGGTAAACCGCAGTTTGCAAATGACACATAGGGGCCCTTTTCAAGAATAACAATATCCATCGTTTCGTCTAATCGTCTTAAACGAGTTGCCGCAGACATACCACCAGCAACGCCACCAATAATCACAGTTCTCATTATTATTTACCTACCTTTAGTTGTTTTGTCCAGCGCATCAAGCCACCATCAATGTTATAAGCCTCGTACCCTTGATCGTTTAAGTATTTTGCGGCTTGCTTACTTCTTGCCCCTGACTGACAAATAATATAAATAGGGCCCTTCGTTTTTGGTTTAAAATTGGCTATTTTATCTAAGGGAATGTTTTTAGCTCGTGAAATGTGCCCACTGCTAAATTCCATTTTACTTCGAACGTCGATTAATTCGATTGGTTCTGCTAACTTTTCCTCTAACTGTGCCACCGATATACTTGGAACTTTTTTGAATAAAAACATAATTGACCTCCACATAGTTGATACACCCAATATACCCCCTACCCTATAAAAAGAAAACTAATATGCTCACTCAAATAAAATTAGTTAATTTTTCAAAAGTGAAAGAACCTCTTCTAACTCTTTTTCTAATTTACCTTTTTTCTCTTCATCACTTAGTAGAGAAAGCTGTGAGAGTAGGGATGTCTTTCTCATCTCTAAAATCATTTTATCTTCTTTTTTCTTTTCTCGTTTAATCGGTCGATTATTTTCTAACGGTTTGATTATTTTTTTATTTTTAATTTCTAAAATATCATCAGCAACAGCTTTTATGAAATAACGATCATGGCTGACAAAAATAATAGTTCCTTGATACAACTTAAGTGACTCTTCTAACACATTTAACGATTCTATATCTAAGTGATTAGTTGGTTCATCTAAAATCAACACATTATTCTTACTTAAAATCATCTTAGCAATAGCGAGCTTGGTTCTTTCACCACCACTAAGTACATTTACTTTTTTATTAACCATATCACCTCTAAATAACAAATGGGCTAATAAATCTCTAGCCGCTTGTGGCTCATAAATCGAAGTTTTTTGAACGTTCTCTAAGACGGACAAAGAGTCATCTAGTTGATTGAAAGATTGACTGAAATAAGCAAATTTTGCTTTTTCTGATAAGCATAATTGCTCATGTTTATTTATAATTGCTTTCAATAAAGTTGTTTTTCCAACGCCATTATTACCAACTAAAGCCGTTCTTTTACCTGTTCTAATTTGAAATTGACTATCTACAAGTAACGGCTTATTTCCTATAGATAGATTAAAGTCTGTAGCTTCAATTACTTGCTTTTTATGAATAATCTGTCCTTCTAAAAAGGGAATAATTAACTTTTTTTCTTTTTTAGGAGTCGCGATTATTTCCAGTTTATCTAGCCTAGTCTCTATTGCTAAGGCTTGTTTAGACAAAGCTTTTTTAGCCAATTGGCCTTTTCCTCTTTTATGAAGTCTTGCCTCAGAGTTACCCATCCGCTTAGGCGCCTTTTTTATTCCTGAACTTTTATCATGTAACTCCTGAGCGGCACCTTCTAATCGATTTTTCTCTCGAATGTAGTTGGCATACTTTTTGGCATATTCTTTTTCTTCAAGCTCTTTTTGAGACAGATAATTATTATAGTTACCCGGATAAAGCCTCGTTTTACTTTCATGTATTTCTAAAATACTATCACAAACTTGATTTAAAAAGTCACGGTCATGTGAGACGATTAAAACTAGTCCTTTAAAGCGATTCAATTCTTTAATCAAATAAGAACGTCCCGCTGAGTCTAAATGATTAGTTGGTTCATCTGCTAATAAAATATCACTGTACTCAGCTAAACTTTCCCTTATTTTTTCTTTTGTTTGTTCACCACCACTTTTTTGATTGTCATCACTTAGTAGTTGGTCAATGACTGCTATTTTATCAGAACAAATAATACTACCTTCATCAACGGGGACTTTTCCTTCAATCATCTTAAGGAAAGTTGTTTTTCCACTTCCATTCTTTCCAACAATTCCAATTATTTCCTTACCGCTTAGGTTTAAGCTTGGAATATCAATTAATAATCTTTCTCCAATATATTTCTTAACTTTATTTATTTTTATAGACATAAAAAAACATCCTTTCGCTTACGAATGGATGCTTTAGCTTTTTTATGTATACAAAAATTACACAAAGAAACAGAAAAAAATATTCTTTGCTTTTTAGTATAGGTAAAATGGGCACACTCATCCACTCGTAATTTTTTATTTTAAAAAAATTAGTTAGCGAATGATTTCCACATAGTTGACTTACCTATCCCTTTCTTAAATTCGTCATCATAATATCAAATATCTTTTAAAATTTCAACCATTAATCCCTTGATTAGTGACATTTATTTGATAAAATGATAATGTTAAGCATAAGCACAGCGTGAAGAAAGGAAGTTTCGTATGTCTTCATTTACATCAAAAACCGAAGAGCGTCATTACTATGAAACACAAGTTACTGAAAAAGAATTTTTAAATTGGTATAAAAAACAACATTTCCCAACACAAGATATGCCATCTGTCACAGTTGACATGGTTTTGTTTTGTTACAATAAAGAAGATGATGATTTTAAATTACTATTAATTAAACGAAATACTCACCCTTACCAAAACTCTTGGGCACTTCCAGGAGGATTTGTTCGTAACGGAGAAGCCACATCTGACAGTTGTTTAAGAGAAACAAAAGAAGAAACAAATGTATCAATAACACGTAGTCATATCGAGCAGCTGCATACGTTCAGTACACCAGGTCGTGATCCTCGTGGTTGGGTGATTACTGTTAGTTATTTAGCCTTTATTGGCGAGGAGCCACTTAAAGCAGGTGATCAAGCCTATGATGCTTCTTGGTTCTCATTAGATAGAAAAGGTGATTTTCTTTACTTAAAAAATCCAGATGAGTCTGAGATTGTTTTAAATATTAAAACAGGCGAATCCCTTGGTGAAGAGACACTGGCCTTTGACCATTCTGATATTATTATTAAAGCCTTTAACCGTGTTTGCAATAAAATGTATCACGAGCCACAAGTCTTGCGTGTTTTAGGAAATGAGTTTACAATTACAGAAGCAAGAAAAGTTTATGCTAAGTTTTTAGGCGTAAACTACCGAGAAATTGATCATTCTAATTTTAAAAAATCAATGTTACCTTACTTTAAGGAAATTGGAGAAAAGCCTACTGGGGTTGGTAGACCTTCTAAGATTTACGAATTACAATTTTAATTTTTTATTAGAAAGAAGTGACGATTGATATGCAAAAAATAATTTCTGCTAAAGACGGCTCACCGATTTTTTATCAAACAATCGGTCAAGGAGAACCGCTATTTTTTATCCATGGTAACAGTGGCAGTCATCAATATTTTAAACGTCAAGTTGATTATTTTAAAAATAATTATCAATTAATTCTTATGGATACAAGAGATCACGGCCGCTCAAAAAACAAAGCCAACAAACTGACTTTTGAGCAAATTATGGCTGATATTAAAGACATCCTAAAAAATGAAAAAATAAAAAAAGCATCGTTTTTTGGCTTTAGTGATGGTGCAAATATTGCCTTGACTTTTGCGGCCTACAATCAAAATTTAGTAAGCAAAATGGTACTTGTTTCACCTAATATTACGTTTGATCAATTAACGCCTTATCAACGGATGCTTTCAAACAATTTATATTGGATGGCAAAAAATGTATTTCGTTCTAAAAAGAAATCTAGAGTCTTTCAATTGGCTCGAAAAGATCTACCTATTCTGCCAGAGCAAGCCAAACGAATTAATGTCCCTTCACTATTTATTTTAGGAGATCATGACATTGTTAAACCAGAAAAATTAGGCTCTTTTGTTAAAAACCTACCAAATGCGACACTTAAAATTGTTAAAAATTGTGGGCATTCTGTTCCAAAATTAAAACCAGATCAACTAAATAACCTTAGTATGAAATTTTTAACTCAAAAAACCGCCAAGATTTAGGTCTTAGCGGTTTTTTGATTATAAGTTATAGTTCACATGTTGGTTTATTTCTACTTCGACTTCTGTTTTGATTCTTTCTAGGATTTCTTCGTTCCAATCATAATAGTTACTCATATATTGAATCACACCGTCTTTAATAGCTAGGCATTTTTCAATGTTAAACAACATAGTACTACTTCTTCTTAATAAGAAGTCAATTGGATGAATAACCATTTCCTCTTCTAAACCATAACGTAACATAGCATACGTTGCATCATCTAACTCAGTTGGATTAGTTTCCATTAAGTAGTTGTAAACTTTCGTCACATTAGCACCGTATCGATGGGTTAATTGACTTGCCACGTCATGATCTAAATTATAGTTTTCAGTACCAATTCGAATACCATCACGTACAAACTCATCAAATCCAAGACTTCCGCCAACTTCACCACCAGATAATACTTGATTTTTCGTTTGACAAGGAACATATTCCGCTTCAAAATCTTTTGCCATATCTTTTAAGACTTTATCAACGATTTGTTCTGCCATTTTACGATAACCAGTTAATTTACCACCTGCAATTGAGTAAAGTCCTCTATCTGAGACAAAGATTTCATCTCTTCTTGAAATTTCAGAAGGATCTTTGCCCTCTTCATGAATAAGCGGTCTCACACCTGCCCAAGCTGATTCAACGTCTTTAATTGATAATGGATCAATATCAAACATCTCATTAACGCCATTAATAATATATAACACATCTTCACGTTTGATTTCTGGTTCTGCTGGATTTTTTTCATAAAATGTATCTGTTGTTCCTATATAAACTTTGTTTTCTCTTGGTATAGCAAACATCATTCGACCATCATTAAATGGGGTATCAAAATAAATAGAGTTAGAAATCGGAAATTTTTTCTCATCGACAACAACATGAACTCCTTTTGTTAAATGCAAATATTTACCTTTTTTAGAGTTATCCATTTCTCTAATTTTATCTACCCAAGGTCCTGCCGCATTAATCACGCGTTTAGCATAAATTGGATATTCTTTTTGATTGATCATATCTAACACACGTACACCTATTATTTGACCTGTGATGTTACTGTAAAGAAGCTTAACAACCTTTGTGTAACTTGCTATCAAGCCACCTAATTCATTTGCCTTTTTAATAGTTTCAAGAGTCAAGCGACTATCATCAGTTCGATATTCAACATATACACCTGTCCCTTTTAAGCCATCTCGTCTTAAGTATGGTTCTCTTAATAGTGATTCCTCTTTATCTAACATAAATTTACGTTCATCTTTTTTTACTCTAGCTAACCTGTCATAAATATCTAAACCAATCGACGTTGTGAATGATCCAAATGTTCCTGCTGCATAAAACGGTAATACCATTTTTAGTGGTGTTGTTACATGGGGTGCATTTTCATAAACAACCGCACGCTCTTGTCCTACTTCTGCCACAGTTTTGACATCAAATTGCGCTAAATAACGTAATCCACCATGCACTAGTTTGGTTGACCTACTTGATGTACCTGAAGAAAAATCACGCATTTCTACTAAGCCTACATCTAAGCCACGACTAACACCATCTAAGATGATTCCAGCTCCAGTAATTCCACCACCGATGACTAAAACATCTAATTCGTGTTCTGACATTTTTTCTAAGTGTTCTATTCTTTCCTTATTTGAAAATAACATAAAAACCCTCCTAGGCGACTTTTAATAGCTAAAACGTTTACACCTTTTATTCTAACATACATCCCTTTTTTTTTACTATATTTTAATCTAAAAAGCGTTTACATTTTGTGAAATAATATGATAGCATACAGGTAGATTTGCTATTTAAAAAGGAGGTTTTTCAATGGATTGGTCAGTTCTTATTAAAATTTTCACTATTAATTTTTGTTACATTACTCTCAACACCATACGCTTCATGTTAACGATGAAAGGATATAGGGTAATCGCCCCACTAGTCAGCATGGTGGAAATAACTATTTATATTGTCGGCCTTTCTATGGTTTTAAACCACATTGATAGCCCCTTAAATATTTTTGTTTACGCTCTTGGGTATGCTGTTGGGATAAGTGTTGGGATTCGAATTGAGGATTATTTAGCACTTGGTTACATTATGGTGACTGCTATTATTCCTGATGACGATTTAAAACCCATTTTAAGTGCTGAGATTAGAAATGAAGGTTATGGTGTCACTAAAACTTATGGTGAGGGAAAAGATGGTCGCCGAGTTATTCTCGAAATATTAACACCAAGAAAAGATGAACGTGCGTTATATAAATTAATTAAAGAATTGGATGAGAGGGCATTTATTATTTCTCACGAACCTAAATATATTTCAGGTGGTTTTTGGACTAAAAAGATTAGAAAAAAAGCAAAGTAGTTGAAACGCAACGTTTCAACTACTTTTTTGTATTATTGTTTACTATGCTCTTCAATTAATTGAGCTGATTCTTCAATGGATTTATTTTCCACATTAATAAGTGTTGCTCCTAATTTTTGATACAAATCATGAGAGAATTTTAGTTCTTCTTTGATACGCTCCATTGAAACATAAGAAGAACTTCCTGTTAATCCTAATGACACAAGTCTTGATTGACGAACTTTTCTGATATACTCAGGATCAGCAGTTAATCCGATAATCCGTTTAGGCTCAACTTGGAATAACTCCTTAGGTATTGGCACTTCAGGGATTAATGGGAGATTAGAAACTTTAAACGAACGATTTGCTAAATACATACTTAGTGGTGTTTTTGATGTTCTAGAAATACCTAAAATCACAATATCTGATTTAACAAAACCTTTTGGATCCTTTCCATCATCGTAACGAACAGAAAATTCAATCGCTTCCACGCGGTTAAAATATTCTTCGTCTAATTGATATAACGTACCACTTTTATGAGTTGGTGTCATTTGAGTTCTCTCAGAGATAATATTAACAAGCGGTGACATGTAATCCACATGTTCTAAACCTGTTCTTCTTGAAAAATCAACACATAATTGGTTGAGCTCTTCGCTTACTAAGGTTGTCACAACAACTGCCTTTTCTTTCAACGCATCTGCGAGAATATTCATTAATACTTCCTTTGAATCAACAAAAGGAAATTTCTTTATTTCGTAATTAGACAAATCAGGAAATTGTGCTAATACAGCATTGATTACACGCTGCGCCGTCTCTCCTATGGAATCTGATACGACAAACATTCTTACTTGTCTATAGTGTCTTTCTCTTAATTTATCCATTAATTTCTTTCGCTCCCCATCTTAATAAAATGTTCCATGATTCTTGTTTTTGATATTTTTCCAATAACATGTTTTGAGTGCTCATTTTCAACTACTGGTAAAGAATCCACTTCATGTTTGGTCAATAAACTACCTGCTTCTAAGACACTCATTTCAGGATGACTAACAATAATATTCGGCATTCTTGTCATAATAATCGCAACGGATAAATCTGTATCCTGATTATTTAGCAAACTTCTCAGTAAATCTTTTCGAGAAACAAGACCAATTAAATCACCTGTTTTTTCATCTGTTACATAAAGTGAACCACTGTCGTACATGAATAAAGAGGTTGTCGCATCTCTTACTGTGGTATTAGGAAAAACAATAATACTAGATGTCATTAACTCTTCAACTTTAGTTTCAAACAATTGCTCATGAAGTAAGGGTTCAAAACTTAATCCTGAATAAATATAACCCACTTTTGGTCTTGCATCTAAAACACCAGTCATTGTCAGGACCGCCAAATCACTTCGTAAAGTAGGTTTGGTTAAACCTAGAGATTCAGCAATTTTATCCCCACTAATTGGTTCGTTTGCCTTCACTATGTCAATAATCGCTTTTTGACGCTCGCTTAATTCCATCTTTTCGCCTCTTTTTTTACTTATTTTTTCAATTTAATCGCACTTTGAGCCGCTGCTAAATGAGCAACTGGCACTCGGTAAGGTGAACATGATACATAATCTAAACCAAGTTGATCAAAGAATTCAATAGATGTAGGATCGCCTCCAAGCTCTCCACATACACCAATTTTCATTGTTGGTTTAATTTGTCTTGTCTTCTCAACTGCCATACGGATTAACTCCCCAACCCCATCCATATCAATTGTTTGGAAGGGATCAATTGGTAAGATACCATCTGCTACGTATTGATTAATGTATTTAGCTGCGTCATCTCTTGAAAAGCCAAAGGTCATTTGTGTTAAGTCATTTGTACCAAAACTAAAGAAATCGGCATCTTTTGCTAACTCATCTGCAATCAGACAGGCTCTTGGTAACTCAATCATTGTTCCTAAAGTATAAGAAACAGATGTCTCTTCACTCTTCATCACTGTTTGAATATGAGCTTCGACTTTTTCTTTTAATAGACTCAGTTCACCTTCCATACCGACTAATGGTATCATAATTTCTGGTGCCACGTCTAACCCTTGCTCTTTTTTTAGTTCTATTGTACTTCTAATAATCGCTTCTGCTTGCATTAAATAAAGTTCAGGATAAGTAATTGCTAAACGACAGCCACGATGGCCTAACATTGGGTTAATTTCATGTAGTTCATTGATTCTATGTTGTAAGAAATTATATGAAATATTCATTTCCTTAGCCACTCGTTCAATATCTTGTGTTTTATTTGGAACAAATTCATGTAATGGCGGATCAAGTAAGCGAATCACTGTTGAATGACCATTATTTGCTTTAAAAATACCTTTAAAATCATCAATTTGATAATTTAAGATCGTATCCAAAGCTGCTCTTCTTTCTTCAGCTTTTTCTGAAATAATAAAGCGACGCATCTCAATTAATCTTTCCGGTGCGAAAAACATATGCTCTGTTCTTGCTAATCCGATACCACTCGCATCAAATGCGATTCCTGTTTTGATATCAGATGTTGTTTCAGCATTCATTCGCACATCTAAGCGAGATAGTTCTTTTGACCAAGCCATAATGGTTTCAAAGTATTCATTTTTTTCTGATAACGTTAATTCAACTTCACCAACGTATAAATCACCATTTGAGCCATCAACTGAGATAACGTCACCTTCTGTTAATTCACCATTTGGGTATTTAATGGTTTTTAAGAACTCATCAATTTCAAGCTCACTACAACCAGCCACACAACAAGTTCCCATACCACGAGCCACTACTGCGGCATGAGAAGTCATGCCTCCACGACTTGTTACAATAGCTTCACTGACAACCATACCACCTATATCTTCTGGAGATGTTTCTTGACGAACTAGAACAACTTTTTCACCACGATCTGTCCATTCTTTTGCTGTATTTGCATCAAAGCAAATGCGACCTGTTGCAGAACCAGGACTTGCTGGTAAACCAACTTTAGAAATTAATTCAGCATTTTTTAGCGCTTCTTCAACAAAAATTGGATGTAATAGCTGATTTACTGATTGAGGATCTAAACTAAGAATCGCACCTTCTTTTGTTTTTAATCCTTCATCAACTAAATCAACAGCAATTTTAAAAGCTGCATGAGCCGTTCTTTTTCCGTTTCTTGTTTGTAATAGATACAATTTTTTGTTCTCAATCGTAAATTCGATGTCTTGCATGTCACCATAATGTTTTTCTAATCGTTCCCCCATTGCTAGAAACTCTTGATAAATTTCAGGCATTGAGTCTTGTAATTCAGAAATTGGATTAGGAGTTCTAATTCCCGCCACAACGTCTTCTCCTTGGGCGTTAATTAAATACTCACCAAACAATTTATTTTCGCCAGTTGCTGGGTTTCTAGTAAACGCTACACCTGTTCCACTATTCTCTCCGCTATTCCCAAATACCATCAATTGGATATTAACGGCTGTTCCTAAATCATCTGCAATATTATGAAGTTTGCGGTACACTTTCGCTCTTTCATTATTCCATGAATTAAAAACTGCTGTTACTGCAGCAAATAATTGCTCTCTAGGTTCTTGTGGAAATTCTTGTTTTTTAATTTCTAAATAGATTCGTTTGTATTCATGAACAATTTCTTTTAATTGAACGGCTGTTAAATCTGAATCTAATTGAACTCGATTTTTACGTTTATAGAATTCTAAAAAGTTTTCGAAATGTGACGTATCAATCCCATAAACCACATCGCCAAACATTTGTAATAAACGACGATAACAATCATAAGCAAATGCTTCGTCATTTGTGACAGCAGCTAAATGCTCAACATTTTCATCATTTAATCCTAAATTAAGAACTGTATCCATCATTCCAGGCATTGAAAATTTAGAACCACTACGAACCGAAACAAGCATCATGTTCTCTTTATCATTAAAAGCTTTACCTGATTCTTTTTCAAGTTGTCCTAAATAGGATTCAATCTCCTCTTTTAAGTCCTCTGTAAATTTTTGGCCGTTGTTTAAGTAATCCATACACGCTTCAGTTGAAATAGTAAATCCATTAGGAACTGGTAAGCCTAATCTTGTCATTTCTGCTAAGTTAGCGCCTTTTCCTCCTAAAAGCCCTTTCATTTCCGCATTTCCTTCTTTGAAACTATATACACGTTTTGTCATGAGTCATCCTCCAGATGTATTATTTAATGATATACGCATTATATAATACGCATTATATAATTTCAATAGAACATACTATATAAAATAAAATAGGCACTATAAAAAAATCACCTCATTATTTTATTAATGAAGTGACTCCTTGATTTATATGGATTTATGTTTGAATAAATAAATGAATAAGAAATTGATTAAAATAATTATAAGACTCATTATTATAGCAAAACTATCTATACCAATACTATTTTTTCTTTCTACTTGACTGTTTTTTATGATGTTTTTTCTTATTCAAGCTTTTCTTTTGATTGTTTCTTTTTTTGCTTTTAGATTTATGACGTTTCTTTTGTTTTTTATTTTTCGTATATTTTACTTTTTGAAGCATTAGTCCAACAAAGGTTACAACAAAAAAACTAAGAATATAAGAAATAGCTAATATTGAAAAGGATGTTGGAAATAGTAAGTACACTAGTAAATAAGTTATACCTGAAACAAGACTTACACTAACTATATAATTATTAAATGTAACGGATTGTCGTTTTTTCTTCTTTCCTCTTTTTTTAAGAAAGCCTGTCTTCATCAGACTTAACACCCCAAGAGAAGCTAGTGCTGAAAAGAAATATATTAAGCCAATAAAAATCAGGTAATCCGTTGGTTTGGCAGACCCTTTCATTGTCGCTAAAATAAAAAGCAAAGTGACATTCGTTGCCCCTGATAAAAAGAAAACTGTTTCTGCAATAATACCAGAAATCATGGAAAGGATTGGAATTATTTTTTTCTTTTTCCTACTTTCCTTATTCAGATACACTTTAAATGCAATCAATCCAACAACGTACTGAATGATTGCAATGACAAGTAAGAGATGCATTGGCTTAATAAGACCTGTAATATCTGGTCTTGTTATTATTACAGAACTTAAGGCAAGTGGCGTAACACTTATAGATATTAAATGATTTATCATCTTTATTGTTCTCTCTATTCTTTCATTAAAGTAATGGTTAGTTTTATAAACACACTACCTTAAGATTACCTTAAAGAGGTTCTTCCTTCAATAAAAAATGCATTACAAATAAAAAAAGTTTGGCATCAAACCAAACTTTTCCTAAATTACACATGTCTCATTGTATTACTTTCTACATCAAATACTTTTTCAACTAACCCATCGTAAAAATCAGGTTCATGGGACACAACGATTAGTGTTCCTTCATAATCTTTCAATGCTCTTTTTAGACCATCTTTTGTTCCTTGATCTAAATGGTTTGTTGGTTCATCTAAAATTAAGAAATTGCTTTTCTTTAATGTCAAACCACATAGTTTAACTTTGGTTTGTTCTCCACCACTTAGTTGATCTAAGCCTTTTGTCACATTATCATCCACAATTCCGCTTCTTGATAAGTAACGGCGAACTTCTTTGTTATTAAGTTTTGGATACAGTTCTTTAATCC
The DNA here is from genome assembly GCF_036639995.1 of Vagococcus sp. Classification (GTDB taxonomy): domain Bacteria; phylum Bacillota; class Bacilli; order Lactobacillales; family Vagococcaceae; genus Vagococcus. The sequence continues at coordinate 42,202 of NZ_JAVWHO010000007.1, read as the reverse complement.
ATTCAAAGGCTGATTGATGTGGATTTGACCAATGTAAATCTTGAGAGAAGTAACTAATTTTAGCTTCTCTTGATAACTCGATATCTCCATTAATTGCTGGTATTTCATGAATCAATGTTTTTAGTAAAGTTGATTTCCCAATCCCATTAAATCCATTAATTGCAATTTTTTCGCCATTTTGAACTAATAAATTAATTGGTGGCAATAAAGGTTTCTTGCTGTACCCAATTTCTAAACGTTTTGTTTCAACTACTAAATTTCCATGAGAAGCAATATACGGAAAATGAAAGTGACCTGGTTTAGGTGAGACAGGTGGCGTTAAACGATCCATTCTATTTAATTGTTTCTCACGACTTTTAGCCATAGTTGAACGACTTCCAGCCTTATACTTACGAATATAGTTTTCTAATTTATCAATTTCTTTTTGTTGTTTTTCATACTCGCGACTCAAATGTTCTTGTTGCGCCTCTTTTTGTTTCATCGCTGCTTCAAAGTTACCAGTGTATTTGGTTAATACTTGAAATTCAATATCACAAATACAATTAGTTACTCGATTTAAAAAGTCACGATCATGAGAAATCACAATATAGCTGTCTTCTAATTGATTTAAATAATCTGACAACCACTCGATATGTTCTGTATCTAAGTAGTTAGTCGGCTCATCTAGTAAAAAGACATCCGCTTTTTCAAGTAACAGTTTTGCTAAAGAAACTTTCGAGCGTTGACCTCCACTTAGTGCTTCAACTTCACGGTCCAATCCTAACGCTTTAATACCAAGTCCTGTTGCGACTCTCTCAATTTCTGTTTCGATATTATAAAAGTCATTATTTTCTAATGTCTCTTGGTACTGTCCAATCTCCTCAAGTAGCGAATCATCATAGGTTTCAGCATATGTCATATACAATTCTTGAATTTTATCATTGATTTCATAAAGATAACTGAATGCTCTTTTTAAGTAATCAAAGATAGTGTCTCCTTCATCATATGTTAGTTGCTGCTCTAAATATGAAATTCGTAAGTTATTTTGCCACACAATTTGACCTTCGTCTGGTAAAACTTCTCCTTGAATCATTTTAAGTAGGGTAGATTTTCCTGCACCATTTTTTCCTGTTAAACCAAGGTGTTCTCCTTTATTTAGTCTTAGTGAACTGTCCTTATATAATACTTTATCTGGTAATTCATAATTTAAATCTGTAATTGTTAATATACTCATTTTTTTATCCTTCTTTCTATAAATCAAAAGAGATCAACCGCTTGTCTGGCTGACCTCTCCACTTCTATCCTAGACAAAAATAGAGAAGACGACTGAAACATTTCCTTCAATCGCCCTCTCTACAATCACTACTAGAATAGAAGCATCACAAAATAAGACTAATCATTTAGTCTATTTCAATCTACTTATTCTAAATAGTGATGAAGAAATTTTCTTTAAGCTCTGAACGTATGCTTCATCTATTTCACATGTCCAGAGCAAATTCGTCTAATCAAGACCATTATTACTCACCCTTAATATTGTTAAAAGAAATATAACATACATTAAAATCTACGTCAAACCTTGAATTTTTCTAACAGTTATTGCGAATAGCACTTAAATCAATTAACATGAATAAAAGGAGGAGATAAATATGTTTATTCAAAAGTTAAACAACGTTTTAGGTAAAAAAGTTGTGGACATTCTTTTAATTATCCTAGGAGCTTTTTTCATTGCTCTTGGTTTTAACACCCTCTTATTCCCAAATCGTATTGTTTCAGGTGGAATTAACGGTGTCACCATTATTTTATTTGAATTATTTAATTGGCAACCAGGTATTATTATTTTTCTGGTTAACCTTGTATTACTTGCGCTGTGTCTAGTAACGTTAGGAAAAGAAGTCTTTATTAAAAGTATTTTAGGTAGTCTATTGTTACCACTATTTGTTTCTCTACTTAATGGTTTACCACAAGTAACTAACAACCCTTTACTAGCTGCTATTTTTGGTGGGATATGTGCTGGTGTTGGTATAGGGTTAGTTTTTTTAGGTAACGGCTCAACCGGTGGAACGACCTTGATGGCAAAAATTATTCAAAAATTTGTTCCTTTAACTCTTGGTATTCTGATTGGTATTTGTGATGGCGTTATTATTTTAAGTGCCTTATTTATTTTTGGTATAGAACAAGTTTTATACGCTCTTATTGCTTTGTTTCTTACAAGTAAAGTCGTAGATATGATTCAAACAAAACCATTAACTAAAAAGAACATTCTTATTGTTTCAACTAAATATCAGGAAATTCAAGAAACCCTAACTACAAAACTAGTCTGTGACTTTTTGTTTGTACCGATTGAGGAAAAAGAGACTAAAATGATTCTAGTTAGCATCAATAAACCAGATTACACACAATTAAAATCGCTCTTATTAATAGAAGACCCTGACGTCTTTTTTGTTACAGTTACTGCTGAAGATATGTCTGTTGCTATAGAAAAAAACTAAATAAATATCCTATAAGAAAGATAACTTACTATCGTTTCTTATAGGATATTTTTTATTTTTTTAAATCTAAATTCAGTAAATGATGGAAAACTTTTTTCAGTCCATAAAAAACAAATGGAGCCAGAACCATCATTGGAACATAGACAAGCATTAAATGAATATCTAGTATGTTGACTAAGGAGAAGATATTACCAAAGAAAATAAAGATTAATAAGAAAAGTGATACTAGAGTAATAATGAGCGCTCTGATTTTCCACGTTATTGGTTTTGCAATAAAATGTAGCGCTACAAAACAAATTAGCCCTGTTAACCAAACTGTTACCGTTGATTTTTCATCGTAACTCCAATTGAGCATGTTACCAATAATTTCCACAGAAATTGTAAACAAGACCACACTCACTCCACTTGCTAGAGCTGGTTCAAACACATTCTTTAAAAATCTACCTTTGATTGGTGCAGTGTTTGGACGTAAAGCTAAAAAGAATGACGGAATCCCAACTGTTAAAGAACTGATTGGACTCAACTGAATAGGCTGAAAAGGATAGGGTGATGATAAAAAGATAAATAACGCAGCAAGTATCATGGAATAAACAGTTTTTGTTAGATACAATGATGCCACACGTTGAATGTTATTAATCACTTTTCGACCTTCTAAAACAACACCTACCATCGAATCGAAATTAGAATCAAGTAAAACAAAATCCGCAATTCCCTTAGCTGCATCACTTCCGTTTGACATGACAATACTACAATCTGCCTTTTTTAATGCCAAAATATCGTTCACACCATCTCCAGTCATCCCAACGACATGCTCATCCTTTTGTAATGCATCTACTAATAAACGTTTCTGCTCAGGCGATACTCGGCCAAAAATACGGTATTCCTTTATTAATTCTGGGATGTCCTCATCTGCAACTTGGCTCATATCGATTTTTTTATCTGGATTAGACACACCAGCTCTTTTAGCAATTTGCGAGACTGTTTCTGGATGGTCTCCAGAGATGATACAAACATCAACTTCTTGGTCTTTAAAGTATTTTAAAGTCTGAGGTGCTTCTGCTCTAATTTCATCTTCCAAATAGATAAAACCAAGTAAAGTTAAATCATCAGGTAGTGAATTTCCTTCAATCTCATTATTACTTTTTGCTACGGCTATAATTCTTAGTCCATGAGTCATCGCTTCTTGCATTTTTAATACCTGTGCTTCTTCAAAAGAGTCAAACAAATACTCCGGTGCTCCCATGTAAAAGCTTCCCATGTTTTCAAATGAAATAGCACTCCATTTTCTAGCGGAAGAAAATGGAACTTGTTTGGTTTGTTTTAACCGAATTTCAGGTTGATTAAAGTGAGTCATTAAAGCTTGCCCTGTCGCATTGTCTTCATCTAATCCTGAAATCATACTAGAAACAAGGTCATCAAAACTTACCTCTTTAAGCTCACACGTTGGAAAAATTTCTCTTTCAACTACTTTTAATTTCCCACTGGTTAAAGTCCCAGTTTTATCTAAACAAAGCACGTCGACTCTTGCTAATGTTTCGATTGAACCCATAGTTTGTACTAGAACATTTTTCTTACTTAATTTAACCACGCCCACAGCTAAAGCCACTGAGGTTAATAGTACTAGACCTTCAGGAATCATCCCAATCATCGCTGCTGTACTACCTAAAATAGCTTTATCTAAATGAGTACCACTAGCAATACTTGTGACCATTAAAAGTGCACCAACAGGTATAATGACAAAAGTTAAAATTCGAATCAATTTTTTCATCATAATGATTAACTCGCTATAAATACCTTTTGTTTCTTTTGCTTCCATTGTCAGTTTGTACGTATAACTCTCACTACCAACACGAGTGGCTTGCATTATGGCATTTCCACTAACTACAAAACTTCCCGAGAAGACTTCTGAACCTACTTGTTTTTCAACTGGATCTGATTCGCCTGTTAATTGTGACTCATCACACTCAATTCCTTCTGTTTCTACAATAACGCCATCTACAATAATTTGTTGACCTCGTCTGACTACAAGCAAATCATCTTTAACCACTTCATCTTGTGGCACTTCCATTTTTTCATAGTTTCTAATAACGATGGCTTTGGCTTGATTTAATATAGTTAACGCATCAATATTTTTTTTGGCTTTAATTTCTTGATATACGCCAATAAAGGTATTGGACACAATTACTCCTAGAAAAAGGAGATTTTTGTAACTTCCCGTGTAAATGATAAAACCTGCAATAATTAAATTAATAAAATTAAATAGCGTTAAACTATTTTCTGCAAAAATTTGTCTAAAATTTCTCGTTGTCGTTGGAGCTGAAAAATTAACTTCTCCTCTAACTTTTCGATTAGCCACTTCTGAATTTGATAATCCAGGATATTTACTTTTAGTTTCCATACATTTACCTCAACTTATTTCTTATTGGGTGATCTCATAATCATACAAGTTAAAATCAGCAGTTAGTTCAGGAAAATGACCCTTCTCACATTTGCCTTTAAATGTAAAACCAGACTCTGCGTAAAATTGATTCAAGTAAGGAACACTTGCTTGGCAATCCAAACAAATTCTCGTTCCACCACTTAGTTTTACCCATTTAATAATTTCCTGTAAAAACTGTTTTCCGTAATTTTTCCCAACAAAAGCATCCTTAATAGCTACTTTATGTAAATAGTATATATTTTCATTAAAAGGTAATTGCCATAACCCAAAATCCCATGTATTTGGTTTTTGATACAAATAAGCTAAGGCAATTATCTCTTTCTCCATTGTTAAAACAACCACTTCTTTATCGGCTAAATGACGAGCTAAATCCTCTTTTTCTTCACCAATCAAGATGTGAGACCATTGACTGGACCCTTTTTTATTTAAACGTGTTGCCGTTTCTATCAAAATCTGATTCACGTCGTTAAAATCAGATGGAACGCCCCAATTTATTTCCATAGTTTTCCCTCATTTATTTGATGATGACTTAAGATTACCATTATTAGGTAAAAGAAAACACATACTTAAGACCGAATTAGGATAAAATTAACAAAAAAGACAATAATTGAGCTAAAACGGTAAAAAAGCTACCATTTCCATTTTTTTCATTCAAATTATTCATTTTCATCTTGTAATATCTTTCAACATTTCTTGTGGTTAACTACTTTTGAGCGTACACTATTTGTAAAAGGGGTGATTCCCATGAGATATTTGTTAGGTAGTCTTTTTCTACTTCTTGGGACGTGGCAATTTTGGGTTACTAAACGCTCATACACTCAAGTAAAAGAGCATGGTGATAAAGACACTTCTTCATTTATATTAGGAAGTTTTGTTACAAGTCTGGTGATGGCTTTCACCTTTATCATTATTGCTATTATTTGTTTTACAATGGATTTTTCAGCATTTTACTGATTTTTTTAAGATAAAAAGGAGCAAATCGTTTTAACCGATTTGCTCCTTTCTTGATTGAATTTTTTTATTTATCTTCCCATGACTAATTGTGTCACACGTTGAATACAAAATGAAATATTATCTGTTGCTTCATCTTGTTTTACTTCTGATGCGTTAAATTTATCTGCATCCACTGAAACTGCTTCTAAATTGATTGAGTCAATCATTTCTTGACAGCCTTCTACATATGATTCAAATGCTTTTTCTAATTTTTTATGGATTCCCATAACTTTAATAGGTGCGTTTAAGCCTTTAATTTCACCTAACATTTCTCTGTATTTCGTTGTACCATTTGTAAACAACTCATGGGTACTTTTTAGTTGTTCCTCTGTTAAGTCAGCCACCTTATTAGCATCGATTGCTTCTCTAACAACTTCGTAAGATGGGTTCATTTCTTCTCCAACTTCTTCTGATGCGGTTACGATGTCATTTATTTTTTGAATGTAATAACCTAAATTTGGTTTCTTCAAACTTAATCCCTCTTTTCTAAATTACTTTCCTTTACATTTTAACTTGTTTTAGGAAAAAGTAAAAGCTTTCTTTGAAGAAAATATACCAATTTTCATTGTGATTACTTTAATTAGTTTTCTTAAATAAAAAATAAATTAATTAACTGTCGCTTTTTCTTTTAATTTGTAGGCTTCTTCAATGATAGAATATTCATTTTTAATACTTTTTAAAATATGATACGGATCTTCTACTTCCACTCCTCGAGATTCAAAGAAATCAAATAAACCACAAAAATATTTTCTTTCTTGAGAGTCACTAAAATAAGCACGATCAAGATTTAATTCAATTTTTTCGCCATTTGCTACCTCTAAAATCAATAAAAATTGTTCTCGGTTATAAAAAACTTGGCGAGGACGATAAGCAACAGTTGTTCCTTCCCCTTGATATCCTTTATTGTTAAAATAAATCGACATTTTATTCACTTCATAATAGTTTATAAATGCTGAACTCCGTTTTCCATACATGCTTAATATTTCTCGAATAATCTTAGGGCAATAAAAGCGAGGGCTAAAATAGTCTATCCCCGTCTTTGTCACTGTAAAATAAGTATAGTAACGTCTTAAATCAACCATTCCAGTTGTTTGAATAAGCTCTGCTATAAGAACACCACTTACAAATGTCCAAATCCCATCTCCTGATTGAAGGAAAGAATATAGCCCGCTAATAATTATAGCTAATGGTAAAAGCATCCATGCCCAAAAAACTTTTCTTGATTTAAATGCACCAAAATTAAACGGTAGAGGTATTTCCTTTTGGTTTAATATTAATTCGTCTAACGATAGATTAAGAAGTTCACTTAATGAGATAAGATTTTCAACACTCGGTAAAGCATCTCCTCTCTCCCATTTCGAAATAGATTGTCTTGAAATATTCATTCAATTAGCCAAGTCTTCTTGACTGATGTTATTCTGTTCTCTGTATTTTTTTATATTGCTTGAAATAATCATGGTAATCAGCTCCTTTGTTACCCATAATTTAACATTTTTAGTAAAAAAAGTAACGAACTCTTTAGTTGCAACCTTATTATATCAATGTTTTAAACAAAAAAATAGTAACGTCTCAAAAAGAGAAACGTTACTATTTTTTGTTATTTATAAACAGTTTTACGTTGAACCCATTTCACGATTTCAACAATTGGAATAATCGCAATGGATGCACCAAAGACAATTCCCCATTGGTAAGCATCTAAATGAGCCACTTTAAAGATATCGTTAAATCCTGGAATAACAATCGTTACTGCTAGTAGGACAAATGATAATAAAACAGCATAGTTAAAGGTTTTATTTTTGAATAAGCCCACTTTAAAGATTGACTCACGAACAGACTTCACATTAAAGGCATGGAACAATTGAATTAAACCTAATGTCGCATAAGACATAGTTAACGCATCTGCATGAATTGCTTCATAACCTGAATGAACAGGATAAGTGATTGCAAACATATACACGCCTAATGTAATACCCGCCTCAAGAATACCTTGATACACAATACTACTTAACACACCACCAGAGAATAAATCAGAGCTTCTACCACGAGGTTTTAATTTCATAATACCTTGCTCAACTGGTTCAAGTCCTAAAGCAATCGCTGGGAATGTATCAGTTACTACGTTAATCCATAACAAATGGACTGGAAGTAGTGTGTCCCAACCTACCATAGTCGCAATAAATAATGTTAAGACTTCACCTAAATTGGCTGCAAGTAAGTATTGAACTGTTTTTTGAATATTTGAGAATACTTTACGACCTTCTTCAACAGCAATAACGATTGTTGAGAAGTTATCATCTGCTAAGACCATATCACTGGCACCTTTTGATACTTCCGTTCCTGTAATCCCCATACCAATACCAATATCAGCAGTCTTAAGTGCAGGCGCATCATTCACACCATCTCCGGTCATCGCAACAACTTTTCCATCTTTTTGCCATGCTTTAACAATTCTTACTTTATGTTCTGGTGACACACGAGCATACACTGAGTATTGTTCGATTCTTTTAGCTAACTCGTCATCACTCATCTCATTTAGCTCACCACCAGTAATAACGGCTTCATGTTGCCCTTCACTAATGATACCTAAACGTACAGCAATTGCTTCTGCTGTATCTCTGTGATCTCCTGTAATCATAACCGGACGAATACCAGCTTCTTTTGCTACTTTAACAGCATCTGCGGCTTCTTTTCTTTCAGGGTCAATCATCCCGATTAAACCAGAGAAGATTAATTCGCGTTCAACTGATTCTGACGCCATATCTTCTGGAATTGATTCAGAGATTTGATAAGCCATTGCTAACACACGCAATGCTTGTTTCGCCATGTTTGTATTATTAGTTAAAATTAATTCTTGTTGTTCTTTAGTCATTGATTTAATGTCACCATGAACATCAAAGAATGAACAACGTTTTAATAACTCATCTGGAGCGCCTTTAACAGCGATTAAAAACTTACCATCTGCTAATTGATGAACGGTTGTCATTAATTTACGGTCTGAATCAAAAGGAATTTCAGCCACACGAGGTGCGTTTCTTAATTCATCAACCACATCAAATCCGTGGTCCATACCAAATTTAACAAGAGCCGTTTCTGTTGGGTCACCAATCAATGTATTGTCATCAGAAATTTTTGTGTCATTACAAAATGTCATGATTTTTAAGGTTTGGTTATCTAATGGGATTTCTTCATTTGCTTCAATTGTTTCATTATTTGAGAACACTTCTTCAACAGTCATTTGATTTAGTGTTAGCGTTCCAGTTTTATCTGAACAAATAATATCTGTACTACCAAGCGTTTCAACAGCAGGTAACTTACGGACTAATGCATTTCTTTTAGCCATTTTTTGCGTACCTAAAGCTAAAATAATTGTCACAATTGCAGGTAAGCCTTCTGGAATTGCAGCAACTGCCAGAGAAACTGATGTTAATAACATATCAATCCAATCATGTCCGCCACGTAACATTCCAACAGCAAACATAATCACACAGATTCCAATAATAACAATCGATAATACTTTACCTAGTTTGTTTAGATTTTCTTTTAGTGGTGTATTTGTCTCATCAGCTTGAGCTAACATATTGGCAATTTTACCCACTTCAGTATTCATTCCAGTACCAGTTATGACACCTAATCCACGGCCATACGTCACATTGCTGTTCATGTAAGCCATATTAATTCTGTCGCCAATACCAATATCTTCTTGATCTAGTACAGCAATATTTTTTTCCACTGGTACCGATTCACCAGTAAGTGCTGCTTCTTCTATTTTTAAAGAAGCGGCTTCGATTAACCGCATATCAGCTGGAATCACATCTCCTGCTTCAAGTAACACAATATCACCAGGCACTAACTCGTTACTTTTAATAACTTTAGTTGTATTGTCCCGTCTAACATTCGCATTTGGCGTTGACATGTCTTTTAATGCTTCTATGGCTTCTTCAGCTTTAGCTTCTTGAATAACTCCAAACACAGCCATAATCATCACAACAACAATAATCATAATAGCTTCTACTTGGTCACCCATAATAAATGACAACACAGCTGCAACAAGTAACACAATAATCATGAAATCTTTAAATTGGTCACCAAATTTACTTAACCAACTTTTTTTCTTTCCTTCATCTAATTGATTATGTCCATAATCATCTAGACGCTTGTTTACTTCGTTTGTCGATAGCCCTTCTGTTGTCGTCTCCATTTTTTCCAAAACGGCATCGATTTCTTCTGTGTAAAAGGGTTGATTTAGTTGTTTCTTTTTTTCTTCTGACATATCCGATTCCTCCTTGAATTAGTCCATGAGTTAATAATAAAAAAAGAGACTTATGCATGAATTAACATACATAAGTCTCACTATTTAAGGCAATACCAGAAATTTTCATTTCACGATGGTGATATTGCCGCAGCATTTACAGCTACTAGTTACTCCCCTATGACGTTTATTATTATAGCATGTTCCAGTTTTTGAAACAATTTAATTAAGATTTTTTTGATAAATACCACTCATTTTCTCTGACCTCTTGTTCCATTCCTTGAACAAACCGTTGCTTGATTAATGGGTAGTCAATGGCTAAAGAATCCACCAACTGTTTCATTTCTTCACGCTTAGTTTTCTTATCAACAGGACAAGGATTAAAGATAACTGGTAATTCTTTATTATTACAAAAACGAATGATATCTTTTTCTTCTATATAAATCATCGGTCGAATAATTGATACTTCTGTTTTTGATAAATAAGTCATCGGCTCAAAACTTTCCATTTTACCGTGAAATAAAAAATTCATAAAATATGTTTCAATAGCATCATCTAAATGATGGCCAATTGCCACCTTCTGACACCCTAATTCCTTTGCTCGTGAATACAAATAACCTCTTCTTAATTTGGCACACAATGAACAAGGATTTTTTTCTTCTCTAATATCAAAAACCACTTTTGCAATATTGGTATCCACAACATCTAATGTATAGCCTTTTTCTTCAACTAACTCTTTCATCGGTGTGATATCCATAGCAAATCCCATATCCAAACAGATTGGCACTACTTCAAAATCAAAGCCTAAACGTTTTTGCTTTGACAGCATGTCTAGCATGACAAAAAGTGCCGTACTATCTTTTCCACCACTCATACCAACGGCTACTTTTTCACCTGGTTCAATTAAATGATAATTCCCAATAGCTTTCATCATGGGATTGTAATATTTCTGATTTTCTTTCTTTTTAAAGGACATAACAAACCTCTTAATTATTATTTAAAAAAATGTTGACTGTATTGTTGACCAGAAACTATGTCATATTGAATCATTTGATAATCATCAAAAATGGCCTGATCCTCTTTACTTAATGTAATTTCTTTTTTCCATGTTTGATTATAAAAGTACATCTCATTTTCAAATGCTGGCAATAAATAGTGCATTTCTTCAAGTAACATTGAAAATCCAGTAGCTTTCACTCCGGCAGTTTGGCTGACAACACTAGGAAAATAAAAAGGGCTAATGACTTGTTTAAGTGTTGGAGATGTATCTTGACTATCATAAACAAAGTATTCCGTTAAATGCGTTGTCACTTTATCATTTTCATCTATAACCGAATCAGGATAGATTGACGGCAAATGGTCACCCCAAAAACAGATTAGTATAGGTCGATCATTTGTCTTTGTTTCTTCAATAAATCCCTTTAATGCTTCTGATGTGTAGGCAATATCTTGAGCGTAGTTAACAATATTAACATCATTATCTAACTCTTTCACCTGATACTTTGAGCCACTATATTTATTCGTATAAGGCATATGTGTTTGCATAGTAACAAGATGAATAAACTGAGGTTCTTTGCTTTCTTTTAGCACTTGTTGAACTTCTTTAAATGCAGATTTATCAGAAATAAACCCCTCTTTTGATAGTTTTTCTTTATTTTTCATTGTTTTTTCATCAAGAAATTGATCAAAACCAAACACCTTATACACATCTTTTCGTTTATACATAGATGTATTGTATGGGTGAATCGCCGTTGTTTTGTAATCCTGACTTTTTAATGTTGAAACCATTGATGGAAAGTTTTCCTTTTTAGGTAACATCATCGTATAAGGTGTTGTCATTTGCGGATTGAGTAACGCCATTGAAAAACCAGTGAGTGCTTCAAACTCAATGTTTGCTGTACCACCACCATAATTTTGTGACAACATTTGCCCACTTAAAATAGATTCACTCGCAACATCACGGTAGTCTTTTAGAGGGTCAGGTGTGACATGAACCCCTTCTAATTTTGAAGGATCTGAAAAGCTTTCAGACATAATATATACAATATCTGGTTGTTCTTCAGTTGATTTTTTCTGATTTTTTTTGTCTGCTTCCTCTTGATAGTGTGTCATAATTTTATTGATTTCAGCTTTTGAATAATGCTCTGGTTTTTCCATTCCTTCAACTTTTAAATTAAATAAAAATCCTCCCATAAAACCTGTATTATAATAATTCATTTTCTGGCTGTATGGAATCCAAAGAGCTGTTTTATCATAGGCTTTTCTCAATAAGTTATTCGGTTGATTAAAATTACTAATATACACAAGTAACATAGAGGTTACTAATAATGTGACCACCCTTACTTTTTGCTTAGTTAAAGATAGTTTTAACGAGCGATAAAAGGAAAAAGCAAGCCAAAAGATAAGACCAAGAACAGTTAGAATAAAGACAAAAAATAAAGGATTTCCTAGTATGTCTTTTAACATGGTCCATTCAATAATCATTTTCAAATCGTCTGGATAAATTGGCTCCATTCGTAAAGACATCTTCATCGCATTAGCAATTCCTAAAAGAATAATACCAAGCAAATAAAAACTATTTCCCACAAGAAAAGAGCCTGCAATCGAAATAATAAACACATCAATTACTAATAAAACTAAAGCTCCTAATAAAAATTTCTCTGTGTGCCACGAGAATGCAAATTTAGTAGCTAAGCTAAAAGACCAATTATTTTGAGTTAATTGTAAATAATAATTACTTGCTAAAACAATAATTACACTGATTAACAACTTAAACCACATTTTTTTAGCGATTGCTTTTAATTTACTTACCATATAATACAATCATCCTTACTTCCAAAAAGTGTCTTCTTTAGTAATTGGCAAATGACGTTTGTGTTGTGTCTTTAAGAACCAACCTTCAATCGTTTCTGCCTGTTCGTTAGATACTTCTTTTCCTTCAAGGTAATCATCAATGGCATCATAAGTCACACCAAGGGCCACTTCATCAGCAATCATCGGTTTATTTTCTTCTAAATCTGCTGTTGGTACTTTTAAATAAAGAGATTCATCTGCTTCTAAATAAGCTAAAAGTTGTCTACCTTGGCGCTTGTTTAATCCAGCTAACGGAAGTAAATCAGCTGCTCCATCACCAAATTTAGTGAAAAACCCTGTTAAGTTTTCAGCTGCATGATCTGTTCCTAAAACAGCTCCTTTAAACTCACCAGCAATCGCATATTGAGTAATCATTCTTTCTCTTGCTTTAATATTCCCCTTATTAAAATCACCGATAACAAGATTAGAATTTTCTTCTAACTCTTTTGTTAAAGCATCTACAGAGGTTTTAACATTAACCACATACTCTTTGTCGGCTTGGATAAAAGCTAACGCCTTTTTAGCATCTTCTTCATCATTTTGTTTTCCATAAGGCAAACGAACGGCGATGAATTGATACTTCGTATTTTTTGTTTCTTCTCTTATTTCGTTAATAGCTAATTGTGCCAATTTTCCTGCCAATGTTGAGTCTTGTCCACCACTAATTCCAAGAACAAGTGACTCAATAAACGGATATTTAGTTAAATAAGCCTTCATGAAATTAACTCGGTCTCTAATTTCTGATTCTGAGTTAATAGATGGCTTAACGTTTAATAATTCGATAATTTCTTTTTGTAATTGACGCACGTTATCACTCCTTAATATGGTACATTATAACATAATCTTTTCATTCATTAGTTTTCATACTATCGTTATCTTATTTTTTTACTGATTATTAACAGTGATTATACTAAAAATTCTATATTTAGGTTAGTTTCTCAACTGTTAATCAAATTATTGATATATCTCTTGAAATTTTTTGTCTTGATAAACCAAATAAGTCATTCCATCACTTGTATCAACAATAAATAACGTATTATTAGGTATATTTTCTAATCGATATTTTGTACTAAGAGTCTGAATCATACGCTCTTTTCCATCAGTTATATCACTCAAAATATCTTTGTCTCTAATAACAAGAAAATACCCTTTAGCTTTATTTAGTTTTTTTAAGCTTGTTGAAAATTGATAATCATATGGGTAGAAGTCATTCAAATAATTTTTCCATCCATCAGGTGAAATAACCTTCAAATTTAAATCTATCTCTTCTTTGTTAAACTCATTCGTTAAGAAATGTGCTTGAAATTTATCATGTTCCAAAACAGTAATATCATGTGTCTCCTCAAATCCAAAAAACTGCATATATTTACCCATAGCTGAAGTATAGATACTATCATCACTATAATTCTTACCATAGTCAATTTCTTTAACTTGTTTAGTCATACTTGGTGCAAAAAATGGTTCCTTATTTTGGTGAAAATTTTCATTCAAAAATTTATTTGTTTTGTACGCATCATTAAGAGTTATTTGCACCTCATAGTGCCCTGCTTCTGTGACATAAAATTGACTAAAGCTCAACCTTACATCATTATCCCTCAAAGAAAATACTTCCCTAGTTAGATCACGAATGGTGTCTTCTTGTTGGATCTTTTCTTTTCTAGGTACACTACATGTAACAAACAGAAATAAACAGATAATTAATACCACAGCTAAAAATATCATACTGCAGCCACTGGAAGTTCTTTTTTGTTTAATGGGCATTCTTACATCCTTCAAAAATATATTTTTACTTAAAATTATAGCATGTCTCATTCTAAATGACGTCACAAAAAAAAAACATCTAAAAAAGATGCTCTTAAAACGTTTGTTTTATTGTGTTTTGAAACGTTACAATTATTCTGCAGCGTTTGCGTCTTTGAGACCGTATTAGCCATCACTTAACTTTTTTTAAGCCTAATTAACTTAATCACAATAACTTAATCACAATGGTTAATTATAAAAAATTGAACTTAATTGAAAAAAGATTTTAATCCTTTTAGATATAAATAGACTCTTTTTCCAAAAAAAGATTTTAAATATAAAAATTTTGCAATTAGATATATTATTAACTAAAAACATTTTATATGTTACCATGAAAATATATTAAAAAAGGAGTGTTTTATAATGAATAAAAGTTTATTTAGTTTAGGAGTTTTAGCGGTGTTGAGTTTTCCTGTGATTGGAGATGCGTATCAGCATGAAGATAGATACGAAACGAACTATCCATATAAATACGTTTATCTTGATTATAGTTCTGAAATTCTTGAACAGCTTGCAGAGTCAAACTTTTACACTATAGAAAATGGGAAAAAAGTTGAATTATCTTTAATGAATACTAGCAAACCTAATTACTTTGATCTTGCTGATATTAATAAAAATTCCTCATACTTTAACGGTGATTCTGAACTTTTTGAATTTGGA
Source organism: Vagococcus sp. (assembly GCF_036639995.1). Classification (GTDB taxonomy): domain Bacteria; phylum Bacillota; class Bacilli; order Lactobacillales; family Vagococcaceae; genus Vagococcus. The sequence continues at coordinate 26,739 of NZ_JAVWHO010000007.1, read as the reverse complement.
TATTCTCATAGTTTTCCTTTTTCCATAGAAAAAATGAATAAAGCAAAAGGAAACATAGGTGCTGAATGGGAATTAACTAATATTGATTTTGTTAAATATTTCCATAATATTGAAGAATTAGGAATAGACGGAAGTTTTGTTGATAGTAGGCCTCTTGAAAATGCTACAGAATTAAAACAATTAGACATAACTGCTTCAATCACTAATTTTAATTTTTTAAGTAAGTTACAAAAGCTAGAGGATCTCGCTATGTATCTTGATAATCATGACGAAAATGATGATAAAGATGAATCTATTAAAGTAATTACTGATTTATCTTTTTTGAATAACTCAACTAGTTTAAATGATTTTATACTAAAAACAACATCTAGACCTTTTCCTACTATCTCTTTAAAAAAATCAATGAACAAATATGTTTTAGTTAATCCATTTATTTTGTCAAAACAATTTAAAAATCCAGAAAGCAAGATCACTTCTGAAACATCAGGTTTTACTTTTGAAGATGATATTCTAACTTGGGATGGAATTAGTCCTGAGATAAAAGAATTACAAATTTCATGGGAATTTGAATCTAATGAGACCGGTAATTTTACATTTAAAGGTGATAGCGTAATTCCAATCAATTGGATAGATTAAAAAAACAAACCCTAACCCAGAACGGCTAGGGTTTTCTTAATTTAAAAGATACGATCACTTGCCTTTAATTTCCGAAATCCAATATACAACATAAAGTATGTATCTATCACCTATTTATCCTCCAATATATATTTCTTTTTATGTTCCTTCTTAATCTATTTTATAGTTTTGATCATACAGATATAAAAATATTGATTGATATATACGCTTGTATTATCAACAAAACTGAAGAAAAATTCATGTATATGTAAAAAAGTATGGTCAAAAACAAAAAAGAGATTATCCACGAATGGATAACCTCTTAAAACGTTTGTTTTATTGTGTTTTGAAACGTTACAATTATTCTGCAGCGTTTGCGTCTTTGAGACCGTATTTTTTGTTGAAACGATCCACACGTCCGTCTGCTTGAGTGAATTTTTGACGTCCTGTATAGAATGGATGTGAGTCAGATGTGATTTCCACACGGACTACTGGGTATGTATTACCATCTTCCCACTCAACAGTTTCTTCTGAATGTTTAGTTGATCCAGATAAGAATTTGAACCCTGTTTGTGAGTCCATAAATACTACTGGATGGTATTCTGGATGAATTCCTTGTTTCATAATTATTTCTCTCCTTTGCCCTGAGTCATTTGCTGAAACAGAGTTATTATACAACATTGCTATTTTAACATGGGTTTTTCAAATTAGCAATTACTTTTTCGTAAAAGATACATCTTTAAATGTCTGATAAAAACGTTCATTATTGTCGGTTTTTTTCAACATTGTTAAAAATTGATTCGTAAAATCTATTGAATCACCTTTCATATGACGGCGTAATTTCCACACTTCTTCTAAGTGCTCAGGTGCCATTAATAACTCTTCTCTTCTTGTACCTGAACGTTTAATATTAATTGCAGGAAATACTCGTCTTTCAGATAATTCTCTTGATAAATGAAGTTCCATATTACCTGTTCCTTTGAACTCTTCATAAATCACATCGTCCATTCGACTTCCTGTATCAACTAAGGCTGTTGCTAAAATAGTTAAGCTTCCGCCTTCTTCAATATTTCTAGCCGAACCAAAGAAACGTTTTGGTCTATAAAAGGCAGCCGGATCAATCCCACCGCTTAATGTTCGTCCACTTGGTGGGATAACTAAGTTATAAGCTCTAGCAAGCTTAGTAATACTATCCATTAAAATGACCACATCTCGCTTGTCTTCAACTAAACGTAGCGCTCGTTCAAGGACTAATTCAACAACACGTGTATGGTTTTCAGGTTTTTGATCGAAGGTTGATGAAACAACTTCACCTTTTACACTCCGCTCAATATCTGTAACCTCTTCTGGTCGTTCATCAATCAAAAGAACTATTAACTCTACATCGGGATAATTTTTACTAATCCCATTAGCGATTTCTTTAATGACACTCGTTTTACCAGCTTTTGGAGGGGCTACAATTAAGCCACGTTGTCCAAATCCAACTGGTGCAAAAATGTCAATCATTCGTGTTGCTAATCGTGTTTTATGCGTTTCAAGTTTTAGTTGCTCTTCTGGATATAAAGCAGTTAACGCTGGAAAGTGAGGTCGCTCTTTGGCTTCTTCTGGATTTTTACCGTTGACTGTTTCAACATGCATCAAGCCGTAGTAACGTTCCGACTCTTTAGGTGGTCTGGCTTTTCCGGCTACTTTATCACCATTTCGTAAACCAAATCGTCTAATTTGTGACGTTGAAATATAGATGTCTTCTTTACTAGATGTGTAGTTAATAGGTCTTAAAAAACCATAGCCATCTTGAGAGACGATATCTAAAACGCCTTCCATCATGAAGAATCCTTGTTTTTCCGCTTGTGCACGGATAACAGCTAAAGAAAGTTCTTTTTTATTCATTTGACTATAATACGGAATTTTGTAGTCTTTTGCATAAGTATAGATTTCTTTTAATGTTTTGTTCTCTAACTCGCCCATCGTTAAATAGTCGCGCATAAATTTACTCACTTTCTTCCATTCGGATATCTGCCCCTAAGTCAGTTAATTTACCAATGATATCATCATAACCTCGCAGAATATTTTCTACATTTGAAATTTTAGTTGTTCCTTCAGCCATAACTCCTGCAATAACAAGACATGCACCAGCTCTTAAGTCACTTGCAGACACTTCAGCACCTTTAAGCTGTAACTCTTGATTACCATTAAGGACAATCATATTACCTTCAACACTAGCATCAGCCCCCATGCGAACTAGTTCAGGAATATGATTCACACGTTGCTCATAAATAGTATCAGTAATAATACTTGTACCATTTGTTAATAATAGTAATGGTGTAACAGGTTGTTGTAAGTCAGTTGCAAATCCTGGATAAGGAACAGTTGTGACGTTTACTGCTTTTAAATGTTCCGAAGGATGTACCGTAATTGAATCTTCTTCAATTGTCATTTTAACGCCCATCTCTTGCAATTTAGCGATAAAGCTTTCTAAGTGTTCATGGATAACGTTTTGAACCTTCACTCCTTCACCATAAGCTGCTGCTAATGATAAATAGGTTCCAGCTTCAATTCTATCTGGAATAATTGAATGACGGCAGCCATGTAACTCTTCCACGCCATCAATTCTAATTTCGTTTGTACCTGCGCCACGAATTTTTGCACCCATATTATTTAAAAGGGTAGCTACATCGATAATTTCTGGTTCTCTTGCCGCATTTTCAATTACAGTACGTCCTTTTGCTTTAACAGCTGCTAACATAATGTTGATTGTAGCACCAATAGATACCATATCTAAATAAATACGTGTTCCTACTAATCCTTCTTCAGCTTTCAAATAAGTTGCACCGTATTCAGTTGTCACAGTTGCACCTAATGATTCAAAACCTTTTTCATGTAAATCAATTGGACGAGGACCTAGGTAGCAACCACCAGGTAAGCCCACAACTGCTTCGTTGAATTTACCTAAAAGAGCGCCCATGAAATAATAAGAAGCTCTTAAACTTTGAATCTTGCCACTTGGCATTGGTGTTGATTTCATATTAGTTGGGTCTATTTTCATGCGATTATTTTCAAATGTCACACCGACACCCATTAATTCTAGAATTTCTTTTAACGAGTACACATCTTGTATATCAGGGACACCTTCTAAAACAACTGGAGAATCTGCTAAAATTGCTGCTGGAATTAAAGCCACCGCACTATTTTTAGCACCACTTATTTTAACTTCGCCTTTTAATTTTTTTCCACCATTAATAATCATTTTTTTCATTATGTTTTAATTTCCTCACTTTATTCTTTAAAAAAGCTGCTTGCCTTAAAAGCAGCAGCTACACTATCTATTTTTATTAACCAATAGTATTTTACCACATAATGTCTAGTAAAAAAAGATTTAGATGCACTTCATCAAGGGAAACAAAAAAAGCAACTGACGAATCAGTTGCTTTTTCACAAACATTTTAATTATGCTTTTCCGTTTGAACCAAACCATTCAATACGTTGTTTAACTAACTCTGTTACAGCTGTAAAGCCAGGAGCTAATAATTTACGAGGGTCAAAGCCTTTTCCTTCAAGGTCTTTTCCTTCTTCAATATATTTACGTGTTGCTGCTGCAAACACTTCTTGACATTCAGTATTAACGTTAATTTTTGAAACGCCTAAAGAAATAGCTTTTTGTACTTGATCTAAAGGAATACCAGAACCACCATGTAATACTAATGGTTTACCATCAGTTACATTAGCAATAGCTTCTAATGTTTCGAAGCTTAATCCAGTCCAGTTTTCAGGGTATGAACCGTGAATGTTACCAATTCCTGCTGCTAAGAAATCAATACCTGTATCAGACATTGCTTTACATTCAGCTGGATCTGCTAATTCACCAGTTCCAATAATTCCGTCTTCTTCTCCACCAATGCTTCCAACTTCACATTCTACAGAAACGCCTGCAGCGTGAGCTTTAGCAACAACTTCTTTTGCTTTTTCTAAGTTTTCTTCAAATGGTAAATGAGAACCATCAAACATAACTGAAGTATATCCAATTTCGATACATTTTAAAGCATCTTCGTATTCACCATGATCTAAATGTAAAGCTACTGGTACAGTGATTCCCATTGAATCGATTAAATCTTTTACGATGTCATAACACATTTGGTAGCCGCCCATATATTTAGCTGCTCCCATTGATGTTTGGATCATAACTGGAGAGTTAGATTCTTGCGCACCTTGTAAAATTGCTTTTGTCCACTCTAAATTGTTTGTATTAAAAGCGCCAACTGCATATTTACCTTCTCTAGCTTGTTTTAACATTTCTGCTGCTGATACTAATGCCATAATTAATTTCCTCCTAATTTTTGGGTAATGATTTTTTTAGAATTACTTAACTAACACCGTTATTTTAACAGATTTTTTGAAAATTTGCTAGTCAAATCACAAATTTTACTGACTATTTTCTGAAAACTTTTCCATTATTCACAAAGCTTGGTTTTTAATACAAGCCAATCGGATTTTCGTTTGTGTCAATATAAATATTTTTAGATTGTGTGTAGCTATCTAAAATTGCTTTATGTGTTTCACGACCAATTCCTGACTTCTTGTAACCACCAAATGGGCTACCTGCTGGAATTTGATTGTAAGTATTTACCCAAATACGTCCAGTCTCAATACCGCGACCGACTTTAAGAGCCGTGTTGATGTTACTTGTCCAAACACCTCCACCAAGGCCATAATCAGAATCATTAGCCATCTCAATAACTTCTTCCATTGTTTTAAACTTAATAACAACAGCCACTGGACCAAAGATTTCTTCACGTGCAACTTCCATGTCATTAGTAACATCTGTTAATAATGTTGGTGCCATATAACAACCATTACCCAATGCACCACTTAAACGTTTACCACCAGTTAAGATTGTTGCGCCTTCTTTTTGACCATTAGCAACAGCTTCTTCTATTTTTCTAATTTGGCTTTCATTGACTTGAGCACCCATTTGAGTGTCTTCTTTCCAAGGTTCACCAACAGTTACTGCTTCAAATTTTTCTTTTAAAGCTCCAACAAATTTATCATAAATTCCTTCTTGAACAAAAATACGAGAACCAGCACAGCAAACTTGCCCTTGGTTAAATAGAATACCTAACTGAGCTCCTTCAACAGCCTTTTCAAACGGCATATCATCAAAGAAAATATTAGCAGATTTCCCGCCTAATTCTAGTGTTGCTGGAATCAATCGATCTGCAGCAGCTTTAGCCACGTTATAACCAATTTCAGTTGATCCTGTAAAGGCTAGTTTATTGAAACCTTCATGATGTAACATGTATTCGCCTGATTTAGACCCTTTACCTGTAATTAAGTTTAAAACACCTTTTGGTAACATTGGGCCAATTAATTTAACCATCTCTAATAAACTTAATGATGTTGATGACGATGGGTGAATAACAATTGTATTTCCTGCAGCTATAGCTGGTGCAATTTTCCAAGCTGCCATTAAAATTGGAAAATTCCAAGGAATAATTTGTCCGACAACACCAATTGGTTCCCGAATAACAATACTCAAGGTATTTTCATCAAATGCAGTTGCTGATCCTTCTTCACTACGAATCACACCTGCAAAATATCTAAAATGATCCGCACACAGCGGCACATCAACAGTTGACGTTTCTCTAATTGGTTTACCATTATCCATCGATTCAACCAATGCTAAATGTTCCATATTTTCATCAATCACATCAGCAATTTTTAATAATAAATTACTGCGGTCAACAAGTGACCAATTACGCCAGTCAACTAATGCTTTTTGAGCTGCAACAACAGCATCATCCACATCTTCGTCTACTGCATCTATAAAACTTGCTAATTTTTGACCAGTTGCTGGAGAGTAACTATCAATCGTTTTATCCCCTTTTCCATTGGTCCACTTACCATCAATATACAATTTATAGCTTTCATCTAGTTTTAAATCAACCATTCTATCTATCTCCTTCTATATCTTTTTTAATTTGGTATAGATGTAATTGTAAGCGTTTCTCAAAAAAAATACAAGTGTTTTTGTGAAATAAAAAAAGCTTAACCATTTCTTCAGGTTTAAGCTTCTTCCACACTATATTTCAGTACTTTCAATTTCTTTGCCTAAAAAGTAAGATATTGCTGTTCGAATAACGACAATACCTGCAAGAATTAATACATCTTCAACAGATGGGTTTAAAATAGTTTCAATGATGTCTGAAGCAATTAAAACTTCTAAACTAAGTAAAATATACGATCCTAAATAAATTTTCACATAATTATTTTTCTTTGAAGTTTCCATTCTGTCTTCATGTCTTAACTCATTTTTGAAAAAATCAATGGCTGCTTTTCCAACACCAAACAGTAGAATAAGAACTGAAAATGCATTCAATGCTAAAATAATATAGTTAACAACACTATGTAACATTGTTTTTCCCTACTTTCCAAAAAAAAGAGCACCTAAAAAGATGCTCCTTTACTTTTACTCTTCTTCTTCTTCGTCTTCTTCATAAAGATCATCTTCTAAATCATCTTCATCAACGATAGTTAAACCTTCAGCTTCATCATCTTCATCGTCGCTATCTGCGCCAATTTCTGATAAGTCACTTGTGTATTCTTTAATTTCTTTTGTTTCATCTTCTTCTTCATCATACAATTCTTCATCATCTTCATCATCATGGATATCTGAATCTTCAGGATCGTCATCGTTATAATCAATAGCATCTTCATCTGTTGCGATAAAGGCATTAACTTTTTTACGTTTTTTACGTCTTACTGTATCGTCTTCATCTTCATCAATTCCTGATACTTCTTCATCAATTGAGTCAATTGGATACCATGAACGTAATCCCCAACGATTGTCTCCAAGAGAAATGAAACTACCATCAATATTTAAGTCTGTATAAAATTGAGGTAAAACATCTCTGATTTCACTATCTGCTTTTTCTAAATAATTTTGAATTTGATTGACTAAATCTGAAAAATCCATAATATCGCCACGTTCAGCTAAAATAGCATGCGCTACTTCAATCATTGATATCTCATTTTTATTCATACCCTCGAAAGCTTTAAATTCCAACTGGCACACGTCCTTTCACAGTCTACTCTTTATAATACAATAAGTCGCAATTCAATGCAATTCAAATCTAACATTTTCCACAAGCTATGCGGTAAAACTTAATTCCAAATGATATACGCCTAATTTTTCTTCCCCACCGTATAAATCATAATCAATTAAAATATTACCTGAAAATGGACGATCTTTTAAACTAACGCGTATATTATTAGTAAAGGTTCTAATACCCATTGTGCCAAAAGGGGTTTGATAATTTGTTTCTAGTTCTTTTTGATAATCAAATTTCAACCTCATGCGAACTTCACCAGCACGAATCAGTTGAACACTTCCATCTGGTAAAACTTTCATGGTTACAGGAACTGGCTGTTCAATTCCTTCCATGACTTCATTATAACGAATGTATAGAGCTTCACCGATTCTAACGACTTGACCTTCTTCTTCAAAAAAGTATTCTTTTAATTCATTTTGTTGGAATACTTCTGTTTTAACTTTAATAACTACGGGAATTGATTTTCTTTCTTCCATATGAACACCTACATCTTTATTTTATTATCTCTATTTTCCTTGGTCTGAAACCTTTTGTCAAATATTCAACTCAACTCTTTTTCTTTATTACTTCTCTCATTCTCATGTATAATAATAACAAATACATTTTTAGGAGTTTTTTTATGATAACCAAAGAAGCTATTTTAATTGATCAAATAAATATACCACATAAACAAAGCTTGGAGCCATTTATCTATACAGATCTTTTGGCTGAATATGCTGGAAATAAACATGTTTCTTTCTTCCATTTTTGGAACATGACAAATGAAGTCATATTAGGAATGCAAGATACTCGAGTTCCTTTTTTAGAAGATGCGGTCAATGAAATTATAAAAAATGACTATCACGTAGTTGTCAGAAATTCAGGAGGACTTGCTGTTGTTGCTGATGAAGAGATTTTGAATGTTTCTATCATCATTCCTCAACCTCAGGAAAAATACTCTTTTTCAATTGATGATGGGTATTTACTCATGAAAGAGCTCATTGAAGCGTCCCTTAAAGAATACAATGTGTCGATTGATGCATTTGAAGTTAGCGACTCTTATTGCCCAGGGGATTTTGATTTAAGTATTAATGGTAAAAAATTTGCCGGTATCTCGCAACGACGAATAAAAAAAGGTATTGGCATTATGATTTATTTAAGTGTCTCAGGAAATCAAAACCATCGCGGTGAAATGGTAAGGGACTTTTATCAAGCTGGACTAAAAGAAGATTTTGGAAAAAATAACTTTCCACCGGTTAACCCAAATTCAATGGCAAACTTATCTGATTTATTAAATGTAGATTTAACTGTTGCTTCATTAAAAGAAAAAATGATTCACGTCATTAATGAACGCTATCACCTATCATCAGAAGCAAAAGAAACTTTTTTAACCTATCAAACAACAACTGATTTTAAAGAAAATTTTGAAAAACAACAACAACGAATGATTCAACGAAATGACATAATCAATTGGAGTGAAACGGTTTAATGACAATAGAAAATAAATTACCTATGGAAAAAGTCTTTCGCGACCCTATCCATAATTACATCCAAGTAGAACACCAAACAATTCTTGATTTGATAAATTCAAAAGAATTTCAACGCTTGCGTAGAATTAAGCAATTAGGGACAACCTCTTTTACATTCCATGCTGCAGAGCATTCTCGTTTTGGGCATTCTCTTGGCGTTTACGAATTAGCTAGACGAATCTGTCATTATTTTGACCGCCATTTTCCTATTAAAGATGATCCTATTGACGGTTGGGATGACAATGAACGCCTAGTCACTCTTTGTGCAGCTCTATTGCATGATGTGGGACATGGACCTTATTCTCATACTTTTGAAGGCATATTTGATACAAATCATGAAGCCATAACCGTTGAAATTATTAAGTCAGACACAACAGAAATCAATGAGATTTTGAGTCGTGTCTCTTCTGACTTTCCAGATAAAGTTGCAAGTGTTATTAGCAAAGACTACCCAAATAAACAAGTTGTTCAACTCATCTCTAGTCAAATTGACGCTGACCGGATGGATTACTTACTTCGAGACGCTTACTATACAGGAACAGAATATGGCACATTTGACCTAACACGTATTTTAAGAGTTATTCGCCCCTATAAAGATGGTATTGCGTTCCACGCTACTGGCATGCACGCTGTTGAAGACTACATTGTCAGTCGTTATCAAATGTATATGCAAATCTATTTCCATCCAGTTTCACGAGGAATGGAAGTTATTCTTGATCATTTACTTAACCGAGGAAAAGTGCTTTATGCTGAGGACAGTGAGTTTTTCGAAAATCATTCACCTCTTTTGATTCCTTTTTTAAAAAATGACTACTCACTACAAGATTATTTGAAATTGGATGATGGGGTATTGAATACCGCCTTCTTATCTTGGATGGACCATCCAGATACAACCTTAAGCGATTTAGCTAAACGTTTCTTACATCGCCATCCCTTTAAATCAGTGACTTTTAATGAAAAAACAGAAGAAAAAATCGATACTTTAAAAGAATTGATTGAATCAGTCGGTTATGATGCCAAAAATTACACAGCGATTAATTCAAGCTATGATCTACCTTATGATTTTTATCATCCAGCTGAAAATAAACACCGAACACAGATTGAACTAATGGAAGGTGACGGAACTTTAGTCGAATTGTCCAAAGCAAGTGACTTAGTGGCAGCCCTTGCTGGTCAAACAAAAGGTGATCAGCGATTCTACTTCCCAAAAGAAATGCTTGCAACTAAAGACGAGGGCCCCTATACTTTATTTGAAGAACAAATTATTACGTTTAACAATATGCTTCATAATGGAGCAATTAAAGAGATAAATTAAGGAGTGTTAATAATTGGCAATTAAATTAGTAACAATCGATATTGATGGAACATTACTAAATTCTGATCGTAAAGTAACACCAGAAGTAAAAGAAGCCATCCAAAAAGCAACCAAACAAGGTGTTAATATTGTCTTAGCAACAGGTAGACCAACTATTGGTGTCATGCCATTAGTAAAAGAATTAGGTCTTGATAATGAACACGGATTTATCATTACTTATAACGGAGCCATGATTCAAAATGCCGGTACTCAAGAAGTCCTTATTCAGCATCCTCTTCCTTTTGAAGATTATTTAGATGTAGAACTATTAGCTAGAAAATTAGGCGTACATTTCCACGCTCAAGACAGCCAAAGTATGTACACTGCCAATCGTGACTTAAGTGAATATACTATCCATGAAGCTGCCTTAACAGGAATTCCAGTCCGCTATCGCGCTATTTCTGAGATGACTCCTGATATGAAAATCATCAAATCGATGATGGTTGATCACGAAGATATACTTGATGAAGCAATCAAAAATGTTCCTGCTAGCTACAAGGAAAAATTTGCTATGGTTAAAAGTGCTCCTTTTTACTATGAGATTTTAAATAAAAATGCGACAAAAGGGGAAGCTACTAAAGAATTAGCAGCATTACTTAATGTGAAATCAGATGAAGTCATGGCAATTGGTGATAACGAAAACGACTTGTCTATGATTGAAGTAGCAGCCATTGGCGTTGCAATGGGAAATGCTGTTCCAGTTGTCAAAGAAGCTGCTGACAAAATTACAAAAACAAATGATGAACACGGTGTTGCTCATGCCATTAACGAATGGGTTTTAAAATAAGTGAGAAAAAAGGCAAAAATCAAAATAAGATTTTTGCTTTTTTTATTTTAAATAACGTTAAAAAATTTTTTAACATTTATTTTTAAATTAATAACAAAGATAAAAAAACAAAACAGCTATTCCGTTTTGGAATAGCTGTTTTAATATATTTACACACTTTTTTAAAAAATGTCTCCATTAAAAATAGAATTTTTTACAATAACGTAATCCACTTTACGAATTGCATCTATATCTTTTCCACCTGCATAAGAAATTGCTGATTGTAAATCTTGTTGCATTTCAGTTAATGTATCTTGTAAATTACCACGATGCTCAATCAAAATTTTCTTACCTTCAACATTTTTATGTTCACCTTTTTGATATTCAGATGCACTACCAAAATATTCTTTGTATAGTTTACCATTTTCTTCTTTTGTTACCCCAGGAGATTCTTCATGTCCTGCAAACAAAGAACCAATCATGACCATTGTTGCACCAAAGCGAATTGATTTAGCAATATCTCCGTGAGTTCGAATTCCTCCATCAGCAATTAAAGGCTTTCTTGCCGCTTTACTACATCTTCTTAAAGCTGACAACTGCCAACCCCCTGTACCAAAACCAGTTTTTAATTTTGTAATACACACTTTTCCAGGTCCAATTCCCACCTTAGTTGCATCAGCGCCAGCATTTTCTAACTCTCTAACTGCTTCAGGTGTGCCAACATTTCCAGCTATGACAAACGTCTCTGGAATATATGTTTTTAAATGTTTAATCATATTAATCACAGCATCAGAATGACCATGAGCAATATCGATTGTCACATAATCAGGAATATTTTTTTCATCAGCCAATCGCTTAACAAACTCATACTCATTTGGTTTAACCCCCACACTAATTGAGGCAAATAAACCTTTTTGATGCATGTCTTTAATAAATGAAGAACGGCCCGCTTCATCAAAGCGATGCATAATATAAAAATAACCGTTAGAAGCTAAATATTCAGCCACATTTTCATCAATAATTGTCTGCATATTGGCAGGAACTACTGGCATTTTGAACTCTCTTTCACCTAATTTTACTGTAGTTACGCACTCTGAACGACTTTCTACAATACATTTGTTAGGTACTAATTGAATATCTTCATAATCAAAAATCTTCATTTAACTTCCTCCTAGATGATAAAAGCAATATTTTGAGAGCAAAATCCGAATATTAAAAGTTTTTCATCCCTTTATATTTTGCATCCTATGATAATCTACCTTAAACTCAAAAAAAAAGCAAGACATATGATAATAATCTTGCTTAGTTTCTTTCGAATGTTCGGTTTTATAGATTCTGTTTCTTCATAACAGAAAGAGAAGCGAGTGCGACTCCTATAGATATTAACATTAAAATTAAATTTTTAAAAAGAGACATACCTGTTTGACTAAAATTCATTGATGAAGGAATCAAATCTAGAAAATTGATTACTAATGATTGAACCATACTAAAACCAAAGTAAACAAGTATCGTTAAATTTCTTCCCTTCATAATAATGGTTGCCGCTGATATCAAAATAAGCGTATTAATATATGAGTTAATAAAACTCAAAGACATACCAAAAATACTAAGATGATTCACATTAACATATTTCAATAAATCATTAAACATTTGAAGCATTCCAGTTGATTGCGTTGCTTTTAGCAAAACAATAAATCCTGGAATAAAAACTAACACAAACGTTACACAAAATGACCAAAGAAGAGTAGCTCCTATTTTTGAAAAAAACAGGCGGTTTCTATTAACACCTGAAGCAACTAACATTGCCATTACATCGTTTTTATAATCCATTGACATTAAATGAAACGGATATAAAAACATAAAAGCAAAATTAGCCAAAATGGATAAACTAAAAAATAAAACAAAAATTCCGAAAAAAGTACTCTCTGACTCGCTTAATGTTTGAGCGTGATCAATTAAATAAACTAAATAAACGGTTGTACAAATATTGATAATAGCTAAAATGGACGTAGCAATTAAGTATTTTTTATCTCGCATATACTTAAATAATTCCATTTTGAATATTAATTTTGCATTCATCTCTTCGCCCCCCTAATTCAAGTTGCCATCTAAAATATTAACTTTAGCTAGCTCCGTAATTTCGACATGTTGTTCGGTCAATGTTTTCTTCACATTCAACCAACGTTCATCTTGAATATTTAGGCGAATAATACCAGTCTCAAGTACTTGATAATAATAATTAAAACTTTCCAAAATCACAATAAGCGCCTCTTGATTGGTCGTTTCAACATCTCTTACCATTTTTTGAGAAATATCTGATAAATCAATATGACGATCAAGGCGACCTTTTTTAAGAATATAAACTTCCTGACATAATGATTCAATATCATTTCTAACATGACTTGAAATAATTAGCGTCATCCCTTTTTGTGTCATTTGCTTCAAATAAAATTTAAACCACGTCACCGTTTCATTATCCAAACCTCTAAATGGCTCATCTAAAATGAGAATTTTTGGATCATGAAGTAAAGCGATTAACAAAATTAATTTCTTTACCATTCCGTACGAATAAGTTTTCACTTTACTGTGTAAGTACTCAGATATTTCTAATTCGATTGCTAATTTTTCAGCCTTTTGCGCATCAAAATTACCGCGAAGGCTTGAAAAATATTCAATATTAAACCATCCTGTTCGATCTTTATAAACAGAAATACCATCTAGGACAATTCCCACATTACTTAAAATACTATTATCTTCTTTTACAAACACGCCACCAATGGAAACTTGACCTTGATAGTCTCCAATAATATTAGTAATACATTTAAAAAGAGTTGTCTTACCAGCTCCATTTGGACCAATAACTCCGTAGGCTTTTCCAGCTTCAAAAGTTAATTCATCAATATTTAATACTTCTAAAACACCGTACCTTTTTACAACATGACTTACTTTAACTTCCATAGTTTCCCTCTTTTTTCTTTATAATAAGTGATAGCCACTTGCTTGATATAATTGGTACCAATCTTGTCTTGAAAGTTCTATCTCACTTGCTTTTGCAATATCTTTAATTCTTTGTTGATTCATCGTTCCAATAATTGTTTGAATATTCGCTGGATGACGATTAATCCAAGCTGTAGCAATTCCTGTATCTGTCACACCATATTTCTCAGCCATTTCGTTAATCACTTGATTTAGCGACTCAAATTTAGGATTTCCTAAAAAGACGCCATCAAAATAACCATATTGATAAGGTGACCATGCTTGTATCGTCATTTCTTTTAGCCTTGAATACTCCAGTATACCACCATCTCGGTGAATGCCAACCTCATTCTCCATATTATTATTCATACCATAAGCAACCATACCAGCATGTTTTAATCCAAATTGAAGTTGGTTCACGACTAATTTCTGGTTAATATGTTTTTGAAGTAACTCTATCTGCATCGGTCCATGATTACTTACACCAAAGTAACGTACCTTACCACTGCTCTGAAGACTGCTGAAAGCTTCTGCTATCTCCTCAGGCTCCATCAAACTATCTGGTCTATGAAGTGCTAAGACATCCAGATAATCGGTATCCAGGCGTTTTAATATACCATCAACACTTGCCAATATATGCTCTTTTGAAAAATCATAAAATCCATCGCGTATACCACATTTCGATTGAATCATGATACTTTCTCTATCTAACTTTAATTCTTTAACAGCTGCTCCAAATAACTTTTCAGAATCACCTTCACCATAAATATCTGCATGATCAAAAAAGTTTATGTTATTTTCTAAACAAGTGTTAATCACAGAAGTTGTTTCGTTTAAACTTAAAGAGTTCATCCTCATGCAGCCTAATGCTATTTGAGGAACGTTAAGACTTGTTCCACCTAAAGAAATTTGTTTCATTTTCATCACACCTTCGTTTAAAATTGTTGATCAATTAACTCTAAATTAACTCGGTTAAAAAAAACTCTAACATCTTTTCTTGCTAACTCAAATTCTTTCTTTTCTAAGTGACTAAATAAACTCACAAAACAACTAACTAATTCATCATAAAAATAATGGGGTGATGCATTTGGAAATGCGACATAATGCAGCTGTTGAAAATTTTTCAAAATGATTTGTTTGATGACTTGATTATCAAGTTTAACTAAGAATAATTCTAGTAATTCTAAAAAGATAACTTGTTTTTGTAACAAATCAGACTCTCTTTTAAGTATGTTAATTTTTTTAGTTGCTTCTTTAGAATTAATTTCTGAACGCTTAATTTGTAGTTGAAATAAATAATTTGAAAGTAATAGTTCAAGTAGTTGCGTTCGCTCAACAAATTCCTCTGTAGAGATAATTTGTTTTTTTACAACAACTCCTCGATTCGTTACTTTTTCTAAATACCCTTCTAAAATTAAACTATTAATCGCTTCTCTAATTGGTGTGCGACTAATATTTAATTCATTTGAAATATCTTGTTCCACTATTCTAACGTCATTTTCCCATTTTCCATCTTCAATTTTTCCTTTGATAAAATCATATGCCTTCTGCTGCATTCTACTTTTCTTCACTGTCATTCCATCCTAATCCTATAAGCTACACTAATTATCTATTAATCCTGTGTTTTTAATATCTTGAATCGTTTCCTCTAAATTTTTTGATAAGACAGTTACATGTCCCACTTTAAATACCGCAGCATTTTCTGGGTACTGATAAAAATGGTAATGCCACTGCTTTTTACTCCCTATTAATGATTCGACCAATTTTTGATTTTCTTTAGTGATATTAAACGTAACTGCAGGTTTAAATTGCTCAATTTTAGGTAACGGCCAATTAAGCAGTCCTCGAATATGAGCATCATATTCAGAAAAATCACAGGCATCAAGCGTATAGGTACTTGATTCATGAGGTCTTGAAGATATTTCATTCACATATAGGTTGTCCTCTTCAGTTAGGAAAAATTCAATGCCTACAACACCACTTACACTTAGCTCTGAAGCAATAACTTTAGCTATTAACTCCATTTGATTAATAATTGCCTGATCTAAATCAAGCATCTCCATTGGCGCTTTCACTTTTTTTAGTTGCCCATTATTATAATGAAAAGTTTCCACTACTGGAAAAAGTGTATATTCCCCATTTTGATTAATCGCGATTGTCACAAATAATTCTTTTCTTAAAGGTACTACTGCTTCCACCATACAAACACCTTGTTGAATTAATGGCACTGCCAAATTTACGTCCTCTTCAGAATTAATTTTAACGATAAACTCCTCTTCTTGATACCTTCTAGTACTTTTTACTAAGCAAGGATACCCTACAGTGTTTGCCGCTTCCTTGATATCTGAAATAACTACTGCAGTGGCATAGGGTGCAATATTAATCGAATGATTATCTAAAAATTCTCTTTCAATTAATCGATCCTGTGTCACAGATAAACCAAATGTTCCTTGCGGTAGCAAGACATACTCTTTCAAAAAATCCAATGCATTGACATCGATATTTTCTGTTTCATAAGTAATAACGTCACACCTTTTTGCAAAATCAATCAACGCACTTTCGTTATTGTAATCTGCCAATATATGCCAATCAACAATTTGTGAAGCAGGACAGTTTTCCATAGGATCCAAGATACCTACTTTAAATCCTATTTTTTTAGCAGACATTACTAACATTTTACTAATATGTCTACCCCCAATGATACCAATTGTACTACCCGGTAAAATCATTTCCGACAACTTTTCTCACTACTTTCTCCAGTTCAAATTAAACCAATTGTAATTATGTATTAATAGTATCAATCTGTGTATAGACTGTAAAGCCAAAAATCTCTAGAGCATCATTCTTTTCAAACAAAAAAAAGCAATTGATCTTCTTGATCAATTGCTTTTTCATCTTCTATGTCTAAAATATTATTCAATTTTTGCTATTAATACGCAATTTATATCAATTGAGAAAATAACTCTAACTACAAAATTTTTATCATTATTTTTTTATTCTTCTAAAAAGTGAACTTTATTGTCTTCCAAAGAAGTAATCCTTGCTAAAGAATCAACTATATACCCTTTTTCTTCAAGTAAACTACGACCATTTTGAAAGGCTTTTTCAATCACGATATTTATGGCTTCTACACTAGCACCTGCTTGACCACATAATTCAACCAAACCAAGTGCAGCCTGTCCATTTGCTAAGAAATCATCGACTACTAGGACATTATCATTTGACGTTAAAAATTTAGTTGAAATTGAAATTTGATTTGTCGTTTGTTTAGTAAAAGAATAGACACTTGCTGTTAAAAGTTCCGTTGTCATTGTTAAACTTTTTTGTTTACGAGCAAATATAACAGGTACACCGAGTTCTAAGCCTATAAAAACGGCAGGAGCAATTCCTGAAGATTCAATAGTTACAATTTTAGTAATATTTTTATCTCGGTATTTATCTGCGAATTTTTTTCCAATCAAACTCATTAATTCTGGGTCAATTTGATGGGTTAAAAAACTATCCACTTTTAACACGTCTTCTTTTAATACAGTACCTTCATTAATAATTTTTTCAAACAATTCTTTCATTATTATCCTCCTTAAAATATAAAAAAACCCATCTTTACGTAAGTAAAAATGGGTACTAAATAACCTATTTTTACTTATAGATCAATGTTTAAGGCATTGAGTAGAAACGATTATCCATATTATAATCATATATAAGTAGTGTTTATTTATTATTTAAACTAAAAAAGGCTTAGTGGCCTTTTCTAGTTTTTTGTTACTTGATATTTAACAGGTTTTTCTAGACTTTCCGATAATTTATCAGTCATTGTTTGACCAATTTTATTCAGCATGTCTATATTTTCTGTTTTTTTCTTTGTATCTTTCTTTGCTTTAACCACTTTAACTGGTTTCTTTTGTTCTACTTTTTTATCAAAATCCTTTAAATCATATGTAGCTATTAAAGAATTTAATTTTTTGTGATAATGTCTGTCTTCTTTTTTCTGAGCTGTCATATAAGCCGTTACTTTTTTATAAGTATCTTTTTTAGATGTTGTCATTTCTTCATAGACATCTTTATCTTTTTTGACTTCTGCAACATGGTCTTCGATTGATTCTTTATAAGAAGGATATTCTTTATAAGTAACTTTCTCTAACTTAGGGCCTTTTTTCGTTTGTTTCACTGTGTCAACTTCAACACTTTTTTCTTTATAAGAGCCTTTAGTTAAGAAGATATTATTTTTTTCAGCTAAAATATTATTTCCAGAAGTACTTTGAATAATAGCATCTGCAATTAGAACTGACGCATACATATCATTTTTAGCAGCTATTTCTTTAGCGTCACCTGAAATTTCTTTAATGAACGCTTCTGTTTTTTTAGATTTTTTCATCTTTTGCTCGACTGCTTTTTTCTGATCATATTGGGTTAAGTTATATGTTTCAATTAATCCATTCAATTTATCATTGTAACGTGTATCAGTAGCATATCGACCTGTTAAATATTTTGTTGCATCTTTATACGAATCAGTATTTGATTTCCAAGCTCCTTGATAGAATGTCGATCTACCAGATGTTCCACCTGTCATTAAAGTTGCATAATCTTGAAGTGATTCTTTATAACTTGGATATTTTCTAAATTTAGCAGAGATAGTATACATACCACCTTTACCATTATCCTCTAATGTTGGCATTTGGACATACTCACCTTCAAAAGAGCCTTTAATCCCAAACAAATTATAGTTTGGACTTCTAGAAAGACCACTATTACCAGAGCCACTTTCTAAAATAGCTTGTGCAATCATTACTGAGGCATATAAATCATTTTTTTGACCGATTTCTCGAGCAGACTCGCCAACTTCTTCAATGAACTCAGCTGTTGACTGATTTCTTGTGTATTTAATTGGTGTTGAATCTTTTTTATCTGATTTATTGATAATTTTTCCTAAAAGATCATCGTCCTTTTT
>NZ_JAVWHO010000007.1:0-7366 GCF_036639995.1 Vagococcus sp. | reverse complement strand
CCAGTTTCATTAGAAGTAGATCCTTCTGATGGCTTAGTTTCTTCTGGTGTTGTATTTTCCTCAACAGGTACTTCAGTTTCAGGTGCTCCCGAAATCGGACTATTTGTTGTACTAGCAAAATCAGTTGAGAAATTAAACGCGGATGTAGCGTCGGGTAATGGATGAAGAATTTTATTGGTTGCTTCAACTTCCTCAGCATAAACGACTGATTGAAGAATAGGGCCACACACTGAAAACAACGTTGTACTTACACCAACAAACATCCCAATTTTACGATGCCTCTTTTTATTATTCTTAGCATTCATAAATCTTACCCCGCTTTCCTTCAATGATTCTTATAGTCGATCAATATCTCCAATAGATTCTAATTTTCTTAATAGCTCTGAGAAAACTACTTCTGATTCAGCTTTAATTTTCTCAAGTTTTCTATAATAATTTCTTGCTTCTTGACTAACTGCGCTTAATTCCATATCAGAATCAGCCACACGGCGTTTTGCTTCATAATTAGCAACATCAACGATTTGACGTGCTTTAGCTTGAGCTTCTAACATAACTTGAGCAATATCAGCTTGATTCATTGAACCACTTTGGTCAGCTCTTAAGTTTGCTAAACGTAATTCTTCTTTTGTTCTTAATAATTCTTGTTGTAAATCCCCTAATTCTGGGCTTTGATTTGAGCGCATATCGTTTATTTCTTGTTCTAAACGAGCAGCTCTTGTTTTTTCTGAAGTTAACTCAGTTAAGCTTGAAGTCACCTCTTGTTGTTGATGACGCATAGTAGATAATTCTTGTTGTAAATCATTGATAACTTTTTGATTATCTCTTAATTCAGCAAGCTCTTTTTCTAGTTGTTCTGTTTGGCTAAGTTTTTCATTCATCTCAGTTAACTCCTGTTCCTTTTTCTTCATTACAATATCGTTATTTTGATTCTTTTCTAATTCTTCTTCATAACGCTTCGCTAATTTTGTTTCTAGTGCTTTAGAATGGCTTAATTGCTCTTCTAATTCACTAATGTTTCTTTCTAACTCTTCAGTTACTACTGACTCAACACTCGGCTTAGAACTAACTTCTTGAATCTCTTTTTCTAATACGTTGATTCTTTCTATATAGTTTTCATTTTCAGCTTTAAGTGCTGTTAATTCGTTAGTAGTCTCAGTTAATTTAGTTTTTTGTTCTTCGTTTTCTTTTGTTAATTCTGAATTTTTTTCATTTGACTGACTTAGCTGTTGTTTAACTTCTTCTAACTCAGCAACATATTCATTATTAATTGTAGTCATTGAATTTTCAATAGCTGTTTTTTCATTAGAAAGCTCACTCAGTTTACCTTCTAATTCTTTTACACTATTTTCTAATTCTTGTGACTCTTTTATTGTATTTTGAGCAATCACATCAATTTGACCAGTTAATTCTTTAATTGTTTCATCTTTAGTAGAAAGGTCTTCATTCAACTGTTCTAAAGAAAGAGTTAACGCTTCATGCGTTTCTTTTAGCTTATCAAAATCTAACAGTTGAAGTTGTAACTCATTATTCTCTTCTAATAGACCACTGTATTCATCTATTTTAACAGATAACTTCTCATTTGCAGATTCAAGTTGCTCAACACGAGCTGATTGATTTTGCATTTGATCGTTTTCTAATAATAATTGATCGATTTTAGCTCTTAATTGAGCATTTTCATTCTCTAATAGAGCCGATTGTTCAGATGATATTGTGTTCTCCGTATTAGAAGCTTCGATAAAGTCTTGTTCATAACTGAAATCTTCTGGCGCTTCCGTCACAATTTTTTCTTCAATGTTTTCTGAACCAAATGGGCTAACATAAGATTCTTTTTCTGAATTGTAGAAATCTAAAACTTCTTCTTTTTCTTCCTCAGACGAGCTATTTAGATTTGGAATGGTAGGTCCATTACTATCATTTGGCTCATAGTAATAGTAATAATAATAATCATCATCTGCGTTCCCAACATCATAATCTAAGTTATTAGAAGGAACTTTTTCTTCTTCATTTGTTGGCATTAACTCATTACCTTCCATCTCATTTTCGTTTTCTTTTAAATCGTCATCCTGACGTTTTAACCAATTATTAAACAATCAAATTCCACCTCACAAAAAAACTTATATTAAAAAACTGACTGATACTCAAGTATATATAGAATATAAAATTCTATTTAAAAATAAACAAAAAAAAACTATCTACCTATTCTAATCATACTTATACAAGAAAATTATATCATAACCCTATTAATATGCAACTTTTTTTTAAACCTATCCTCTAGGAAAACTATTTTATTCCACGTGATACTGCTTGTAGACATCCTGTTTTTTTAAGCCTCTTTTTTTAGCCACTTCTTTAATTGCAAGTTTGCTACTTATTTCCTCTTCTTTCATTAAGAACTCCACATGTTCTGAAATACTTAGCAATTCCTCTTCTTCTGACAAGCCAGCAACGTCGGTATTTCCTTCGATAACCAAACAACACTCACCTTTGATTGTATTTTCATTGAAATACGCTACAAGCTCCTCAATTGTTCCTCTTGTATATTCTTCGTAGAGTTTTGTTAACTCTCGGCAAAGAACTGCTTTTCTCTTATTTCCAAGTACCTCAGACATGGCACTCAGAGTTTTAGCTACTCGGTGGGGTGATTCATAAAAAATGAGAGCAGATTTTACTTCTTTTAATTTTTTTAAACTTTCTTTTTGTTCATTCGTCTTTCTTGGTAAAAAACCGTAAAACAGAAATGGCTGAGGTGAAATACCTGAGGCAATCAATGCAGTAATTCCCGCTGAAGCACCCGGTAAGGAAATGACATCAATGTTATGCTCAATCGCGCTGAGAACCAACTCATGTCCTGGATCACTAATTGACGGCATTCCTGCATCACTTACTTGAGCAATTGTTTGATTACTTAATAGCAAATCAATTAATTCTGGCACTCTTTCTTTAACATTGTGTTCATGTAAACTAATCTGTTTTGTTTCCACTTCAAAATGATTTAGTAGTTTTTGCGTATTTCTCGTATCTTCACTAGCAATCAAATCAGCCTCTTTTAATGTGTTGACTGAACGAAAAGTCATATCCTCCAAGTTACCAATGGGAGTTGGAACTAAGTACAACTTACCCTTTTCCATATTTTTAAAGCTTTTTTGCTGTTTCATCTCTTTCTCCTTTAGTATTTCTCATAACAATAAAAAGCTGAAGCAAAACACATATGTTCTGCCTCAGCCTTCTCTTAGTTATGGGAATATTTCACAATTACTGGACTCAATTTTTTATTTTCCATAAATCATATGAGAACAAAAGACACATTCTTCATGATTCTCTCTTCTTGAACCATAAAAATCTTTACATACATGAAAACCTTGTTCGTATAGTTTTTCCAAATTTAAACGCGACTTCGATAACTCTTGTCTGCTATCTTCTGGCAAGTCTTCTCGTTCTAGTTTTTCTAAACGATCTCTTAAATGCTGATTTTCTAATTCTAAATTTAGATTTTTTTCTAAAACAGCATCGACAACGTCTTTCATTTCACCAACTTGAGTTAACATGGTTTGTAAATTTTTTTCAACGTCTACTAATTCATCGTACAATTTCGTCTTTTCCATGTTAATCTTCCTTTATCTCTTGCTTCTTACATTCAAGTAGTTCATCTAAATCATATTCAACAGGGGTTTCACGATTAAGTGGTTTAATTTTGACAATCTCTGAAAGAATGTTTAAACCAATAACTCTTCCTTGACCATCTGGTGTCTCAATAATTTGACCAAAGTCAGGCATCATTTTTCTAATTCGCTCATACTCGGAATTTTCGTAATTTAAACAGCACATTAATCTGCCGCAAACACCTGAAATTTTAGTTGGATTTAAAGAGAGATTTTGCTCTTTTGCCATTTTAATAGAAACAGCTGCAAAATCACCTAAAAAAGTACTACAACATAATGGTCTGCCGCAAGGACCGATACCACCTAATAGTTTTGCTTCATCTCTGACACCAATTTGTCTTAATTCAATTCTTGTTTTGAAAATAGCAGCTAAATCCTTCACTAAGCTTCTAAAATCAATTCTACCATCTGCAGTAAAACTAAACACTATTTTACTACGATCAAACGTATACTCAGCGTCTACTAACTTCATTTCAAGTTCATGCTCTTTAATTTTTTTCTTTGCAATAACAAAGGCTTCTTTAGCGTCTTTATTATTTTGCTCATATTTTACAAGTTGTTTATCTGTTGCAATTTGAATAATTGGTTTAATTTCTTCAGGTAAATCCTCTTTAGGAATTTCCTTTTTAGGAATAGCAATATTAGCTAATTCCTTTGCTTTTTGAGATTCAACAACTACTTTTTGATTATATACATACTCTGTATTTTTAT
Organism: Vagococcus sp.; assembly: GCF_036639995.1. Classification (GTDB taxonomy): domain Bacteria; phylum Bacillota; class Bacilli; order Lactobacillales; family Vagococcaceae; genus Vagococcus. The sequence continues at coordinate 2,996 of NZ_JAVWHO010000007.1, read as the reverse complement.
CACCAGAATAATAATAAATTCTACCAGTGGGTTTAAAACGGACACCGACTACTTCTACCATTGTGTTGTCCTCCTATATTAAAATAGCAACTGCCAAGCAAGTTGCTCACAGACATTTTGAAAACTAACATTGGCTTCCAATTTACGTCTAGATGACATTATTTTTTCAATAGATGTACTCTCTTTATTGAGTTCCATCCCTTGATTTTCAACCTCTTCTTTTAATTTCAATCGATAAAAAACAAGGAGCAAATCCAAAATTAAAAATTGCTGTTCCTTTTCTTTAGCGATTTTCACAAGATACTGTTGAACAAATACAAAGCCTAATGCGTTTTTTTTATCTAAATATTGAAACCATCTATACACAGTTTCTCTAGCACTATTAAACCACTCATCTTCTGATAATTCAACTGCCTTTTGTTTTGAATCAACTAACTCAGCAATTTGCTCTGTTTGTTTTTTAGACAATGCTGGATTCTTTTCTAACTCAGATATGATAACATTTTTTGAAATAGGGTTTAAATGTACTTGCTGGCATCTAGATTGAATAGTTGGTAGTATTTTGTTGATGTTATTTGTTAAAAAGAAAATATGCATCATACCATCTGGCTCTTCAATAAATTTAAGTAAACTATTTGCTGCACTAACTGTCATTTTTTCTGAATATTTAATAATCAAAACTTTTTTTCGAGATTCCAAACCACTTCTAACAAAGCTTTGTTTAATTTCTCTAATTTGATCCACTTTGATTGTCTGGCCATCTGGTGTAATCGTTAAGACATCTGGAAAATCAAAGTTCTCTATTCTTCGACAAATAGTACACTCGCCACATGAGCCATCCTGAGCATTTTGGCAAAACAAACTTTGAGATAGCCACAAAGCAAATTCATAGGTTGCTGTCATGTCTTGACCTTCGATAAGGTAAGCATGTGTCATTCGATTTTTTTTTAGAACACCTTTAAAAAAACACATTAGTTGAGGCTGCTCATCTTTAATTTTGTCTCTTAACATATCAGTCATTAAAATTGATGAAATCCTTCCACAGGCATTACAAACACAGTTGCTCCACCCACTTGGATTTCAATTGGATAACTTGAGTGAGCATCCATTGATATATCAAAAGTAACAGGTGAAGTGACATATTGTTCTCTAGCTTGGCAATTTTCTTTGATAAGCTCTAAAACTTCTTCAACTCTTTCATCTTCAATCCCGATAATAAATGTTGTATTACCAGCTCGAAGAAAACCTCCAGTTGTTGATAATTTAGTCGCTCGAATATTCGATTGATTAAATTCATTCGATAATCTATTGCTATCTTTATCTTGAACAATTGCTAATAACAATTTCATTATGACTACCACCTTTCACTTAATTAAAATATAAAGGATATTTTTCCTTAATTAAATCATAACAATTTTTTACTACTTTTTCTATATTATCTTTTGCATCAACGACAACTATTCGCTCTTTATGTTGATCAACAAGTTTTAAATAAGCCTCTCTTACTTTTTTATGAAATGCTAAGGATTCCATATCTAGCCGGTCTAATTCTGCTTCTATTCGTCCTTTATTAATTCTCTCAAGACCAATTTCAGATGGAACATCTAAATAAATAGTCAAGTCTGGGTAATGACCTTCAATAGCAAATTCATTGATTTTTAGAACTTCTTCTTCACCAATTCCACGAGCAGCACCTTGATAAGCAATTGAGCTATCAATGAATCTATCACATAAAACTAACTTTCCCTCTGCTACTGCTGGAAGTACTTTTTCAACTAAATGTTGTCTTCTTGCTGCCGCATATAATAGAGCTTCTGTTCGGACATCCATCTCACTATTTTTAGGATCTAAAATAATCTGACGAATTTTTTCTGCGATTGGATTTCCACCAGGTTCTCTTGTTGTAATTAGTTCTTTGCTACTATTTTCAGATATTAGCTGACTCAACTCTTTAATAACCGTTGTTTTCCCAGCACCATCTGGCCCCTCAATTGTAATAAAAATACCATTCATCTTCGTTTACTCCTATTTTTTATAATTCTGTTCGTCCTTCAACTGCTTTTAAAAGTGTCACTTCATCAGCATATTCAATGTCACTACCTACAGATAATCCATGAGCTAATCGAGTCACTTTAATACCTGCTGGTTTTATTAATCTTGATAAGTACATCGCTGTTGCTTCACCGTCTGTTGTTGCATTCGTTGCAATAATAATTTCTTTTACCTCATCTGCATGAAGTCGTTTAATTAATGAGGCTATGTTCAAATCATCTGGTCCTGTTCCATCCATTGGAGATAACACACCATTTAAGACATGATACAGGCCCTTATATTCTCTCATTTTTTCCATCGACATAACATCTTTTGTCTCTTCGACAACTAAGATAGTTGATTTGTCTCTGTGAGGATCACGACAAACATCACATGTTTCTTCATCTGTAATATTGCCACAAATCGAACAATAATGTAAATCTCTCTTTACACTAATTAATGATTTAGCAAACTCTGTAACGTCCTCTTCTTTCATATTTATTGTGTAAAAAGCTAAACGTGTCGCAGTTTTTGAACCGATACCAGGAAGTTTCATATAGCTTTCGATTAACTTTGCAATTGGTGTTGGATAATGCATAAGTAAAACCTTCTTTCTCTTAAAAAAACAGGAAGTTTCCTTCCTGTTTCTTAAACATCATTTAATTAGAAGCCAGGGATATTTTTTGTATATTTACCCATCATATTTTCTGTTTCAATTTCAATCTTTTCTAAACAATCATTAGTTGCAGCTAAAACTAAATCTTGTGTCATTTCAGCATCTTCTGGATCTAACACATCCGGATTAATAACCACATCTATTACTTTTCTTTCACCTGTCATGATAATTTTTACTAAACCATTTCCAGCTTCACCAGTAAACTGTTTTTGATCTAATTGGGCTTTTGTTTCTCCCATTTCTTTTTGCATTTTTTGCATTTGTTTCATCATACCTTGCATATTTCCCA
>NZ_JAVWHO010000006.1:9938-78698 GCF_036639995.1 Vagococcus sp. | reverse complement strand
GTTTAAACTGTGCGTGATACAGAGTGTAATAGAAACCATCCTGAATCGTCAACAGTTCGTCATGCGTTCCAACCTCAACAACTTTTCCTTGATCCATAACAAGAATTTTATCAGCTTCTTGGATAGTTGAAAGACGATGAGCAATGACAAAACTAGTTTTGTTTTTCATCATATTTAAGAAAGCGTCTTGGATGTGTTGTTCTGTTAATGTATCAACTGAGCTAGTGGCTTCATCTAAAATTAACATTTTAGGTTGACTAATCATTGTTCTAGCAATCGTTAAAAGTTGTTTTTGTCCATCGGAAATGCTTAGACCACTCTGACCTAGATGGGTGTGAAATCCATCAGGAAGAGTTGAGATAAAGTGATAGATAGAAGCATCTTTACAAGCTGCGATGACTTGTTCATTACTAGCATCTGGGTTACCAAATGTTAAATTATCCCAAATAGTACCATTAAATAACCAAGTTTCTTGAAGAACCATTCCAAAAGATTGGCGTAATATGTCTCGAGGAATGTGGTTAATTGATGTGCCATCAATTAAAATATCACCCTTAGTGACATCATAAAAACGCATCAGTAAATTGACTAATGTTGATTTTCCAGCACCAGTTTTACCAACAATAGCGATTGTCTCACCAGCTTCCACGACTAAATTGAAGTTTTCAATTAAAGGCTGTTCCTTTTTATAAGAGAAAGCGACGTGCTTAAATTCAATTTGGCCTTCTTTAATAAGGTTGGTTGAACCTGGCAGGTCAGCTTCTTCTTTTGGTTCATCGATTAACTGAAAAATTCGTCCTAAACCTGCTAAAGCAGTTTGAATTTGTGTTGTAATACCTGATAATTCGATAAATGGTTTTGAAAATTGACTAGAGTAAATAATAAAACTAGTGATAATACCTACTGTAACGTTTCCTGTCTTGTTGATAACAAGAACACCTCCAACTACACCAATAGCAAGATATCCTAAATGATCTACAAATCGGGATAATGGATTAGTTAAAGAAGAAATAAACTGCGCTTTTTCACCTGTCAGTTGCAGTTCATGATTAATTTTTTTGAAATTTTCTAAAGAGTTATCCTCAAATTGAAAAGCTTTAATGATTTTTTGTTCAGATACTGTTTCTGATAGAAAACCTGATAAATTTCCCACAGTTTGCTGTTGTGTTTGAAATTTTTTTTGAGACCCACGTGCGACCACCCAGTTAACTAAAAAGATTAGAATAGTCGATAGTAAAACAATTGAAGTTAATATGGGACTAAGAAAGAGCATACTAATCAGAGAAATAACCACGATAGTCATACCTGAAAAGACATTGTTAAAAATGGCAGCGCAGGCTTCTGAAACATAGTCCAGATCATTAGTAAATCGGCTCATAATGTCACCATGAGCTGTCTGGTCATAAAAACGTAGTGGCAATTGATTTAAGTGGATAAAGGCATCTTTTCTAAGTTTAGCAACGGAAAAATAGGCGACTTTATTACCAAGTATCTGGATTAACCACTGAGAAAGTGCGGTGATGAGTGTAATACCAACTAACAGCAAGATAATATGGAGTAACTGTTCTAAGTCTGTTTGCTGTTTACCTATCATAGTGTCCACTGCTTTACCAATGTAAAAAGTCATGGTTACAGCAGTGATACCATTAATAATCCCTAGCAAAGTTGCAAGGATAATTTCTTTTCTAAATGTTGTTAAATAAGGAAGAAAACGATGAACAGGTTCTGCTGATAAATGTCTTTTACGCATGTGAGATCACCTTCTTTTTTTCGTTTTGTGAGTTAACGATATTTTGGTAAGTGAGAGAATCTCTCAGAAGTAATTCATGAGAACCAAAGCCAACTTGTTTTCCTTCATTTAGTACTAAAATATTATCAGCATCTTTAACGGAAGAAACTCTTTGCGAGATAATAATGACAGAAGTTTCTGTTAGATTTTTTTTCATGGATTCTCTAATAAGTAAGTCAGTTTGATAATCAAGAGCACTTAGAGAATCATCCATGATAAGTAAATCTGGTTTTCGAATAAAGGCGCGAGCGATACTTAAACGTTGTTTTTGACCGCCAGAAAAATTTTTACCTTGTGCAAAGACAGGTGCTTCTAATTTTTCTGGAAGAGAATTAACAAAATCTAAACATTGGGCCATCTCCAAGGCTTCGAAGCATTCGTCGTCTGTAGCGTCATTTTTTCCAAGTAATAAATTACTGCGAATTGTACCACTAAATAACGCGCTTTTTTGAGGAACCATAGCAATATGTTGTCTTAATTCGCCTGTAGAAAAGCTAGTAATATCTTGCTCATTAAGGAATATCTCACCTGTTGTTACGGGATAAAAATGCGGGATTAATTGAGTAACTGTTGTTTTACCACTACCAGTAGGGCCGATAATTCCCATTGTTTGATTCTTTTTAAGTGAAAAATTAATATCTTCTAGAACATAACCACTTTTTTCCGTGTACCTAAAAGAAACATGATTGAAGTCTAACGTAACATCTTTTTTCCAAGGAATAATATCTTTAGGTTGTGTGGTTATGATTTCAGGTGTTGTTTGAAAAACTTCTTCTACTCGATTAGCTGAAGCAAAGGCTCTTGTAAAAATAACCACTAAGTTAGCAACCACAATGAGAGCAAGGAGCATTTGAGTCATGTAATTAATTAACGCTAAAATTTGCCCTGATTGTAGGCGACCAGTATTAACACTAAGACCACCAAAGTAAAGAATAAACGCAATAGCCATATTCATGATAAAAATAGTAGTTGGTGAAAGGAGTGCCGAGATATTTGTTACATTTGTATAAGCTTGAGCTAAGTCATCCCCAACCTCACCGAAATTAGTAATGTCTTCATCCTTTTTAGCAAACGCTCGAATAACCCGAACGCCACTTAGATTTTCGCTAATAACACTATTCAAATGATCAATTTTAAACTGAACCTTTTTGTATAGAGGAACCGTTTTTTTCATAATAAAGAAAAGAATTAGCGCAAAAATAGGAATGGTCATCAAAAAGATAAGGCCCATCTGCGTGTCGATATAAAAAGCCATAATAATGGAACCAATGCTTAAAAAGGGCGCTCGAATAACGAGTCGAATGAGCATTGCAAGGGCTAGTTGTAGTTGATTGATGTCACTTGTTGTTCGTGTAATTAAAGTAGATGTTCCAAATTTATCAATTTCTTTATGAGAAAATTGATTAATTTTTGCCATCATTTCATTTCGAAGTTCCGTCCCAAATCCTTGAGAGGCAATAGAAGCGTAATATTGACAAATCATGACACAAATAAGTCCGACAAGGGACATAATAAGCATGTAACCACCCATTTTAAGGGTGTAGCTAATGTCTTGTTGTTTAATGCCTTGGTCAATTAACTTAGCCATATAAAAGGGAAGTAATAGTTCTAAAATAGCTTCGAGGAGTTTAAAGAAAGGTCCTAGAATAAGTTGTTTCTTATATTTTTTGGCAAAACGTAGCAGAGAAAACACTGAATCATCCTCTCGATTTTATTTGAATACTCACATTGTACGCTAGACAAATTGATTTTGAAAGGGAAGGTTTTAAAACGTTTAAATAAAAAAACACACGATGTTGGAATGAACCAAAACGTCGTGTGTTTGACTATACTATTTTTAAGCTAAGTAAGTTTTAATTGTTTCTAACCATTGTTCTTCATTGTTACAGATTTCTCCGTTAAGCTTAATTAAACCAGCAGTGTACAGATTAACATAAGGAAATTGTGACTCTCCTGCTTCACTTAGAGCAGCTAGTTTCTGCGGGTTATCTGCACCCTTTTGTCTTGAGTCGGTAAATAGCCCAAGGACGGGAATACCAGCGTGATAAGCTACACCAATTTCAGAAGCAACACCAACATCAATGCTCACACCATCTAAAATGGCTACAATTAACTGGCTATCAAGCAAAGCATCAGTATCGTATTTAGCAATCATTTTTGAGCTAGCATAACTATTTTTATCGTTTATTTCTCCTTGTTCCTGAGGTAGGTAAACACGGACATCTGGATACATTTCTCTAATTTTTTTAACAAGGTAAGCGTTGTAATGAAGCTCCATATCTGAAAAGAGAGGGCTTGCAAAGTAAATTTGTTTTGACATGAAAAAAACTCCTAACTGTTACATGATTACCTATAGCTTATCTCAAACTGTAATAATTTGTAAAGGAATTGTTACAATGAAACACTCTTCTTCTTGTATAATTGGTAAAGAATAAAAGGTCGGTATGAATTGAAAGGTGTTGTCATTGTTGAAAGTAAAAGGACTATCCATAACGTTTTTATCTATAGTAGCTTTATCTTTTTCACCAGTTATTTCTTTAGCAGCAGATAGTAAAGAGGAGTCTGTGAAAAAAGAAAGCGTGGAAATTAGTAGCAAGATAGACAAAGCTCTTGATTCAGTTAATACAAAGTATCAAGAAGTAGAATCGTTAAAATCAGAAGTTAGTAAAACAGAAGAAACAATTAAAGAAACACAAAATAACATTAAAGAAACAGAAAAGAGTATTGAAAAACGCACTGTATTAATGGGCGACCGCATGAAAAATATGCAAGAAAATAACTCTTCAATGGGTGTGATGGATGCTATCTTAACAGCAGAAAACATGTCAGATTTCTTTAACCGTGTCTATGCAGTAACTGTTCTTCAAGGTGCTGAAAAAGCCAAAGTGGATTCTTTAGCAGAAGACAAAGCTAAATTAGATGAATTAAGAGGAAGTTTGGAAACAGACAAAGCTTCTTTAACAGAAAAACAAAGCACAATGGAGCAAGAAGCAACCTCTTTAGAAAATGATGTAGATTCATTAAAAGCTGAGTTGAGCAACAATCAAGCAGTTCTTGATAAATTATCAAAAGATAAAATGGTCAAAGAAGCAAAAGCTAAAAAAGTTGCTGTTGAAGTAGCTAATAGAAAAGAAGTAGAAGCAAAAGCACAAACACGTGAAACAGCTGAGAAAGACAAAGCGCCAATTTCTTCAACAACAAAAGTGTCTCAACCTGTTAAAGAAGAAGTAGCAACTCCAGAACAAGAAACAACACCAGAAGAACCAAAACCAGCGGAACCTTCAAGTGGTGGACAAACAATGCAAATGGAAGCAACTGGTTATTCTTACACACAACCAGGTTTAAGCTTCTATACAGCAACAGGAATCGACTTACGTCAAAACTCTCGCGTTATTGCTGTTGACCCTGGAACAATTCCTTTAGGTTCAGTAGTAGAAGTATCTGGTTACGGAATTGCCGTAGCAGGAGATACTGGTGGAGATATTGTTGGTAACCGTATTGATTTACATTTCAATACAATTGATGAATGTAAAAATTGGGGACGCAGATCAGTTAGCGTAACTGTTAGATAAATAGAAAATACCGTAAAGAGCAGCCAAGCTGTTATCTTTACGGTATTTTTTTGTTAATTTTAATTATTGAATGTAGCGGCGGGATCTGGGTCTTCTAGCTCAACAGTAGTGGCCGTAATTTCAGTCATATTGTGTCCAACGATGTGTGCTGCAATAACAAAACTAGCTAAAATAATGGTCATACTTCCACCTCCCTTAATAAAAAAACCTCACCAAAAAGAATCGGCAAGGAGTAATGTCTAACAAATTTGTGATATATCACTAACATGTTGAGCTTTAGCACTATACAACGTAAAGATAAATCTTAGCTATCTTAAAAAGAGCCTTGTATTCGACAATTCCTGTTCTACCCATTGGTGTCTCTCGACGTTTTTGGGCAATAGCCTGTGTTTGCATAGGAGCCTCACCTAACAATATTCAATTAACGTATATAAAGTTAACACGTCTGAGATTTAGTGTCAACTAATATCCCTTTTGAGACGATAGACCATAAGAAAAGTGGTAATAGGAATCGCAAGTGAAATAGCAATACCGCTAATTAAAAGGTTAGCCCATTCAATAACTAGTATTTTAGTATTAAACAATTGAGTTATCGAATAATGCAAATCACTGACCCAAATAAAAAGTGCTAATTGTCCGCCAACTAAAGCAAAAATCAAGGTATTCATAGTGGAACCTAACACATCTTTTCCAATGACAAGCCCAGATTGGACCAATTTCTGTTTCGATAGAGTCGGTACATTTTGATTTAATTCGTAGATGGCAGACGTGATAGAGATCGTAATATCATTAATCGCACCAATAACACTCATGACCATGACCGAAACACTTAGTGAAGTAAATGAGAGCCCAATATTTAAGGAGTACATATCCATCTCCATCAACTCTTCATTAGGGATACCTTCTAAGTGCATCAAACGAACGGTCATAAAGATAAGTAAAACCATCATCGAAAGAACAAGGAGACTACTAATAAAAGCAAATTGAGTTTTTAAATGATACCCATTTATGAAAAATAAATTCATTCCAGTAATAAGAATGCTCGTTATTAGTGTTAAAGGAAAAACAGGAAATCCCCAATTGATTAAAATAAGCATGACAAACATAAATAGTAAGTTAAAACCAAGAGCAGCTAGCGTCAATTTCCCTTTTGAGCCACCAATTTTCCATAGTAATAAAATAAAAATTAAAAGAAGCACGCTATTAACACTCATTTAATTTCCCCCTTTTAAAGACAAAAAGTGTGAAGTGGATCGTCAGAGGAATAGCAAGGATAATTCCGATACTTCCAACAAGCGCTCTTGCTATTTCTAAAGAAAGGACAATGGAGAAAGTATAATTAAAGGACATTTGATTTTTCAAAAAAATTAAAACAAGAGGAATAGCTCCACTTAGATAAGAAAAAAACATAATGTTAATCATAGGCCCCATAATATCTTCTCCAATTTGAGTCCCAGCTTTTTTTAGCTCAGAGGAGGTTATCATATGTTTTGTTTCGATTAATTCAAATAAGGAAGAAATAATGGTTATTGCGACATCCATTACAGCACCAATACAGCCAATGAGTAAGCTACTTAAAAATAAAATTTGAGGTGGACGTGTTACAAGCTCCATCTCCTCATAGTGCAGTCCTTTGTGAGAAAGAAGAGTGATGACCACAAATCCAATTAAAAAAGTTAATAGACTGCCAATCAGAGTCGTAAAAATAGCCAATTGTGTTTTTTTGTTCCACCCATTTGCGATAGTCAGTGTGAGAGTGACCAAAATAGGAATAGTAATTAAAAATAGCAAAACAAGTAAATGGCTGTTAATTTTTTGATACCAAAGAAATATACCTGATAAAAGAAGACCGTTAACAAGAAAACTAAAAAAGGTTAGAAGACCAGATAAATCACTCATTAAAATTAAAATGAGTAAAAGTAAACTAGTTAATAAAATTAAATAATGATCTCTTTTTAGCTCGATAATATGTCCAGATAATTCTTCGTTTTTTGATTCAACTTGTAAAAACACATACTCGTTTTTATGATACTTATGATCTTTTACTTGAGATGTAGAGTAACTATTTTGGATGGTTACCATTTTTCCTTTTAGGTCATGATTTAAGATAAGAAGATTTAATTGTTGTTGGGTAGTCTCATCAGAATTTCCGTGCTCATCTACTTGTTTTTCAGTTTGGAGATTTGTTTCGGAAATGATTTTGCCAACAGTTTGGGTACGCAGCTCAAATTGAAAAGAAGCGTAGACTGCTAATAAAGTACAAAGCAATAGGATGATTAAACTGATTTTTTTGGTGGTTGTTAATGAAAACATGATGTTAGCCCCTTCGTGAAATAATAGCTCGTTACAAAGTTTACCATTCTTTAAAAGAGTAAGGAAATGAAAAGGTAAAAGCCTTCGTGATATAATAAAATAAAAAAATCGTAAGGAAGTGATTAGTGTGCAACTTAAAAAGAAAGACATTCAAATGAAAATACAAGAAACTGCACTTCAACTTTTTTATGAAAAAGGGTACGACAAGACAAAAATAAGTGATATTGGAAAACAGATGGGCATGTCTGTTGGAAATGTCTATACGTATTTTGAAAATAAAGATGACTTATTTTATACAGTTGTTTCTCAAAATACAGTGGTCTATTTTGAAGAGAATTTAATGGCATTACTGGAAGCTTACAATGATTATCTAATAGACGCAGTGTCAGATGACGCAGCTTTTGAATTGATTGAAAAACACTTGAAAATACTTGTTAATAACTACCGAGAGATTGTGATTATGCTGGATAAAAATGAGCAAACGGCATATGAAGGAATAAAAGAAAAAATGATTCGAGAAATGGCAGAAGACCGATTAAAAAAGGTTTTTGATATTGAAGCAATTGAAGAACCTGTCATTCAAGATATGTTACGCTTTTATAAAATTATTTGTCGAACATTTATTGATTTAATTCTAAATGGCTTAAAAGAAGAAATGACAACAACTGAGGAACGTTATGATTTATGTTTAGGTTTAATTAGATACCAAGCAAAAGAAAAATAAAAAATGACAAAACAGATGGTTTTTTATTTTTTAGCTCGAAAAAGTTGTTATACCAAGGTTAATCGACTATAAAAAAATAGTTTAGCTATTCTATTCTGGAATAGCTAAACTAGAAATATTCGTTCTTTAGGCTGATTTTATCTAATTAATAAATGGTTATTAAAAGGCAAGTCACTCTTAATTAATAGAGTTGAGCAGGTCTTTTTTTGTCGTTAAAAGAAGCCGCCTAAAGCATAAATAATGGGATATAGAACCATCATGACAGACATTGTTTTTAACACAACTGGAAATGTTTCTTTTTTATCTTGGTATTGAGTGTATTTTTTTAATTCTTTTAGAGTGATTGGTAGTAAAATTAGTAAGCCGAGTGTGACAATCGGAGCAAGCTTTAGATAAACTAATATACCAATCCAAAGATAACTTGCTATTGTTAGAGTGAGTAAGAGTGTGACTGCGTGTTTTTTTCCAATGTAGTAGACAAGAGTCTTTCTTCCGTTATTAATATCTTCTTCTAAGTCACAGGTGTTATTAGCTAACAGGTTGTTAAACATGCTTAAAACTAACGGTAAGCTAATAAAAAAAAGAGATAAAATGATTCGAGTATTAACTACTTCTCGGTGTGGAATAGCCAAATAAAAGGCAATAAACATGATAAAAAAGCCGCTGGCGATAGAAGTAATTGTTTCAGCTAAAAACAAACTGTTAATGGGGTATTTTCCGTAAGAATAAAATAAACCAATGTAAAAGCCTAGCATTCCCAAGATACCGATAATAATAGTGGTTTGGCTGACTAAGTAAAGTCCAAAAAGTGCGGCTAAAATCATAAAGGTGTAAAAGTAACGTTTAACCACTGAAATCGATAAATGCTCTCGCCCGATGATATTCGTTTTTTCTTTAAAATGAAGATCGCTAGCATGTTGATAGTCCATCCAATGGTTAAAAATATTTACCGAAAGATGGAAACAGAGAATAATGCCAATAAAAATGAGCAGATCTTTTGATAAAGACAGTTGCTGAATAAACTTAGCAGCGGATACGCCAAGTAAAATAATAAATAAATTAAGTGGTGCCGTGTAAATTTCAGAGAGTTCCCAAAATTGTTTGAAGGATAATTTTTCTTTTGACATAAGTGTGCCTCCTGTTAAAAACTTGTTATATCTTAGCAAACATTAAAAAAATAGCAAAGTAATTAGTTTGTGAAAAAAAGAAAGTTTTGGGTTCATCATTGACTATTACTTGGTTCAGTGAGATACTATCTCACGAAGACATTTAAATACCGTAACCATCACAAAGGGGAGCAGTAGCTGAGATTGAGTAAGATTATTCTAAACCCTAGAACCTGAATTTGTTAGGACAAGCGTAGGAATTGTGATGGAGTAAAAGATAAATTTACTCCTCTTTTGTTGTATGGTCGGTTGACAATACAAGCAAAGGGGGAGTTTTTATTATGATGTCATCAAAATCACGAGTATGGATAGAAGGCGCTATAGCCGCGGCATTTGCTATGGCACTGTCTTTTGTACCGTTAAAATTTGGACCAGGATTTTCCATATCAATTGGTATGATTCCTGTGATTGTGTACTCTTTTAGAAGAGGAGCAAAGGCAGGGCTTTATAGTGGATTGATTTGGGGATTACTCCATTTTTTATTAGGAAAAGCGTATATCTTAACGGTATCACAAGCGTTAATTGAATACTTATTGGCCTACACGTTTGTTGGTTTTACTGGATTATATGCCACAAAAGTTCAAGAAGGTATTAAGGAAAACAGTAAAAAGGTAAGTTATTATTTATTGATTGGTACGGTTGTAGGAACGTTGGCACGTTACCTTTGTCATTTTTCAGCAGGAGTTATCTTCTGGGGAAAATATGCTTTATGGGGATTAAGCCCCGTAATGTATTCATTAGTTATCAATGGAACGAGTGCGATTTTAACAGGGATTGCAACCTATATTGTTGTTTTATTACTATTCAAGAAAAGCCCTAAGTTATTTTTAGCCGAATAAATAGAACAGATAAAAATAAACAGCCGATGAGGGGGATCATCGGCTGTTTTTCTACATTATTCATTAAATTAAAATTAAGTAGGAAAGGTTAGTTAAGAAAGAAAAATAACGTCCTGTTTGCATGATATATCTGGAGGGATAATCATCACTTATTCTTGATTTCTTTAATTAAATTTCCTATATCGTTGATGTCTTTATAATAGCATCCCGAAAAAGATATTTCGTCAACCTTAAGACTGATTTTTTTGATAGACCTTTAGAAGGACAAAGGCGACAGCACTTGTTGCTATTCCAGCAACAATCGCTTCTGGGACCCCATTTATAAAGATGACAGACAATACAGCTTTATATAGACCCTCGCCAACGGCTATATTTTTAGATGCTGCATAGGCATCTTGGAAAATAAAATAAATAAGGTTCATAACTAAAATAGTATTTACCATAGAACCTGTGACACCAGAAATAAAAAGTGCTGATTTAGTTCCCATTTTTTTATTTTGTAGCCATTTAAACACATAATAGGGTACAACGCCTGTTAAAATACGAGGCACAAGAGCAATAACAATCGCCCAAAGACTTGTTTCGTTTGTTCCTAAAACGGGAATAAAGGGTGAAAAGGCAAAAGACAAAATAGAGGGTGTCATGGTATTAATCACCATACTTAAGACCCCAAATGATAGCCCAAGCAACGCCCCAATTCGTGGGCCTAAGATAATTGCGCCGATAATAACTGGAATATGAACTAGGGTTGCTTTGATAAACCCTAAATTAATAAAGCCAAGTGGCGTAAATGAAAACAGAAGAATTATAGATAAAAAAATCGCGGTTAGTGTTAGTTGTTTTGTTTTCAATAGTTTGGCTCCTTATTTTTTGTCTAGGAACTCGCAAATAGTTGCTACAATCTCGTCAACATCAGCAAGAGCCCCTTTTCCGTAATCGCCGCAAGCTAGTAAACTTGTCTTTGGTTCAATCAATGTGTAGCCGTAACGATTTAACTTTTCTAAATTATCTTGCATTGCTAAATTTTCATACATATAGGTATTCATTGCTGGTGCAATTAATTTAGGAATATCATGAACAGCTAAAGCTGTTGTTGATAACATATCATCAGCAATACCATTTGCTATTTTTCCAATAATATTGGCTGATGCAGGCGCGACAACAAATAAATCAGCTCGTTTAACTAAATCAATATGATTAATGTCAGTTGGTCTATTTTCACGCATAACATCAGTGTGAACTTCGTTTTTAGAAAGAACTTGAAGCGTTAGTTCTGGAATGATTTTTGTGCTGTTAGTGGTCATGATAACTTCCACATCAATTTGTTTTTTCTTTAATTGGCTAACAATATCAGCCGCTTTATAAGCTGATATACTAGCTGAAACACCGAGTAGTACAGTTGGCATAACTATTCTCCTTTATTTGTTAGTCAAGACGAGATTTCTTAGGCCTTGAGCGATTTCTTTTTTAGTTGAAAAACGTTGGTTGATTCCTGAATTTGAGACAAGTAATCCAATATGGTTGTCTCCGTTAATAGTGGTTAAATCATTAGCCAAAATCCAATCGGCTTGATTTTTAATGATACTTTCTTTGGCAACATTCACTAATTCCTCTTCAGAAACATCCACAAGTAATTTAAACCCAATCAGTTTTGTATTAGGTTGCCATTCTTTGATTTTGGTAATGACTTTTGGTGCTTTTCCCATAATTAAAATCAGTTTTTCATTTTTAGAACTAATTTTTTTCTGAGTAGGTTGGGATAAGTCCTTAGTATCCATTAAGGTGTTTTTAATCAACTCAACCAAGGTTTCTTGCGATTTGGGCTGTGTATCTTCAATAGTTTGGGCAATTTTTTTAGCAAGGAGCTCTTCATTACTTGCTGTATCTAGCTCATAATCGCTAACAGCCATACTATGAATGACGTAATCAAAAGAAATGGTAGTTAGTAGTTCTTCCATTGTCTGATACAATTCCTGAACAGAATGAATCGAAAAAAATTTAATCTCTTTATTTTTAGGTAATACAGCTTGTGGTCCATGGATATAGTATATAGTAACATCATCCTTTTCTAAGGAATGAGCGATTTCTTTTCCTAGAGTTCCTGTGGCGTGATTGGTTAAATGGCGGACATCATCAATTTTTTCTGAGGTACCACCGGCTGTAATTAATAGGTTCATTTTGTTATAGCTCCTTTTTATTAGTGAATATCTTCAATTATTTTAAAGCTAGGTGTGATAGCTTCGTTTAAAATGACTGCGACTAATGTTTTTAACGGTGTAGGATAAACTTTTTCAGCTGTACGTTTAACAAAAGGTAGGTGACTAGCTGTTTTAATCATCATACCTTGAGTATAAACAAAAGGCCTACGTTTAGTTGTCACTAACCCGCTTCGAATGATAATCGTTGGATTTTTTCTTTTTAGTAATTCGGTCTCGGCTTTTTTTTTTGCCTTTATATAACCACAAGGACCTGCTTTTGCCGATAAGAAAATATAAGGCGTTTGATTTATCTCAGCTTTTTCACTAATTAAATGATTAGAAAGAACAATCATTTTGTCATAGGTTAGTCCCTTTTTCTTCTGTTCAAATAAAATCCCAATGAGATTAATACAAGTAACCCCAGGAGTGAGATATTTTTCCCAAGAATCATCTTGAAATATATCTATGGCTAACCAAGTGATTAAATGGTGTGATAGCCATAATTCATCTATTTTAGGTTTACCGTGTTTAGAAATACTAATGACTGAAATATTACGTTTAATCGCTTCTTTACAGACCGCTTGACCAATAAAACCGCTACCACCAAAAACAATAATAGACTGTGTCATTTCTCCTAACTCCTTTGTGATATTTTCAATGATAATTATTTTAACATATTCTTTGGGAATAATGGAGAAAAGAGAGCGCAAGTAAAATCAAGATTGCTTTTATTTAAGGTCAAAAATTGATAGAATATAGCAAGTAGCTAATTAGAAAAGAGGACTCATTCATGCGAATTTTATTTTGCGGAGACGTAGTAGGATCATTAGGAAGAGAAACAATCAGTACATATTTACCAAAGTTAAAGAAAAAATATCGCCCACAAGTCACTATTGTGAACGGTGAAAATGCCGCAGCAGGTCGTGGGATTACAGAAAAAATATATAAAAAATTGCTTCAAGATGGTGCAGATGTGGTGACATTAGGTAACCATACTTGGGATAATCATCAGATTTTTGAGTTTATTGATGACGCTAAAAAGATGGTGCGACCAGCTAATTTTCCAAAAGCTACCACGCCTGGCGTTGGTATGGTATTTGTTAAAGTGAATCAACAAGAATTAGCCGTGATTAACTTACAAGCTAGAGCGTTTATGACAGCTATCGATGACCCGTTTACAGTCATTGATGAGTTAATTGAAGAAGCAAGAGAGAGAACTCCTCATATTTTTGTTGATTTTCACGGAGAAACAACGAGTGAAAAACAAGCCATGAGTTGGTATATCGATGGAAGAGTATCAGCCATTGTAGGGACACATACTCATGTACAAACGAATGACGCAAGAATTTTACCTCAAGGGACAGGTTATATTACAGACGTTGGAATGACAGGACCTTATGACGGGATTTTAGGAATGGACCGAACAGCTGTGATTGAAAAATTTAGAACGGCACTTCCTCATCGTTTTGAAGTAGTAACAGAAGGTCGGGAACTTTTGTCTTATTGTGTGATTGATATTGATAATGTAACAGGTAAGACGAAAAAAATTGAAGCTAATCTTATCAATCCAGATCGTCCGTTTAAAGAATAAAATAGAAAAGGCGGGGTGACCTTGGAAAAACGTGATTTTCAATATGAAGACAATATAGACTTAAAGTTAAATGAGTTACTAGAAAAAATAGATCAAACAGAAGTGATTGTGTCGTATAAAAAAATAGCGTTAAAAGTCGATCAACATGACGGGTTAAAACAACTAGTTGAAGAAATTAAAGGCCATCAAAAAGATGCCGTTCAGTTTAATCACTACGAAAAATTAGAAGCAGAAAAAGAAGCGTTGCGCTTAGCAAACGCTAAACAAAAAGAATTTGATGAGCATCCGTTAGTGATTGCTTACCGAGAAAAGTTAGTTGAAGCAAATGATCTGCTGCAACACGTTACCTATTTGCTAGAAAGAAATGTCAACGATGGATTAGAAGATAAATTAAGTCAGGCAATGAAAGAGGAGTGAAGAAATGCCTCAAAAAACGAAACAAACCCCAATGATGGAACAGTATTTTAGTATTAAAGCAGATTATCCAGACGCTTTTTTGTTCTATCGTTTAGGTGATTTTTATGAGTTATTTTACGATGATGCTGAAGAAGTATCACAATTATTAGAGTTAACATTAACAAGTCGAAATAAAAATGCAGATGATCCAATTCCAATGTGTGGTGTGCCACATCATGCAGCAGCAGGCTATATTGATACGTTGATTGAACGAGGTTATAAGGTTGCTGTTTGTGAGCAAGTCGAAGACCCAAAAACAACCAAAGGAATGGTTAAACGTGAAGTGGTTCAACTTGTAACTCCTGGAACACGTGTGGCAACAGGTGAAGTGGCTTCAAGAGAAAACAATTACTTAACGGCAGTGACTTACATTGAGGAAGAAGCATTGTATAGTTTTTCCTATGCTGACTTAAGTACGGGTGAGATTAAGGTAAGCTTGCTTCAAATGGTAGATAGCATTATTAATGAATGTGAGAGCTTGCAGACCAAAGAAATCGTTGTAGGTTCAAGTATTTCAACTGAGTTGGAAGAAAAATTAGATCAACACAATATTTTGATTTCTAAGCATGACGTGAAGCATTCACCAAATTCAGAAATGAGTCATTTGATTGCAAATTTAGAAAATGAGGCGTTAAAGCAAGGGGCAAAAGTATTAATCACTTATCTTGAAGTAACGCAAAAACGTAGCCTAGATCATCTACAACAAGCAATTAGTTATCAATCTGATCAGTTTTTAAAAATGGATTACTACTCAAAATATAATTTAGAGTTAGCTAAATCAATTCGAACAGGAGAAAAAAAGGGAACTCTTTTATGGCTGCTGGATGAAACAAATACAGCAATGGGCGCACGTTTATTAAAGCAGTGGTTAGACCGTCCTCTTGTTCAGGAAACACAAATTACAACGCGTCAAAATATGGTGGAAAGTTTGCTAAATGCCTATTTTGAACGAATGGATTTAAAAGACCGTTTAAGAAAAGTATATGATTTAGAGCGCCTTGCTGGTCGAGTGGCTTTTGGGACAGTTAATGGTCGAGATTTAATTCAGCTGAAAACCTCATTGAATCAAGTACCGGGTATTCGTCAAGTTTTAGAAGGCATTAATGACGGGCAGTGGGATGAACTATTAATTGATTTAGTTCCTGCTTATGAATTAGTCGAACTAGTGGAGCATGCGATTAATGAAGAAGCCCCCTTAGCGATTACAGAAGGTAATGTGATTAAAGATGGATACAATGAACAACTAGATACATACCGAGATGCGATGAGAAATGGCAAACAATGGATTGCAGAACTTGAAGCCAAAGAACGCCAAGCAACAGGTATTAAAACTTTAAAAATTAAATTTAACCGCGTGTTTGGTTATTTTATTGAGGTAACGAAAAGTAATATTGATTTATTACCAGAAGGTCGCTACGAAAGAAAACAAACTTTAGCTAATGCAGAGCGTTATATTACTCCAGAATTAAAAGAAATAGAAACACTTATCTTAGAGTCAGAAGAAAAATCACAAGAATTAGAGTATCAACTATTTTTAGGTGTCAGGGAAGAAGTCAAAAAGGACATTGATTTCTTACAAAGATTGGCCAAATCCATTGCTAGCTTAGATGTTATTAAGAGTTTTGCTGATGTCAGTGAAAGTTATCATTATGTTCGACCAGAACTTGTGAGTCACAAACACCAACTGGAATTAATTGAAGGCCGTCATCCTGTGGTTGAAAAAGTGTTAGGTCATCAAGAATATGTGCCAAACTCAGTCATGATGGATGAAGAAACGTCGATTTTATTAATTACAGGACCAAACATGTCAGGTAAAAGTACATACATGAGACAACTAGCTTTAACAGTTATTATGGCTCAAATCGGTTGTTTTGTTCCATGTGAAAAAGCTGTGTTACCAATTTTTGATCAAATATTTACTCGAATTGGTGCGTCTGATGATTTAATTTCAGGACAAAGTACGTTTATGGTTGAAATGATGGAAGCTAATCAAGCTCTTTCTTATGCAACACCAAGAAGCTTAATTTTATTTGATGAAATTGGGCGAGGTACAGCAACTTATGATGGTATGGCATTAGCTCAAGCAATTATTGAGTACATCCATAAAAATGTGAAAGCTAAGACACTATTTTCAACACATTATCATGAAATTACGGTGTTAGAAGATGAATTGTCAGGATTGAAAAACATCCATGTAGGCGCTGTTGAAAAAGATGGTGAAGTTGTTTTCTTACATAAGATGATGACCGGTCCAGCCGATAAAAGTTACGGGGTCCATGTGGCAAAGTTAGCGGGACTACCAGATAATTTATTAAAACGCGCCTCAGATATTTTAGCCCACTTAGAAGCTAAGACACCAGAGATGGATGTTGTGATTAATGAAGAAAAAATGGAAATAAGCTCGATTGCTGAAGAGACAGAGCAATTGTCCTTGTTTGAAGAAGTGTCAGAGAAAGAATCAGCTGTCTTAAACGAGTTAAAACAGCTAAGCTTGCTTGAAATGACACCAATGGACGCGCTGAATTGTCTGTTCCAATTACAGAAAAAACTTTAAAAAATTAGGAGGCAGAGTGAATGACGAAAATTGAAGAATTATCTCAAACGCTTGCCAATCAAATAGCGGCAGGTGAAGTGGTAGAACGACCAGCATCCGTTGTGAAAGAATTAGTGGAAAATGCTATTGATGCTAATAGTACCCAAATTGATATTTACTTAGAAGAATCTGGTTTAAAAAAAATCCAAGTAGTTGATAATGGTGACGGAATCGAAGCAGAAGATGTTTTAAATGCCTTTAAAAGACATGCAACAAGCAAGATTCATAGTCGAGATGATTTATTCCGCATCCGCTCATTAGGCTTTAGAGGCGAGGCGTTGCCAAGTATTGCTTCTGTTTCAGAAGTAACCCTTGAAACCTCAACAGGTGAAGGTGATGGAAGTTATCTATTCCTATCAGGTGGGGCAGTAAAAGAGAATAAACCTCATTCTTTAAGAAAAGGAACGAGCATTACAGTAGAAAATTTGTTTTTCAATACACCCGCTCGTTTGAAGTATGTCAAAACCCTTCAAACAGAATTGGCTAATATTGGAGACATTGTTAACCGGTTAGCGATGAGCCATCCTAATGTTGCTTTTCGTCTAATGCATGATGGCAATCGAATGCTAGTGACTGCAGGAAATGGCGATTTAAAACAAACCATTGCAGGCATTTACGGCGTGGCAACAGCTAAAAAAATGTTGCCAATCAAAAGTGAAGATTTAGATTTTAGATTATCAGGATATATTTCTTTACCAGAAGTGACTCGTGCTAGTAGAAATTACTTATCACTAATTATTAATGGTCGCTACATAAAGAACTATGTTTTAAATAAAGCGATTATTGAAGGTTACGGATCAAAATTAATGGTAGGTAGATTTCCTTTAGTTGTTTTGCAAATTGATATGGACCCACTATTAGTAGATGTCAACGTCCATCCGACAAAACAAGAGGTCCGTTTGAGTAAAGAAAAAGATTTAGTTGTTTTAATTAGAGAAGCCATCAAAGACGTATTAAGTGATCAGGTATTGATACCAAATGCGAGTGATAGTGCGCCGTATAGAAAAAGAATGGCTCCAGAAGAAAAAGTAGAACAATTGAATTTTGATTTTTCAACACCAAAACCAACTTTTCAAAAAAATGAAAGAACGATACCAAGTGATTTGGCTTATGATAAAGAATCAGGCGATTTTTATTTAAAACATTCTTCTATTGAAGAAATTAAAGAGACTAATTATGAGTCCAAGCCTACGGTAGTACCCGAAGTAGAAATAAGAGAGACACCTAGCTTTCAAGTAGAAGAAACAACAATAGAAGTTGTTGAACCAAAGAATAATATGGAAGACTCTGTCACTCAAACTGAGGTATTTCCTGATTTAGAGTATTTTGGTCAAATGCATGGCACCTATTTATTTGCACAAAATAAAGAAGGTCTGTTTATTATTGATCAACACGCAGCACAAGAAAGAATCAAATATGAATATTTTAGAGAAAAAATTGGCGATGTTTCAACGAATTTACAGGAACTACTTGTCCCAATTGTTTTAGAATATTCGGCTGATGATTTACTGCGAATTAAAGAGAATCAACATGTGTTGGAAGAGGTCGGTATTTACTTAGAAGATTTTGGTAATAACAGCTTAATTGTTAGAGCGCATCCAACGTGGTACATTAGCGGACAAGAAGAAAGTATTATTCGTGAGATGATTGATATCTTTTTAGAGACAGGTAAAGCTGATGTAGCAAAATTTAGGGAAGATACAGCGATTATGATGAGTTGTAAACGGTCGATTAAGGCGAATCATTACTTAGATGAAAAACAGGCTAGAGCATTGTTAGAAGATTTGAAAACGTGCGAAAATCCCTTTAATTGCCCTCATGGACGACCTGTTTTAATTCGGTTTACCAACAACGATATGGAAAAAATGTTTAAACGAATTCAAGACCCACATTAAGGAGGATGTTTATGACTGTCATACTAGCATCGAGTTCACCAAGAAGAAAAGAATTATTAAGTAAAGCTGTGACAACTTTTGATATTTTACCAGCAGACATCGATGAAACAGTAGGTCAAAATGAGATGCCACTTGCTTATGTTGAGCGAATGGGAGAAGAAAAAGCGATGTGCATTGCTAAAAATCATCCCACAGATATTGTCATTGGATGTGATACAACAGTTGTTTTAGGAAATGAGATTATGGGAAAACCTAAAGACGATGAGGACGCTTATCGGATGTTAGAAAAATTAAGTGGAACAACCCATCAAGTTTTAACAAGTGTTTATATCAAAACGCCAACTGAGGCATTTAAGAAAACAGAAGAAGTTAACGTTGTTTTTTATGATTTAAGCCCCTCAGATATTAACGCATATCTTGCAACAGGTGAGCATCGAGATAAAGCAGGCGCGTATGGTATTCAAGGCCAAGGCGCATTATTTGTTAAAGAAATTTTAGGAGACTATTTTTCAATTGTCGGTTTTCCAATTGGTTACGTGAATCAAGTAATGAAAAAAATTCTTTAAAAAGGGAGCAAATAATAATGAAAAAAAATGAAGCAGAGTTACGAGGAAAATTAACACCACTACAATATCAAGTCACACAAGAAAACGGGACGGAACATCCCTTTACGAGTGAGTATGATCATTTTTCAGAAGCGGGAATCTATGTAGATATTGTTAGCGGAGAGCCTTTATTTTCATCAATAGATAAGTATGATGCAGGTTGTGGTTGGCCGTCATTTACAAAACCAATTGCTACGTTACAAGAACTAGAGGATACAAGCCTTTCAAGAGCTCGAACAGAAGTCAGAAGTAAAGAGGCGGATTCTCATTTAGGGCATGTTTTTCCAGATGGCCCTCAATCAGCAGGTGGCTTGAGATATTGTATTAATGGCGCAGCTTTACGATTTGTTCCGATAGAAAAAATGAGAGAAGAAGGCTATAGTTCTTACCTTGTCTTGTTTGAAAAATAAAAAAACATCTTTTGTTAATGTCTTTATGACCTAACAAAAGATGTTTTTTTGAGAAATTTATTTTAAAAAATCTTTATCTAAATAAGTTGGGTTAGGATAAGTGTAAAAACCTTTTCCAGACTGAATACCCAAATGACCTTTATCAAGGTAGTTTTCTTTTAGGTAATTGGCAATTTTTTTAGAGTCTTCGGATTCACGACTAAGAGCAATATTGTAGGCGGTATTTAAGCCGACAATATCTAAAATGCCAAAAGGACCACGGGGTGCTTTTGTAGCAATCATCCATGTTTTGTCAATGGTTTCAGGATTTGCGACTTCATTGACTAGTAAATCTTCCGCAGATTTTAACAAAGGAACAAGTAAGGAGTTTAAAATATAACCACGTTGTTCTTTGTGAAGTGGGAGAGGAATCATGCCGATGTTTTTTGCAAAGGTAACAATCGTTTCGAAAATGTCAGGATCTGTCTGCTCAGTTCCCATAATCTCAGCTGTGTTGTTTAACCAAATTTGATTGGCAAAATGAAGAGCTAAGAATTTTTCAGGACGACCTGTGTCTTTTGCGAAATCACTTGGTAAAAAGGTTGATGTGTTCGTAGCAAAGATTGTTTTTTCAGGTGCTAAAATAGCGAGTTGTTTGTACAAATCAATTTTTAATTCTTTCACTTCAGGGATAGCTTCAATGATTAAATCCGCCTCTTTTGAAGCTGTTTCAAGATTGGAGGTGTAAATTAAGTTAGAAAGAGCTTCTTTTAATTCTAAATCAGTCACTTCCATATCTCGTTCGTAACTATCAGTCAACGTCCGCATGTTGTGCTGTGCTTTGACCAATGCTTCGTCATTGATATCATAGACTGTGACCTTAAAACCAGAATAGGCAATTTGGAATGCGATTTGACTGCCTAAAACACCACTACCAATAACAGTAACTTGTTTTAAATCCATAAAAATACCTTCTCTCTTTTAATAAGTACAATTCTAGTATAGTCTTGATGGCAATAAAGTTAAAATGAAAAGGCTTTCTGTTGTGATTAAAAAAATTAAAAATTTTTGGTAAAAAAATACAGATATGATACAATCTTAGAGAACGTATGTGCGAAAAAAGTGTGCGAATGTAAGGAGAAAAAAATGTTTGAATATATAAAAGGTAAAGTGACTTACATTAGTCCGTATTATATTGTAATTGAAACAAATCAAATAGGGTATCAAATAGCCGTAGCCAATCCCTTTCGCTATTCAGCTTATTTGGAGGATGAAGTGACGGTTTATTTGCATCAAGTTATTAGAGATGATGCCCATGTGTTGTACGGCTTTTCTAATCTAGATGAAAAACAATTATTCTTGAAATTAATTAGTGTGTCAGGAATTGGACCAAAAAGTGGCTTAGCTATTATGGCATTAGATGATCACTCTGGTTTAGTTCAAGCCATTGAATCAGAGGATGCGAAATATTTAACAAAATTCCCAGGTGTTGGTAAAAAGACAGCACAACAAATGATTCTAGATTTACAAGGAAAATTAGATGAATTAGAAATTACAGGGGAACCAAGAGAAATTAGTGTAACTCAGGATGATTTATTTGCCAATGTCGATGACACTTCCTTCAATGAAGCGATTGAAGCACTAAAAGCATTAGGTTATTCAGAAAGAGAAATTAAACGAGTGAAACCTGAATTAGAAACGATGACAGGTCACGCAACTGATGAAATATTACGTCATGGTTTGAAATTATTAATGAAAAAATAAGGAGTAAGTAAGATGAATGAGGAAGAAAGTCGACTTTTATCTGCTGAGGTAGATAGTTCTGAAGAGATATTAGAACTTTCGCTTAGGCCGCAGTTTTTATCGCAATATATTGGTCAAGATAAAGTGAAAAACGAATTAGACATCTATATAAAAGCTGCTAAACAAAGAGAAGAATCCCTTGATCATGTCTTACTTTATGGACCACCAGGATTAGGGAAAACAACAATGGCTATGGTCATTGCTAATGAGATGGCAGTGGATATTAAAACAACGAGTGGTCCAGCCATTGAAAAACCAGGTGATTTAG
The DNA here is from genome assembly GCF_036639995.1 of Vagococcus sp. Classification (GTDB taxonomy): domain Bacteria; phylum Bacillota; class Bacilli; order Lactobacillales; family Vagococcaceae; genus Vagococcus. The sequence goes on along the minus strand of NZ_JAVWHO010000006.1, from coordinate 56,497 downwards.
TGGCTATTTTAAATGAATTAGAACCAGGTGATGTCTTATTTATTGATGAAATTCACCGTTTACCTCGAGTTGCAGAAGAATTGTTATACTCTGCCATGGAAGATTTTTTTGTGGATATCATGGTAGGACAAGGCCCAACTGCTCACCCAGTTCATTTTCCACTGCCACCGTTTACCTTGGTTGGTGCGACAACTCGAGCAGGTATGTTATCAGCTCCATTAAGGGACCGTTTTGGGATTATCTGTCATATGGAATATTATGAAGATGAGGATCTAAAAGAAATCGTGTTACGCTCAGCAGATATTTTTGCGACTGATATCGTGGAGTCAGGAGCCTTTGAAATTGCCAGAAGGTCAAGAGGAACACCACGTATAGCTAACCGTTTACTAAAGAGAGTTCGTGATTTTGCTCAAGTTAAAAGTAACGGACGAATTGACATTCAAGTGGCGGATGATGCACTGAAGATGCTTCAAGTAGACCACAAGGGATTAGATTATGTGGATCAAAAAATATTGCGAACGATGATTGACCTTTATAACGGAGGCCCTGTTGGCTTAACGACAATCGCTGTAAATATTAGTGAAGAAACAGAAACAGTAGAAGACATGTATGAGCCGTATTTGATTCAAAAAGGCTTTATTAAAAGAACCCAAAGAGGTCGAGTAGTAACTGATTTTGCTTACGAACATCTAGGTTATGACCCATTAGAAAAAGAATCAAAATAAATATACCGACAGTCAGAGAGTAACCTCTTATCTGACTGTCGGTATCTCTTTCTTTTTACCAATGATAATCACAGAAGAACTTTCTTCTGTGATTTTGCCAGTAAAAGTAACTTCTAGGCCGTGTTGGTGAAAAAGACGTTCATATTCTTTCGTTGACCAAAGTCGAAACTTCATGAGCTTCATCATCCATCTGATAAAAATGAAACTAAGCTTATTCCTCTTAAAATCAGGAATACTAGCAATAAATTGTCCATTAGGTTGCAAAACACGAGTCACTTCGCTTAAACTCTTGTCAATATTAGAAATAACATGAAGCGTGTTAAATGCAAGGACAGTATCAAGTTGTTCAGAAGGAAAACTTAAGTTAGTCGCGTCTTCAACGGATAAATGAACGGAATCAGGTAAATTTTTTTCAAGACCTCTTTTGATCATTTCAGGTGAAAAATCACTTGCCTCAATTAAGCGACAACTATCTGATAAATCAGCTGCAAGTTTACCAGTCCCAGCACCAATCTCTAAAAGGGTTGAATTAACAGGTAATTGTTTCTTTATAAAAGTGATAAATTGAGGATCAGATGGATTGACAGAATCAAAACTGGGAGCAAGTCGATTCCAAAAATTAACATTCATAGATAATTTCTCCTTTTTAAAAAAATGAAACAATTTAAGGACGATTTAACCATAAACCAAACAGAAGAATGAATGGAAAAATAATAGGTCCTATTGTACATAGTAAAACGAAGCTAAAAGCTACTTTAGTGGCAGCATCATTTTTTTTGTTCATAATTATCTTTATTGAAAAAATAATAATAATTAAAGCTAAAAATAACAGAAAAAGTAACATACTGTTATTTTCAAGGTAATTCGGCCAATTGATAGCAAGAGGCAAATAGACGATAAACAATCCAAATAGAAAAAGATTGAAGATTTTTCTTTTATCCATAAGCTATCACTCCTTTTATTTATTATACTCCTTTTGGCTTAAATTGACGTTTAAAAATAAAAAAAAATGAGGAAATAAACAACATCAGATGAATCAATTTCCTTCCTCTTTTGCTTTTAGCTTAAAGATGTTAAAATACAACAGGAAGAAACAGAAAGGAACAAGTGATTATGACATTACAAACGTCAGATTTTGATTTTGAATTACCAGAAGAATTGATTGCACAAACCCCACTTAAAAATCGGGCAGCGTCAAGACTATTAGTTTTAGATAAAGCAACAGGAAATGTATCAGATAAACATTTCAATGATATTTTAGATGAATTAGAAGAAGGGGATGCTCTTGTCATGAATGACACAAGAGTATTACCAGCCAGACTTCATGGTGAAAAGCCTGAAACAGGTGGTCATTTAGAAGTCTTATTATTAAATAATATTGAAAATGATACGTGGGAAACATTGATTAAACCAGCTAAAAGAGCCAAAGTAGGTACAGAGATTTCTTTTGGAGATGGTAGATTAAAAGCAATTGTTAAAGAGGAATTAGAACACGGTGGTCGAATTATCGACTTTACATATGAAGGAGTCTTTTTAGAAAACCTAGAGTCTTTAGGTGAAATGCCACTTCCACCGTACATTAAAGAAACACTGGATGACCAAGAGCGTTATCAAACAGTCTATGCTAAAGAAAATGGTTCTGCCGCAGCACCAACAGCAGGCCTTCATTTTACTCAAGAATTATTAGAAAAAATCGAAGCAAAAGGCGTTAATTTAGTGTATTTAACACTTCACGTGGGGTTAGGAACTTTTAGACCTGTCAGTGTGGAAGATTTAGATAACCACCATATGCATAGTGAATTTTACCGCTTATCAGAAGAATCTGCACAGCAGTTGCGAGATGTTAAACAAGCAGGCGGTCGAATCGTGGCCGTTGGAACAACATCTATTAGAACACTAGAAACAATTGGGTCTAAATTTAATGGAGATATCCAAGCAGATAGTGGTTGGACAGAAATTTTTATTAAACCAGGTTATGAGTTTAAAGTAGTAGATGCTTTTTCAACCAATTTCCATTTACCAATGTCTACATTAATCATGTTAGTTAGTGCTTTTGCAGGAAGAGAACATGTTTTACATGCCTATGAGCACGCTGTAAAGGAAAAATATCGCTTCTTTAGTTTTGGGGATGCGATGTTTGTAAAATAAAAGAAAGTAGGAGAAAACATGAGTGAACCAGCGATTAAATATCGTTTGATAAAAAAAGAGAAACACACTGGGGCAAGATTAGGTGAAATTATCACACCTCACGGTACATTCCCAACACCAATGTTTATGCCTGTTGGTACATTAGCAACAGTTAAAACAATGGCGCCAGAAGAATTAAAAGAGATGGGTGCAGGGATTATTTTAAGTAATACCTATCATTTATGGTTACGACCTGGTGAAGATTTAATTGAAGAAGCAGGCGGACTTCATAAATTTATGAACTGGGATCAAGGAATATTAACAGACTCAGGCGGTTTCCAAGTTTGGTCATTAAGTGATATGCGTAAAATTGAAGAAGAAGGTGTTCATTTTAGAAATCATTTAAACGGTTCTAAAATGTTCTTATCTCCCGAAAAAGCCATTCAAATTCAAAATAAATTAGGTCCAGATATTATGATGAGTTTTGACGAGTGTCCACCATTTGAGCAAAGTCATGACTATGTTAAAAAGTCTATCGAAAGAACATCTCGTTGGGCCGAACGCGGATTAGAAGCACATCAAAATCCAGACCGTCAAGGTTTATTTGGTATTATTCAAGGAGCAGGTTTTAAAGATTTACGTGAACAAAGTGCAAAAGATTTAGTAAGTTTAGATTTTCCAGGCTATTCAATCGGTGGTTTATCAGTAGGAGAGCCTAAATCTGAAATGAACCGTGTCCTAGAGTTTACAACACCACTTATACCAGATCATAAACCTCGTTACTTAATGGGTGTTGGGACAGCTGATTCATTAATTGATGGTGTAATTCGTGGCGTTGATATGTTTGATTGTGTATTGCCAACAAGAATTGCTAGAAACGGAACATGTATGACAAGCCAAGGTCGTTTAGTTGTTAAAAATGCAAAATTTGCTCGTGACTTTAGACCGATTGATGAAAAATGTAATTGTTACACATGTCGTAATTATTCACGTGCTTACATCCGACATTTAATTAAATGTGATGAAACTTTTGGTATTCGTTTAACGTCATACCATAATTTATATTTCTTACAAACAGTAATGAAACAAATCAGACAAGCTATTATGGATGATAATTTATTAGAATTTAGACAAGCATTTTTTGAAGAATATGGATTTAATGAAGAAAATCCGAAAAATTTTTAAAAAATTGTAGATTAAACTAGAGTATTTCACCAAAATTTGATAAAGTGAGTAGTGACTTATTAAAAGAAAAAGAGGTAGATTACATGGCAGGTGGAGGATTAAGCTTTTTATTCCCGTTAATTATTATTGGTGGTATGATGTTTTTCATGACACGTTCACAAAAGAAACAACAAAAACAACGTCAAGAATTATTAGAAAGTGCTAAAGTTGGCGACGAAGTTATCACGATTGGTGGCTTGTATGGTGTCGTTCATGAAGTAAATTCTGACAAAAACACAATTGTTATTGACTGTGAAGGAATTTATTTAGAATTTGAACGCGCAGCAATTAAAACAGTTAAACCAGGTGAACCAACAACAACAGCTCAACCTACAGAAGAAGTAGTAGAAGAAGTTGAAGTTATTGAAGAAACAACTGAAGAAAATGAAAAAGAAAATCAATAAGATTTTCTTTTTTTCTTATTTAAAGAGGTAAAAATGATAAGTAAGACAAAAAAATGGCGATTAAATCCAATTATCAAAGAATGTGTCGTTACTTTTTCAAAGAACGGGTATCAAGAAATAAGTGAAGAAGATATATGGCGATATATTTTAGACTATCGTTGGCAAAAGAAATGTCCGGAAACATTCCAAGAAATGAAAAAGGATTTAAAGAAACTGACAGCTAATGACTTTTTTGATTACCAACAACTAAAAGCCATGCAAAAAGATAAGTTTGAAGAATTAAATTTTTTATTATAAATTGATTGTGATTAATTTATCAATAAGATAGTATATATAATAATGATGAAAGCGACTACTCCGTTTAAACATAATGGAATAGTCGCTTTTACTTTTAAGAATAAACGTGAAAAACATCACAAAAGGACTTTACAACTATGAAAAAATATTGTATATTACATTTGTGAAGTAAATAACAAATTTCTTAGGAGGCTATTATGGTAAAAACAAAAGATAAAAAAGTTGAAAAAAATGAAGTTAATGTGGATCAAATGATTAATGAATTAGTTATTAAAGGTAATGACGCATTAAAAGAAATGAAAGCTTTTGATCAAGAAAAGGTTGACCATATTGTTCACCAAATGGCAATGGCAGCATTAAACGAGCATATGCCTTTAGCTAAAATGGCAGTTGAAGAAACTGGCCGTGGTATTTACGAAGATAAAGCAATTAAAAATATGTTTGCATCAGAAAGTATTTGGAATAACATCAAATATGATAAAACTGTTGGTGTAATCAATGAAGATAAACAAAAACAAATTATTGAAATCGCAGATCCAGTAGGCGTTGTTTGTGGGGTAACACCAACAACTAACCCAACATCAACAACAATTTTTAAAGCAATGATTTCTATTAAAACACGTAACCCAATTATTTTTGCTTTCCATCCAAGCGCGCAAAAATGTTCAGCTGAAGCAGCTCGTATTGTAAGAGATGCAGCAGTAGCAGCAGGAGCTCCAGAAAACTGTGTTCAATGGATTGAACAACCATCTATTGAAGCAACAAATGCATTAATGAACCACGAAGGAGTAGCTATTGTTTTGGCAACTGGTGGAGCTGGAATGGTAAAAGCAGCATACTCTACAGGTAAACCAGCATTAGGCGTTGGACCTGGTAACACACCATCTTATGTTGAAAAATCAGCTAAAATTAAACGTGCTGTCAATGATTTGATTGCTTCAAAATCATTTGATAACGGAATGATTTGTGCTTCTGAACAAGGTGTGATTGTTGATAAAGAAATTTATGATGCAGTGAAGAAAGAATTCGAAGCGCATCAAGTATATATTGTGAAAGCAAATGAATTATCTAAATTAGAAGCGGCAGTAATGAATGAATCAAAAACAGCAGTAAATCCTAGAATTGTTGGACATTCTGCAGTTTCAATCGCTAAAGATGCTGGAATTACAGTGCCAGAAGGAACAAAAATTCTGATCGCTGAATTAGAAGACGCTGGTGCAGATTACCCATTATCTCGTGAAAAACTATCTCCAGTTCTAGCAATGTTTAAAGCAAATAGTCGCGAACATGGTTTAGAATTATGCGAAAAAATGTTAAAACTTGGCGGAGAAGGCCATACAGCAGTATTACACTCTGAAGATGAAGATTTACATATTGAATTTGGCTTAAGAATGAATGCTTGTCGTATCTTAATCAACTCACCAGCAGCACAAGGTGGTATTGGCGATATTTACAATGATATGATTCCTTCATTAACATTAGGCTGTGGATCTTACGGTAAAAACTCAGTATCGAAAAACGTTACAGCTATTAACTTAATTAATACAAAAACAGTAACGAAACGGAGAAATAATATGCAATGGTTTAAACTTCCAGAAAAAATTTATTTTGAATTAAATTCACTTCAATATTTACAAAAAATGGAAAATCTAGAACGCGTATTTATTGTGTGTGACCCTGGTATGGTACAGTTTGGCTACACTCAAAAAGTGATTGATGAATTGAACAAACGTAACAACAAAGTAACGTATGAAGTATTCTCAGATGTTGAACCAAACCCTTCAACAAACACTGTTTATGCTGGGCTTGAAGTAATTAACAAATTTAAACCAGATACAATTATTGCTATTGGTGGTGGATCTGCCATTGATGCTGCTAAAGGAATGTGGTTATTCTATGAACATCCAGAAACAGAATTCTTTGGTGCTAAACAAAAATTCTTGGATATTAGAAAACGTACGTACAAAATGGAAGCAGCTAAAAAATCTAAAATGGTTTGTATTCCAACAACATCTGGTACAGGTGCTGAAGTAACACCATTTGCGGTAATTACTGATAGCGAAACACATGTAAAATATCCATTAGCAGACTACGCATTAACACCAGACGTAGCGATTATTGACCCACAATTTGTAATGAGTGTACCAGCAAGTGTTACCGCTGATACAGGAATGGATGTTTTAACTCATGCGATTGAATCATATGTATCAGTTATGGCATCTGATTATACACGTGGATTGAGTTTACAAGCTATTCGTTTAGTATTTGATTACTTAGAAGATTCAGTGAAAAACCCTAATTTAGAAAACAGAGAAAAAATGCATAACGCTTCAACAATGGCTGGTATGGCTTTTGCGAATGCTTTCTTAGGAATTTGTCACTCAATTGCTCATAAAATCGGTGGAGAATACGGTATTCCTCATGGACGTACAAATGCTATTCTTTTACCTCATATTATTCGCTACAATGCCAAAGATCCATCTAAACATGCATTGTTCCCTAAATATGATTACTTTAGAGCAGATACTGATTATGCTGATATTGCTAAATTCTTAGGTCTTAAAGGTAATACAACAGCTGAATTAGTAGAAGCGTTAGCAACAGAAGTTGATGCATTAGGTAAACGTGTTGGTATTGACATGAACTTAAAAGCACAAAACTTATCACAAGAAACACTAGATAGTACAGTAGACCGTATGGCAGAACTTGCTTATGAAGATCAATGTACTACAGCAAACCCTAAAGAACCTTTAATTAGTGAGTTAAAACAAATTATTATTGATTCTTATGAAGGTAACTAATAGTTAAGCTAAGGTTGAGGCGAAAGTCTCAGCCTTTTTTTATATTTTCTTAAATTTATAGTAGGTTTCTAGCGAATTAGTGGAAAGGATGTTAAGATGGTGGTTATGTGACCTAAAATTTAAGTTTTCGTAGAGGTGGAAAAGTGAAAAAATTTAATTCAAGTAGAAATATAATTATTGCTTTAACAATAGTGATAATCGTTGTATTGATGATTAGTTTCAGTGCGATGCAAAGAGATAACAAAAAAGAAAGTTTACCAGGTCAATCAGAGGTAAATGGCGTTGTAGCAACTGTTGATAGAGTTGTAAAAGCACCATTTAGAGGGATTGAAAGTGTTGTTAAATCAGTTAACAATTTATTTAATACCTATGCTGAAAATGATAATTTGAAAAAGAAAATTGATCATAATGCCTCTTTAGAAGCAGAAGTTAACAATTTAAAAGTAGAAAATGACAAATTAAAAAAACAGTTGGATTTAAATGCAACTCTATCTAATTATGATGTTGTTAATGCAAGTGTCATTAATCGCTCACCTGATAGTTGGCAAGACGTGTTAATTATTGATAAAGGAAAAAAAGATGGTATAGAAGTTAATATGGCTGTTATGGGAGATAAAGGATTAATTGGTCGAGTAATTATTGCAGAAAATAATAGTTCTAAAGTTGAATTACTAACAACAGTTAATCAAAATACTAATCATTTTCCAGTTATGTTAAAAAGCGAGAGTGACAAGATGGTTTATGGTTTAATGGAGGCTTACAATAATAAGACGCATACATTAGTTGTCTCTCAATTAACGTCTTCAGAAGGACTAAAAAAAGGGACGCCTGTTACAACGTCTGGGTTAGGTAACAATTCACCAAAAGGTCTATTAATAGGTGAGGTAAAAGAAATTAAAAAAAGTAAAACCGGTTTGCATGATGAAGTGTTAGTAACGCCCGTTGCTGATATGTATGATGTTAATACAGTAACTGTCATTAAGCGATTGGCAGGTACAAATGAATGAGGCAAAAAAGAAAATATCTATCTTACACATTACCGCTTATCTTTTTCTTTATGATGCTAATTGATGGACATATTAGTAGTTCTATTTTAGGGATGTTTTCAGTGCCAATGGATTTTACAAGTAATTTATTGTTGATGTTTTTAATGTTTGCGACATTTCAAATGGAAAAACCATACTTGGTTATTTGGTCATCGGTGATAGGGCTAATTTATGATTCTTATTATTATAATGTAATAGGAATAAACTTGATTTTATTACCAATTATTGTTTTACTTATGTATGGGGTGTTTGAGCATGTGCTTCCTAACACGTTTACTATTATTTTGAGTTTTATCGTGTTTGTTACATCTTTATCTGTAGGACGTGTATTCTTACTTGTATTATTTAAATTGACTCATACAACTATTTTGGATTTCTTTGCAAGAACATTAGCACCAACGTTAGTGCTTAATATATTGTTGATTTCTATACTAGTTATTCCACTAAAAAAGATGTTTAATTTAAAGAAATAAATGATGTTTGTAATGAAATGTGTTTGTAACATTCTCATTATATGAATGACATGTCGCTATGCTACAATTCATTTATCGTTGAAATTGAAAATAAAAAAAGTTAAATATATTAAAAATTATCTGGGGGACAAAAAAATTGAAAAAGAAGATTTTATCTACATTATTGATTAGCAGTTTAATGTTGTCAGCTACAGCTCTTCCATTAGTAGCGAGCGCTGATTCGGTTGACCAAAAAATTGCATCTCAAGACAAAAAGATTAGTGATTTACAAAATAAGGAAGCATCAGCTTCAACACAATTAGCTTCAATCCAAAGTAGCATTTCTTCAATTAAAGAAGAAGCAACTGCTTTACAATCAAAACAAGGTGAATTAAACGAAGAAATCGGAACTTTGAATAACGAAGTAAAAGATTTAGAAAAACGTATTGAAAAACGTGACGCTTCTATTAAAGAACAAGCACGTTCAGTACAAGTTGATTCAAGCAGTTCTAACGTTGTTGATTTAGTATTAAATGCTGATTCAGTATCAGATGCTGTTACTAAAGTCGTAGCTGCTACAAAATTAGTAGGCGCTAATAGCGACATGATGCAACAACAAAAAGATGACAAAGATGCTGTTGAAAACAAAAAAGTAAAAACAGAAGAAAAAGTTTCTGAATTACAAGAAACAGCAGTTGTCTTAGAACAGAAAAAAGGCGAACTTGTTGATCAAGAATTAGCACAACAAGCAACAGTAAGTGGAATCTCTGCTGAGAAAGAAACTGAACAAGGCAAAAAAGATGAATTCTTAAAAGAACAAGCAGAAGCAGAAGCACAAAGAGTAGCACAACAAAAAGCAGTAGAAGCAGCTGAAAAACAAGCTCAAGAACAAGCTGCAGCGGCTCAAAAAGAAGCTGAAAAAGTACAAGAAGTTGCAAAAGAAACAACACCAGCTCCTGTAACTGATAATAAAGAAACAGAAACTGCACCAAAAACTGATAGTACAACGCCTTCTACACCGGAACAAGTAACACCAACTCCGGCACCAGAAGAAACAGTTAAGCCAACAACACCAGCTCCAAAACCAGCAGAACCAACACCTGCACCAACACCAGCTCCAAGTAGTGGTGGCGTAGTTGCTGAAGCTTACAAACATATTGGTAAACCTTATGTTTGGGGAGCTAAAGGACCAGATTCGTTTGACTGTTCAGGATTTACATCTTATGTTTATCGTGTAGCAGCTGGAAGAGAAATTGGTGGATGGACAGTACCTCAAGAAAGTGCTGGCGCTCGTATTTCACTTAGCGAATTACAACCTGGAGACTTAGTATTCTGGGGTGCAGCTGGATCAACTCATCACGTGGGTATCTACGTAGGTGGAGGACAATACATTCATGCTCCGCAACCAGGAGAAAGTGTTACAGTTCAAAGTATCTCTGCTTGGTCACCTGACTTTGGAGTACGCATGTAATTTTAAATTAACTAATTTGAGTTCTAGTACTTATAAAGTACTAGAACTTTTTTTATAAAAGGATTGATTGGAATGAAACGTAATCGTAGCTTAAGATTATTAAAAAATGTTTCAGTAGTATTAGCTTCTAAGTAATTGTAAATAAAAATACTTAGGAGCGATAATAATGGATAAAGAAAATTATAAAAACTGGTCAGAAGTAAAATTTTTAAAAGATATAGTGACGAATCCTTTAATTACTGTTGGGAAAAACTCATATTATTCAGGTTACTATGAAAATAGTCATTTTGAAAATGGGTGTGTTCGTTATTTATGGGGAGATGAGGAAACAAGAGATTTATTTAATCCTCAAGAAGATTTTGGTTGGGAGTTAGATAGATTAATAATTGGTAATTACGTATGTATTGCCAGTGGAGTTGTTATTCTATTAGGTGGTAATCATAACCACCATCCTGATTGGATTACTGTATACCCATTTTCTGGACAGATACAACAATCTTTTGAACCTAGAGGAAATACTGTAATAAAAAGTGATGCCTGGATTGGAATGGGAGCAACGATTATGCCAGGGGTAACAATTGGTGAAGGAGCTATTGTTGCTGCAGGATCTATGGTAGTCAAGGATGTTCCTCCTTACACTATTGTTGGTGGTAATCCAGCTAAACTTATAAAGAAACGTTTTTCAGATGAAGAGGTAGCTATGCTACTTGATATGCGTTGGTTCGATTGGGAAGATGAAATGATTCAAAAAGCAGAGCCAATTTTGATGAGTCAGAATATTAATCAGTTATATCAGTTTTATAAGCAAAATATTGTATAAACAAAAAAGAGATTTGGTTGAAAAACCAATCTCTTTTTTTGTTATTTTAAATGTGTTTTTTAGTTATTTTTAAGAATTCCTCGATATCTTTTTTAATAATATCAATCCCATTTTGCCAGAAATCCGGCTTTGTTAAATCAACATCTAAATGTTTTTTAGCAAGTTCTTCAGTAGTCATTGATGCTGTATCACGAAGTAAAGCAATATACTCATCTTCAAATGAACTACCTTGTTTTTGAGCGTGAGCATAAATTCCTAAACTGAATAAATACCCAAAAGTATAAGGGAAGTTATAGAATGGAACATCATCAATGTAAAAATGTAGTTTACTTGCCCAAAAATGTGGATGGTAAGTTTCTAGTGAATCGCAATAAGATTCTTTTTGGGCATTTAACATAAGTTCAGTAATTTCTTCATCGGTTAAGACATTTTTTTTACGTGCTTCGTGAAGATTATTTTCAAAAATAAAACGAGTATGAATATTCATGAACATGGCAATTGCATTTTGCATTTTGACATCAATTAAATTTATTTTTTCTTCATCAGAAGTTGCTTGTTTTAATGTAGCATCAGCAACGATTAGTTCAGCAAAAGTACTAGCAGTTTCAGCAACGTTCATAGCGTAATCTTGACTTAAAACAGGTAAGTCCCACATTACGTGTGAATGAAAAGCGTGTCCTAATTCATGAGCTAATGTTGAAACTTCGTTAATTGATTCTCCGTAAGTCATGAAAATCCGAGACTCTTTATTTTCAGGAAGACTTGTACAATAGCCACCAGGACGTTTTCCAGGCCTATCTTCAGCTTCAATCCAACTGTTATCAAAAGCCATTTGAGCAAAAGTCGCCATCTTAGGGCTAAATTTATTGAAGTTTTCAACAATAAATTCTGCTGCTTCATCAAATGTATAGCGCTTTTCTTCAAAAGAACCTAAGATAATAGGCGCATCTTGATCTTGCCATGCCATTTTATTTTTTCCTAAAAGTTGGGCTTTACGTGTTAAGAAATCAACAAAGGGTTGTTTATTCTTAGCGATAGTTCCCCACATGGCATTAAGAGTTGCTTCTTGCATACGATTATATTCTAAAGGTACTTGTAGATGATTAGTTATACCATGTAGCTTATTTTCAGTTAATCTAAAACCATCTAAATGGTTTAAAGTATCAGCAAATAAAGGAGCCTTCTCTGACCAAGCGGCTTCCCATTTTTCAAATAATTCTGCTCGGACATTAGGATCGGCATCCCCCATCATTTTATTGAAAGCTTGTCCTGCAGAAAGGATTACTTTTGTTCCATCTTTTTCAGTAAAAGGAATAGAAATTTGAGCGACTAGTGAGTCATAGTGAGTACTCCATGCGTTGAATCCATCAGTTGATAATTGATTAATGATATTTTCTTCACTTTCACTTAATAAACGTTTTCCTTGTTCACGAGTTTCATTAAGAATGAATGCGACTCCTGGTTGTTGTAACGTACTAGTTTTTTCTAATTCTTTCCACAGCGTATCTGAAATACCAGTTAATTTTTTTGTGAGTAATACATTAGCATTTTCAAAATTTGTTGATTTGTTGAAAAGACTAGCTAAAGTAGTTCCAGCTTTTTTATTTGAAACATCTGCAGATTGAATAGCGTTAACAAAACTAATTGTTTGAGAAAAGCCATTTTTTACCAATTCTTGTGTGGTTAAAATTTGTGTGAAATCAGAAAAATCTGGGGCATCTGCTTCAGGTTTCCAGTTAGAAATTTCCTCTGTATAAGTTTCAATTTGTTTATCCAATAATGATAAACGTTGCTGTAATTCAGGTGATTCTATTCCGCCTTTAAATAATGAATCTAAGTCCCATGTCATTGAATATTTCATAGTAAGATAACTCCCTTCAGTTATTATTTCTATTATACACGAAACTGATTCATTCATAAATAATTTGATAATTTGTATCAGACAAGGTACGATAAAAAGGATTAGGAGTGTTAGCATGCAAAAACAATTTAAAAATGGGAATGCTTATTTGATTATTGCCTTTATAATGATGGGCGTATTATTTGTCAGCTCATCTCAAACATATGAACAACAAAGTACTATCCCACTACTACAAAAAATATTGAAAAATGAGCCATTTAAGGATATTTTATCAAGTGTTTCATTTTCTTATGGAGGTTCTCCAGTTAGTATAAAAGAGAGTGGATATCATCAATTTATAGAATTCTTTATTAGAAAGGGCGCTCACTTTTTTACTTATTTTGTTTTGGGAGGTAGTTTTTTCTTAGGAATTAATCCTCGTGTGAAACATTTGGGGATTTCTTTGTTATTTTCTTGGCTTAGTGCGACAGGATATGCGGCGCTTGATGAGTTTCATCAAATGTTAACAGGTGGTAGGAGTCCAATGTTTCAGGATGTTGTTTTGGATAGCCTAGGAGCATTGACAGCTTGTGTACTCATAACGTTTCTCTTCTTCTGGTCGAATCGTCCAAAGGGGAAGAAAAAGCGAAAATAAGCTTTTTAAAGATAGTAACTATGGTAGAATGCACATGTATGGTAAATTTTTAGAAAGAAGGGATTTATATGGCAGGACATTCAAAATGGAATAACATTAAAGGTAGAAAAGGTGCTCAAGATGCTAAGCGTGGAAAAGTATTTCAAAAAATATCGCGTGAAATCTATATGGCAGCTAAAAGTGGTGGACCTGACCCTTCTTCAAATCCAGCACTACGTTTAGTTTTAGATAAAGCAAGAACAGCTAATATGCCAAATGATAATATTCAACGAGCTATTAAAAAAGCAACAACAGCTGGTGAAGGCGAAAATTATGATGAAATTGTTTATGAAGGTTACGGGCCAGCAGGTGTTGCAGTTTTAGTTCATACATTGACTGATAATAAAAATAGAACATCAACTAATGTAAGAGTCGCATTTAACAAAAATGGTGGTTCTTTAGGAGAAACTGGTTCTGTGGCGTATATGTTTGATCGAAAAGGCTATATAGCTATCGTTCGAGAAGGCTTAGATGTTGATGAAGATACAATGTTGATGAGTGTTTTAGAAGCTGGTGGAGAAGAGTTAGAAGCTAGTGAAGAAGTGTATGAAATTTATACTGAAGCAAGTGATTTCGCGGATGTTCGAGATGCTCTTGAGAAAGAAGGCTACACATTAGCTCAAGCAGAGTTAACAATGGTGCCTCAGGTTATAACAGAATTAACACCAGAGCAAGAAGAGACATTACAAACAATTGTTGATGTTTTAGAAGACGATGATGATGTTTCAGATGTTTATACATCAGCTAATATTTAAACTAAAAAGGCAAGAGTCGAATTAATTTGACTCTTGCCTTATTTTTTGTTAGAAATCAAGATCATCCATATCATCTACGTTGGCTTCTTTTCTGTCGTAATTAAAGAAAAAGCCTTTAGCAATTAGTCTGTCTTTACTGAATTCATCTGCCGGTCTGAAACCTTGAAGTAATAAGTCATTCAAGTAGAGTTTATTATAGATGAACATAAAAACTAGATTTGAAAAACCTGCAGTAAAAAAATTTGCGATTAAAATCGTGAAAAACCATTTAAGATCTCCTCTAAATAGAGCTGGGAAGCACCCAAAGAAAAAAACTGTCCAAGAGAACCCTATTTTTGCTTGTTTAGCTTGGCCTGTTGCTGGATTGACTAAATTAACGATCATTATTTTTTCCTCCAAAGTCTTATTCATATAGTCAGTATAAGTAATTTTTACAATTTTTGAAAGAATTTTTAGAAAAAGAACCTTTTTTTTCGAATATTAGTTATGAAGGTGAAGGGAGGACCAATGGATGTAAAGAAAAGAGTTCGTCAATTGTTAAAACAAGGCTTTAAACATTTAGCAAGTGACCTTTATATTTTTCCAAATCAAACAAAGTATGATTTATCATTTCGTTTTCATCATGATATTGAAATCTATGAAAGTATTTCAATGGAAGAAGGGGAAAAGATTATTTTGTACTTGAAATACTTAGCTGGAATGGATATTGCTGAAAAAAGAAAAACACAAGTAGGAAGTACTAGTATTAAATTAGGAAAAAAATCGTATCGAATTCGTTTATCAAGTGTGGGAGATTATTTGAATCGAGAAACGCTAGTTGTTAGATTTCTACAAGATAATCGTGGTAAAAATAAGTTGAACTATGTTTTAGATAAACAATTTGAAGCATTAGAAAAGTCTGTTCAGGTTCCTGGGTTGTATTTATTTTCAGGGCCAACTGGAGCAGGAAAGTCAACAACAATGTACCAATTAGCAACAAGTTTAAATCGAAATAAAAATAAACAAATAATTACCATTGAAGATCCTGTCGAAATTGAGAATACAGAATTTTTACAGTTTCAAGTGAATAATAAAATAGATCTATCCTATCAAGAATTAGTTAAAGTTTGCTTGAGGCACCGGCCAGATATTTTGATTATTGGGGAAATCAGAGACCAGGAAACAGCTAAAATGGTAGTTAGAGCAGCGTTGACAGGCCATATGGTATTTTCAACCATTCATGCAACGAATAAAGAAAGTGTTTTAATTCGGTTAAAAGAATTTGGTATTCCAGAAGTTGAGTTGATACAAAGTTTAAGAGGTGTTATTTATCAAGAATTAGTACCTGTGATAAGTAAAGAAAAATATGCGGTTTTATATGATTGGTCAATAAACGGGGTGATAACCAATTGGGAAGAAAATCTACAAGAAGCAGTCCAAAAAGAAAGAATCACAAAAGAGACGTCTCTTTATTACAAAGCATTTCTTCAGTAGAAAAGAAAAACAAGCTTTTTTAATTCTCTTAGCAGAACTTTTGGATAATGGATTTACATTGGAGAAAAGTTTGATTTTTATGATGACGGTTAATCCAAAAAGAAAAAAAGAACTCAAGGAAATGAATAAACGATTACTGGCTGGGAAAAGTTTAAATAAGTGTTTGAAAAGTCTGTGTTTGAGCGAATCTCAGAGTGCCCAATTAAGTTTTGCTGAAATTCATGGTGATTTAACTGGAACGTTAATTAGAATGGCAGAGCACATGTCTGATAAAGAAAAGCAACGAGAGCATTTGATAAAAATTATTAGTTATCCTATCTTATTACTTTTATTTTTATCTAGTATGGTTTTAGGAATGAAGTGGTATATTCTACCGCAGTTAACAGATCTTTATGAGAGTAGTGATGGGAAAAATCTAGGATTACTAGTTGTGGATAACGGTCCAGTAATAATATTAATTTCTAGTGTGATCGCTTTTATTTTGTATCATTTAATTAATTATTATTTATCCAAAAAAACAGCTATATATCAAGCTAATTGGTTATCAAGAGTCCCATTACTTAAACCTTTTATTGTTCATTATTACACCTCTCTTTTTGCAACAGAATGGGGCAAGTTACTAACACAAGGAATGGAATTTAGAGATGTGGTCCTAACAATGAATCAAGTAGGGTATACACCCTTGATGCAAGAGATGGCAAAAGAAATAGAAGGACAAATAGAGGAGGGAATCTCAATTGATGGACCTGTAAAAGAGTGGTTGTTTTTAAAGCCTGAACTAAATTTAATTATTTTACAGGGGGAAGTAAAAGGGAATTTAGGTAAAGAGTTGCTAATTTATGGTAAAAAAGAGTGGGAAAATTTTATTAATTTAGCTGAAAAGCGAATGCGCTTTTTACAGCCATTAATGTTTTTATTAATCGCTGTGTTAATTATTTCTGTGTACGGAGCGTTACTTTTACCAATTTATAGTGGGATGGGGGAATTGTATTAATGTTTAAATTGTATAAGCAAAAAAAAAGAAAGAAAAATTACCAAGGATTCACATTACTCGAAATGTTAATAGTTCTTTTTGTTATTGCTGTGTTAATTATTTTATTTGTGCCGAATTTAATGAAACAAACGGATGGAATTAATAAACAGGGAGATGCAGCGTTAGAAAAAGTGATTGTG
This sequence comes from Vagococcus sp., assembly GCF_036639995.1. Classification (GTDB taxonomy): domain Bacteria; phylum Bacillota; class Bacilli; order Lactobacillales; family Vagococcaceae; genus Vagococcus. The sequence continues at coordinate 39,195 of NZ_JAVWHO010000006.1, read as the reverse complement.
ACACAAAGTGAGATGTATTATCTAGATAATAATGAACGACCAAAAAGTACAGATGAGTTATTAGCGGGCGGCTATATTTCAAAAGATCAAAAAGACAAAGCTGACAAACTGGAGATTAAGGTGGAGTAGTGAATAAAAAAGAGTATGAAGGTTTTACGTTAATTGAATCCTTGTTAGTACTTTTAACGATTACTATTTTTATAACCGTTCCGTTAATTAGTTTGAAGCGTTGGAAAGAAAAAACAAAAGTAGAGATGTTTTTAAGTCAGTTAGAAAGACGAATTCAACAAACGCATCAAAGTGCGATTTTGGAGCAGCATTCAACTAAAATATCTCAAGTTGAAAGTGAAAACTATTTTAAGTTTGAATATTACCACCATGGCGTTCAATATAGAGATGTTTTGTATGTCGAAGAGCCGTTGAACCTTAGAACAACAGACACCATTGAATTTATACATAATACAGGCAATCTTAAGGTAATCCAAGGAATTAGAATTGAAGATAATTTAAACAAACGTAACATAATTTATTCTTTTCAGTTAGGTAGTGGAAAGGTGATACGTCGTGAAGAGAAAAAATAGTGGTTATTTATTATTAGAATGTATGATTGCAATGGTTGTGATTGTAACTTCTCTTTTATTTTTAATTTCAACCATCACTTTTCTACTTCTAGATGAAAAAAAAGCTCAAGATGAGTTGGAAGTGGCTATCTTATTATATGAAATGACTTCGTTGACACAAGAAACACAAAGACAGTCGGTGGAAGAAAAAGCCAACCAGAAGGGGATGCATATTAGTGCATGGACAAATAATAATCTAAGAATTGAGCGAGAAGAAATATGCTTAGAAATAAACAAACAGTAGCGTCATATCAAGGATTTACTTTAATTGAATGTTTAATTTCTTTAGTTGTTCTAATGGGCTTACTTATTTTTTTACATCCTTTTTTATCGATGGTTCAAGGTGTGGATAATCATATAAAAAAAGATAATTACATGGAACTTTTAATTGGAAAGATACAAATGGAATCAGAAATTAGAGAAGCAAAGTTTCAAAAAATAGAAGATAACAAGTTGTATTACAAAAAAGAAAACAAAGAGAATAAAGAAACCATAATTTTTGAGAACTATCAGCAAATGATTAGAAAAACAAGTAGTCAAAATGGTCACCAACCTATTGTTATGGGAATTAAACAAGTGATTTTTTCTGAAGAAAAGGAATTAGTTAAAATGGAGGTAACGACTCTTGAAGGAGAAACCTATACTTACTTCTTATTCAACTAGTGATGAAGGCGGTGTTTTATTACCTGTTTTAGCTATTTTAGTGATGTTTACTATCCTGACGTTGTACGTTACTGAAGATTATCGAGCAAGAAAAGAAGTTCTTGTTAATACGAAAGATTTTTATCTTGCTCGTTCTTTAGAAAATTTAACGTGGGCATCACTTCAACAGGAAGAAACTGTGAAAAATGAAACAGTGAGATACAATATTGGTACAGTTGAAGTAGATTGGCTTGAAAAAACGCAAGAGGTAGAATTGAAAACTAGCCTAAATAACAAGTACAAGCGAACGACGAAAAAGAGATTTATCAAAAAAGGGTGAGAAATGTATGATTTCTCACTCTTTTATTGCGACAATACCTTGAATTATTCGGATTTATTAGATAAAATGAAACGGTGAGAGATTATTGTTATAGTGAATGAAAGAGGTGGAAGTATTGGCTCATACTGATGTAGAAAAAGGGTTTCAAATTTTACTTGAATCAATCAGTATTTTACAAGAAGCACTAGATACTTCTTTTTTTGATGCTTATATTGAGACGATGGAGAACCTGATTGATTCACAAACAGTTCGTGTCATAGATGGTGTTCCAATACAAGAAGTAGTTGATAAAGTAACAAAGATGTATCAGCAATTAGAAGGACTAGAGTTAACACAAGAAGATAAACGTAAATTAACTCAATTGGTCTTGTTAAAGGGCTCGATGAACGATGGTATTCAGGCGAATCATCAACTAACACCTGATGGCATCGGTTTTCTATTTGTTTATCTGTTAGAACAATTAGCAAATAAAAAAGAAGCCATTTCAGTATTAGACCTTTCAGTTGGCACTGGAAATCTTTTATATACAGTGATGACGAATCTTGGCTTAGCTAAGATGAATGCTACTGGTTTTGGGGTGGATGTAGATGATACACTACTTAATGTTGCTGCGGTAAATGAAGCTTGGATAGGACTAGAAGCACAACTGTTCCACCAGGATAGTATGGATTCGTTGTTAATCGATCCAGTGGATTTTGCATTATCAGATCTTCCAATTGGTTATTATCCATTAGATGATAAGGTGAAAGAATTCAAAGTGGCGTCTTCTAAAGAGCATAGTTTTGCCCATCACTTGTTGATGGAAAAAGCAATGAAGCATGTAAAAAGTGATGGATTTGGTCTATTCTTAGTTCCAAGTAATCTTTTTGAAACAGAGCAGGCACCTTGTTTAACAGCATGGTTAAAAGAAGAGGTGTATTTACAAGCAGTATTACAATTACCAAGCTCTCTTTTCAGTCAGAAAGGCTTAAGTAAATCTATTCTGATACTACAAAACAAAGGTGATCACGCACAGCAAGCAAAAGAAGTGTTACTTGCTGAATTGCCATCCCTTAAGGACGATCAATCATTAATCAAATTTATTAATGAATTTCGGACTTGGCGCAAATCAAATATTAATTAATTATATAAAAGGAGAATTATTATTATGTCAAAAACAATTGCAATCAATGCAGGTAGTTCAAGTTTAAAATGGCAATTATACATCATGCCAGAAGAAACAGTTATCGCTCAAGGAATCGTAGAAAGAATTGGTTTAAACGATTCAATCTTTACAATCAAACATGGTGAAGGTCAAAAATTCGAAGTAATTAAAGATATCGAAAACCATGAAATTGCTATTAATATGTTATTAGAACAATTAATTGAATTAAAAATTATTAGTTCATATGAAGAAATTACAGGAGCTGGACACCGCATTGTTGCTGGTGGAGAGCATTTTAAAGAATCAGCAATTATTGATGCAGAAGCATTAAAATTAGTTGATGAATTAGCTGAATTTGCGCCATTACATAATCCAGCTGAAGCACAAGTAATTCGCGTGTTTGAAAAAGTATTACCTCATACTTTAAATGTAGGTGTATTTGATACATCATTCCATACAACAATGCCAGCAGTTAACTATTTATATAGTGTTAACACTGAGTATTATGAAAAATTTGGCGCTCGTAAATACGGAGCTCATGGTACAAGTCATCGTTACGTATCAGAAAAAGCAGCTGAAATGTTAGGTCGCCCAATTGAAGAAACTAAAATCATTACATGTCACTTAGGAAATGGTGCATCAATTACTGCTGTTGATGGTGGTAAATCAATTGATACATCAATGGGATTCACACCATTAGCTGGTTTAACTATGGGAACTCGTTCAGGTGATATTGATCCTTCATTGTTACAATACTTAATGGGGAAATTAGGATTAACTGATATTAAAGACATGATTAATATTTTAAATAAAGAATCAGGACTTTTAGGTTTATCAGGTGTATCAAGTGATATGCGTGACTTAGAAAGTTCAGATAAAGAATCTGCTAAATTAGCTTTAGAGATTTTTGCTGATCGTGTACGTAAATACATTGGTAGTTATGTAAGTGTTATGAACGGTGTTGATGCTATTGTCTTTACTGCTGGTATCGGTGAAAATGATATTAACATGCGTAAAGAAATCATTAATGGTTTAACTTGGTTTGGTTGTGAAATCGACGAAGCTAAAAATAATGTTCGTGGAGAAGAGCGCGTTATCTCTACAGATGATTCAAAAGTTAAAGTATTATTAATTCCTACAGATGAAGAGTTAATGATTGCTCGTGACGTTGAAGCTTTAAAAAAATAAAGAATAAAAATATAGATAACAGTCGATTATGACTATTATCTATATTTTTTTATCGAATACGAGGTTAGTGTCGTTGAAAAAGATAATAGTAAAGAAAGTGATAAAACAATAAAAAAGACTGAATTTTGCATTCAGTCTTTTTTTTATTTTTTCTTTTTATCTTTTACCAATAAATTGTTATGGATATCTGTTCTAACAATTAACACATCACATTTTGCGTGACGAGAAACATAACTTGAAACAGAACCAATTAAGATTCTTTCCATAGCGTTTAGTCCAGTTGCACCAAGCATGATTAAGTCAATTTTATATTCTTTTTGAATTTGTTGTGTCAAGACAGTTTTTGGTGCTCCGTATTCAATAAGGCAGTGAATATCAGTAACGCCATGTTCTTCTCCGTATGCTACATAAGCATCTAGTGTTTCTCTTGCCACTTTGGCAGCTTCCTCAGCTAATGATTCATCAAAACTTGAAACAGATTCGAAAGCTCTTATGTCGATAACATGAGCGATGTATAGGATAGAATTATTCCTTTTAGCTACTTGTACAGCCTTTTTAAAAGCTTGCTCAGATTCTTTGGAACCATCTACCGCTACTAAAATATTTTTGTACTCTTTTAACATATGAAACATCCTTTCTGTATAAAACCTATTTCATTTTTTTAGATAGACGAATAGAGAAGGTTGCTGAAACAATGAGAACAACTGAGACAAAAAATAATGTTGCTTCTTTTGTAGGTATAAAGATACCAAGTAGTACGCCAATAATACCTAAAAAAATAAAGCTAAAGGAAAAGGCGCGTAAATTTTGTTCATTGTTTTTTGTAAAAACAACTTCCAATTTGTTAATGTTTTGCTTTAAATACCAACCAATAATAAGAAGAATTAAAGCAAAAAGTAACATAACTATCTTAACCAATTATATCACAATCCTATCTAAAAAATATATTTATTAAAAAAAGCAATTTGCAAAAAATGCAAATTGCTGAATAATCATAAAAAATATCCGTCGATGCCGTTATGTGCTCGTAATGGTTGAACCCGCTTTACATGCAGGTGGGAATCGTTAGCATTACGTCAAACTACCAAGTGAAAAGGCTTGTTTTTCATAATAGCTGGTTGACTCCCAAGGTAATATTAAATGTTCGGTCAACACTAATGGGAGCACGACGCACATCACAGATATCTATAGGTTTATATTAACACAAGAATTTTAAATCAGCAATTAATTGCGTTGAAGACAAAAGTTATTTTTTTAAGTCATTGATTTTTTGAAATCGTTGACCTAGACCTTTTTCATATTTACCAGTTTCTTTTGGTTCATAATAAATTTTATTTTTAATTTTATCTGGTAAATATTGTTGATTAACCCAGCCACCAGGAAAATTATGAGGATATTGATAATCAACTCCACGATTTAGTTCTTTTGCACCACTGTAATGAGCATCTTTGAGGTGATCAGGCACGTCTCCCATCAATCCTTTTCTAATATCAGCTAATGCATTATCAATAGCGATCACACTAGAGTTTGATTTAGGTGATAAACAAAGGTCAATCACTGTTTCAGCCAACGGGATTCTTGCTTCTGGTAGCCCTAATTTTTCAGCAGCTTGAACAGCAGAAACCGTTCTTGCACAAGCACCAGGATTGGCTAGACCAATATCTTCATAAGCAATGACTAGAAGTCTCCGACAAGCGATTAATAACTCACCTGCTTCCATCAAGCGTCCTAGATAATGAAGTGCCCCATTAACGTCACTTCCTCGTATTGATTTTTGAAAAGCTGAGATAACATCATAATGAGCATCCCCGTCTTTATCATGAGAGAAGGCTTTTTTTTGAATGCATTCTTCTAAAATGGCTAGAGTTAAATGAATGACGCCATCTTCTTGTGGAGGTGTGGATTTACTAGCTAGTTCAAGCCCATTTAAAGCACTTCTTAAGTCTCCATTAGTTGCTCGTGATAAATGTCTTAGAGCATCGTCGTCTAGTTTAATAGTCAACTGTCCCAAGCCATCTTCTTTATCTTGGAGAGCTCTAAATACAGCAGTTTCGATATTCTCTTCACTTAGTGGTTTGACTTCAAAGATTTGTGTTCGACTTCTAATTGCTGGGTTAATTGCAATATAAGGATTCTCAGTCGTAGCACCAATCATTACAATTCGTCCATTTTCCAGATGTGGTAATAGAAAGTCTTGTTTTGGTTTATCTAAACGATGAACTTCGTCTAAGAGCAAAATAACGGTACCGCTCATCTTGGCTTCTTCAACAACGACTTGTAAATCTTTTTTGGTGTCGGTAGCAGCATTTAGAATGCGAAAAGCATAATTCGTAGACCCGGCAATAGCACTTGCAATACTTGTTTTACCAGTGCCAGGAGGTCCGTATAAAATCATTGAGGATAACATGTTGGCGTCAACCATTCGGCGGATTATTTTTCCCTCTTGAACAAGATGTTCTTGCCCAACCACATCATCAATTGTTTTTGGTCTCATTCGATAAGCTAATGGTTTTTGCATTGTTTTCCTCCTTCATCTATTTTTAATTATTATATCACATTCTTTCATTGGCAAATGAAGGTGTTTTAGGTATGATAAGGACAGAAAAACTATAGAAATTGAGTGTGCAGAATGAAAAAAGAAACTATTTTAGAAGTCATTGAAAAAGAATTAGAAAAACAATTAACAGAAGTTGATTTTGCAATTGATTGGAATACTAAAAAACATCAGTTTGAAATTATTGTGGCATTGTTTGCCGAAAATAAAGCTCAAGAAGCTATTGAAGATGAAGAGGGTATTTTAAGCGAAGAAGAAGTTATTGAATTTGAAGATGCCATTCTTTTCTACACAAACGAATCAGAAGAAATTGATTCAGAAGAGTATTTAACAACTATTTATTTTGATAAGAAAAAAGGACTATCTAAAGAGTGGATTCATGAATTTGCAGTTTATTTTAATGACTGTTTAACAGAGGGACAAAGTGATTTATTAGACTTTTTAATGGATGAAACGATAGAAACATTTGAATTGAAATGGGATGATTCTGTTTTTGAGAAACGCCTTGAAACAATAAAAACAAATACATTTGTATCATATCCAAAATACTAAGAAAGAGGTAGAAAGATGAAGTGGAATCAAGTTTCAGTATTAACAACAAGTGAGGCTGTTGAAGCAGTTTCTAATATTTTAATGGAAGCTGGAGCAAATGGTGTTGCGATTGAAGACGCGTTAGATGTGGTGAATTTTGAAAGTGATGCTTTTGGTGAAATACTAGATGCAGAAACATTTGATCATATCAAAGAAGGTGCAAAAGTTATTGCTTATTTTCCTGAAACAACCTTCTTACCAGAAATTTTACCAATAGTAGAGGGTAGAATTAAAGAATTAACGTCATTTGGACTTGATGTTGGTGAGAACAAAATAGAAACCTCAGAAGTTGTGGAAAGTAATTGGGCAACAGCGTGGAAAAAATACTACCATCCGGTTAATATTACGAGATATTTAACCATTGTTCCTGAATGGCAAGAATATACACCTTATTCTAAAGATGAGCATATAATTAAGTTGGATCCAGGAATGGCGTTTGGAACAGGGACACATCCAACAACTAGATTAACTCTTCAAGCGCTAGAAGTAGTGTTAAGAGGAGATGAAACTGTTATTGATGTTGGGACAGGGTCTGGTGTATTAAGTATTGCCAGTAAATGCTTAGGTGCTAAAACAGTGTATGCCTATGATTTAGATGAAGTGGCAGTTGCCTCAGCTAAAGAAAATATGAATTTGAATCCAGTGGCTGAAGATGTGATTGTTGGTGCAAATAATTTATTAGTTGGAATTGAAAAAAAAGCAGATGTCATTGTTGCTAATATATTGGCAGACATTATTATTGAATTAATTCCAGATGCGTTTCGCTGTCTAAAAGATGATGGAACTTTCATTGTCTCAGGAATTATTGAAAATAAAGAAGGCGATGTTTTAGAAGCAATTTACGAGAATGGGTTTGAAGTAGACCAACGATTTAGACAGAAAGATTGGTTAGCACTTATCTTGAAGAAAAGTACTGAGGAATAGTAAGATGCAACGTTATTTTATTAATGAGGAATACGAAGACCATCAGTTGTTTGTTTTGTCTGGAGATGACTTTCATCATGCGTCTCATGTCATGCGAATGAAGATTGGCGATCAATGTTTTTTAACATTTAGTAATGAGGTTGCTATTGTGGCAGAGATTACTGGTATTTTAGAAAATCAAATTGAACTAAAAGAAATTCAGAAAGAAACAGCTCAAAAAGAAATGCCTTATTCAGTGAGTATTGCTTGTGGCTATACTAAAGGTGATAAATTAGAGTGGGTTGCTCAAAAAGCAACAGAGTTAGGAATGTCAGAATTAATTGGATTTCCTAGTAAAACCTCTGTTGTAAAATGGGATGAAAAAAAATTAGGTAAAAAAAATCAACGATTTGAAAAAATTGTTAAAGAGGCTGCTGAGCAATCACATAGACAAAAAATTCCAAAAATTCAATTGCTTTCAAGTTTTAAACAATTAGAAACACAGTTAAAACAGTATGATCATGTGTTGATAGCTTATGAAGAATCAGCAAAAATTGGCGAGACAAAAAGTTTAGTTAAATCATTGCAAATGATTGTACCAGGTGAAAAAATATTAATTATTTTTGGTCCAGAAGGAGGAATTACTCCAGAGGAAATTTCACTTTTTGAAAGTTATCAAGGCGTGCTATGTGGTTTAGGTCCAAGAATTTTAAGAGCAGAAACAGCTCCCTTATATGCATTATCCGCTATGAGTTATCAATGGGAGTTACTAAATTAGAATGAAAAGATGATAAAAATAATTTTTTGTCATCTTTTTTCTTTGTATTTAATAGACATTATTCAATAAATATTCATATAATATAGATATAGTAAGGGGACAGATTAGTATATTGGAGTGAAACGTTAATGGAATATTCAACAGAAGAGTTAATTAGATTAGTTAATGATGCAGACCCAAGATCTCATTCTTATGTGGGAGCACTAGAGATGTATCGTTCTTTAATTATTTATTATCAATCTGCAATTGATGAAGTGGAAACCAAATTAAAGATTATTGATCGAGAGTTAAATAATTCACCTAGAATTGGTCGAAGTAATACGATTCATCAAATTCAAAGCCGAGTGAAAACGTTAAAAAGTATTGTCTTAAAATTAGACAGAAAAAATTTAGAATTTTCGAAAGAAATAGTAGCAGATGAGTTATCAGATGTAGCAGGAATTCGAGTGATTTGTGCTTATGTAGATGATATTTACATGGTGTTAGAGTCACTAAGTCACCAATCAGATCTTAAAATAGTAGAAATAAAAGACTACATTATTGACCCTAAACCAAGTGGATATCGAAGCTTACATGTTATTGTGGAAATACCTGTTTTCTTTTTTAAGGAAACTAAAAATATTAAAGTTGAAATCCAGTTTAGAACAATTGCTATGGATTATTGGGCAAGTTTAGAACATGGGCTGCGGTATAAAAAAGGTGTTGATGATGAGAAATTATCCAATCGTTTAGTTGAAACGGCAGAAGTTATTTCGAATTTAGAAATGGAAATGCTAGCTATTCGAAATGGTATTGATGGCATATAAAAAATATCCTGTTGAAATAAGTTTCTAATCTATTTCAACAGGATATTTTATTAGTCATCATTCTTTTTTTGATTAATGTTTCTAATATTGACTAATTCTCTTGCAATAACACCGACAGAAAGACTGACAAGCCCTAATCCTAAAATACCATAAATGACTGTGAAGAGTTTTCCTATAACGGTAACAGGATGAAGGTCACCATACCCAATAGTCGCAAGTGTTACAAAACTAAAGTAGAAAGAATCGATAAAGCTCATTTTTTCGACATTGTGATAAAAAATGGTACCTACCAATAGAATAATACTTGTTGCAACAAGTAGAGCTTTTGTCTCCTCTTTTTTAAAACATCGAACCAAACATTGACTTAGTCGTTTAAACCCAATAAATAAGCCAAACATCTTAATTCACCTTAACTGCTTTTGATTGAAAGTAGTTTTTTCCAAATTTAAGTAAAAGAGCTGTTACAAGAATAACAGGTAAGATTTGAATTGGGAAGAACAAGGCGATAAAGATGGCAACGCCAATGGGTGAATCTAAAATAGTAACAGCCATAGAAGTAGCTACAGCAGCCACAATAAAGACAACATCAAAATAAGGTAACAATTGGGCAATCGCAAAACCTTGAAGAATAGAGGCAAAGACAATCGGGAAAATATCTCCACCAATCCATCCAGTGTTTAAACATACTTGTAGGAAAACAAGTTTAACGATGACGACAATAAATAAAATTAGTGCAGAATATTGGATGTATTCTTTTGGTACAGACCCTAACGTGATTTGTCCTGAAAATAATAAATTAGGTAAAAAAGAACCAATAATAAAAATGGCTAAAGAACCTAATAAAGCTTTTTTAACAGGATTATCAGACCAAAATGAAAAAAGAATAGTCATTTTTTGTTTAAACCAATTATAAATTTTACCTGATAGGACACCAAAAAGAACTAAAGGAATAAATACCCATAAGTCTTTAGTATGCCAAGTAGAGTGTCCCATGTCACTGATAAAGGAAGGTTGTTTAGCTAACTTCATAAGAATTGTAAAACAGATGAGACCATTAACCACAAAAAACATATTCATTGCTTTTTTGGTAGAAACAAAATTTTTATCTGTTGGGGCCATAGCAGGGTCAAAAGTTACAACATATTTTGTTGGATGTAGCATGCGACCTATTCGACTTAAAACAGGTAACTCATCAAACACTTCTCTATTAAAAAATAAGTAACGCATTTTATCTGCTTGCCAAACAGATAACATAACAATAGCGCTTAAAAGAGCGGCTTCAGGTCCAACGCCTGCACCGAAAATTAAAATTAAAAGAGCTACTAATAAATTTTTGAAAACAGGTTGATAATTGAGCGTCTTATTTTTCTTTAAGTGGTCAATTGTATAGTGAGCAGTTTGAGGATAATCTCCCCAAGTTTTTCTTAACTTGCCGACAATGAGACCTCCCAGTAAACAAAAAAGTAAAATAAAGACAATCTTGTAAGGTAGATCGTTTAAGAGTTTACCCCATAGAAAGTGAGAAATATTGCTTTCTAAGAAGATAAAAATAAAAGAAATTGCTCCAATAATACTACTTAGAATTAAACCATAGAAAAAAATACGAAAAAATAAATTAGTTTTATTCATTAGATGTTACTCCTCCTTGTTTGAGATGATGAAAATCAAGACCAGTATTAATAAAGTAGCGAACACGCTCATTATTAACAAAATAAAAAATTTGTTTTCCTACACGACGATTATCGATGACGTTATTTTTTTTTAGAATCTGTAAATGATGAGAGGTACTTGTCACTGAGGCATCAACCAATTTTGCTAAGTCACTTACGCACATTTCTTTTTCATGGGCTAAAAGGAAAGTTAATTTAAAACGAATCTCTTCTGACATTAATTTAAAAAAAGCACTCATTTTTTCAGGTTCAACTTTAGATAAAAGTTGAAGTGTTTCTTCAGTGTTAATCATAATCACCTTTTTCTTTCATTTGTGTAATAAATATATTTTTAAGTATAATAACATAAAAATGAAAACATTCCTATTTATATAAGAATGTTTTTTGAAATCCTTTAAAAAGTCTAGTTTTTTTAAGATTGAAATAACAAATTAAAGTGAGTATAATTAGTTTAATCTAAACAAGTAAAAGTACTAATCTAGTACTTTTTTTTAATAAGTTTAAAAAGGAGGGGTCATATGCCAAAAGAAAAAGTATTGACGGATAAAGAGGTTCTAGAAATTGTCGCTAGTTACATGAATCCTGAACATGTTGAATTTGTTCAAAAAGCATGTGAATATGCCACAAAAGCCCATTCAGGCCAATTTAGAAAATCAGGAGAACCGTATATTATTCACCCGATTCAAGTAGCAAGTATTTTGGCGGAACTTCACATGGACCCGCACACTGTAGCAACAGGTTTTTTACATGATGTTGTTGAAGATACAGAAGTAACATTAGAAGACTTAGAAAAAGAATTTGGTCCAGATGTTTCGATGTTGGTGGATGGTGTGACTAAATTAGGTAAGATTAAATATAAGTCACACGAAGAACAATTAGCTGAAAATCATCGTAAAATGCTATTAGCTATGTCACAAGATTTACGAGTTATTATGGTGAAACTTGCAGATAGAGTGCACAACATGCGAACACTTAACCATTTAAGAGAAGACAAACAGCGAAGAATTGCTAAAGAAACAATAGAAATTTATGCACCACTTGCTCATCGTTTGGGGATTAGCTTAATTAAGTGGGAGCTAGAAGATAGGTCATTACGTTATTTAAATCCAAGACAATATTATAGAATCGTTCATCTGATGAATTCAAAACGCGGCGAAAGAGAAATGTACGTGGAACAGACAGTTGAAGAAATTCACCAAGCTACAGAAGAATTGGAAATAGATGCTGAAATTTATGGTCGTCCAAAGCACATTTATTCTATTTATCGTAAAATGAAGGATAAGAAAAAAGAGTTTAATGAAATTTATGATTTACTGGCTATTCGCGTGTTAGTAGATTCAATTAAAGATTGTTATGCAGTTTTAGGAGCCATCCATACAAAATGGAAACCACTTCCTGGAAGATTTAAAGACTATATCGCTGTCCCTAAAACAAATATGTATCAGTCACTTCATACAACAGTTATTGGACCAAGTGGCAACCCAATCGAAATTCAAATTAGAACATACGAAATGCATCAAATTGCAGAATTTGGGGTTGCAGCTCATTGGGCGTATAAAGAAGGAAAAACAGAAAAACAAGAAGATAAAAATGCGAATCAAATTAGCTTGTTACGTGAAATTATCGAACTTCAAGACGAAAGTTATAATGCTTCTGAGTTTATGGCAAACGTTAAAGGTGAAATATTTAGTGACAAAGTGTATGTCTTTACGCCAAAAGGAGATGTGACAGAACTTCCGAAAGGATCTGGACCACTAGATTTTGCGTATAACATCCATACTGAAGTTGGAAATAAAACAACTGGTGTTAAAGTAAATGGCAAGATGGTACCACTAGATTATAAACTTAAAAACGGCGATATTATTGAAATTTTAACGTCAGCTAATTCTTTTGGACCAAGTCGAGATTGGGTAAATATTGTTGCAACAAGTCGTGCTAAAAATAAGATAAAACGATTCTTTAAAGATAAAGACCGAGATGAAAATATTGAAAAAGGCCGTTCGTCATTAGAGCGAGCTTTACTTGATAATGATTTTGCACCAAAAGATTTTCTAACGAAAGAGAAAATTGCAGATGCTTTGGAACGTTTTAATTATCAAACAGCAGATGATTTATTTGCCTCTATTGGTTTTGGTGAAGTAACAACTCAAGTTGTGTACAATCGTTTAACTGAAAAAGAGCGAAAAGAACGTGGTGTGAAGAAACAACAAGAAGAAGCAGAAGAATTAATGAAACAACCTGTTCAAAAGAAAGACACAACTAAAATGAAAATTCGCCATGAAGGCGGCATTGTTATTCAAGGGGCGGATAATTTATTAGTTAGAATCAGCCGTTGCTGTAACCCTGTTCCTGGTGACGATATTGTTGGCTATATTACTAAGGGGCGCGGCGTGTCTATCCACAGAAAAGATTGTCCGAATATGAATAACTCACCAGAAGTGCAACAACGACAAATTGATGTTGAATGGGAAGATGCTGCAACAAGCGGTGGGCAAGAATACAATGCCGATTTAGAGATTTATGGCTATAACCGTTCAGGTCTTTTAAATGATGTTCTATTAGTCGTTAATGCTAACACGAAACGTTTAATTGGAGTGGAAGCAAAACCTGCAAAAAATAAAATGGCAGTGATTCATTTGACTCTTTCTATTCAAAACTTAAGTCATCTTGAACAAATTGTTGATAAAATTAAAGCTGTGCCAGAAGTTTACAGTGTTAGAAGAACCAATGGCTAAAAAGGAGTTTAATAATGAAAGTTATTTTACAAAGAGTAACGCATGGTAATGTCGTTGTTGAACAAAAAGAAATAGGTAAAGTGGCTAAAGGGTATGTTCTACTTGTTGGTGTTGCAGAGGGTGATACCGAAAAAGAAGCGGACTATTTAGCTAAAAAGATAAGTAATTTACGTATTTTTGAAGATGAGAATGAGAAAATGAATCTCGATATTCATCAAGTTGGCGGAAGTATTCTTTCTATTTCTCAATTTACATTATTAGCTGATACAAAAAAAGGAAATCGACCTAGTTTCACTAAGTCAGCCCATCCGGATGAAGCCCTTCGCTTGTTTAATTACTTTAATAAGCAATTAAGAACTTATGATTTAGATGTTGCAGAAGGTGAATTTGGTGCTAATATGTTAGTGAGTCTTGCCAATGATGGTCCAGTAACAATTATTTTTGATACGGATCATAAATAGTGAAATATTTGTGAAATTATTTTTAATAAGAGAAAAACTTTGATTTAAAACAGTTTAAATCAAAGTTTTTTATTTTTTGTCCATTTTTTATAAAATAAACTAGGCTTTAGGCTTTTTAATCAGTCGAAAATAAGTTATTATTATGGTGTATAAAGAAAGCGCTATCTTTAATAAGGAGGAAGAAACATGACAGATAAGCAGTATATTATGGCAATCGATCAAGGTACCACAAGTTCAAGAGCAATTATTTTTGACAAGGCAGGAAAAAATGTTGGAAGTTCACAAAAAGAATTTACACAAATTTTCCCGGAATCAGGTTGGGTAGAGCATAATGCCAATGAAATTTGGAATTCTGTTCAATCAGTTATTGCAGGTGCACTAATTGAATCTGGTGTTCGTCCGGACGATATTGATGCTATTGGTATTACGAATCAGCGTGAGACGACAGTTATTTGGGATAGAGAAACGGGTAAACCAATTTACAATGCGATTGTTTGGCAATCAAGACAATCAGCGCCTATTGCTGATAAGTTAAAAGAAGATGGTCATGCTGATATGATTCATAAGAAAACTGGTTTAGTCGTAGATGCTTATTTTTCTGCTACAAAAGTTCGCTGGATTTTAGATCATGTTGAAGGAGCTCAGGAGCGTGCAGAACGTGGAGAACTTGCTTTTGGAACTATTGATACATGGTTATTATGGAAATTAACAGACGGTAATGTTCATGTAACGGATTATTCAAATGCGGCAAGAACAATGATGTATAATATCATGGATTTAAAATGGGACGACGATATATTAGAATTATTAAATATTCCTAAGTCATTACTTCCTGAAGTGAAAAGTAATTCGGAAGTGTACGGATATACTCAAAGTTATCATTTTTATGGCAATGAAGTCCCAATTGCTGGTATGGCAGGTGACCAACAAGCGGCCCTATTTGGTCAGTTGGCATTTGAACCTGGTATGATTAAAAATACCTATGGTACCGGTGCATTTATTGTGATGAATACAGGTGAAAAACCTCAAATTTCTAAAAATAATTTATTAACAACTATCGGCTATGGTATTAATGGTAAAGTTTATTACGCTCTAGAAGGTAGTGTGTTTGTAGCTGGTTCTGCTATTCAGTGGTTACGTGATGGCTTGCGTATGGTTGAAACAGCGCCACAATCAGAAGAGTTAGCTAATGCTTCAACTGGAGATAATAGTGTGTATGTAGTACCAGCGTTTACTGGATTAGGTGCTCCGTATTGGGATTCAGATGCTCGTGGAGCAATATTTGGTTTAACACGTGCGACTACAAAAGAAGATTTTGTTAAAGCCACATTACAAGCTGTTGCTTATCAATCTAAAGATGTGATTGATGCAATGAAGGAAGATTCTGGTATTGATATACCTGTTCTTAAAGTGGATGGTGGAGCAGCTAAAAATGATATGTTAATGCAGTTCCAATCAGACATATTAGATACAGATGTTACTAGGGCACCAAATCTAGAAACTACAGCATTAGGAGCAGCGTATTTAGCTGGTTTAGCAGTAGGTGTTTGGAAAGACTTAGATGAATTAAGAGCATTCCAAGGTGAAGGAGATACCTTTAAGCCTAATATGGCATCTGAGGAACGTGATGATTTATATAGTGGTTGGAAAGAGGCTGTCAAAGCAACACAAACGTTTAAACGAATCGGGAAAAAATAAAGGTTAGTCATTCTGGAAGGTTGACTATTTAGAAAAGGGGATATAGTAAAATGAGTGGAGATACACTGCAGATTTTTAGTGAGTTTTTAGGAACTTTAATTTTAATTTTACTAGGTGATGGCGTTGTGGCTGCTGTATCACTTAATAAAAGTAAAGCACAGGGTGCTGGTTGGGTTGTCATTACGTTAGGTTGGGGAGCAGCAGTAACGATAGCTGTTTATGTAGCAGGTTTTATGGGACCAGCACATTTAAACCCAGCAGTAACTTTAGGTATGGCAATGGCTGGTAATTTTGAATGGGGCTTAGTGGTACCATTTATTATTGCACAAGTAGTTGGTGGTATTGTGGGTGCGATGTTAGTTTGGATTACCTATTTACCACACTGGGAAGAAACAAAAGATGAAGCTACTATTTTAGGAACATTTGCAACAGGACCAGCTATTAGAAACCTTGTTTCAAATACTGTAACAGAAATTATAGGTACATTTGTTTTAGTTTTTGCTTTATTAGCATTCTCACAACATACATTCTCAGATGGACTTAATCCATTAGTAGTGGGTGTGTTAATTCTTTCAATAGGACTTTCATTAGGAGGACCTACCGGGTATGCAATTAACCCAGCTAGGGACTTAGGTCCTCGTATTGCTCATCAAATTTTACCAATTAAAAATAAAGGTGAATCTGATTGGGGCTACGCATGGGTACCAGTTGTAGGACCAATGATTGGTGGCGCAATAGCAGCACTTTTATGGGCAATAATTCCTCATTAATAAAAAATAAAACCGTTAGAAATCATATTAGATTTCTAACGGTCTTTTTTATTCATTTCAATAAAATAATTTGTGACACCTTCATAAACGGCTTCTGCTACTTTATTATGATATTTCTTATTTTGAGCATAAGCTGCATCAGTATCATTGTTAATATATCCAAGCTCTAAAAGAATAGCAGGTTTGTCATTTTCTCTTAGGACTTGATAATCTTGGGTACCAAAGCCGCGATTTTCAAGAGGTAGGATATCCGCAATTTGATCATTCACCGCTTGAGCTAAAGGGCGGCCATTTTTATTTCTATAAAAGGTAGTTGTACCAGATCCCTCATTTGGGTTACCTGTTGAATCGTAGTGGAAACTTAGAAAAATATCAGCATTACTCTTATTACTGATATCCGCAATCTTAGATAAAGAGACAAAATCATCTTTAGAACGAGTCATTAAAACGCTATATCCTTTTTCCTCTAATTCATTTTTCACTGTTTTGGCTGTTGCTAAGGTTAATGTTTTTTCTAAAACTTTTCCGTCATTTGTTTCTGCACCTGGATCGTTTCCACCGTGTCCTGGATCAAGCATAATAACATGTTCTGGAAGAGGTTCTCTAGGACGTTTTTCGTTTTTGCTAAGTTTATTATTAGTTATTTCCCAGCTTCTCATGTAGCCTTTTTGACCACTTTCCGTACTAACTTGGTACCAATAATCCCCTTCTTCTTTTAAGGTGATTTTTTCAGCATACCCAAGTCTAGTTGAAATAGAACTTGTTTCTGATTTTTTTGAATAAAGTGGCGCATTATCTAATGCTACTTGAAGTTTATCGTCAATTTCAAATTTAGGTTGTTGATTTTTTCGAATGTCTAGTGAATCAGAAGGAACCCAACCGTATTTATCATCCACATAAATTCGGCACCAACCGTTTAACTCTAAAGTGACAAAAACTTTTTGTTTCTTTCTTAAGGTATCGATAGTTTTACTGCTTTTCTGGTTATTTTTTTTAAGCTCTGTGTTACGCTGTGTGATAACAGCAGGTAAATAAGTGTAAGGTCCTGATTGACCATCAAAAATTAACCATTCAGCTACCCAACCGTCCACTTTTTCGGAAGTTTGTATTTTATACCAACCACCTTTTTTTTCTTTAATAGTAACTCGGTCTTCACGATGGACTTGAGTTAATACTGGAGATGTTGCATCTGGTTTTTCTCTAACATTTAAAGCAATGGTTTGAACATCGACAATTTGATTGGTTCCATGCATAAAATAAAAGCCAGCAATGACCAATCCGACAATCACCAAGTTAAATATTAGTAGTTTCATTGTATTTTTACTAGTGTCTGAATTTCTCACGTATTCTACTCCATTATTGAAATTATTTATAATAGAGCTAATTATAACAAAAAAAAGAAAGGATGAGTAGTAAGTATAATTTAATATGAATCTAACTTGACTTTTAAAGGCATATCTAGTAATTTTTAAGTATAATATCAGTGAAAGAGAAAGTACTTTTTTACCTAAAGAGAGGGTTAAATTTGGTGAAATTAGCCTAACCAAAAAAGGAAAGACACTCTGGAGATGAATGACAAAAATCATTCCGTTACGAGCGTTAATCGTTTGAAGAGGAGAAACTATTCGTGGTTTCTCGAATTTAGGTGGTACCACGTGTGAGTCATCATTCGTCCTTGTTTATTTAAACAAGGGCTTTTTTTGTAAGCTGAAAAAAAATAAAGGAGTAGAAAAGATGGAAAAAAGAACGACCTATTGCGGATTAGTATCTGAAAAGCATTTAGACCAAGAAGTCACAGTTAAAGGATGGGTTCAAAAAAGACGTGACCTTGGCGGTTTAATCTTTATTGATTTACGCGATAGAGAAGGAATAGTCCAAGTAGTATTTAATCCTGAAACATCAAAAGAAGCTTTAGATATTGCAGACAAATGTCGTAGTGAATATGTTATTGGAGTTAAAGGAATTGTTGTAAAACGTGAAGGTGCAGTTAATCCTAAAATGAAAACAGGAGAGTTTGAAATCATTGGTAGTGAAATTGTGATTTACAATGAAGCGAAAACACCGCCTTTTGTGATTGATGACAATCAAACAGTGAATGAGGATACTCGTATGAAGTATCGTTTCATGGATATTAGACGTCCTGAAATGTTTGCTAACTTAAAATTACGTCATCAAACAAGTCAAGTTATTCGTAATTTTCTAAATGATAACGACTTTATGGATATTGAAACACCTTATTTAAATAAATCAACACCAGAAGGCGCACGTGACTATTTGGTTCCTTCTCGTGTACATGAGGGACATTTCTATGCGTTACCTCAATCACCTCAAACGACTAAGCAATTATTAATGGGTGCTGGAATTGATAAGTATTACCAAATTGTTCGCTGTTTTAGAGATGAGGATTTACGAGGAGATCGCCAACCAGAATTTACTCAAGTCGATATTGAAACAAGTTTCCTAACAGCTGAAGAAATTCAAGAATATACTGAAAATATGTTAGCTAAGGTCATGAAAGAAGTTATGAATCAAGAAATTACATTACCGTTTCCTCGCATGACTTATGATGATGCAATGGCTCGCTACGGGGTAGATAAACCAGACACTCGTTTTGAAATGGAATTAATTGAAATGAAAGAAGCTGTTTCAGAAGTTGAATTTAAAGTTTTTCAATCTGCTCTTGAAAATGGTGGTGCGGTTAAGGCGTTAAATGCTAAGGGAGCTGCAGCTAACTATTCAAGAAAAGATATGGATAAATTGGGCGAATGGTTAGCACAATTTGGCGCTAAAGGGTTGGCATGGGTAAAAGTTGAAGAAGACGGCTTGAAAGGCCCAATTGCTAAATTTTTAGTAGATAAGCAAGAGTCTATTATGACAGCAACTAATGCTGAAGTAGGTGACTTATTAATGTTTGTTGCAGATAAAAAAGAAGTTGTTGCAGCTTCTTTAGGAGCTTTAAGAAATCGCTTAGGAAAAGAATTAGACTTAATCGATGAAGATAGCTTTAACTTCTTGTGGGTAGTTGATTGGCCATTACTTGAATACGATGAAGAAGCAGGAAGATACGCAGCTGCACATCATCCTTTTACTATGCCAAAAGCAAGTGATGTTGAATTATTAAAAACAGCACCTGAAAAAGTTTATGCAGAAGCTTATGATGTAGTGTTAAATGGTTATGAATTAGGTGGGGGATCACTGAGAATCTATCAACGTGATGTGCAAGAGGACATGTTTGCAGCTCTTGGGTTTACAAAAGAGTCTGCGCAAGAACAGTTTGGTTTCTTAATGGATGCATTAGAGTACGGCTTCCCACCACATGGCGGTATTGCGTTAGGACTAGACCGTTTAATTATGCTATTAGCTAAAAAAGATAATATTCGTGAAGTGATTGCCTTCCCTAAAAATAATCGTGCAGTTGATTTAATGACTAGTGCACCAGGCGTTGTTTCAACGGATCAGTTGGAAGAATTGCATTTAAATATTGTTACTGACGAAAAATAAACTTGATATTGTAGATTATAGCTTTTCTCTTACTTGAAGGAGTTAGAAGATAAAATGTTAAAATTAAAAACAATTAAAGAACAGTTTATTGAAACCGAGTATATGGAAAAAATCTCAATGGCTGTCATCAATGGGATGTTACAAGCTATTGCCTTAAACTTATTTTGGCAACCAGGACATATTTATGCAAGTGGTGTAACAGGTTTAGGACAAATTATTGTGACGTTATCAGAAAGCATTGGTAATGTTCAACTACCAATGTCAGTTGTGTTGTATGCTTTAAATGTACCGTTATTCATCTTATCGTGGTTTAAAATCAGTAAAAAATTTACTGTGTTTACTATGTTTTCAGTGTTTATGACGTCATTCTTTATTCAAATAATACCCGTGACGGAGCTATCTAAAGACCCAATTATTTGTGCCATTTTTGGTGGGGGTATTTGTGGGCTAGGTGTTGGTCTAGCGTTAAGAGGTGGTTTATCATCTGGTGGTTTGGATATTATTAGTGTGACGATTCGTAAAATGACTGGACGAAATGTGGGCTCATTAAATATTATTTTTAATGCGTGTATTATCATGACCTCAGGCTTTTTATTTGGTTGGCCATATGCTTTTTATAGTGCTTTTTCTATTTTTGTTAATGGGAAAGTGGTTGATATGGTATTTACACGTCAAAAGAAAATGCAAATAATGATTGTGACTACAAAACCTGATGAAGTAATTTGTGAGGTACAAAAAAGAATTCGCCGAGGTATTACGATTGTTAACAATGCAGAAGGTGCATTTAATCATAATGAACAGACGATTTTAATTACTATCATAACACGTGACCAAATTCCAGTATTACAAATTGCGATGCGTAATTCTGATCCGAGTGCGTTTGTTAGTATTTCGGAAAATGTCACAATAATGGGTAACTTCTATGAACCACTAGATTAACAGAAGAGTCTATGACAACAGTTGTCATAGGCTTTTTTTATGTTAGAATGACGTTGAAAGGAGTTGTTAGTTATGTTTGTTGAATATGGCAAATTAAGTACGAAGTTATATGAAATAACAAAACCTGTGGGCTTTTCAATCGATGGGGATATTGAGTATTATTATGACCATTTAAAAAAATGTCAGGGACCAATCTTGGAAGCTGGTGTAGGAACTGGAAGAATGATGATTCCATTTATTCAAAAAGGGTTAGACGTTGAAGGGGTGGATCTATCAAATGAGATGCTGAATCAATGCCGAGTAAATATGAATCAAGTTGGAGTAAGAGGAGTTCTTTATCAGGGAGACTTGACTAAGCTAGATTTGAAAAAAGAGTATGAAGCTATCATGATGCCAACAGGTAGCTTTTGTTTATTACCTAGAGTTATCATAAAGGATGTATTAAATTCCTTTTATAACCACTTGAAAAATGAAGGACAACTAATGATTGATATTGAACTTCCTATGTGGTTTCAATCAGATGAGGTAAGCGTAACAGATTATCCGATTTCTGATAACGAAGGATTACTATTTACTAGTACAGCTCAAGAAATGAATTGGCATGAGCAAAAAGTATCTTATATTCATCGCTATGAGTTAATTGAAAAAGGCGTAGTGCAAGAAACGGAAATCTCTAATTTCACCCTATATTGGTATGGTATTGAAGAGTTTAAAGAATTGCTACATCAAACAGGTTTTTCAAATATTACTTATACAGTCGGCTATGAAAAAAATAACCAAGCCTCTTTGTTTACTTTTTTTGCGACTAAATAAAAACACAGCCTTTTCTTAATTTTTTTAAGAGGGCTGTGTTTATTTGTTGAAAGAATTTAAATAGGTTTCTTTTTGTTTTCTTGTTAATTGTTTAAAGGCATATTCTGCTTTCATGGCATCACTTTTAGTTTCAAAGGTTTCGTGATGAATTATTTTAGCAGGACGTCGTTTAGTAAGTCTAGTGTATTTGGCACCTTTACCGCTATTGTGCTCGTCAAGACGTCTTACTAAATCAGTAGTATATCCTCCGTAAAAGGTTGTATCTTTACATTTTAGAACGTAAAAATAATGTTTTTTATTTTGTTCCATGAAGCATTTCCTTAATCTGAGGTAAATAGTGATTATCCTCACCATAAACATAAAGAGGTGGTAAAATTTTCAAACCATCTGTTTTGCCATCTTTAATACCTTCAATCAAAATGGTGTTAGCTTCTTTACTTTCTTTTGGGTAGATAAATTGAATTCTTTTAGGCGCAATTCTATGTTTTCTCATGCTATCTAAAATATCCATTAAACGCTCTGGTCGATGAACCATAGCAATCTTACCATTCATCTTTAATAATTTTGATGCAGACCTAAAAACATCATCTAATTGTAAATGAATTTCGTGTCTAGCAATGGCGTAATAAGGATTAGGATTTTTTTTACTATTCGGTTGCTCTTTGAAATAAGGAGGATTGCATGTAATAAAGTCTACAGAATCACTTTTAATTTTAGCATGAACATCTTTAATATCCAGTTGTTCCATCGAAACCTGATTTTCAAAATTATTAAGTAAAATACTTCTTTTACCCATATCAGCTAAACGTTCTTGGAGTTCAACACCAATAATTGACGCGGTCGTTCTAGGGGCCATAAAGAGTGCGATTGCTCCATTTCCAGAACAAAAATCTACAATAGTTCCTCTTTTAGGAATTGACGCAAAGTTTGCTAATAGAACAGCGTCTAAGGAAAAAGAAAAAACATCAGGACTTTGAATAATTTGAACACCAGAAGCCACAAGTTGATCGATTCTTTCTCCGTCATGTAATAAACTAGGCATAATAAACTTCCTTTCAAATCAGTGATTTTATTATAGCATGATAAAAATTTTTTTGAACAAGAAATACTTGCATGTTTTAAGAAATTTAGGCATACTAGTAAGGAGTTTAAAGGAAAAGGATGGAAATTTATGTATCGCTTTTTATTATATGTTGTGCGGTTTCTAACATTTTTTATTAATACAAATGCTCGCTATATTGGTCGTGATAATTTACCTAAAGAGGAAAATTATGTTTTAGTGGGGCCTCATAGAACGTGGTATGAACCCTTATATTTTGCTATGGGAGCTTGGCCTAAGAAGTTTTCGTTTATGGCTAAAAAAGAGTTGTTTGACAATCCGATTTTAGGTTTTATTTTAAAAAAATGTCATGTGTTTCCAGTAGATAGAGAAAATCCAGGACCAAGTGCAATAAAAACACCTGTCAAAGCGCTAAAAAACACTGATTTGAGTGTTATGGTATTTCCAAGTGGAAGTCGCTATTCAGATGATTTAAAGGGTGGAGCAGCTGTAATTGCTAAAATGGCTAAAGTAAAAATAGTTCCCGCTGTTTATCAAGGACCAGTGAAATTTAGTCGTTTATGGACTAAACGTCGTGTGACGTTAGCCTTTGGTGAGCCGATTGACATTTCTGATATTAAAAAATTAAACAAAGAAGGCATTGAAGAAGTCGAACGTCGAATGCAAGAGGCGTTTAACAAATTAGACAATCAAATCAATCCAGATTTTGTTTATGAGAAACCTGTAAAAAAAGAAAAATAAGTATTAAAACTGACTGATATATATTGGTTAGTTTTTTTTGTTTGATAAATGTTAATTAAATATGCGTTTTTAGAGTGTGTGTTATAATTGGTATATATGGTAGGAGGGAGCGCTATGAAAAATAAAACGTATATGTCAGTAAGTGCGACATTATTCTTTTTTGGTCTCTTATGTTGGATACCTAATTTGTTTTTCTATAATCCAAATAATCCACCTATGTTTATATTTTTGACACCTTTCATTGGTGGAGTAGGTGCTCTATTGGCGCTAAAGGTTGATAATCAAGTAATTAAGGGGTTTTTAATGTTTTTTAATATGGTTGTTTGTTTAAGCCTTGGGTTAGTATTTTTTATTGGAACACTTTTGTGGGGACCATAGTGTTTAGTTAGGAAACGGAGAGGATGAAAATGAAAACCAATAATTTTTTTATTATGTCATCAGGAGTAGTCTTATTTCTAGAGATATTTTTAATTAGTTCCTATTTTTTTATTTATAATCCGGTACATGGTGCTAAGCCACTTTTATTATGTTTTTTTATTAGTCTGGTAGGTATCTGGCTTACTTGGCATGTTGAATTAAAAAAAGTGAAATATTTATTTTTAGTAGGACATCTAATCTCGTTACTTATATTTCCGATACTTATTATTTCTACCGTACTTTATTATCGTTTTTAGAATACTCTATTTAGCTAGATTAAAATATGAAAAAGTCATCAACCTAAAGTAGTTTTTTACTTTGAGGTTGATGACTTTCTGTTTACTTATTTAGTGTTAACCAAAATGTTGCATAAGCTCTTTTATTAATTCGTCTGTTAATTTAAAAGGTGAGTTACCAGCGAAACGCTCATTTTTAACTTCATCACTAAGTGCGAGAAGTTCTTCTCTTTGAATATTTAAAGTGTCAAAAGCAACTAAACCTAAGACGTTATCACGAAAGTCTTTATACTTTTCAGCAGTGATTTCGCCAATTTGCTCATCTGTCACATTTTCTGGAAAACTTGCTCCTAAAATATAACCAATTTCTTTTACTTTTTTAGATTTAACAGAGGCTGTTGCTATTAATGTGCCAGGTAAAGCATAGGCACAAGCTTGACCATGAGGAATACCTAATTTAGCACCAATGATATGTGCTTGGGAATGGCCGATGTGAGTTCCTCCGTTATTTAATACCCAACCGCCAAGTGCTGCAGCAACCATCATGCGCTCACGAGCTTCTCTATTTTGACCGTCATGAGTTGCTTTAGGTAAATAGTTGTAAATTAAAAACATAATTTTTTCGCAAATAGCATCAACAACAGGTGTGGATAGGTTAGAAGTATATGCTTCTGCTGCATGAGAAAAAGCGTCTAACCCAGTAGAGATAGTTAATTGTTTTGGCAATGAAAGAGCCAATTCGGGATTTAAAATGGCTACTTCGCTAACTGTTTCATTAGATAAAACAGCGATTTTTTCGTTATTAACAGTATCTGTCACAATTAAAGCGTTGGATAATTCACTACCAGTACCAGATGTAGTCGGAACGGCAATTAATCCGTGACAAAAATTGGTTATTTCTTTGTCATAGGCGTAATCAACAATACTTCCACCAAGATGTCTGACAATATTAATACCGCGAGCCGCATCGATGACACTACCTCCACCGATTGCGATGATTGAGTCACAGTGATTATCTAAAAAGAATTTAGCACCAGCATCAATTAATTCAATTGGTGGATTAGGGATAACTTTGTCGAAAATAGCATAATCTTTATTATTACTTTTTAGTGCAACAAAAAGGTTTTTTATTGCTTCAGTTGTTAATAAGAAAGAATCAATCACAATTAATGGTTTTTGATAATTTTTGTCATTAAGAACATCAACGGCTGTTTGATCTAGTTTGTCTGTCACAAGGACTTTTACATGTTGTTCTAATTTATAATTCAAGAGTCATTCTCCTTTTATAAGCCAATTTCTGCGGCTGCTTTATCAGCGCGTTGGCAAAATTCGCGAACCTTTGGAATATCTTTTTCAGTGACACCATCGTCAAATTTGTACGAAGTTTTAGTTAAAGAATCAACACCAAAAGGTTTAATTTGTTTAATACAATCTTCTACATTATCTGGTCCAAGTCCTCCTGCAATGATAACTGGGATGTTAACAGATTCAACAATAGTACGATCGATATTCCAATCATGAGTTTGTCCGCTAGCACCAATACCAGTATCTTTTGCTAAACCTGAGTCAGTTAATAGGTAGTCACAGTATTCAGCGTAGCCTTTCGCACGATCAATAGCTGATTCATCATCCACTAATACAGCTTGCATTAACTCAACATCAGGACATTCTTTATGTAAACGCTCAGCGAATGCTCTATCTGCTGTATAATCCATACCAGCGATATGAACGATGTCTGGATTTACTCGTTTAATGATGAAGAACATTTCTTCAACATCTTTGTTTAACATAATCGCAATGGATTTTACGCCACGGCGTTTACATTCAGCATAGATTTTATCAACTACATCAAATGGAACACGGTGAGCTGGAATTCCTCCTGTTTGCATTGGGACTAATCCAATATGATCAGCACCAGCTTCCATTGTCTGTACAGCTTCGTTGTAATTAACGATTGAATAAATTTGTTTTTTTACCATAATACATTCTCCTTTAATTAATTTTCTATATATTGTATTGAGCGATGCACAATATTTTTTATTGTTAAGTCTTCTGAAACTGACTTAGGGGATTCGACTGTGATACTTGCAGCAGCTTGTGATAACTGTCCAATCTCTTTAGCAGATAACACATTGCCATAATAAAACCTTGCCCAGATAATAGTTGCCATGGTGCAATCTCCTGCACCATTTGTACTGATAATCTTTTTAGCAAGAGGTGGGATTAAGGTTGGTGCTTCATTGTGGGAGGAACAAAGAATGCCACGAGCTCCAAGTGAAATAAAAACATTTTTAACACCTTGTTTATTCAGTTTACTAGCAGCTTGTTTGCCTGTTTCAATATCTGTGACTTTAATACCTGTTAACAATTCTATTTCAAGATCGTTTGGTTTAATCGTATCAATTTTATGTAATACATGTTCAAAACGTTCTACTTTTGCAACAGAGACAGGATCAACAAATATTGGACAAGTCACATTGTGTGCCAGAAATTCAATAGATTCTTGAGAAATATTACCATCTATAACGCAGATTGCTGCACCATTTATTATGTCTAAACGTTTTTTTAGAAAATCAGGTGTAATTCGTTCAACAATTTTCATATCATTAATTGCCGTAACCATATCCCCTTGATTATTGGCAACATAAAGATAAGTAGAACTGTGCTCACCATCAATCTTTTCTCCGTATTCTAGATTAATGTGATTTTTCTTACATCCCTCTTCTAAAATGTTTCCAAAACTATCATCCCCGTAAACAGTAATCAAATAAGTAGGAGCTTCTAGACGTGTCAGGTTTTGAGCAATATTTTGACCAACGCCACCAATACTTAAGTTAATTTCCCCAATGTTTGAATCTTTTTCATGGTAGTTTTGACCGGATAAACCAGCAATATCTAAATTTAAACCACCAACCACTACAATGTACTTATCTTCCACTGTAACCACCTCATATTTTTATTTACAACTAAATTATAGTATCCGCTTCCAAAAATAGTCAAACTATTATATAGTGAATAAACAAATGTTTATAAAAGGAGTGTGGAAAGTATGACTGAAAGGGAAAAAGAAATCCTGGCAATTATTCAAGAAAATCCAACTATTTCTCAAGAAGAACTAGCTTTTGAAATGGGGATTTCAAGATCTGGTGTGGCAGCCCATATTCATAATTTAATGAAGAAGGGGTATATAAAAGGAAAAGGTTACATTGTTAATAATCCAAGTTTTGTGAGTGTGATTGGTGGAATCAATATGGATATTGTCGCAGTTCCAGAAGTGGAAATGATTAAAAATAATTCCAATCCAGGGAAAATAAATTATTACTTTGGTGGGGCAGGCCGTAATATGGCATTGGCCTTAACAAAACTAGGTATTAGTACAAACTTAATTTCTGTTTACGGAGATGATGTGAATGGGGACCGTTTTGTATTAGATGCTAGAATGCACGGTTTAGCTTTAGATTGTTGTGAGAAAATTAGTAGTTTTAATACATCGACTTTTGTTTATTTGGAAGACTTAGTGCATGATTTTAGAGTAGGGCTAGATGATATGCGCATACTAGAAAATATTTCTCCTGAAATGATTAATCGTTATTTGCAACGTGTTAATCAATCTAAACTGTGTGTGATTGATGATAATTTATCGGAAGAAACAATTAAGCATATTGAAAAGTATGTAGATGTACCAATTGTTGCTAAATCAGTATCAATAAATAAAGTTACTAAGTTAGTACCTATATTGCATAAACTAGATGTACTAGTATTATCAGAACTAGAGCTACAGACTCTTTCTAAAAAACTTTCTAATAATCAGGAATCAAGAGATGTTCAGATTAGAAAGCTAATAGAACAGGGAGTCAAAGAAGTGATTGTAGTTGAAAAATCAGGTAATGTTCAGTTTAATTCTAGTCAAGAAAGTTATGAGATTCAAAAAAAAATATCCCCAGAATTTAATATTAATGGCTCAACAGCTGTATTTACAAGTACAATGATTTGGGCAATGGTTCAAGAAAAATACTCGAAAAAACAGCAATTTGAAATAGGTTATTGCGGAGCAACTACAAGTTATTTAACGAATGATTCTGTTTTTGAAGGTCTCTCTAAGGAAATTATCCTAGATAAATATCAAAAATATTTTTGTGATTAGACAAATGTTTAGAAGAGACTACTTATATTTATTAGTTAGTATGGACTATTTTATTTATTACGTAGTATAATTAAAGTGAGAATTGATTATTTATCTGTTATGATGCTAGTTTCAAAACGTGAAAAAAGTAGAAAGTGAGTGATTGACATGAAAAAGACAAACTTTATTGTTGTTTTTTGGTTGTTGCTGGCGCTTATTTCATTTGTTGTTTTTGTTATTAACTTTTATGGTTTGTGGGATAGTATTTCTTATTTAATTTATCCTAGTAAGGATTATTTATATGAACGAGGAAGCAAAGAAGATTTGTTGAGAAAACTTATTCAAGTGATTCCAATGATTATCTTTACGGTAGTAACTTTTATTATTGGTATTAAACAAGGTTTGAAAAATTATAATAAAGCATAATAAGAAAACATTGTATGGCTTAGCTGTACAATGTTTCTTTGTCATTGTTGACTAAAAAGTCAGTAGGAGTTAAACTATTACTAAATTAGTTAATGAGAGTA
>NZ_JAVWHO010000006.1:5502-9838 GCF_036639995.1 Vagococcus sp. | reverse complement strand
GTTGACTAAAAAGTCAGTAGGAGTTAAACTATTACTAAATTAGTTAATGAGAGTAGGTGTTTGACAGTGACAAAGATAATTGAGATAAATAATCTGACAAAAAAGTATAAGGCGTTTAAAGCAGTTGATAATATCTCTTTAGTCATTGAAGAAGGTGAAATTTTTGGATTTATCGGGCCAAATGGTGCAGGAAAATCGACAACTATTAAAATGTTGTTGAATTTTATTTTTCCAACGAGTGGTGAAGCCAAAATATTAGGTATGGATTGTGTGAAACAAAGTATCGAAATAAAAAAATTAGTAGGTTATGTTTCAAGTGATGTTCGTTATTATCATGAAATGACGTCCCTTGATATTTTTAAATATACGGCTGAATTTCATGGTGTAAAAAATAGTAAGGCAGTTATTCAACATTATTTAGATTATTTTGAAATTGAACCAAATAAAAAAATATCTGATTTATCTCTTGGAAATAAAAAGAAGGTTGCGATTGTGTCTGCACTTCTTCAAAATCCTAAATTACTTATTTTAGATGAACCGACTAATGGCCTTGATCCAATGATTCAACATCGTTTGTTTGAAGTGCTAGAAGAAAAAAGTAGAGAGGGTGTCACTATTTTTTTATCTAGCCATGATTTACATGAAATTCAAACACATTGTGATCGGGCAGCTTTTATTAAAAATGGTCAAATCATTTCGATTGAGGCAATTAATAAAGGAAAAGAAATTGAGAAGAAAGTGATACTAAGTGCAAAAAATATAAAACAAGAGTCGTTAGAAGAAATTGGAGCTACTCAAGTAAAACAAAATGATGAGAATTGGCAGTTTATCTATAAAGAGGCGGTTAATCCATTGCTTCAATTGCTTAGTCAATACGATGTAGCAGACATTGAGATTAAGCCACTTGATTTAGAAGATAAATTCTTGTCCATGTACGAGTAGGAGGAAGAAAAATGACGATTTTTAAAATTGAATGGCAGAACAATAAAAAGAACTTACTAATTTGGACATGTGCCTTAGTTGTTATTGTGGCTGTTTTTATGAGTATTTTTCCTTCAATGGAGAATACAGGAATGAATGAGATGATGACAACTAAGCTAGAGACGCTTCCTCAAAATATGTTAAAGGCATTTCATTTAAATACAGGACCTAGTCTTGTTGAGCCAACAGGATTTTTTGCTTATATTTTTCAATATCTTTTCATCGCAGCTAGCATCTTTTCGATTATGCTCGGAAATAAAATGTTAGTTAAAGAAGAGACCGATGGCACGATTGAATTTTTATATGCTCAACCAATTAGTCGAAAAAAAATTATTTTTGGGAAAATAGTAGCCACTTTAAGCATGTTAGTTTGCTTTTGGAGTGTGACTTATCTAGCTAGCGTTGGTGTGACGCTTTTCTTTAATGATGGTATTCTTGAAAGGAAAGATATTTTAGTGTCGTTGACCAAAGTTTTTGGAACAGAATTTTTTGTTTTGGTTTTCTTTTTGAGTGTTGGTTTTTTATTATCCAGTTTTTTAAAACAAGTTAACCAAGGAATTAGTATGGGGCTTGTTTTTATCTCGTATTTATTAGGCATTGTTGGTGATTTAGAAGATAAGTTTTCATATTTGAAAAATATCTCTCCAATAGCTTTAGCAAATCCAGCTATTATTTTAGAAGAAGGTTGGAATATGGGATTGATTGTAATCTTAATAGGTGCAAGTTTACTGTTATTTACAGGGGCCATGTTAATTTATCAAAGAAAGGATTTGGAAGTTTAATGGAAGATAAACAGTTAGAAATTTTAAAAATAGCTACACGGGAATTTGCGGTGAATGGCTATTATAAGGCAAAAACAGATACGATTGCAGAAGAGGCAAAAGTATCGAAGGGATTAGTGTTTCACTACTTTAAGTCAAAGAAAAACTTATATATTGAAACAATTAGAGAAGCAGTAAAAACATTAGAAGCTACGTTTGATGAGTCTGAAATTCCACAAGATAGTCTGGTAGAATTATTTGACTATTCGCTGAAGAAAAAGTTTGAAATTGAACAAACACATCAAGATCAAATGCAATTAATGCTTGAAGTTTATAGTAATTTGGATCATTTGCCAGAGGAGTTAAATGATGAAATAGCTGAGTTTATTGAAAAAGTAAGAAATGATAATTACGAAATGGTGGCGAGGATTGTTCGTAGATTACCTATGAAAAATGGTGTTAGAGAAGAAGATGTTATTTCTTTAGTAGTGTCGCTTTTTAATCAACTAGAAGCAGAAGCTAAAGAATCAGTAAAGGGACAAGAAGTTAAAGAGCTTTCATTTTTTGACAAGCAAGTTAGTGATGCTAAACGAAAAATTAGTATTTTAGAGGATGGTTTCTTAAGAGTTAATAAAAACTTTTCACGATGAAGTGTTTCATTCGTGAAAAGTTTTTTTATTTGATGTATTAGACCATTCATTTGCCTCTAAATTTGATATAATAGTAAGAAGACCTTTTTTAGGAGGAACAAGATGAAAATTTTACACACGGCAGATTGGCATATTGGACGTAAATTAAATGGTTTTTCATTACTTGAAGAACAAAAAGATATGTTTCAAAAAGTATTAGCATTAGCTATAAAAGAAGAGGTAGATGCAATTGTTATTGCAGGTGATTTATATGATCGCTCAGTCCCTTCTGTTGAAGCTGTTTCTTTGTTTAATGAGATGATGATAGAAATGAATATAACGTCAAAATTTCCAGTACTAGCAATTTCTGGTAACCACGACAGCGCCACGCGTCTTGATACAGGAAGTCCGTGGTTAAAAACACAAAATTTTCATCTTCACACAAAATTAAGTCAGGCAATGGAAGCGGTAGAACTTAATAATATTCAGTTTTATTTGTTACCTTATTTTGAGCCTTTTCATGCTAGACAGTATTTTAATGATGACAGTTTGCGAGATATTCATTCAAGTATGAAAACTGTTATCGAAAAAATGAAAGAAAGTTTTGATCCTAAGAAAAAACAAGTCCTTATTAGTCATTTTTTTGCTGCAGGTGCGTCAAAAAGTGATTCAGAAACACCTCTAGAAGTTGGAGGGTTAGATAGTGTGCCAGTAGATATGTTGAATGAATTTGATTATGTAGCGCTAGGACATTTGCATTATAAAGACGCTATAAAAAATACGCCTCATGTTAAGTACAGTGGTTCATTGCTGAAATATTCTTTGTCTGAGGAACATCAAGAAAAAGGGATTAGACTGGTTGATATTAACGAATCAGAAGTTGTGAGTGAGTTTATTCCACTTACGCCCTTAAGAGATGTCCATCAATTAACAGGGTCTTTTAAAGAACTAACATCATTAGAATATTATTCTCAAGTTAACCGTGAAGATTACTTGGCTATTTCTTTAACAGATCAAACTGTCATCGTGAATGCTATTAATGAGTTGAGGCAAATTTATCCGCGTCTCATTAGTTTGGAACGAGTTAACCAGGTAACGCAGGAAAAAAATATTGAAAAAAAAGAGGAAACTTTAATTCAATTAAAACCTGAAGTTCTTTTAAAAAGATATTTTGAGGAAGTCACTGAAAAAGAATTAAGTGCCAAGCAACAAATATGGTTAGAAGAGGCCATTATAGAAAATAGTTTAGAGAGATAGGAGGAAAATCATGCAACCCATTCGTTTAAAATTAGAGAATTTTGGTCCATATAAGAATAGCTTGATTGATTTTTCCGACTTTTATGCGCAGTCCTTATTTTTGATTACAGGAAAAACAGGTGCAGGTAAAACAACTATTTTTGACGGTATGACATTTGCTCTTTATGGATCAACTTCAGGAGGTTTAAGACAAGGGCGTGAAATGCGCTCGAATTTTGCCGAAGTAGGTGATAAAACGAGAGTTACATTTACGTTTAAACAAGGAAATAAAACTTATGAGGTACTAAGAGAGCCAGAGCAGTTAGTTAAAAAGTTAAGAGGAGAAGGATTTAGAGAACAACCGGCTCTTGTTAGATTGACTGTTTTTGACGAAAATCAAAAAGAGATTGAGCAACTAACAAAACAAAAAGATGTAGGTATTTTTTTGAGTGAGTTAATTCAGTTGAATGAGTCTCAATTTTCTCAAATAGTGATGTTGCCTCAAGGGGAGTTTCGTCGTTTTTTAAATGCGGACAGTGATAGTAAAGAAAAAGTATTAAGAAAATTATTTAATACCTATTTCTATCAAGATATTGCAGAGTTTTTAAGACAAAAGAAAAAAATGCAAGAAGTATCTCTTAAAGATTTAAGGCAAGAATTAGCTCTTTTGATTACTCAGCTAGAGTGGCAAAAAGAATTTTCAGAGAATCACGAAGAAAATATGTATTA
>NZ_JAVWHO010000006.1:0-5402 GCF_036639995.1 Vagococcus sp. | reverse complement strand
TATAATCAGTTAGTTGAATTAGAAGATGAGTATCAAAATCTTTTAAAAGAAGAAAAAAAACTGACTGAAAAAGAAGAAAATTGTCGCTCAGAGATGTTAGCTACTCAAACTAAATTGAAAAAAAGATTAGAGAGCCAATCGGAAATTGAAGACAATCAAAAGTTATTAACTAAAATAGATATTAGTTTACCTCTGTTTGAAAAGAAAAAGCAACTTGAGGAAAAAAGAAAAGAATTAAATACGCAATTATTTGTGACAAAAGAAAAAGAAGAAGAATTAACGAAACAACTCAAAAAGTTAACAAGTGATAAGGAACAAATTGAGGGAAGTATCCTTCAAAAGACAAAGTTAGTGGAAAAGAAATTTGAGTTAGTTAAAAAGCAAGATGAAGTAGCGCAACAACTTGTTAATATTGAGTTATTTGAAAAAAATAAAGAGTGTCTAAGGCTTTTAGAAGAAGAAATTAAGGAGTTAGCTAAGGAGCTTATTGCGTGTAAAAATCAAGAGATAGCATCTCAAAAAATGCATAAAATGGCTAAAAGTGATTGGGCTAAAGCGCAAATTGCAAAATTAAGCTTAGATTTAATAGATGGAGAATCGTGTCCTGTTTGCGGGTCATTAGACCATCCTGCACCAGTTCATGGTAAAGATGTGACCAAAGAAGATATGCTCATTTTAGAAAAAAGCTTAGAAAAAATTGAAAAAGAGTTATCTGAAAACAAGGAAATTCAAACGAAAACAACACAAAAAATTGAATTTAAAGACACAGAAAAAGAAAAACAAGAGGTTGTATTAGTCACGTTAAGAAAACAAATACAAGATTCTTTTGAAGAAAAAAGTCTTTTGGAAGAAAAATGGCTAGAAAAATGTAAAGAAACTAAAGATGACTTATTAAACGAATTGAAACAAGTAACGATGACTTTAGAAGAACTTGAAAAAGAAGAGGAAGGATTGCCTAAGCTAAAACAAACTATTTTAGAAAGTCAAACGCTATTAGAACAAGAAAAAAACCAAGTAAGAGAATTAGAAAATCAGTTATTAGAATTAAAAGTAACTTATCAAGAACTACAGGATAGACTGCCAGATACTTGGCAAACGTATCAAGAAATGTTGGTTGAAAAAAAACAACTGACCAAAAAAATATCGACTTGGAATATGGAAGTCGATGAGTTGAAAAAACAAGTAACGGACTTAGAAGCACAATTATTGATTATTGAAACAACACTAAAAAACGAAAAAAAACAATTAGAGTTGCTCAATCAAAAACAAGAAAAAGAAACAGTTATTTTAACAGAATTTTTAGAAAAAGAGCAACTAACAAAAGAAACATTAGCTGAATTAATTCCTAATCTTGCTACTTTAGATGAACAAGAAAAAAGAATTCAAGCCTTTGAAAATAAAGAGTATGCCTTAAATGAAGAGGTAAAAAAATTAGATACTCTTCTTATAGATAAAGAAAAGCCAAAAATTGAACCATTGATTGAAAGACGTAGTGACCTTCAGGAGCAAGAAAAAGAGCAACAAAAAGTAGTGACATCATTACAATATATAATCAGTCAAAATAAAAAAATAGTGAATTCTGTTAAAGAAAAAGAAGATGCGATGAAAGATAAATTGCAGGCGTTAGAAGATTTAACAGAATTGGCCAATGTGATGACAGGTGATGGACCTAATAAACTAAGTATGGAACGATTTGTTCTACAAACATATTTGAAGCGTATATTGCAAAGAGCAAATGAAAAACTAGTGTTGCTAACCAATGGACGATACCGATTTGAACTTAAAAAAGAGCAAGGTTCTTTTAAGAAAAAAACCGGACTTGAAATTAATATTTTTGATGATAACGTAGGAGCACTGCGAGGAGTGAATACTTTATCTGGTGGTGAAAGTTTTATTGCCGCTCTTTCATTAGCGTTGTCGTTAGCTGAAGTGATTCAAGAAGAGGCTGGAGGCATTAAAATAGACGCAATGTTTATCGATGAAGGGTTTGGTTCGTTAGATGAGGACGCTTTAGAGATGGCAATTAGGGCACTTGAAGCAATTGAAGGAGATGGCAGGTTAATTGGGATTATCTCCCATGTCCGTGAATTAAAAGAAAGAATACCGCAACAACTACAAATAAATACCACATTAGATGGAAAAAGTTATGTTAATGAACGACTAGAATTTGAATAGGAAGTGATACGATGAAATGGTCCATTCCCGAAAAAGTAGTTGAAGAAGGCCGAGATTATGCTAAAGATGGCCGTGTTGTTTCAATTAGTAAGAATGAAGAGCAACAAGTTTGGTATGCCGATGTTGTCGGTTCAGAAGTATTTCATATCGAATTAGATGGAACCGCAAAAGAAGAAGATGTCTGTCAGTGCCCTTATTGGCAACAGCACGGATTTTGTAAGCATACAGTAGCAACAGAGTTAGCCTTAAGAGAAAAGGGCTTAAATCGTTATATAAAAAAACAAGTCAATACGCAAAAAACATATCAACCACCATCTCATGCTGATATTTTTTCTAAAAGTTTCGAGCGACTACAAGAAGCTGAAACCGAAAAAACGTTAGTGACAAGTGATCCTTTAAAAGTAGAGTTTATATTAGATGTGGTAGAGACGTTATCATTTCATCCAGAACAGTCAGTGATTGCTGTTTCATTGAAATTAGGTAGTCGTTTTCCTGGTAGTAAAACTTATGTTGTGAAAAATATCCAAGAATTTTTAGATAGTTATGAGAAAAAAAGTAGCTACCGGATTAACGATAAATTATTTACAATCGGGGAAAATTCTTTTGCTCAAAGAGATATTTCATTATTAGATAAATTATTGAAGGTTAGAGAGTTACAGGAATTACTTGATCAAACAAATGTGCAACAAAAAGGGAAAATAAATAGACGTTATTTAATATTAGGTAGTGAAGCGGTGACTTTCTTCATTGATGAGCTGACCAAAAGTGAACGATTATTACTTCAAACTCCTAACGATAAAAAACAGACTATTTTATTTAAAGACGGTAAGTTACCAATTACAGTTAATGTTTTGCCTGTTGGAACAAGTGATTATAAAATGATTATTAATGATCCAATTGAAATGTATTTAGAAAAATACAGCTGGGCGATAGGTAATCATTCGATTTATGAGCTAACGAAAGAACAATCTGAACGATATGAATTGTTACTTCAGTTGTTTAAACGATTGGACAAACCTGAGATTTTATTTACCAAAGATAATGTGGGAGATCTGTTTTCA
The DNA here is from genome assembly GCF_036639995.1 of Vagococcus sp. Taxonomy (GTDB): domain Bacteria; phylum Bacillota; class Bacilli; order Lactobacillales; family Vagococcaceae; genus Vagococcus. The sequence continues at coordinate 2,166 of NZ_JAVWHO010000006.1, read as the reverse complement.
TATATTTTACCTAACCTTGATTCGATTGCAACGGTCTATGTATCAGATGATTTACAAAGTGAGATGATTCGAGTTCCACTCCGTTCTAAGATTCGTATTGAAGAAGTAAATCAGCAATTAGAAGCACGAGTTGATTATATTTATGGAGATTTTGTTTTTTCAAGTCATCCAGAGCATACCACTAAAAATGGCAAAGAATCTCAAGTGATTAGAAACCAAGTTCAAGAAAAAAGAATTGAAAAATTATTACAGCATTTTGGCTATGCTAAGCGGCAAAATGCCTTTATGAAGCAATTGCCAAGAGAACAGGATTTGTATGCTTTCATCAGAGAAGAAGTTCCAACGATTAGAAAATATGCTGAGGTCGAGATTGCCCCTAATGTGGCCCAGTTGTTCTTAAAATCAACAGATCATCAACCAAAAGTGAAGGTAAGAGAAGATGGTTCTTGGTTAGACATTCAATTTGATATTTCAAATATTGATGAAACAGAAATTAATGATGTTTTGGTTAGTTTAATGAAACAACAAGATTATCATCAACTAAAAAACGGACAGTTACTCTTTTTAGATGAGCAGGGATTCAAGGAAACCAGTTCTGTACTTCAACAATTAAGAGGCGACATTAAGATTAGAAAAGGTAAACTAGAAGTACCGAGATATCGAGGGTTAATGGTGAATCATGCTTTATCTGAAATGGAAGACGTTGAAACGACTGAGCTGTTTACAGATATGGTTCATGACTTAACACAGCCTAATAATTACCCAATTGAACTACCAAAAGGGTTGAATGCGACGTTACGTGATTATCAGGTAACAGGATTTAAATGGTTAAAAATGTTGAGTCACTATCAATTTGGTGGTATTTTAGCAGATGATATGGGATTAGGAAAAACAGTCCAAACGATAACTTACTTGTTATCTGAAAAAGAAGAAGGTAAACTAAATAATCCATCACTCATTGTGGCACCGGCTAGTTTACTCTACAATTGGCAAGTTGAGATTGAAAAATTTGCGCCTAGTTTAAAAGTGGCAGTTATTGTAGGAAATAAACAAGAGCGAACAGAATTAATTGAACATTATCAAGATGTGGATATTTTGGTGACGTCTTATACAACGCTTAGACAAGACTATGATATTTATGAAAAAATGACGTTCCATAGTATGATTTTAGATGAAGCTCAAATGATAAAGAATGCAGCAACTAAAACATTCCAAACAATCGAAACGTTAAAAGCAGATCATTATTTTGCTTTAAGTGGTACGCCAATTGAAAATAAATTGGAAGAATTATGGGCTTTATTTAGAATACTAATGCCAGGTTTTTTCCCTCCATTGCGTAAGTTTAAGCAGTTGACAACAGAAACTATTGCGTTAATGATTCAGCCCTTTGTTTTAAGACGTGAGAAAAAACAAGTATTAGATGATTTACCAGATAAGGTGGAAACAGATCTTTATAGTCAATTAACAGAAGAGCAAAAAACAGTTTATGTGGCTCATTTAAGGCAGATGCAAAAAACAATTTCTGGAATGTCAAAAGAAGAACTAAATCAAAATCGTATTTCGATTCTTTCTGGGTTAACAAGGCTGAGACAAATATGCTGTCATCCTAAATTGTTCATTGATGATTATGAAGGTGAATCAGGAAAACTTATTCAAGCACTTGATATGATTCAAACGGCAAAAACAAATGGCCGCAGAATTCTATTGTTCTCTCAATTTACTGGTATGTTGAGTATTTTGGAAGAAGAATTAGCTAAACTTGATATTGAAACTTTTTATTTAAGAGGTAGCACTCCATTAGTTAAAAGACAAGAGATGGTTGATCGGTTTAACCGAGGAGATAAAGATGTTTTCTTAATCTCTTTAAAAGCTGGAGGAACTGGCTTGAATTTAACAGGAGCAGATACAGTTATTCTTTATGACTTGTGGTGGAATCCAGCGGTTGAAGATCAGGCAACTGGTCGAGCGCATCGAATGGGACAGAAAAAGAAAGTGGAAGTTTGGCGATTGATTTCTGAGGGAACTGTGGAAGAAAAAATGAATCGACTACAAGCTGAGAAGAAAGAACTCTTTCAGCAAGTGTTAAATTCTGAAGACATTAAAGAGTTATCTAAAATGACAATTGATGATATTAAAGATATTTTAGATGTTGGACTTAATTAAAAA
>NZ_JAVWHO010000005.1:23379-80809 GCF_036639995.1 Vagococcus sp. | reverse complement strand
TAAGGAATCATTCTTTTTATATAGGAATTAATGATGTTTCCTAAATATCAATGCATAGTAAACCATTGTTATTCCAAGTAAAGTCATTAGTACCTGATTTAGTAATTCTTCACCAGTTTGAGGTAATTGTTTTACAACAGTACTTGTAAACTTACTTACTCGTTTCGGTGTTTTTGGTGTGATGGTGGTCGTTGGTGATAATTGATTTGTAACCGTTAGTTGATAGGTTAATTCGGGTAAGTTATCTGTTAACTTAATTTCATAAATCTTATTATCTAATAGGTAATCCTTTGGCGCCTTAGTTTCTTTCAAATAGTAGGTTCCAAGAGGTAAATTTGAAAATATTAATTCTCCGTTTTTATCAGTAACTTTAACTTCAATCGTTTGTTTTTTATCATCAGACAGTGTAAACTCAGCATCTCTAAGACGTTTATTAGAGTTTTTAGCTTGCTTAGTTATCTTAATTGCCCCTAAGGAAGTCTCTTTTTTCTTATTGCTTAATGTGATAACTTGTAATAAATTAGGCGTTTTTTCGTTAATTATCACAGAGTGTAAGGTATTATCTAAAACAAAGCCATTCGGCGCTTTAGTTTCTTTCAAGTAATAAGAACCAAAAGCTAATTTAGAAAAGCTAATCTCCCCATTTTTATCAGTTATTTTTGTTTCAAGTACCTTTTTGTCTTTATCAAGAAGGGCAAATTCAGCTCCTTCTAATCGGTTTTTGGTTTTATCATCAGTCTTAATTAGCTTGATACCACCAAGAAGCACATCCTGTTTTTTATTAGTAAGAGTGATTTGCTGAACTAAACCAGGAGTTTTCTCATTAATCACCACAGAGTGTAAAGTGTTATCTAAAACAAAGCCATCAGGCGCTTTAGTTTCTTTCAAGTAATAAGAACCAAAAGGTAATTTAGAAAAGCTAATCTCCCCATTTTTATCAGTTATTTTTGTTTCAAGTACCTTTTTGTCTTTATCAAGAAGGGCAAATTCAGCTCCTTCTAACTGATTTTTGGTTTTATCATCAGTTTTGATTAACTTGATATCACCCATTTTTTCTTCTTGTTTTTTATTTTCAACAGTTAGTTGGTAAATAAAATCTGGTGTCTTTTCATCAATAGTAACTGTAAATTGTTGTTTATTATTTTCGTAACCTATTGGTGCTATTGTTTCTTCAAGTAAGTACTGTCCAAAATCTAAATTATCAAAAATAATTTCCCCATTATCATCAGTTGTTTTTGAATCAATGACTGTTTGATTGATATCTTTTAATGTAAAAGTGGCTCCAGTTAAAGGTTGTTTAGTAAGATTATCAATTTTATTAATTTTAAGCTGACCTTTATCTAAATAAATTTCAGCAGAAGCAGCTAATTTCTTTTCAAGGGTTAGGTTTTCAACAGCTCCTAAAGGTTGAAAGTTTGAGTTACTGGTGTAGTAGGCAACACCAACAAAAAATGATCCTTTGATAAGAGATGTCAGATCAACTTTTAAAGGGGTGCCAGCTTTGTAAATTGAGTTAAGAAAATTTTTATCAATACTGATAATTTTTCCCTCTTGAGAATCTTCCATAGATACATTTTTGGTGATATTTTGATTATTATAACTAAAAGAAAATTGATCTGTTTCAAAAAAATCAACAGATGCTAAATACTCATTAGGGATTGTGTTGAATTGAGCAAGATAACGCAATCCATCATCACTTAATTTAAATTTTTGACTAAGTGGGCTTATCGCTACTTCTGCTCGTTTAAGAATTTCCTCAGCAGATAAATCATTAGCGTGAGTGTTAGCTTCAGCGATTAAATCCATGATTATTTGGTTATTTGTTACAACGGCTAAATCAGCATATTTAGCTGGGTTAGTGATTGCCCAAATAGCTAATTGAGTTGCTGCATAACGAGTTTCTTCATTTTCATTTGAAATAACACTATTTCCATAATAGTAATTTTTGAGTAACCATGAAGTGATAGGGTTATTTAAAATCTCACTAGCACTATAATAATTATCGTAAGGGTACCATTTATCAGCATCTAAACAAAAAAACTTAGCGCCACTTTCATCTTCAATGTAGGCTAAACGTGTCACAATTGTATTTAAATCAACTAAATTAGTATTTGGATTATTTTTGATATCCGTAGTTATTTTTACACTTCCAGTTGGATTATGAACGGCAGGCTCTCCAAATACTGTCTTGTCAGTAGAAATGAATAGACAAAAAACAAACAGCAATAGCCCAATAAACATTTTTTTCTTCATACAAATCCTCCTTAAAAAATCACAATGACCTTTTATCCGACTTTAGACAAGCAAATCACCTCCTTTAGTTACTAAAAAAGATAATGAGTTCATTGTACATATTCATTTTATACTAATAGTTAAGAATTTGCTAATTGTTTTTTTGTTTAAACGTTTTTTTATGTTCGTTAACATTTTTTTACTATATATTTATTAAAATAAGAATATAATAGTTCGTTTAAATAGTGGGTTTATTGTGTTTAAAATGTTTAAAAAAGTGTGAAAACTTGCTTTTTTTCTTAAACATGTTAAAGTTAATGGATATTAATATTATTTATATGCAACATTAAGATTTATTTTTAAGAAGTTTATACGTTTTAGGCGCAGCTAAAGAGCTGCATAAGATGCTTTAGAGGTAGGGATTGCATTGTTTAAGCGAGAAATATATAGTAATTGAGTAATAGTACTGGTAACACTTTAAATATAAATAGAAGATTAATTAGATAGCCACCTAAGGTTTTAGGTGGCTATCGTCAATTATTGAGTTAAATTAATTGTTTAAAATTTCTTGTACGCGTCCAACTTGATTATCTTCAACTAGCATGACTTTGATGCCATGAGGATGAGAGGGACTATTGGTTAGTATTTTTTTGACGTGTCCTCTAGTTAATTGCCCACTTCGTTGATCTTTTTTTAGAACAATTGCGACTAGCTGTCCTTCTTTAATATCTTTTCTGTTTTTTCCGTTCATGATTTCCCTCATTTCTATTTACCAATCATAGCATAGATCTTTTTGCATTTAAATTTAGTTGTCAAATGATTAATTATCCTTCATACTACATAATAGTAACCAAGGAAAAGAGGAGAGAGTATGCGTTTAGTGATTGATGGAGATGGCTCTCCTGTTAAAGAAGAAGTGATTAAACTTGCTGGAAAATATCAGTTGCCGGTTTTAATTGTCACAAGTATTGACCATTTTACGACAAAAGAATATCCAGAATTTATCCATTTTATTTATGTTGATAAGGGAGCTGATGGAGCCGATTATCGTATTGTGAAAGAAATGAAAGAAAATGACATCGTTGTCACACAAGATTATGGTTTAGCTTCCTTGCTATTGAGTAAAAAAGTTCGAATTTTTCACCATAATGGTAAAGAGTATTTACCAGAAACAATTGATTCTCTCCTAACACAGCGCTATATTGGTGGACAAATGAGAAAAGCTGGTAAGAGAACAAAAGGACCAAAGCCTTTTACTCAAAAAGACAGAGAACACTTTACTGATATAATGACAAGAGTTATAGAAAACATGCTAAAAATAGCAAAAGGAGCAAATAATGAATCATAATGACCGATTAACCCGATTACGCTACGCTTTAGACATTAAAGACAGTGACATGATTGAAATTTTTCGATTAGGGGGAGAAACAGTTACCAAAGAAGAATATCTCTCAATGTTAAGAAAAAAGAATGAAGACGATTATGAATTAGAATTGTCAGATGAATCATTTGAACGGTTTTTAAATGGAATAATCATTTCTCAAAGGGGAGCTAAAAAAGATAGCCCTGAACCTGTTTTTGAACTTAGACAAGGAAATGCTAACAACGTTATGTTAAAAAAATTAAAAATTGCCTTAAAACTAACAAGTGATGAAATGTTAGATATTTTAGATGGTGTTGGTGTGACTGTTTCAAAAAGTGAAATGAGTGCATTTCTTCGTAAAGAAGGTCATAAAAATTATAAAACGTGTGGAGATAATTATACACGTAACTTTTTAAAGGGATTAATTGAGTTATATCGCAAGTAAATCAAACAAATATAAAACCATCTAACTCCAAATGCTCATGTTAGATGGTTTTTTAATATTATTATTTTTTCAATTCCTCTTCTATTTTTAATCGTTGAACTTTCATCGTCGCAGTTCTTGGAATTGCGTCATAATCCCAAATCAAAGGTTTGCTGAGAAGTGGGAAATCATTAATGGCTTGGAACCATTCTTCCCAGTTCATTTCTTTATGTTCACTCACTGAAATAATGGGTTGAGGAACATTATCCTTTCCTCTGACAATGACTACCTCATCTAGAAAATCTAATTTATCTAAAAGTAAATCTTCAATCTTCAGAGTACTCTCGATATCACGAATTAAATCCACTTGGCGGTCTAATAGGAATAAATCTCCATTTTCATCTTTGTAACCAAAATCTCCACTATCCCACCAAGGACCAAAGGTGTTTTCTGTAAAGCGTTGGTCTTCTTTGTAGTAAGTGAGCGCTCGTCCTTTTGATAACATATGAATATTTCCTGAAATATTAGGAGCCACTTCTTCATTTTTTTCATTAACAATCTTAACTTCAGTTAAGCCAAGCATCCCATTACCCATATTTCGAGCATCTAAATTTTTGATACTATCTCTTGTGTGGAATCTCATAATCATTGGACCACATTCACTTTGACCATAGACTTGCATAAAGACAGGTCTTTTGGCAGTAGAGGCATTAAGGAAAATTTCCATTGTTCCCTTGTTAATCGCGTCAAAAGTCGAGTGGAAATAAGTAAAGGAAGTAAAAAGATGAGGATGTTCCTTAACTAAATTGCTCCACTGAACGAAATCATTAGGATGAGTTTCTAAAGCGTAGGGATGAAATCGGGATAACGTTTGTTCTAAATCATCTTGTTGACTACTTCCAATCCATAATATAGGAAATCCTTTTGACATTAAGGAAGATATGCCGATATTAAATCGTGAATGAACGGGTGATATATGAAAAGCAACTAATTTTTTCTCAGGCATTAAATCAAATACGCTCTTTTGCCATTTAGTCCGCCAACCCATGGAGTTAGCAGAATGAGCAATTAATTTTGGAATACCAGTTGTTCCAGAAGTATGCGTCATATAGGAAATTGAATGAGTCTCTAAAAAATCTTGAGAAACAAGTTCAGTAGTAGGGATTTTTACTAACTCTTCAAGTTCAATTAACTGATCAGGTACAATACTCGAAATAAGTGGCGCTTTTTCTATTGTTATTCTGTCATAGATAAGCCAAGGATTTTCTAGACGAGCGCACATAACAGTCATCGTTTCAACAGGTAAGTGATAAGAAATCATGACAGGAATCGCTCCGAGATAGCTAATAGCAACTGCAAGTAAATAGGTATCAAACATTGGAGATTTATACAGGATAACTTTATCTCCCTTTTTGATTCCTAATTTATATAAACGATTAGCCTGGTTGATAATGGACTGATTTGCTTGATGGTAGGTTGTTTCTGTTCCTAGTTCAGGAAACCCAATTAGCTCCTTATCAAAGTAGATAGCTACCTCAGGAGATTTTTTAGCAGCAACTGAGAAGTTGGAAAATAAATTTAATGGTTCATAAGTGTTTTCAGGAAATTTCATTCTTAATATTCCTCTTTTCTCTTTTTTAATCGATTTATTATAACAAAAATAAATTTTTTTGTATAATATTTCACAACTTTTTAAGGGTGATTAATTAGTATATTTCTTATTTTCCATTATATCTAGTTTTTTTAACTGGACAATCGGTTTATTTTCTTATAGATTAGTATCTGGCAAATGATTGCTAGTTGTGGTGAGATTAGGTAGGTATATGGGATGGATATTTTAGTAGTAACAAGCATTATTGGCACAGTTGCTTTTTCATTATCAGGAGCAATGGTTGCTATGGAAGAAGATTATGACGTGTTAGGTATCACCGTTTTAGGTTTTTTAACAGCTTTTGGTGGTGGCGCACTTAGAAATATGATTTTAGATTTACCGATGTCTATTTTTTGGCGTCAAACAAATTTGTTTTATGTCTCCTTTGCAACGATTTTTTTGGTTTATTTTTTTCCAAAAAAGTTAATGTCTTGGAAAAAATTAGAGATGTTTTCTGATGCAATAGGGCTAGCTGCATTTAGTATTCAAGGGGCTTTATATGGACTTGATATCAACGGACATATTGGTCCAGTTATTGCTGCGGCAATTTTGACTGGAACAGGTGGCGGTGTGTTAAGAGATTTACTAGCTGGAAAGAAACCCAATGTTTTGTGTACAGAGATTTATGGCAGTTGGTCTATCTTAATTGCTATTTTCATGTACTATACAGTTCCAGTGAATCCAGTGATTTACTTAGTTATTATAGCTTTAACTGTGGGCTTAAGATTTGCTGGAAGTGCCTATAATTGGCATTTACCCAAAGCGTTCTTTTTTAATGCTACTTCTTTAAACCAGCTATCAGAAGAAGAACAAGATTTTTAAACATTCAAAGAAATTAAGGCCTTTCTTGTACTGGCTTTGGTTTCTTTTTTTGTGTCTTTATATAGAAAGGAATGATAAAAGTGGGAGAATCAGTTATAATAGCCAAGGAAAGAGGGATAAAATGACGCAAGCGTTAAAATTATTAGAAGAAAAATTTGGCTATCAGTCTTTTAGAAGAGGGCAAGAAGCAATTATAAATAAAGTATTGTCAAATGAAGATGTATTAGGGATTATGCCTACTGGTGGAGGAAAGTCAGTTTGTTATCAACTTCCTGCTTTAATGTTTGATGGTTTAACAGTGGTTGTGTCACCTCTTATTTCTTTAATGAAAGATCAAGTAGATGCCTTAAATGATATGGGAATTCCAGCTACTTATGTAAATAGCACTCTGAATTATCAAGAAATACAGCGCAGACTTGGAATGGCGGCAAGAGGTGATGTGACCCTTCTTTATGTTGCTCCTGAAAGGCTAGAAACAGCTGATTTTCTTGAATTATTACGTCATGTCACCGTTGATTTAATTGCTGTTGACGAAGCCCACTGTATTTCACAATGGGGACATGACTTTAGACCAAGCTACTTAAATTTAGCAGAGCGCATCAGAGCGTTCAATCCAAGGCCAAGAATTATCGCCTTAACAGCAACAGCAACGCCTGAAGTGGCTAAAGATATCTGTGATTTATTATTAATTCCTGATGAGAATGTCATTCAAACTGGATTTGCTAGAGAAAATTTAGCGTTTCAAGTTATTAAGGATCAAAAGGATGTTTATTTATTAGAGTTTTTAAAAATGAATCAAGGTCAATCGGGAATTATTTATGCCAGTACAAGAAAAGAAGTAGAACGAATTTATCGTTTGATTAAACACAGTGGGATTTCCTCAGCCATGTATCACGCAGGGATGTCTGAAATGGACCGGGCTAAAAATCAAGATGACTTTTCTTATGACCGAACACAAGTAATGGTAGCAACGAATGCTTTTGGTATGGGAATTAATAAAAGTAATGTTCGATTTGTTATTCATGCCCAGATGCCAGGCAATATAGAATCCTATTATCAAGAAGCAGGACGGGCAGGAAGAGATGGTTTACCTAGTGAAGCCGTGTTACTTTATAGCCCACAAGACGCTCAAATACAACAATATTTTATTGAACAATCAGAAGCCAATATTGAGTATCAGCAAAATGAGTACTTAAAATTGCGTGAGATGAATCAATACGCACATACAGAAGGCTGTTTACAAGCTTATATTTTACGCTACTTTGGCGAAAAGGGAGAAAAATGCGGTAGGTGTAGTAACTGTTTAGATGACCGAGAATCTGTTGATATTACAGTAGATGCCCAAAAAGTTCTATCTTGTGTGAAGCGAATGGATGAAAAATTTGGCAAATCACTCGTTGGAAAAGTATTAACTGGTTCAAAAGATCAAAAAATAACTCAGTGGCATTTTGAAAAATTATCAACATATGGCTTAATGAAAGAATGGACGCAAAAAGAAATCACTCAACTAATTGATTATCTGACAGCTGAACAACTGTTGATCCCATCAAAAGGTCAGTATCCTTTATTATCTCTTTCTGATGAGGGAATTAATGTTCTTTTAGGTAAGAAAAAAGTATTCAGAAAACAATTAGTAGTGAAGCAACTTGTTGTGGATGATGAGCTCTTTAATAAACTAAAAGAATTACGTTCAGACTTAGCATCTGAGCAAAATTTACCACCATATGTTGTCTTTTCAGATAAAACATTACAAGAGATGGTTGAAAAACAACCACAAACTTCTCTAGATTTTCTTCAAATTAAAGGTGTAGGACAAAATAAATTAGACAAGTACGGCGAAGCATTTATGGCGTTAATTAAGGAAAATAAAGAAAAATAACGTAACTTACTTTTTATGATAAAATAAAACCAAGACAGATAAGAAAAGAAAGGGTACTTACTAATGACGATGTCAAAAGATCAATTAAGTGTTGAAGTAGCTAAACTGTACTATCAATTAGAGTATGGTCAGCAACAAATTGCAACGGAATTAAATATCTCAAGACCAACCGTTTCAAGACTATTAAAACACGCAAAAGATAAAGGGTTTGTGACAATTACAATTACTGATCCCTATAGTGAAACCCTTGTTTTAGCCAATAAAATAAAAGAAAAGTACGAATTAAAAGACGTGCGAATTGCTCAAACACCAAGTGATAATTATGACTTAATTGTTGAGCAAATTAGTTTAGAAGCAGCCATTTTTTTAGAAGAGACCGTCGTTGAAGGTGATATTATTGGGATTGGTTGGGGAACAACTATTTATGAAGTAGGTAAGAAATTACGTCCTAGCCAATTAAAAAATGTTCAAGTGGTTCAACTAAAGGGGAGCATTACCCACTCTAAAGTGAGTACATATGCCCATGAAACCCTTTCTCTATTTGCAGATAACTATCATACAACAGGGACAGCACTCCCCCTTCCAGTAATCTTTGATAATAGTGAAGTAAAAAAAGTGGTTGAAAAAGATCGCCATATTCAACATATCATGCAATTACAAGAAGATTCAACTATAGCAATGTACACAGTCGGAACAACAAGAGAAGAAGCATTACTATTTCAATTAGGGTATTTGACGGAAGAACAAAAATTACAATTACAAGAAACAGCAGTAGGGGATATTTGTTCTCGTTTTTATGACGAGTCAGGTCAAATTGCTTCTAAAGAAATAAATGAGCGTACGATAGGCATTGAACTATCTGAATTACCTAAAAAGAGAGTGTCTGTTTTAGTTGCTGGTGGAGATCATAAACTTGCAGCAGTGGATGGAGCGTTACGAGGAAACTATGTTAACACCTTGATTACCGACTATTGGATGGCGCGTCAATTAGCTAAATGAAATTATGTTCAAAAAAAACTTTACATTTGTGCTGATAGGGAGTATACTCTGTTTATAGACAAATAGAGAGGAAGATTTATTTATGACAAACTTAGCAAAAATGATCGATCACACTAAATTAAAGGCAGATACAACAGAAGCAGATATTATTACATTAACTGGTGAAGCAAAAGAACATGGCTTCTGGTCTGTATGTATTAACCCAACTTGGATTCCATTAGCTAAAAAAGAATTAGCTGGAAGCGACGTGAAAATTTGTACAGTTATTGGTTTTCCTTTAGGAGCAAATTCATCAAAAGTTAAAGCTTTCGAAACTGATACAGCTATCAAAGATGGTGCTGATGAAGTAGATATGGTTATTAACGTTGGTGCTTTAAAACAAGCACAATATGACGTTGTTTTAGCTGACATTAAAGCAGTAGTAAATGAAGCAAAAGGCCGTGCGTTAGTTAAAGTTATTATCGAAACTGCATTATTAACAAAAGAAGAAATCGTTAAAGTATGTGAGTTAGCCGTTGAAGCTGGTGCTGATTATGTTAAAACATCAACTGGATTCTCAACAGCTGGAGCAACAGCAGAAAACGTTAAATTAATGAAAGATACAGTTGGCGACCGCGCTTTAGTTAAAGCTTCAGGTGCTGTTAGAACAACTGAAGATGCAGAAAACATGGTAGCAGCAGGTGCTTCACGTATTGGCGCTAGTGATGGTGTTAAAATTATTGGAGCAAGTACTGATTCAAGTGCTGCAAGTGATTATTAATTAAAAAACATTGACTTAAGAGTCGGGAGTTAGTTCTAGAAACTAACTTTCGGCTCTTTTTTTGTTAAAAATGAAAAACAGGTTGAAACAAAAATGTTTTTATTTTATCTTTAACGTAGTTTAAAGAAATAATATGTGAAAAAATAGTATTAGAATTAGATTAGAATGTACAGAAACTAACAAAATAAAAAAACACGAACATTATCATATCAAGCTTTCTAATGGGTATTAAAATAATTAATAGCTAAATAAAAATTAACAATTTGTTTCCGCTTACAAATCGAGGTAAATTAAAGGTGTCAAAAGGAAATAAAGAATGAGGTGAAAGAAATGATAACGATTTCTGTTGCAGGAGGATCTCAACCAGAGATATTAGCACTCGTAAAAAAAGCAAAGAAAGAGTATTCAGAGGGGCTTAAGTTTGTAGTGTTTGACACAAATAAAAACATTGCAGATGAGAGTATGTGGGATTATTTTCACTGTGAAGATGAATTGGATGTAGCAAAACAAGCCGTAAGTTTTGTGGCAGAAGGAAAAGCTCAAATTTTACTAAAAGGGATCATCCAAACTCATACACTATTAAAAGAATTACTTAATAAAGAACATGGACTAAAAACTCAAAAAGTTCTATCTCATGTTGCAATGGTTGATTTACCAACACATGACCAATCCTTCTTATTAACGGATTGCGCAATGAATATTGCACCAGACAAAGATAGCTTGATTGAGATTGTGGGCAACGTAAAACAAGTGGCTCATAAGATTGGCATAACACATCCAAAGATAGCTCTTTTAAGTGCTGCTGAGAATTTTAATCCAAAAATGCCATCATCTGTTTTAGCAACTGAAGTAACAGAGCATTTTAAAGATGAAACAGACAGTACCGTATTTGGTCCAATTTCTCTAGACTTGGCTTTATCAAAAGAAGCAGTAGAACACAAACGTTATGAAGGTCCTATCATGGGTGATGCAGATGTCATCGTAGTTCCAGCAATTGATGCAGGAAATAGCCTTTATAAATCACTAACAATTTTTGGTGGTGCGATGGTTGGCGGAACAATTATTGGGACAAAAGTTCCAGTTGTTTTAACTTCTAGAAGTGATTCTACCGATAGTAAATTACATTCGTTAAAATTTGCGATGAAGCAAGTATAAATAAAAAGGAGCGAACTGAATGGAAGCTATATTAGTTATTAATCCTGGTTCAACGTCAACGAAGACGGCAATATTTTCTGATCACAAACTAATTGCTGAAGAGACAATTAGACACAGTGTTGAAGAAATTGCACAATTTGATAGTGTGATTAGTCAAACCGAATTTCGTTATAAAATTATTTTATCTTTTGTTGAGAAGCTTGAGATGTCAGACAAATTAGTTGCTGTTGTAGGTCGAGGTGGTTTATTAAAACCAATTCCTGGTGGAACGTATAAAGTAGAAGCTGAGATGTTAGAAGACTTACGTACAGAAAAATATAATACACACGCATCAAATCTTGGCGGTATTTTAGCTAATGAGTTCGCAAAAGAATTGAATATTCCAGCCTTTATCGTTGACCCAGTTGTAGTGGATGAAATGAAACCGCTAGCAAGAATTTCTGGTCTTAAAGGAATTGAACGTCGAAGCGTGGGACATGCACTTAATCAAAAGGCTGTTTCAAGAAAAGCAACAGAGGAACTTGGTAAAACATATGAAACAAGTTCAGTAATCGTGGCTCATTTGGGTGGCGGCATTAGTATTGGTGCTCATCAAAATGGCAAGATGGTTGATGTGATTAATGGATTAGATGGTGAAGGTCCATATACACCAGAAAGAAGTGGATCATTACCATTAATTGATTTTGCTAATTTAATTATTTCAAATAATTTAGAATTAGGTGATGTGAAAAAACTTATTGCTGGAAATGCAGGTCTTAAATCTTATCTTGGTGAAACAGATTTAAGAGAAGTTGCTAAGAGAATGGAAAATGGCGAAGAGGAAGCGAAGTACTATTTAGATGGTATGTGCTACCAAGTTGCTAAAGGTATTGGGGAACTTTCAGTTGTGCTACAAGGAAAAGTAGATGCAATTGTTTTAACCGGTGGAGCTATTTACTCAGACTATATCTTAGGTAAGATTAGTCAGTTTGTAGAATGGATTGCCCCAGTTAAAGCTTTCCCAGGTGAAATGGAAATGGAAGCTCTTTATGAAGGTGCATTTCGTGTTTTAGCTGGTGAAGAAGATGCCTTGGATTATGGTGCTGTAGAGATTGTAAAGTAGGAGTGATGTAAAAAATGGCAGAGCAAACAGATTTACTGATTTTAGGTGGCGGAACTGGTGGCTATGTAGCTGCAATTCGTGCTGCTCAAAGCGGATTAAGCGTAACAATTGTTGAAAAATACAAATTAGGTGGAACATGTTTACACAAAGGTTGTATTCCAACAAAAGCTTTATTAAGAAGTGCCGAAGTTTACGACACAATTAAAGAAGCAGAAATGTTTGGTATTGAAGGACAAAATAATCATGTTGTTAACTTCAAAAAAATTCAAGAACGCAAACAATCAATCATTGACCAACTACATAGTGGTGTAGAAGGATTATGTAAGAAAAACAAAATCAAAGTTCTTGAAGGTGAAGGCGCAATTTTAGGCCCATCAATTTTCTCACCTGTTTCAGGTGCTGTTGCAGTAACTTTTAATGATAAAAGTAAAGAAGAAGAAATTATTGTTCCTAAAAATGTGATCATCGCAACAGGCTCAACACCAAGAACATTACCTAATCTTCCTTTAGATGAAAAAGATATTCTTTCATCAGATGGTATGCTTCAACTTGAAGAATTGCCAGAATCAATCGTGATTGTTGGTGGTGGCGTTATCGGAGTTGAGTGGGCATCGTTATTAAATAGTTTAGGTGTAGAAGTAACTATTGTTGAATTCTTAGATCGCTTACTTATCAATGAAAGCGCTAAAATTTCACGTGAACTTAAGAAGAGCTTAACTAAAAAAGGTATTAAAGTATTACTTAGCAGCAAAGTTGAATCTGCTGAAGTTAAAGATAGTGGCGTTGAAGTATCAATTGAAGGTCAAGATAAATTGACAGTTGATAAAGTGATGGTTGCTATCGGTCGTGCGCCAAAAGTTGAAGGTATTGGTTTACAAAACACATCTGTTAAATACGAACCAAAAGGAATTCAAGTGAACGAATTCTACCAAACAACTGAAAGTCATATTTACGCAATTGGTGATTGTATTGACACAATGCAATTAGCACATGTGGCTATGAAAGAAGGCGAATTAGCAGTTGCTCATATGGTAGGTGAAGACGTTGAACCATTGAACTACACTAATGTGCCTCGTGGAGTTTACACAAACCCTGAAGTAGCAAGTGTTGGTTATGTTAAGGAAACAGTTCCAGAAGGTAAAAAAGTTAAAATTGGTACATTCAATTTTGCTGGAAACGGAAAAGCCTTAGTTTATGGTGGAAACGAAGGATTTATCGAAGTCATTCGTGATCTTGAAACAGATGATTTATTAGGTGTTTCAATCATAGGACCACATGCAACGGATTTAATTTCAGAAGCAAGCACATCAATCTATTTAGATGCAACACCACTTGAGATTGGGGAAGCAATTCACCCACATCCAACATTAACAGAAGTACTTCAAGAAGCTGCATTAGATACATATGGCAAAGCCATTCATAAATAATAGAAAGGTTGATATAAATGAAAACATTAAAAAAATCAGGTCTAAGTAAAGAAGAGATTATCCAAGCATACCGTGAGGTGTTAAGAGGACGTCGTTTAGACGAACGTTTATGGCAACTAACAAGAATTGGTAAAACATCATTTAATATTTCAGGTCAAGGTGCAGAGGTAGCACAAGTAGCAATGGCTATGGCTTTTGACCATGAAAAAGACTATTTTCTACCATACTACCGTGACATGACAGCATGTCTTGTATGGGGAATGACACCAAAAGATATTTTAATGGGTTCATTTGGTAAAGACGCAGATCCATCTTCACACGCTCGCCAAATGCCTAACCACTATGGTTCAAAAGAGCATAATATTGTGTCATTTGCATCAACAGTAAGTACTCAAATGCCACTTGCAACTGGTGTTGCTTACTCAGCTCAACTAGAAAAATCTGATTTTGTAACATTAACGACAACTGGTGAAGGTTCAGCAAACCAAGGGGAAGTTCAAGAAGCAATGAACTTTGCTGGTGTTAAAAAATTACCATTAATCTTTGTTGTCGAAAATAATAAATATGCCATCTCAGTGCCAATCGAAGAACAATATGCAAATGAATTTATGTCAGATCGTGCGCATGGTTACGGATTTGAAGGTATCTCAGTAGACGGAAATGATTTTACTGAAGTTTACTTAACTTTCAAAAAAGCTGTAGAAGATGCTCGTGCTGGCAATGGATCTAAATTAATTGAACTTAGAGTATCTCGTTTAACATCTCACTCTGCTGATGATGACCAAACAATTTATCGTTCTAAAGAAGAAATTGAATCAATGAAACAAAAAGATCCAATTGACGCAATGGTGAAACAATTAATCGCAGAAAAATATCTAACAGAAGATGAATTAGCGAAAATTGATGAAGAAGTTCGTGCAGAAGTAGATGCAGCAACTGATGAAGCAGAAGCTATGCCAGAACCAACAGCAGAATCATTATACGACGAAGTTTACGCTAAATAATTAACAGATAAAAGAGAGGATTGAATAACAATGGCTGAAATGACATATTTAGAGGCAATTAATTTAGGAATATCTGAAGAAATGGGTCGCGACGAAAAAGTTGTAATTTTCGGAGAAGACGTTGGTGGAGATAAAGGTGGCGTGTTCGGCGTTACTAAAGGACTAGCTGCAAAATATGGTGACGATAGATGTTTCAACACACCATTAACAGAAGGGTTAATCGGAGGCTTGGCAATTGGTTTAGGCCTTAGAGGTTACCGTGCCATCGGAGAATTCCAATTTGCGGATTATATTTTACCAGCAACAAACCAAATTTTATCAGAAGCTCGTACAATGCGTTACCGTACTAAAGGAGATTGGACAGCACCTATTGTTTACCGTACGCCTTATGGTGGTGGTGTTCGTGGTGGACTTTATCACTCTCAATCAACTGAAAAAGTATTCTTTGGACAACCAGGATTACGTATTGTGACACCATCTAATCCATATGATGCAAAAGGTATGATTAAAGCTGCAATCAGATCAGATGATCCAGTTATTTTCTACGAACATAAACGTTTATATCGTCTACTTAAAGCAGACGTTCCTACAGATGATTACATTGTACCAATCGATAAAGCAAATGTTGTTCGTGAAGGTAGCGATATTACAGTTATCGCTTACGGCATGATGCTACAATATGCAATGTCAGCAGCTGAAAAATTAGCTGAAGAAGGTATTGATGCAGAAGTAGTTGACGTTCGTTCTCTTTATCCATTAGATAGAGAAACATTAGTAAACGCTGCTAAGAAAACAGGTAAAGTATTATTAGTTTCAGAAGATAACAAGGAAGGTGCAATCATTAGCGAAATCGCAGCAATGATTTCAGAAGATGCATTATTTGAATTAGACGCACCAATCCAACGTTTAGCTGGACCAGATGTTCCTGCTATGGGATACGCATTACCACTTGAAAGAGAATTCTTAGTGAATGAAGAACAAGTAACTAATGCAATGAGAGAATTAGCAGAGTTTTAATTTTAGTCTTATAGGAGGATGATGATAGATATGGCAATAAAAGAAATCTTACTACCTAGTTTAGGTGAAAGTGTAACAGAAGCATCAGTAGTACAATGGTTGGTTCAACCAGGAGACACAGTTAAACGATACGCTCCATTAATGGAGGTTGTTTCAGATAAAGTAACAACAGAAGTTCCATCTGATTTTGATGGAGTTGTAAAAGAATTTTTAGTAGAACTTGATACTGATTATCCAATTGGTACAGTATTAATGACTTTAGAAGTTGAAGGAGCAGAAGATACACCGGCAGCACCAGTTGCTGAAAAAGAAGCAGCACCAGCTCCAGTTGCAGCGACTCAAGAAAAAGTTGAAAAACCAGTAGCACCAGCTAAACCAGCAGGAGCAGCAGCAGGCCGTTTTTCACCAGCAGTTTTAAAATTAGCAGGTGAAAAAGGAATTGACTTATCTCTTGTAACGGGTACTGGTAAAGAAGGTCGTATTACTCGTAAAGATATCTTAAACTTTGTTCCAGGAGCAGCAGTGGTAGCACCAGTTATTGAAGAAACACCAGCTCCAGTAGCTCAAGCAGCACCAACTCCAAAAGCTGCAGCACCAGTTGTTGCAAGTGGCAACGATGAAATTGTTCCAGCTGATGGCGTTAGAAAAGCAATTGCTAAGAAAATGGTTCAATCTGTGAATGAAATTCCTCACGCTTGGATTATGGTTGAAGCAGACGTGACTAACATCGTTAACTTACGTAATAGTGTTAAAAATGACTTCAAAAAACAAGAAGGTATTTCTCTAAGCTTCTTCCCATTCTTTGCTAAAGCAGTTGTTCAAGCAATGAAGAAAAATCCGAAAATCAATACGTCATGGCAAGATGGTAATATCGTTTACCATAAAGATATTAATCTTTCAATTGCTGTGACAACAGATGACAATCTATTTGTACCAGTTATCCATCAAGCTGATAACTTATCACTAGCTGGACTTACAAAAGAAATTAACCGTTTAGCATCTGATGTTCGTAGTGGCTCACTTTCAAATGCAGATATGCAAGGTGGAACATTCACATTAAACAACACAGGTAGCTTAGGTTCAGTTCAATCAATGGGAATTATCAATCACCCACAAGCAGCAATCTTACAAGTTGAATCAATTAACAAACGTATTGTGCCAACTAAAGATGGCGGATTTAAAACAGCAGACATGGTTAACTTATGTCTATCAATCGATCACCGTATCTTAGATGGCCAACAAGCAGGTAAATTCTTGAAAGACATCAAAGAAAACTTAGCAAGATTCTCAAGCGAAGCAGACATTTATTAAGCTTTACACTAGGAAAAGATTTTCCGCACGATGCGGAAAATCTTCTTCCTTAAGATATTTATTTAAATAACTAAGTGCAATAATTCTCAAGGTTTATTTTTATTCGTTAAAAATTTTAAAAAAATAGGGGAAATTACCATGACAAACGAAGCTGTACAACCAAAAATGACGCCGAAAATCTTTTTTAACAAATTACTAGCTGGAACAGCACAAGGAACAATTATCGCTTTGATTCCAAATGCTGTGTTAGGAGCTATTTTAAAATATTTTGCTGATATCGCTATTATTCAAATGATTATCCATGCTGCTCAAATTTTCCAAGTAGCAACGCCACTTATTATTGCAGCATTAATTGCCAAACAATTCGATTTAACACCGCCAAAAATGATGATTGTTGGTGGAGCTGCTTTTGCTGGGTCTGGTGTAATTAAATTTAACCCAGAAATCAAAGGTTTTGTCGCTGCAGGTACAGGTGATATTATTAATATCATGATTACTGCTGCAGTTGCTGTTTTAATGATGATGTGGATTAAGAGCAAATTTGGTTCTGTTGAAATTATTGCTTTACCGATTGTAGTTGGAATTGGCGCAGGACTTATCGGAATGCTAACTTATCCATATGTGACTCAAATTACTGCAGTTATTGGTAATGTCATCAATACCTTTACTGATTTCCAACCAATTGTTGCAAGTATCTTGATTGCTTGTTCATTTGCAGCATTAATTATTTCACCAATTACAACTGTTGCAATTGGTATGGCGATTCAACTTAATGGTGTATCTGCCGGTGCCGCAGCGATGGGAATTGCCGCAACAACTATCGTTTTAGTTATTAATTCATGGAAAGTTAACGAATCAGGTGTCACACTAGCTGTTGCACTTGGTGGAATGAAAATGATGATGCCAAACCTTTTCAAATATCCAATTATTTTAGTACCATGTTTATTTACAGCAGCTATTTCAGCTATTCCAGTTGCACTATTTAACATTTCAGGAACACCCAACTCGGCTGGATTTGGATTAGTAGGATTAGTAGGACCACTAGCTTCATTAGATGCAGGATTAAATGTTGTTTTATTAATTGTTTCTTGGTTTATTATTCCAATTGCTGTGGGTCTTTTATCTAAATTCTTATTTGAAAAAGTATTAAAACTTTATGACAGTAGTGTTGTCTTTAAATATCAAGGATAATAAAAAAATCGAGATTATTAATTGTTCTTAATAATCTCGATAAAATCCTTTATGTCTCTAGTGATATGATAATCTTTTCTAAGAGCAATGCCGATTGGAAAATAATCATATTTATCGACTAATGGAATCCATTTTACTCGGTCGCTTTTACCGACTTCTCGGTATTCAATTGGTAAAATACAAATAGATTGGTTTTTATTAATACTATGCAGTAAAACTTGTAAGTCATCATTGTGTAAGACGATGTTAGGTTTGTAACCACAATCACTTGCTCGGTCAATCAGTAGTCTTCCTAACATGAAGTTAGTTGTTAAAGATGAAAAGCGTTGACCTTCTAAGTCTTTAAAAGTTAATTCTTTTTTCTTAGAAAGAGGGTTATCTTCTGGAACAACAACGTGGACATTGTATCCTTTAGTTGATGTACCTAGAGGCTCGATAGTCAGTGTTTCTGGATAGAGGTTTGGAAATGAAATTAAACCAACATCTAGTTCATTTTGATTAAGTAAACCTTGTAAGTAAGGTGAACCATCTTGTTTAATAACAAGATCTACATGGGGATGTGTTGCAAGATATAGTGAAATTTCTTTCATGAATTGAACTGAAAAAAGTGTAGTGATACCTAATTTGATTTGCTTCTTTTTTTCAGTTGGATTTTCGTTCATGTTGTGGATATCTACAACTAATTGGTCAAAATCCTCAACAATTTGTTGACCATGATCATATAAATAAAGCCCAGTATTGGTTAACTGAAAGGGTTTATCAGTATGTGTGAAGAGTGACGTTCTCAACTCATTTTCCAACTTTTTAAGAGCTAAGGATAAAGTGGGTTGTGTGACAAATAAATTTCTTGCCGCAGCAGATAAGTTGTTTGTATTTGCAATTTCGATAAAATATTTTAATTGTTGAATATTCATAAAATCACCTTTCAATTTGTTTAAAAAAACGGTTCCATTTTTACACCGCAAAAAAAGGCATATCAAAATGCACCCTCTACTCTAGATTCTACCACAAAAAAAATTGTTTTAAAGTATTCTTTTTATTATTAATTTTTTCTCTTTTTTTTGTTAAAATAGAAATGAAAATTTCAAAAAAATATTACATACAGGAGTGAAACAATATGAAAATTATTATCGCAGGCGCAGGTGCAATGGGAAGTCGTTTTGGATTAATGCTTCATCAAGCTAAAAATGATGTTATCTTAGTTGATGGCTGGCAAGAACATATCGACAACATTAAGCGTGATGGATTAAAAGCTAATTTCAATGGAGAAGAAGTAGCAGAAAATATTGCTATTTATCATCAAGATGAAGTTTCAAACGTTGATTTCTCTGCTGACTTAGTTATTCTATTTACAAAAGCTATGCAATTAGATGGCATGCTTAAATCAATTAAAAACATGATTGGTGAAAATACGAAAGTATTATGCTTATTAAATGGAATTGGTCACGAAGATGTGATTAAAAAATATGTACCATTAAGTAGTATTTTATTAGGAAATACTATGTGGACAGCAGGACTTGAAGGACCAGGTAGAGCTAAATTATTTGGAAACGGCTCAATTGATTTACAAAACCTTGGAACAGACGGAAAATCAGCTGCTGAAGAAATTATTACTGTTTTAAATGAAGCTAAATTGAATGCAAAATACTCAGACAATATTCTTTCTTCAATCTATAAAAAAGCGTGTGTGAATGGAACAATGAATGGTCTTTGTACTATTTTAGATTCAAACATGGCTGATTTTGGTGAAACTAATGTTGCGGATAATATTGTGGAAAGCATTGTTTCAGAATTTGCAGCAGTTGCAAAAAGAGAAAATGCGACACTGAATGTTGATGAAGTATTAGCTCAAATAAAAACATGTTATAATCGTGAAACAATTGGCTTACATCATCCTTCAATGTACCAAGATTTAATGATTAATAATCGTTTAACAGAAATTGATTTTATCAATGGTGCTATTGTTCGAAAAGGAAAAGAATACGGCATTAGCACACCGTACTGCTCATTCTTAACTGAGTTAGTTCATGCCAAAGAACAAATTCTAGGCGCAAAATAGAAATACTAAAGGAGTTGACCTTGTTGTCAGCTCTTTTTTTGCTTTTTTATTTCTAAATGATTGACTTATAAAGTTGAAACGAGGAAAATTAGATTATAGTATTCGAAGGGAGCTTTTTTAACATGGAAAATTTTAATTTTAAAGTTGAAACAAACATTTTATTTGGAAAAGGACAAGTTTCCAAATTGCCTAACGTATTAAATGAGTTTGGAAAAAATGTCTTACTTGTTTATGGTGGAGGAAGTATTAAGAGAAATGGTTTGTATGATACGATCCAAGAACTTTTAGGAAAAGATTTTAATCTCTTTGAATTGTCTGGAGTAGAACCAAATCCAAGAGTATCAACGGTTAGAAAAGGGGCAGAACTTTGCCGCGAGCATCATATTGATGTCTGTTTAGCAGTTGGAGGTGGCTCAACAATCGATTGTACTAAAGCCATAGCAGCAGCAACTTTTTATCAAGGGGATCCTTGGGATTTTACAAGTGATAGTCGTTTAGTGACACAAGCATTGCCAATAGTAACCATTCTAACGATTGCAGCAACTGGTTCTGAGATGAATGGTGGTTCAGTATTAACCAATGCTGATACAAAAGAAAAATTGAGTTTTGGTTCTCGAAAAGTTGTTCCAAAAGTCTCTATTTTGGACCCAACATACACATTCTCAGTACCTAACTACCAAACATTAGCAGGTTCATCAGATATCTTAAGTCATTTATTTGAAAATTACTTTAATAAAACAACTGATACAATGGTACAAGATGGCATTGCGGAAGGGTTAATGAGAACCGTGTATCATTACACACCAATTGCTCTTGAAAATCCAGAAAATTATGATGCACGAGCTAACTTAATGTGGGCAAGCTCGTTAGCACTAAATGGATTAACAGGTTCAGGTAAATCAGGAATTTGGTCTTGTCATGGTATGGAGCATGAGTTAAGTGCCTATTATGATATTACTCATGGTATTGGTTTAGCTATTATTACGCCAAGATGGATGAAACATATTTTAAGTGAAAAAACAGCTGAACGCTTTGCAGAGTTTGGACATCGAGTGTTTGACCTTGAAAAAGATACCAATCCTATGAAAACAGCAGAAAAAGCCATTGAGTTGACGTATCAAACGTTTAAAGAGTGGGGAGTTCCAATGACGCTAGGTGAAGTTGGAATTGATAATAAATTATTAGATGAAATGGCAGAGCAGACCGTAAAACATAAAGAATTAACAACAGAAGCTTATGTATCATTAGAAAAAGAAGATGTGCTAGCTATTTTTGAAGCATCTCTTAAAGAAATGACATTTTAAACATCTGAAGGGAGTGATTCTTTGCAGCATTATTTCATGATTTTTATAACATATGCCGTTATAGGTTGGTTGTGGGAAAGTGTGTTTTGCTCATTTAAGGCAAAACATTTTGTCTACCGAGGATTTTTATTAGGACCTTATTGTCCAGTGTATGGATTTGGTGTTGTTGCAGTATTGTTGCTAATACCAAAAGAATACGGAACCTTATTAAATCTCTATTTCAATATAGTTGTTATTGTAACGATAGTGGAGTATGTAACAAGTTGGTTGCTTGAGAAGTTCTTCAATATGCAGTTATGGGATTACAGTAAAGTCCCTCTCAACATTCACGGGAGAGTAGCTGTTCCAGTTTCAGTATTTTGGGGTATTGGTTGTTTGTTTTTAGTTCAGGTGATTCAACCAAGAGTGGAAGAGATGATTCAATATTTTGGTCAATTAACAAATGGTTGGTTACCAATTATATTGTTTGTTGCCTTTAGTATGGATGTTTTAAGCACGTTACTATTTATTGTAACAACTAAAAAAGAAGTGGAGGCTGTGGTGGATACTTCCGATAGCGAGAATGCAGCAGTGAAGGAGTATCGCTTAAAACATATCTTTATTAATGTGGAAGAGTCAGTTAGTAGAAAACGACTATTAACCAACTTAAGCACCATAAAACCACAGTTAAAACATCGTAACTTACGTCGTATTGTTTCTAATTATCCTAATTTTAAAGTTAAAAAATAATAGAAAGAAACCATCTGTTTTAGGGGAGTAAAACAGATGGTTTCTTTTTTATATCTTATTCAAGGAAGGTTTATTGTGGAATGTAGAATGGTAAGAATCCTAGACCAACTAATGTAACAACAAAAATTACAAAAATGCCTAGTGCCCATTTGGCAGATTCTTTTTGCCATTCACCCATATCAAGACCAGTTAATCTTAATAATAGATAAATGAATGCAACTAATGGGCTTAATAAATGGAACGCTTGTCCCATTAATGACGCTAAAGCCATCTGCATATTTGAGAAACCATAAGAACGACCGGCTTCTGCTAATACTGGTAAAATACCAAAGTAGAAACCATCATTTGAAATGAAGAATGTACCTGGTGCAGAAATTAAGGCAATTACCAAGCCCCAGAATCCAGCTAATTGTTTAGGAATGATTTTAGTGAAACTCATTGCTAAAGCATCAGCCATACCAGAACCTTGGAATAATCCCATAAAGATACCAGCAGCAAATACTAAAATAACTACTTGAACAGCGTCTCCACCGTTAGCACCGATACGTGCTGATTGATCTTTTAAGTTTGGATAGTTAACCATTAAAGCAATACATGTACCTACTAAGAATAATAATAAAGGTGGTAAACCAATAGCTGGAATAAATGAACCAGCAACTAACCAGGCAATTAAAAGAATAGTAAGAATTCCGTTAAAAGCAAAGTTTTTAGGACGTCTGATTTCAAGTAATTCAGGATCTTGAATGGTTGTCATTGTTAAAATTTCATCTTCAGTTAAGTTAACAATTCCTAAACGAGCGCGTTCTTTTTTACCCATTCTAGGAGCAACAAAACAAATAACATATAGTAATGAAAGAATCATACCAGGAATTAAGTAAGATAAAATTTCAGGTCCAACATCTAAAACAGCCATTGCACGAGCAGTTGGTCCTCCCCATGGTAGTAAATTCATAATTGTGTTTTGTAAAATAACCAAAACAGCTAAGTTCATTAATTTCATGTCTAATTTTTTGTAAATCGGAATAAATGCAGAACAAGTAATTAAAGTTGTTGTTGTTCCGTCTCCATTTAACGAAACAGCAGCTGCTACAACAGCAGTTGCAATTAAAACTTTCATTGGATCGCCTTTTGCAAAACGAATCATTTTTTCCGTGATTGGATCAAATAATCCTGCATCTAGCATAATTGAGAAATAAAGAATTGCAAATAATAACATGATACCTGTATTGGAAGTTGTTTTTACCCCTTCCATTACAAAATCTCCAATATTTCCTTTCTTAGCAACGCCAGCTACCATAGCAATGATTGTAAAGACTAATGGCACGATGACAAGTGAAGTAAACGGTGATAATTTTTTCTTCATAATGGCATACATGAAAACGATAATCATTGCATAAGCTAAAATAGTTAATAACATACTCTCTCTCCTTTTCTATTTTGCCTACCAACATTGTGAACACATGAATGATTGTTTTTTTGTGCTATTGGTAATGCTTACATAGATGTTACAACTTTTTTTGTATAAAAATGTATAATTTAAAATTAAAAAACACAAAAAAAACACTAAAAACATATGCTTGTTAAATTAAAGTTAATTAAAAGTTAAAAAAAGGTTAAATCTTTAAAAACGTTGATATATCAAGGTTCTAAATCAATTTAAAGAATTATATCGAATAAAAAACAACAAAAGAACACTGATATATCAGTAATTGTCAATAAATGACTCTATAATAAATGTAAATCAAGAAAAGAAAGGGAGGAAGAATGGAGATGGGTTTGTTAGACTTTTTTTTCAAACGAAACGAGCAAGAATTAGAAAAGAATCAATCACCATCATTAGAATCTGAAAACGTTTCAAACAAGTATGTTGATATAGAACCTTATATAGAAACAACAGACGAAAAAGAGACGAAAATAGTAAGTATTCTAGCAACAAGCATTGCTAGTGGGGATTCACCAGAGTCAAAATTTGTTGTAAAAAAAGTAATGAAACGAAATCCTGAAGCAAGAAAGATAGCTATTATTGCTTCAAGTATTGCTGCAACAGAATCAGCTGACTCAAAACTAGTTGTTAAAAAAATTCAAAAGAGAAAGGAAGATTAGAATGTTAAGAAAGTTCAAAATCAGAGTTGATGGAGAAGAGTATTTAGTAGAAATGGAAGAAATTGGAGGAACACCCGTAGCGCCAGTGGCACCAGTTGCAGCTCCAGTAGCACCTGCGGTAGAAGCAGCTCCAGTAGCAGAGGCAGCACCAACTCCTGCAGCACCAACATCAGCACCATCAGCTGGCGATAAAACGTTAGATGCACCAATGCCAGGAACTATTTTAAAATTATTAGTTAATGTAGGTGATACTGTATCTGAAAATCAACCATTATTAATTTTAGAAGCAATGAAAATGGAAAATGAAATTGTTTGTAAATCAAATGGTGTCGTAAAAGGAATTCACGTAACACAAGGTCAAGTTGTTAATGCTGGAGATGCATTAATTACTGTTGAATAAAAGGTTGTTAAAAAAATAGAAAAAAGGAAGTGACGTAGGTGGAATCATTAATAGCAGGTATAGCTTCTATTACGATGGGTCAAATTGTCATGATGGCCATCGGATGCGTTTTAATGTATTTAGGAATTAAGAAAGAGTATGAACCAACTTTACTTGTACCAATGGGATTAGGAACATTATTAGTAAACTTTCCGGGTACAGGTGTACTAACACAAACTGTGAATGGCTCAGAAGCTGAAGGTGTTTTAGATATTCTATTTAAAGCAGGAATCAGTACTGAATTATTCCCATTATTAATCTTTATTGGAATCGGAGCAATGATTGACTTTGGTCCATTGTTACAAAATCCATTCATGCTATTATTTGGAGCTGCGGCTCAATTTGGTATTTTCTTTACAATTGTTGTCGCTATTTTCTTTGGTTTTGATATTAAAGAAGCAGCATCAATTGGTATTATCGGAGCAGCGGATGGTCCAACAGCTATCTTTGTTTCCAATCAATTAGCGCCTAAATTACTGGGGCCAATAACCGTAGCAGCATATTCGTATATGGCACTTGTTCCTATTATTCAACCAATAGCAATCAAGGCTGTAACAACTAAAAAAGAACGTCAAATTAGAATGACTTACAAAGCTGAAAGTGTTTCTAAAATGACTAAAATTTTATTCCCTATTATCATAACAATCGTCGCTGGATTTATCTCTCCTATTTCATTACCATTAGTTGGTTTCTTAATGTTTGGTAACTTGCTAAGAGAATGTGGTGTGCTGGATCGTTTATCACTTACAGCACAAAATGAATTAGTAAACATAGTAAGTATCCTTTTAGGATTAACTATTTCTGTCAAAATGCAAGCTGAATTATTCTTAAATGTTCAAACATTAATGATTATTGCCTTTGGTTTGGTAGCATTTATTATGGACTCAGTTGGTGGTGTGTTGTTTGCCAAATTAATCAATCTATTTAGAAAAGAAAAAATCAATCCAATGATTGGTGCAGCTGGTATTTCAGCATTCCCAATGTCAAGTCGTGTTATTCAAAAAATGGCAACTGAAGAAGATCCTCAAAACTTTGTCTTAATGTATGCCGTTGGAGCAAACGTTTCTGGACAAATCGCGTCAGTTATTGCTGGTGGATTATTATTAGGTTTCTTTAGCTAAAAATGAAAGACATGATATAGAAAGCGAAGGTGAAATAAATGAGCGTAGATATGGAAGCATTGAAATTAGCAGGTGAATTGATGTTGTTTGGTATGGGTGGCGTCTTTTTAGTACTATTCGTTTTATTCTTAGTTTCTAAAATGTTGCTAAAAGTTTTCCCAGCAAGCAAAGAATAATAAAAAAAGAAAACAGGTGAAAAAAATGTTTGAGATTAAGCGGATTTGGTTAAATCGAGATAAAAAACTATTGAATGAATGGTCAGAACTTTTAATGTCAAATAACTTAATGGTAGATACCCAAGTGGATTATACTATTGGTATTTTTGATAAGGACCAATTAATCGGTACTGCGTCGCTATATCAAAACATTATCAAGTGTGTCTCGATTTCTAATCAGTATCAAGGTAATGATTTGTTAGCTAAACTAATAACTTATTTACTTGATTACTTGAAAGAACAAACAGTTTTTCATGTGTTTTTATATACTAAACCTGAATCAGCAATTTTATTTGAGTCTTTGGGATTCAAACAAATTATTGAAACAGAACACGTTGTTTTTATGGAGTTAGGTTATCCTGATTTTAAGGATTACCTTACTTCTATCAACGAAAAAAAGGTGAACACCAAACAGGCAAGTGGCATTGTAATGAATGCTAATCCATTCACTTTAGGCCATTTTTACTTAATTGAAAAAGCTGCGAGTGAAAATGAATGGGTTTACGTTTTCGTTGTGTCAGAGGATCGTTCAGAATTTTCAACAGAAGAAAGAACGACTCTTGTAAAAAAAGGATGCGCTTCACTTAGTAATGTGACTGTTTTGCCGACTGAGCAATATCAAGTATCTTCTGCTACTTTTCCAAGTTACTTTTTAAAAGAGCAAGCGGAGTTAGATATCTCAGCTGTTCAAGCAAGATTAGATGCCAAATTGTTCAAACAATATATCGCAAAAAATTTAGGAATTACAAAACGATATGTTGGAAATGAACCTTACTCTGAAGTAACCAATATTTATAACGGAGCAATGCAAGAAGAATTTGGAGATGAGCTTGAACTTATTATTTTAGACCGAAAACAAATCGATTCTGAGATAATAAGTGCGACAAAAGTCAGACAAGCGTATGGACAAAGAGATTTTGAAAAGCTTAAAAAAATGGTACCAGAAACCACGTATAATTATTTAAAAACTAGAGGAGAATGAACATGGAAATCAAAAAAACAGCTTCTGCTGGCACTTTAGAATCTAGTGACATTATGATCACGATTCAAACAAGTGACACAGAAGGAATCAGTTTACATCTAGAAAGTAGCGTTGAAAAGCAATTTGGAAGAAGAATCAAAGAAGTTATCACAAAATCATTAGAAAACTTAAACGTTTCTTCTGCTAAAGTCGTAGCTATTGATAAAGGCGCACTAGATTGTACGATTATGGCAAGAACAATTACTGCTGTACATCGCGCGTCAAGAGAAGATATTAATCAATACGATTGGAAGGAGATTGACTCATGGAACGTTTAAGAAGAACAATGATGTTTGTACCTGGTGCAAATGCTGCAATGTTAAGAGATGCTGCCCTATATGGTGCAGATTCAGTGATGTTTGACTTAGAAGATGCAGTTTCTTTAAAAGAAAAAGATTCAGCTAGAACTTTAGTTCACTTTGCTTTAAAAACATTTGATTACTCAAATGTTGAAACAGTGGTAAGAATTAATGGTCTTGATACAGTAGGTGCCCAAGACGTTGAAGCAATGGTGCTTGCAGGAGTTAATGTTATTCGTCTGCCAAAAACTGAAACAGCTCAAGATATCATTGATGTTGAAGCAGTTATTGAAAAAGTCGAAAAAGAAAACAATATTCCTGTTGGACGTACAAAAATGATGGCAGCTATTGAATCAGCTGAAGGTACATTAAACGCACGAGAAATCGCTTTAGCTTCTGATCGTTTAATTGGTATTGCCTTAGGTGCCGAAGATTATGTTACTAACATGAAAACCAAAAGACACCCAGATGGTCAAGAATTATTCTTTGCTAGAAGTTATATCCTACACGCTGCAAGAGCAGCAGGTATTGCGGCAATTGATACAGTTTACTCTGATGTTAATAATATGGAAGGTTTTGCTAATGAAGTCAACTTAATTAAACAGTTAGGCTTTGACGGCAAATCAGTCATTAACCCTCGTCAAATTCCAGTGGTGAATGGTATTTACGCACCAACGGAAAAAGAAATTCAACATGCTAAAGAAGTTATTTGGGCGATTCGTGAAGCCGAAGAAAAAGGTTCTGGTGTTATCGCGTTAAACGGTAAAATGATTGATAAACCAATTGTTGAACGTGCTGAAAGAGTGATAGCTTTAGCAAAAGCAGCAAAATTAATTTCTGAGGAGGAGTTATAAAATGAGTCAAAATAAATTAGGTAGAGACATTCCTCAAGAATTTGCAGATCAATTTGGAATTTTTGATGGTGAATTAGCACAAATTAAACCTTATAAAGAACATAGTCGTAATATTAATCCAGTTAAACCAAGAGATACTAAAATTTTAGGTAGTATTAAAGAAGCTATCGAGAAAACTGGTTTAAAAGATGGTATGACAATTTCATTCCATCACCATTTTAGAGAAGGTGACTTTGTGATGAACATGGTCATGGAAGCTATCGCTGAAATGGGAATTAAAAATCTATCCATTGCACCAAGTTCTATTGCAAATGTTCATGCCCCGTTGATTGATCATATTAAAAATGGTGTGGTAACAAATATTACATCAAGTGGATTAAGAGACAAAGTAGGTGCTGCAATTTCTGAAGGTATTATGGAAAATCCAGTCGTGATTCGTTCTCATGGTGGTCGTGCCAGAGCAATTGCTCGTGGCGATGTGAAAATCGATGTTGCTTTCTTAGGAGCTCCAAGCTCAGATGCTTATGGTAATGTGAACGGAACAGTTGGGAAAGCTACATGTGGCTCATTAGGATATGCTATGATTGATGCCAAATATGCAGATCAAGTAGTTATTATTACAGATTATTTAGTAGACTATCCCAATACACCAATCAGCATTCCTCAAACAGATGTTGATTATGTTGTCGAAGTAGACGCAATTGGTGATCCAGATGGTATTGCTAAAGGTGCAACTCGTTTCACTAAAAATCCAAAAGAATTATTAATTGCTGAATACGCGTCAAAAGTGATTACTAAATCACCATACTTTAAAGAAGGTTTCTCATTCCAAACAGGAACAGGTGGTGCATCACTTGCAGTTTCTCGTTTTATGAGAGAAACAATGATCAAAGAAAATGTTGTCGCTGATTTTGCATTAGGTGGTATCACAAATGCTATGGTTGAATTATTAGAAGAAGGATTAGTTAAGAAAATTATTGACGTTCAAGACTTTGATCATCCATCAGCAATTTCGCTAGGAAATTCTGAAAATCACTATGAAATTGATGCTAACTTTTACGCATCTCCATTAAGTAAAGGTGCTGCAATCAATCAATTAGATGTGGCTATTTTATCAGCATTAGAAATTGATACCGATTTTAACGTTAACGTCATTACTGGTTCTGATGGTGTGATTCGTGGTGCTTCTGGTGGACATAGTGACACAAGTGCCGCATGTAAAATGAGTTTAATTATTGCTCCTCTAGTGCGTGGAAGAATACCTACAATCGTTGAGGCTGTCAATACGGTTGTTACACCAGGATCTAGTGTTGATGTAGTTGTTACTGAAATTGGTATTGCTATTAACCCAGCAAGAGAAGATTTGATTGAAGCATTTAAACACTTAGATGTTCCTCAATTTAGTATAAAAGAATTACAAGAGAAAGCTTACGCAATCGTTGGTGTTCCAGATAAAATTGAATATGGCGACAAAACAGTTGCTTTAATCGAATATCGTGATGGAACAATTATCGATGTGGTAAAAAATGTCTAACAATATTTTTAGTGGTGGAAAAGATGTTCAACTTTTGGAAATGCTAGACGCAAGAGAAAAGCGTCAACTAAAGCAGCAACAACTTCTAGAAAAGTCTACCAATGATACACTTATTAGTATGACAATGAATATACCTGGAAGTGTGAAAGTAACAGATGAGCTGATTAAAATTTTTCACTTGGTCTATGATCAAGTGAAAATGGATTGGCAATCTGAATTACTTCATGAAGAACTGCTACCTTTAAAAACAGGATATGAGGGTTATTTTTTAATCAAGGAAAATGCCAGTGTTGTAAAAAAACATTTAATTAATTTGGAAGAAGAATTACCATTTGGTCGGTTATTTGATTTAGATGTTTTAGAATTAAGGCAAGAAGAGTTAGTTGTACTAAGTCGCAAAGATTTTAATTTATCACCAAGAACCTGTTTTATTTGCAAAGAAAATGCCAAAGAATGTGGAAGATCTCGTAGTCATTCTATTGAGGAGCTTCAACTGGCTATTTCAGACTATATTAATGAAAGAAGGGATATGCTAAATGACAAAAGAAGTTAAATTTATGGAAACTGTCTTGCGTGATGGGCAACAAAGTTTGATAGCCACACGTATGCCAATAGATGATATGCTTCCTATCTTAAAAACAATGGATAATGCGGGCTTTTATTCCTTAGAAGTATGGGGAGGCGCTACTTTTGATTCTTGTTTAAGATTCTTAGACGAAGACCCATGGGAAAGATTACGCACAATCCGTAAAGAAGTAAAAAATACGAAATTACAAATGCTATTAAGAGGTCAAAACTTACTTGGTTACAAAAATTACTCAGATGATGTGGTTGAAAAATTTATTGAAAAATCAATCAAAAATGGGATTGATATCATTCGCGTATTTGATGCCTTAAATGATTTAAGAAACCTTGAAACATCCATTAAAGCCATCAAAAAATATGGTGGACATTGTCAAACCGCAATTTCATACACAACAAGTGATGTACATACAGTGGACTATTTTCATAAATTGGCCATTGATATGGCTAATTTAGGCGCAGATTCAATTTGTATTAAAGATATGGCTGGAGTTCTTTTACCAGAAACAGCATATGAATTAGTAAGTAAAATCAAACAAGATGTGAATTTACCAGTTGAAGTTCATACACATGCAACAAGTGGTATTTCAGAAATGACTTACTTAAAAGCTGTGGAAGCTGGTGCAGACATTATTGATACGGCTATTTCACCATTTAGCGGTGGAACCAGTCAACCAGCAACTGAATCAGTAGCGTTTGGTTTACAAAACTTAGGATATGATACTGGTTTAGATATGTCTAAACTAGAAGAAATTTCAGACTATTTTGGTGGGATTCGTGATAAATTTAGAGATGAAGGATTACTTAATCCTAAAGTAAAAGATACACAACCTAAAACGTTGATTTATCAAGTTCCTGGTGGAATGCTTTCTAATCTTTTAAGCCAATTAACAGAGCAAGGAAATGCAGATAAATACGAAATGGTTTTAGAAGAAGTTCCTAAAGTACGTAAAGATATGGGATATCCACCACTTGTAACACCGTTATCACAAATGGTAGGAACGCAAGCTTTAATGAATGTGTTGTCAGGAGAACGTTATAAGCTAGTGCCTTCTGAAATTAAAGATTATGTCAAAGGGTTATACGGCGCATCTCCAGTTCCAATTGAACAAGACATTGTTGAAAAAATTATCGGAGATGATAAAAGAATCACAGGACGTCCAGCTGATTTACTTGAGCCAAGCTTTGAGTCGTTTAAAGATGACATCAAAGAATATGCTAAATCTGATGAAGACGTGTTAAGTTTCGCCTTATTCCCTAAACAAGGAAAAGATTTCTTAGGTAAAAGAGAAGATCCATTTTACGATGTACCAGTCCAAACGGTGGATGTAGAAATCAATTTATAATCATAATAAAAAGTAGTTTCTTATTCTTGTGAGAAACTACTTTTTTTCTAGTCTATACAGGATTCAAAAAAAAAGTTAAGATAGAAGAAACAGAAGAAAAGATGAGAGTGATTAGATTGGTAAAAACAGTAGATATTGTTAAAAAGAATATAGATTTGACGTCAAACATTCCATTGAAAGAAGCCATTTATTTAGCCTTGAGAAAAACTATTGTTTTGGGCGAAATAAGTGCAGGAGAGAGAATTAATGAAATGGAGTTTTCTGAGAGCTTTAATATTAGTCGAACACCAATTCGTTATGCGTTACAACGATTATTAGATGAAAAATTAGTGATGCATCAAAAAGGGATTGGAACCATTGTTAAAGGAATCAGCATAAAAGATGCCTATGAAATATACGATATTCGTAAAGCTTTAGATACACTAGCGACTGTTAAAGCAATGGAATTAATGACCGAAGAAGATTTAGTTGAAATGGAAAAATTACTAGAATACGGGGATAAATTAAATGAAGAAAATCGAGTTGACGAATTACTTGATAATTTTTCAGATTTTAATTCCTTTATTTATGAAAAAAGTGAAATGTTACGATTAAAATCAATTGTGACAAAACTTCAAACATACTTAGTTTACTTCCGAGATATTGCTATTCGTTCTAGTGATAGAAGAGATGACGCTATGGCAGAACATTGGTTGATTTATCGAGGAATTAAAAATAAGGATATTGAGCAAATTACATTAATAACTCATGAACACTTAGATCGTTCTTTACGATTTATCGTCAAAGAAATGGAAGAAAGAGAAATTGCTTATGGAGAGAAATAAAAAAATATCAATTATGGCTTATGAAGCCTTACTAGAAGAGGTAAATCTAAGTCCAAAACCAGGACTTGTGGATAGGTTGAACAATGGATCTCACCAAGATATGACGATTGAAACTTTTTATGCGAGTGCTAATGCCATTGCTCCCTACTTTACTAATTATATTCAAATTGGGTATGAGCATAAAGGTACGCCTTTAGAATTGTTCGATAAAATGCGATTTGAAGGAGCTAAAGCCGAAAAAGAAATGATGAGAGCAACCAAAAATATTAATACTCACAAAGGTGCCAATTTTTCATTTGCTGTCATTCTCGGTGCACTTGGAAAATATGAACAAACTTTTTTAGGTGAAGTCTATTCAATGAAAGATATCCATTTAGTTTTAGACTATACATCTAAAATGTGTGAAGGTTTAGCTAGTCGTGATTTTTTAGATTTAAATCAAAAAAAATCCTTATCAAACGGTGAAAAATTATACTTGAAAACAGGAATAACAGGTATTCGCGGTGAAGCTGAATCAGGTTATGCTTCTTTGGAAAAGGTATTATTACCTCAGTTATTAGCGTATAAAGAGTTAACGAGAGATGAGAGAAATTTACGAGGCTTTATTGATTTAATGAGTGCAGTTGAAGATAGTAATATATACCATAGAGGTGGCCTTGAAGGTATTCAATTTTTAAAAAAAGAAGCATTACTAATTAAAGAGAAGGATTTAACCTATGAGGAGTTAATCACAGAAATGAGTGAATTAGATCAGAAAATGATCAAAAAAAATTTAAGTCCGGGAGGTTCCGCGGACTTATTATCTCTTGGTATTTTTCTGTTTTCATTACTAGAAAATAAAATTAGTTAGGACTAAAAGAATAACCAACACCCCAAATGGTTTTTAAGAAGAGAGGTTCCTTTGGATTGTCTTCAATTTTATTCCTTAAATAGTTCATATAAACTTTGACGAGATTTAGGTCACTAGATTGGTCATCCCAAACATTTAGTAAAATTTGTTGTTTAGAAAAAACTTGGTCAGGATTTTCCATGAAAAATAGCATGAGATTAGCTTCTTTTGAAGACATATCAACTTTTTTATCTTCTTTATAAAAGCTGAATGTTTTTTTATCAAAAGTAAACGGACCTGATGTTATTTTTTCTGTTTTTGGCCGTAAATCTTTTTTTATTATTGTGTAACGATTTAACGTACTCATGATTTGAGCTTTTAAGAATTCAATCGAAAAAGGCTTAGTAATATAATAGTCAGCCCCTGTTTCAAGACCAGTGATAATGTCTTGCTCGTCTGATTTTCCACTTAAAAAAATAATAGGAATCAACGGAAATGCTTCTCTTAAGTGTTGGGCCAAATAGTAGCCATCATTTTCATAAGTTAGCCCGACATCCAGTAAAAATAAGTCAAAGGAAATACGAGATGAAATATCAATGGCAGAATCAATAGAATCTGCTTGATAGATTAGTAAACCAGTTGATTGAAATGCTTTCCAACATAATTTACGAATAATTGGATCATCATCAACAATTAATAGCTTTTGATTTTTCAATATAAAATGTCTCCTCCTCAACCATCAAAAATAAAAAGGTGATAGTATGCTGTCAAAACCATCCGATAAGCGGATAAAAATTATGTTTATAACCTTACTAAGTCTAATAGTACTATCAATGTTTTTAATAGTAAATAGCTATTTTAGTATAGAAAAAAGAATTAACCAAAGTGCTGAAGACTACTTAGAAAAAACCAATGAATATGCCATCGGTATTTTAGAACAAACTTTTGAAAAGTATCGAGTTCTCTTGCAAGAGCAGTCATCAGAGTTGATTATGTCTCTTGAAAGCCCTGATAAAAAACAATCCGAGTTAACCTCATTATCAAAAGTAGCAAAGGATGAAATTGAAGGTATTTTTTTAATGGATTCTAAAGGTGAGATCCTCCAGTCTGTTTCGTTTAATAAAAAGGAGCAGCCTCATTTAGACGAGGAATACATCAAACGTGATACTAGTTTACCTGTTTTTTTAGGAAATAAAAAATTACAAAATAGTAAAGAGTATTTTCTCAATGGCTTTTATTATGTCAATTTCTATATTTATGATAAAAAAAATGATAAAACATTGGTTGTGCCTATTAATTTACAAGCGCTCTATAAGAATCAAATAAAAAATGGCAAAAATAACTATCATGGTTATTCGATTGTTAAAAACAAAGATATGGTTGTGATTATGCATCCATCAAATAATCAGATTAATTTGAATATCACTAAAGACAGAAAACGAGAATATCCAAATTTTGATTTTCAAGGCTTAGAAAAAGTTGAAGAGACACAGTTAAGTCAAAAAGAAGGGACTATTTATTACGATTCCTATTGGTGGGATCAAAAGACACCTACAGAGGCTGAAAAATTAAGTGTCTTTAAATGGGTGAATATGGGAGATAGCCATTGGGTTGTTTCAACCAACTCTGATATTAAAGAAAGAAAAGGACTTCCGCTTGCTAATGTATTACTACTATTAGTTATATTTATTATTATTGTGATTATCTTTATTCTTTTTATTATTATTTTAAGACAGTATCAGCATCAGTATAAAGTTTACTTAAAATACAAAGAATCTGAAAAACGCCGAGAAGAAGATCAAATTCGTCATGATTTAGAAAAGAAAATTCAACAAGAATCAAAATTAGAAACTATAGGAATCGTTTCAACAACAATCGTTCATGATTTGAATAATATATTGACTCCATTACTTGGTATTACCAAGTTAATGATGGATGAGTACCAAGACGATGAGGCTTTGTTAAGTGATTTGGAATCCATTTACATTTCAGCTAAGAAGGGTCAGGAGTTATCAAGTAATATTTTAAGATTTTCTAAGTTAGATAGTAAAGAAAAGAAACAGGCTGATTTAGAAGAAGTAATAAAAGATGGAGTAAAAACAATTCGCTTGTTGATTCCCAAAAATGTTGAATTAGTTTTAGATATTAAATCAGATAATTATCCGCAAGTTACAATGGAGCCACAAGATTTGCAGAATGTTTTATTTAATCTAATAACTAATGCGTATCAAGCTATTGGTTCAGCTAAAGGCAAAATTACAATTTCGATGTTCAAAGAAAAAGAAGATAGCCAACAATTTGTACCAGCACATTTTAAAAATAAACAAGTGGTTGTTGTGAGAGTTATGGATGATGGACCTGGTATTCCATTAGAGATTCAGGATAAAGTTTTAGTAACGCCATTTTATACAACAAAAGATGAGGATGGTGGCACGGGTCTTGGTTTGTTTGTTGTAACATCTTTAGCTAAAAAATACGGATGGGATGTTCAACTGTATTCAGGAAATAAAGGGACCAGTTTCTTTATACGTATCCCTATTTAAAAAGCACTTCTCTTAAGTAAAATTAAGAGGAGTGCTTTTTTAGGACAATAAAATAAAAAATATGAGATAATCAATGAAACAAAGAAGTGATGAGGAAGCAAATGAAAATTGAACGAATGATGTATATATTAATTACGTTACTATCTCAAAAATATTTTAAAGCAAGTGACATAGCAGAAATGTATCATGTCTCTTCGCGTACTATTTACAGAGACATTGAGACCCTTAGTTTAGCTGGTATTCCAATATACTCTCGTCAAGGAAATGAAGGAGGTTTCTACTTAGATGAAGATTATAAACTTTCATCATTACTATTTTCAGATATGGAAAAGAGAACATTACTTGAGCTGAGTCAGAGTATATCAACAAGTTACCACCATCCAAAAATGGAAGAATTGAGTCAGAAAATGTCTTATATGATTAAGGATAATGAGACTAGGTCACCGTATTTTTTTGACTTAAGTTTATGGAAGAGTCAAGATTACGCTCTTGAGAAAATTGAACGAGCCATTGAAAATAATCAAGTTATCTCATTTGATTATGTACGATATGATGGAGAAGCAAGTCAGCGAGTGGTTGAACCGATTAATTTAGTATATAAGTCTTACCATTGGTATTTGTATGCTTTTTGTCGTTTGAGAGAAGACACACGTTTATTTCGGTTAAGCCGAATTCGCCACACTAAATTTTTAGAAGAAACCTATAAACAAGAGAATAGAGACACCTTAAACAAAGAAACATTGGAGCAGTTTTTTACTAAATTAGAGCAGAAAATTGAGATGATTCCTGTTGAATTACATTTTAGTAACCAAGTAAAAGCAAAAGTATACGATTCATTTTTGGAAAAAGATATTAAAGAAATGTCAGAGTATATAATTGTAAAAAAAAGTATGCCTGATGAGGAGTGGCTGGTGGAGATGCTTCTTGGATATGGTGAAGATGTAAAAGTCATTTCACCTAAAAGTTTACAAGAAAAAATTATCAACAAGGCTAGAAATATTTTAAAGCAATATGACATACAGGTGTCGTAGTACTTTGTTAAACTAGGTTTAAATTTGATTAAGGAGAAACGAAAATGACAACAAGTATTTTTAATGTAACTAATTGGGAAGAAGTTTTTACAATTGAAAAGAAGATAGCACATGCTGTGGCAACTTATAGCGTTACTGGGGATTTAGAAGGAGAAATGTCAGTCGATTATAGTATCTTTTATTTGGATTATAATGAAGTGGATAGTCATCAATCATCAAGTTCTTTTAAAGGTTTTAATATTTTTACTGGAAAGATTGGCAATCAATCAG
The DNA here is from genome assembly GCF_036639995.1 of Vagococcus sp. Taxonomy (GTDB): domain Bacteria; phylum Bacillota; class Bacilli; order Lactobacillales; family Vagococcaceae; genus Vagococcus. The sequence goes on along the minus strand of NZ_JAVWHO010000005.1, from coordinate 43,369 downwards.
GCTCGTTTGCATTAATTGATCAAGGGAGTTTTATTAAAAATGAGTATGAAGCAACAGTTGAAATTATTGAAGGAACTGGAACAGGTGATTTTAAAGCAATCAGTGGCAAAGGAACGTATCACCCAACCTCAGAAGGAATGGAATTGTTGCTAACAATTGAAATGGAGTGATATCAATGAAGTATGAATGGCGTAAAGAAGAAAAACATTTGTATTTTCCTAAAAAAGTAGAAATAGTTGATGTACCGGAATACACTTTTTTTATTATTGACGGCATGGGAAATCCTAATGATGCATTGTTTAGTAAAGAAATAGAAGCTCTATATCAGGCGTCTTATTCACTTCGGATGTTGTTAAAAAAAGGCGAGTTTGGAGAACCTTTTGAGTATACAGTTTACCCATTAGAAGGCTTATGGACAACGAGTGATGGGTCACGTGATGACGGATTAAACAAAGACGCGCTTGTTTACCGCATTATGATTAGACAGCCAAGTGGTGTGACTAAAGAGATGGCTAACCAAAGTTTAGCACAAGTAAAAATAAAAAAAGAAAATCCGTTTCTTGATCAAATTAAAGTTGAACAATATACAGATGGAAAAGTCGTACAAATGCTTCACGTTGGTCCTTTTGAAAATGAAAAATATACATTTGAGAAAATGAAAGATTTTTTAAAGAAAACTTCCTTTGAACCTAAAATGTATATGGACAACTATGCACACCGAGAAATTTATTTATCAGATGCTAGGCGAGTGGCTCCTGAGAAACGAAAAACACTATTAAGATATCAACTAAAGGAGAAAAAAACGTTATGAAATTAGATATGATTGGCATTATTGTTAAGGATATGAAAAGAGCTATAACTTTTTACCAAATGCTTGGATTGAATGTTATTTTTGGAGATGAAAAAGCAGATTATGTAGAGCTTAATAATGCGAGTGTCCGCTTGTCCCTTAATACTAAACAAATGATTACGACAGTACTGGGCTTTGAACCAAAGACTACTGGAGACAAAATAGAACTAGCTTTTTTATGTGAAAATAAAGAAGAGGTTAATAGCCGAGTAGAGTCATTACGTAATGCAAATGTCGAAGTGTTAAAAGAACCTTGGTCTGCTCCTTGGGGACAATATTATGCTTTGGTGAGAGATTATGATGGGAATATTATTAGTTTGTTTGTAGAAGAGTAAAGAAAAAAGAGACTATTTATGTGTAGTCTCTTTCTTTTTCTTAAAAAATAAATCCAGTGAGAATAACAATTATTTCAGCAATTAAGGTTCCAACTGACACGGTAATGAAAGTTTGTTTAAATGCATTTTTATGATTTAAACCTGTCAAAGCAAGGAATGTTAAGAACACGCCACTTTGAGGTACGATAGTTAAAATATTTGAAGCAATTGCTGCAACTCTATGGATCATTTCAGGATCGACGCCCTTGTCTAAGTAAAATTGGGCAAAATTGGGCATAACAATACCAAGTGCTCCAGAGGAAGAACCAGTAATAGCTGACATAGAAGATGTCAAAACGGTTAAACTAATTAAAGGATTTCCTGGAATGTTTAAAATTAAATCAGAGAAAAATTTAAATCCAGGAGCGATCATAACAACAGCTCCAAAAGCAACTGCAGAAGCAGTCGCGAAAATTGGGGCAATTGAACCACTAGCTCCCAAGTTAAATGTTTTTATTTTTTCAGGGATAAAATTTCTAAATAAAATAAAAGCTAAGATAATTGCTGAGAGTAGAGCAATATAAATAATATTTTTCTTTAAAAATTCGCCGCCAAAAATACTACCAGATAGAGCGAGCACGATTAAAAGTAGTAATGGGGAGATGCTAGGGAAAAAGTTAGGTAGTTCTTTTTCTTCAACTTCTTCATTTGCATCTAAAGCATAAGTAGAATAAGTTTCACCTTTAGCAAGACTTTTGTTTAGACAACGTTTCATATAAAATAAACCAAAAGCAATACAACCAATTGACCCTAAGATACTAGGGATAGCAGCTGCAGTTAATGATGTATTTAAATATTGAATAGGAATAACATTTTGAATAGCTGGAGTACCAGGTAGAATAGTCATTGTAAAAGTAGCAATTCCTAACCATAATGGTACCTGTATTAGATTCCAAGATAAATCCATTTTTTTAAATAAACTTCTTGCAAGAGGTAGAACAGCAAACATAACAACGAATAAACTAATACCTCCGTAAGTTAAAATAGCACTTACAGCAAAAATAGCTACAAGGACTTTATAGGGACTGTCATAACCAACTTTTTTAAGTATGTAATCAGCAATAGCTGTTGTTGCACCACTAACCTCCATTAGTTTTGCTAAAATGGAACCCAATAAGAAAATGGCAAAGTAATTTAATATATATGTAGAAAGAGCTCCCATATATTGATTAGCTTCTTTACCTAATAAAGATGTTACAGGATTCATTTGATTAAATAAAATAACGATAGCTGTAGCTAGGGGAGCGGCAATAATAATGTTAATTTCCTTTAGTGAAAAGTATATGATGGCAATAACGCCCAAAAGTACACCAATAGAACCAATAATTTCCATAATAATAAATATCCTCCTTAAGTGAGAAAATAAAAAGACGACTAAAAGTGTCAGTCTCTTTATTTTGCTATTAAACTATTGAGCAGTATAACCGCCATCTAAAATACAAGCTTGTCCAGTAACACCTTTTGCCTTGTCACTTGCTAAGAAAGAAACGTAATCAGCAATTTCTTGCACATCGATTAAACGTTTTTGAGGAACTAGTGGATATAAAACTTCTTCTAACACCTTTTCTAAAGGAATATTACGTGTTTTAGATAAGTCTTCAAATTGTCCTCTAACAAGTGGTGTATCAACATAGCCAGGACAAATAGCATTAACAGTAATTCCAGAATCAGCAGCTTCCAAAGCAGCAACTTTAGTTAAACCAATCAAACCATGTTTTGAAGAGTTATATGCTGATTTACCAGCAAAACCAATTACTCCGTTAATAGAAGCCATGTTGATGACACGACCATGCTTTTGAGCTTTCATCGTTGGAAAAGCACGTTTAATGGCAATAAATGGAGCAATTAACATAATTTTTACCATAAACTCAAATTTATCTGCAGGAAAATCTTCGATCATGGAAACATGTTGAAGACCAGCGTTATTAACTAAAATATCGATACGACCGTATTTTTCAACAACAGTATCAATAGCAGTATTAATAGCTTCTTCACTAGTAACATCACAAAGTACACCAAATGCATCCAATCCTTGAATTTCATATTCGGCAACGACATCGTCTAACTTTTCTTTGTTAATATCTGAAAATACGACAGTTTTTCCTTCTTTTAAGAATGTTTCACCAATTTGTTTACCAATACCACTTGCTGCACCTGTTACGAATACTACTTCTTTTGAATGAGTCATTATAAAATCCTCCAATATTTTTTTATTTTGTTTTATTAATTAGTGTTGCTTCGGTTGCCGCTTGTACTTCTTCAAAAGTAAAATCAGGATGAATCTCAGTCGCACACAAGCCATCTTCTTGGTATTCAAAAACACCCATTTCAGTAATAATCATGCTAACAACATTTTTAGCAGTTAGTGGAAGAGAACAGCTGTTTAATATTTTATGTTTACCTTTATTTGTGTGTTCCATAGCTACTATAACTTTTTTTGCACCAATTAATAAATCCATCGCACCGCCCATACCAGGTACCATTTTTCCAGGAATTAAATAATTAGCAATATTTGCATATTGATCAACTTGAAGAGCTCCTAAAACCGTTGCTGCGACATGTCCTCCTCTAATGATACCAAATGAGGTAGAGCTATCGAAAAATGCCCCTCCAGGTAAAATTCCAACAGGTTGTCCACCTGCGTTAACAATAGATGGGTCAAAATTTTCTTCGGTAGCTGCAGTTAAACCTACAAATCCATTTTCTGATTGAAGTGTAATGGTCACATCTTCTGGAATATAGTTAGCCACTTTAGTTGGAAGACCAATTCCTAAATTAACTAAAGTATTGTTTTCTAATTCTTTAGCAACGCGTTTTGCAATACGTGACTGAACTTCTTCTTTTGATAACTCAACTTGTTTTTCAGACATTGATTATTCTCCTTTCACTAAATAATTTACAAATATTCCTGGTGTATGGATAAAGTTTGGATCAAGATCTCCAACTTCGACAATTTCTCTTGTTTCAACAATTGTTGTAGTTGCGTTACTTGCCATGACTTGGTTAAAGTTATTTTCAGATCCTGAATATTGTAAGTTACCATTTTTATCGGCTTTGTTAGCAAAAACTAATGCAACATCTGCTTTAAGTGGTTTTTCTAATAAATATTCTTTATCATCAATAGTAATAATATCTTTTCCTTCTTCAACTAGTGTACCAATACCTGTTGGTGTTAAGAAGCCACCTAAACCGAACCCACCAGCACGAATTTGTTCGGCTAGAGTACCTTGTGGAACAAGATTAATAACTGTTTCACCATCATTCATTTGTCTACCTGCTTCGCGATTTAAACCAATGTGTGAAGCAATGATAGTTGAAAATTGTTTTTGAGCCACCATTTTCCCGACACCTTTGTCAGGAAAACCAGCATCGTTACAGATTAGAGTTAAATTTTTAACACCTTTTTCTACTAAAGCATCAATTAATTTTTCAGGTGTTCCGTTAGCCATAAATCCGCCAACCATAACGATATCGCCATCATTAATTAACTTAGTAGCATCTTTAATAGTGATCGTTTTACACATTTTTTTTCCTACTTTCTATTCCAATTATTGTTCGTTTTTAACGATAACTGCTGTACCTTGCCCGCCGCCAATACATAGAGTGGCCAAACCATTAGTTGCGTTACGTTTTTTCATTTCATGAATTAGTGAGACTAGGATTCTCGCACCGCTTGCACCAATTGGGTGGCCTAAAGCAATTGCTCCTCCATTAACATTGACAATTTCAGGATTTAATTGTAATTCTTTTAAAACAGCAATTGATTGTGAAGCAAAAGCTTCGTTTGATTCGATTAAATCTAGGTCTGTAACACTTAAACCAGCTTTTTCAAGAGCTTTTCTTGAAGCTGGAATTGGACCAGTTCCCATTAATTCTGGTGCTACACCAGCACTTGCATAGCTTGAAATCGAAACTAAACTTGTTAAGCCTAATTCTTTTGCTTTTTCTTCAGACATTAGCATAACCATTGCTGCTCCGTCATTGATACCAGAAGCATTACCGGCTGTTACAGTTCCTTCACCAGGTAAAAAAGCAGGTCTTAATTTTTGTAAAGTTTCAAAAGTACTTCCGGGTTTTGGATATTCATCTTGTCCCACTAAAATGGGTTCTTTTTTACGTTGTGGAATAGAAACAGGAACGATTTCATCAGCAAAACGGTTAGTTTTAAGAGCGTTAGCGGCTTTTTCCTGACTACCTTGTGCGAACCTATCTTGATCTTCTCGAGTAATAGAGTATTGTTTTGCTACATTTTCAGCGGTAATTCCCATGTGGTAGTTATTAAAAGCATCAGTTAAGCCATCATTAACGAGTGTATCAACAACTTTTCCATTTCCAAGACGTTGACCAAATCTTTGGTTGTCCAATACATAAGCCGCTTGAGACATGTTTTCAACACCACCAGCGATGATAATTTCAGCATCGCCCAAAAGTATGCTTTGAGTAGCTAATTCAATTGCTTTTAACCCAGAACCACATACCATATCTAAAGTAAAGGCAGTTTTATCATTTGGGATACCTGAATGAATGGCAAGTTGTCTAGCAACATTTTGCCCTAAACCAGCATGAAGGACGTTACCTAAAATAACTTCATCTACCATCTCAGGTTTTAATTTAGTTTTTTCTAATATTTGTTTCATAACTGTAGTGCCAAGATCTACAGCAGAAATATTTTTGAATGCACCTCCAAATGAACCAATAGGTGTTCGTAATGCTTCGACAATAACAATGTTTTTTTTCATAATGTTGTTCGACCCTTTCTGTTATGTAAAACGCTTTCTACACACATAAGATATCAGTGAATTAGATTAAAGCAAACTATATAAAATTTAGATAAGTATAAAATTTATTTATACTATACTTGAAAATAGCTTTTAAATAAGCTTTGTGACATAATGAAATAAGAAAAAAGTATAAGTATACATAATAGTTATTGGGTGTATAACTTAAAAGTATAAGAAAGGTGAGCGTGATGGATATAAAACAATTGCGATATTTTATGACTATTGTAGAGAACGATTATAACTTAAGTAGAGCTGCTGAATTACTTTATATTTCACAACCCACTCTAAGTATGATGATTAATGATTTCGAGAAACGTGAAGGGGTTAAACTTTTTAAAAGAGAACGTGGAAGAATTGTTGGTTTAACTTATTTAGGAGAAAACTACTATGATGACGCATCAGAAGTAATAAAAAAATATAACGAAATGTTTAGCCATCTCCATGAACAGTTAAAAGGGGTTAAAGGAACAATAAATATAGGAATCCCTCCACTTGTTTTATCAGTAGTGTTCTCAACAGTAATGCCAAAATTAATTTTAGAAAATCCGGATATAAAATTTAACATCAAAGAAACGGGAGCCTTTGATTTAAAAAATGATTTACTACTGGGAAATGTGGATATTGCTGTTTTGTTGTCTCCAACTGGTTTAGCGGATAATTTGATTGAGACAATTGAAATACAGAAATCTGAGCTTGCAGTTTTTGTTTCGCCACAACATAAATTGGCAAAAAAAAAGAAAATTAAATGGCAGGATTTAGATAATGAAAAATTGGCTTTATTTGATTCAACATTTATGATTCATCATCTTTTAAATGAGACATTTGAAAGGCATCAAGTTCACCCTAATATTATTTTGACTTCGGGGTCTTGGGACTTTATGTTAAATTCAACAAAAATTAATCATGATATTGTTACTATTTTACCTAAACCAACTATTGATCTCTATCAAGTGACAGATGTTGTTTGTATTCCGATGGAGCGTCCAGTTTCGTGGAAAGTAGTTTTAACTAGATTAAGAAAAGAAAATTATTCAAAAATAGAATCATATATAGTTGACTCATTAACACAGTCTTTTATTGAAAATTAACATTATGTTTCAAAGATTTTGAAATAATAAAAAACAATTTCATAACTTTAAGTTATACTCTGTATGAAAAAACAGTATTAGATATTATCACAAAAAGGTATTATATTCGAGTTGTTAAAAAGAGCAGTCGAAATATAATACATAGTGGTTATATCTTTTATTGTTTTTTTATTTTATTTTTTATTGCTCAATAATTAACAAAATAAGATAGGAGTGGAATGTAGATGCAAAAAGAATACAAAAGTATTACGCAAGAAAATATTGAAATTGGTCAAATTGCTGAAAAGTCAAAACGAGTAACAGAACAAGATGTGGATATGTTTGCTCAAACAACCGGCGATATGAATCCAGCGCATACTGATGAGGAGTATGCAAAAAATAGTATTTTTAAAACTAAAATTGCTCACGGCATGTTAGGTGCGGGTTTAATTTCAGCGACTTTAGGAATGGACTTACCAGGCCCTGGTACTATTTATTTAGGGCAAGAACTAAAATTTATACACCCAATCTTTTTTGATGATGTTATTGTGGCAAAAGTTGAAGTAGTAAATCTTATCGATAAAAAGAAATTTATTATAGCAGAATTACATACGACTGTAGTAAATCAAGATGGCGAATTATTAATAGATGGAAAAGCAACTGTTATTCCACCAAAGGGAGAGTAAAAGAATGAAAGTAGAAATGAAATTAAAAGGTAACGTAGCAAGAGCGGTTAATCCATATGGTTGTAAACAAGAAGTATTAAATCAAATAAATTATGTAAAAGAACAAGGTGCTTATGATGGTGCCAAAAAAGTTTTAGTATTGGGTGCATCTTCAAGCTACGGTTTAGCAAGTCGAATAACTACAGCTTTTGGTAGTCAAGCGGATACAATAGGAGTTTCATTTGAAAGAGGACCAAAAGATGAAACCATGTTAGGTACTGCTGGATGGTATAACAACATTTTCTTTAGAGAGTTTGCTGAAAAAGAAGGTTTAATTGCAAAAAACTTTATAGGTGATGCTTTTAGTTTAGAAATGAAAGAACAAGTTATTTCTTACATCAAAGAATCATTTGGCGGGAAAATTGACTTATTGGTTTATAGTTTAGCTGCTCCGAAACGAACAGACTACAAAACAGGTGTAACATATTCTTCAGCATTAAAACCTGTGGGACAATCTGTAACAGGGGAAAATATTAATTTAGAGAAAGAAGAGTTGTTTACTCAAGTCGTTGAAGCTGCCACTGAAGAAGAAATTGAAGGTACAGTTAAAGTTATGGGCGGTGAAGACTGGGAATGGTGGATTGAATTATTAAAAGAAGCTGGCTGCTTAGCAGATGGATTTAAAACATTACTATATTCATACATTGGACCAGATGTTACGCATGCATTCTATCATGATGGCTCTCTAGGAGTTGCAAAAGAACAAGCCGAAGAATCTTCAAAACGTATTAATGAGACTATAAAAGATATCAATGGTCAAAGTTTAATCTGTGTTTCAAAAGCTGCAACAACAAAAGCAAGTGTTGTTATACCAATCTTACCTAAATATTTAATTTGTTTATATAAAGTTATGTTAGAAGAAGGTACTCATGAAACACCAATTATGCATAAAGATAGAGTGTTTAGAACAATGTTATATGGCAACGAAGCGAACTATGATGAAAGAGGACGTTTACGTCCAGATAGTTGGGAATTATCTGATGCTACTCAAGAAAAAGTAAATGAATTGATGTCTAAATTAACAGCGGATAATTTTAAAACAGATTTGACAGCGTATAGTCTATTTAAAAAAGAATTTTTAAATTTAAATGGATTTGAAGTTGAAGGTAATACGATTGATGAAGTTAATGTTGAAGAATTAAAAGCAATGAAACCTTAGGAGGAAAATCATGACTGTAAAATTTATTAAAGCAACAGAAGTTCCATCTTTAATTAAAGATGGTGATGTGCTTGCAGTTGAGGGCTTCATTGGAACTGGAGTGGCAGAAGAAATTCATGAAGCAATTGAAATAAATTACGAAAAATATCAACAACCAAAAGATTTAACATTGTTATATGCAGCAGGAATTGGTGATAGTGGTGAAAGAGGTTTAAATCACTATGCTAAAGAAGGTTTACTGAAACGTGTTATAGGAGGTCACTGGGGATTAGCACCTAAACTACAACCTTTAGTTTCTGCTAATTTGATTGAAGCATACAATTTTCCTCAGGGAGTTTTGTCACAAATGTTTAGAGAAATGGCGGCTAAAAAGCCATTTCTAATTTCTAAAGTTGGTTTGGGAACATTTGTTGATCCAGATATTTCTGGTGGAAAATTAAACGAAGTAACAAAAGAAGATTTAGTTACCAAAATGAGTTTCAATGGTGAAGATTATTTAGCTTATAAATTATTAGCCCCAAATATTGCCATTATGAAGGGAACTTACGCTGATGATAAAGGTAATATTTCTTTTGATGATGAACCATTGACTCTAGAAGCAACCTCTTTAGCTATGGCAGTTAAAAACGCGGGAGGTATTGTTATTGTTCAGGTGAAAAATCGTGTTTCAGTAGGTTCTCTTGATCCAAAATTAGTTAAAATTCCTGGCTTACTTGTTGACTACATTGTTGAAGTTGAAGATGAACGTAAACATATGCAAACTTTTGGTACTCAATTTAATTCTGATTTTATTAAATCAAATGTTATTAAATCAGAAGGAGCTGCTAATGTTCCTTTAAATGAACGAAAAGTAATTGCTAGACGTTCTGCTGAATTAATTCCTTCAGATGCCAAGATTGTAAATTATGGTATTGGAATGCCAGAAGTTATTTCTTCTGTTTTAAAAGAAGAAGGCGTAAATGATCGCTTCACTACAACTATTGAACCAGGAAGCTTTGGTGGAATTCCAGTTGGTGGTTTAGATTTTGGAGCAGCTATTTCTCCAGAAGCTATTATCGATCAATCGTATATGTTTGACTTTTATGATGGCGGAGGAATTGATATTGCCTTCTTAGGTCTTGCGGAATGCGATAAACATGGTAATATCAATGTATCAAAATTTGGACCTAAAATTGCTGGAGCTGGCGGATTTATTAATATCACACAAAATACTAAGAATGTTGTTTTTTGTGGTACGTTTACTGCAGGTGGCTTGAAGACTGAAGTAAGAGATGGCAAGTTAAACATTGTGAATGAAGGTAAAAAATCTAAGTTTGTTGAAGACGTTGAACAAATAACTTTCAGTGGTGATACTGCTATCAAAAATGGTCAAAACATTTACTATGTTACAGAACGCGCTGTCTTTAAATTAGTTGAAGAAGGCGTTGAATTAATTGAAATAGCGCCAGGTATTGATATGGAAAAAGATATTTTTGCTCATATGTCTTTCAAACCAATTGTATCTAAAGAACTAAAAATGATGGATGAGAGAATCTTTTTAGACAATAAAATGAATTTAAAATATTAATACAAAAAGAGGTTGAAATTTATTTTCAACCTCTTAATTAATTTAGATATTGTGATTATTTCGTTTGAAAAAAATGAATAAAAAAATCTTCAACAAATTCGATTAAGTGATTATGATAGATGTTTTCTAATCTACATATTTTTACTATCCAACTAAAACGTGGTTCAAGTGGACGGGATAGTAGTGTTTTTTCTGAATAATGCGGGACAATAGGTGCTGGCAAAATAGTAACAATATCAAGTGATTCACACATACTTGCTAGCAAATCCCAGGCTCCTGATTCAAAGAAAATATGTGGAGTAACTCCTGCTACTTGAAAGTTTTTTTTAATTTGATGATGAATCATAAATGAGTTATTTAAAAGAATAATTTTTTCATTTGCTAAATCTGGATAAGTTAGCGGACTCTGACTTTTAGCAAAAGGATGATGTTTGTTGAATATAACAACAGCTTGATCCTCAACGACTGTTTTACTTTGAATATTATTTGTTGTGATTGGATCGATTAAAAAAGCAATATCAATTTCTTGAAGAAGCAACATTTTTTGTAATTCGTAAGCACCCGCTTCAATGATTTCTAATTGAATATTTGGATTATCAAGAATAAATTGAGGAATAGCTTTCTTAAAAAGAACAGTTAAAATAACTGGAGGAATACCGACTCTAATAGTACCCTTTATTGTTGTTTTGTTGATTCTTAAATCTTGCATCAATATATCATATCTCTTTAAAACTGATAAAGCATTCTCATAAAATTCTTTACCGATAGGAGTTAAGTCAACAAGCCGTCCTTTGGATCTAACGAATAATTCAACATTTTCCTTATCTTCAAATTCTTTAATAAATTTTGTCAGACCGGGTTGAGAAATAAGTAATATCTTTGCAGATTGAGAAAGATTAAAATTATTTTCAACAATAGTTGTAAAATATTCTAAATGTTTAATGTCCATATGAACCTCCAATAATAAATAGAATAGGAAAGAAATAAAATGTATCTTAAAGACATTGTAGCGAATTATTTACCAAACATAAAGGTGAAAAATAATTTCTTAGTTATCGGCATCACAGGAAACATCGCATCAGGTAAATCTACATTTGCTGATTACCTGAGGCAAGAGTTACTAAAAACTTTTCCTGATGAAAAAATTGAAATCATTTCGACAGATGATTTTCTTTTTAGTAATAGTTATTTACATCAACATAATTTATTTGAAAAAAAGGGTTGGGAACAGAGCTACGATATTAAAAAAATAGATGCCTTTTTTGATAGTTTGATAAAAAAAAATTACGGTTTATTAAAAGGTCGATACTCTCAAAAGCATGGAGATATGATGGAAAACATCCAAATTATTAATCAACCAACTGTTTTAATTTTAGAAGGAACAATGGCGTTAACAGCAATGTTTTCGAGATTCATTAATTATTCTATTTACTTGGAAGTTGATTTATTAACTAACTATAATTGGTTTAAAAAACGATCATTAGAAAATTTATCTAGCAAAATAGAATATCAACATCTTGATGAGTATGAGGCAATTAATGTTATCTATGCTGTATGGGAAAAAATCAACATAAAAACTTTTTATAAATATATAGAACCTAACAAAAACAAAGCAAATCTTTGCATCGAACTAGATGCTAATCATCAAATAAAATATTATAATGAAAGAAAATTTGATTTGATTTGTTGCTAATTTAGTGGGAGAAGGTAAATGAATTTAGTATTAAGACGGGTAACGATAACTGATTTAACAATAGAAATGATACCAACTTTTATGAAATACCATAACGATCTGGAGTGGATGATTTTTCAAGGCTTAAAAGGATTAACATTGGTAGAGTATCAGGAAAAATTACTTGTAAAAACTGACTGGTTTGAAGGAAAACAGATAGGAATAATCGACAATGAAAATAAAAAATTAATTGAAGATATTTACGTGAAATTTGATTCATTATCAACATGTACTATTGGTTATACCATTCGTCCAGAATACGCCAAAATGGGTTATATGAAAGAAACTTTGCAAGGTTTAATTAGTTGGTTGAAAATGCAAGAAATAACAGAAGTTTGTGCGACTGTACTAATGGAAAATGAAGCTTCGATACAATTATTGCGAAGTTTATCTTTCAATATTTTTCAGGAAAATACGAAAGAATGTATATTAAATCGATTTTTATAAATAAAAAAACTATTATCTAGAGACCTGTACGTTTTAATATTCATACAGGTCTTTTTTTTAACCTGGGAATTTTGAGCATTTGTTTTGATAATAATTATGTGATTTGTTAAAATCGAACAAGTAATAATAACACTCATTGTCATAGGTAAGGGGGAATAACAATGAAAAAATTCTTTTTAATATCCGGTCTTTTAGTGTTAAGTTTAATACTCGTATCTTGTGGGAATCAAGTAGCTACAATAGTGAAGACTGATTTTGATTCTGTGGAGTTCAAAGCGAAAGAAAAAGAAAAGAAAATAGTTTATTTAGATAATGAATATGTCATGAAGTATCCAACTACCAATATTGTAACGGCAAGTTTGGAAGCAATGGAAGATGCAGTAGCACTTGGGATAGAACCTTTAGGAGCAGTAAGTAGAAATGGTGAGATACCCAATTATTTAGTTTCTGATTTAGGTAAAAATATCGTTGATGTGGGAAAGCTATCAGATCCCAATCCAGAACTAATAAAGGTCCTACAACCAGATATTATATTAGGTTCAAATGAATTTGATAAAGAAAAAACAGCAACTCTTGAAGATATAGCATCAACAATAAACCTTTCTCATACATCAGACACTTGGCGAGATAGCCTATCGTTACTTGGTGAAGTTTCTGGAAATAAAGAGAAGGCGACAACATTAATTTCAGAATACAATGATGATTTAAAAAATATTAAAGAACTGAATCCAGAAATTAAGAATCTATCTATTCTTATTTTACAAGTAAAAGATGAAGAACTTTATATGTTTGAAAGTCAAGAGTACTATAATTCAATGCTTTATGACGAGTTAGGGTTTAAACAGCCAGCAAAAATAGAGGAAAATAAGGAAAGAGAAATAATTTCGATTGAAGAATTAGCTAAAATAAATCCAGATATTATTTTAGTGGAATTTTCAACACATGAAAATCATAGAAATGATGATTTTGTTAATGATCTAAGAAGAAATTCTCTTTGGAAAAATATGAAGGCAGAAAAAGAAGACCGAGTTTATTTTAATTTAGTTGATGATGGTTATCAAGGTGAGACATATTTAAGCAAAAGAGCTATGTTAGATGAACTAAATAAAAAGGTATTATTTTAAATTTGACGTAAGAATTGTTATTAAACAGCCAATTTATTAAAGACTTGATAAAAATTTAATATTGTAGTAATAAAGAGTGCTAATACAAGGGGATAGCCTCTTTTTTTGTTTTTAATAATCTTAAAAAATTGGTAGTTGTAACTTACAAAATATGATAGGATAACGTTATTAACTGATAATTTTGTGACAAAATTTGAATAATAGTTAATTTATTAAAAATCATAAATTGAGGTGTCAAAATGGGAAAAATTCGTATTAACAATCTTAAATTTTTTACAAAAAATGGTGTATTAAAGGAAGAACGTGTACTTGGTCAACAATTAGAGGTTGACGTAGAATTAACCATGGATTTAACAAAAGCTGGAAAAACAGATAATGTTGAAGATACAGTCAGTTATGCTGAAGTAAATGATAAAATTGCAGAACGATTAGCTAAAGATTCGTTTGATTTAATAGAGGCTGTTGCATCAGCTATTTTAGATGATATTGAAGTAGAACATGGGAGCAAGTTGGAGAAAGCATTGATAAGAATTAGAAAATATAGTGTTCCAATGCCTGGCATTTTCGATAACATAGAAATTGAGATGGAAAGAGAGATGACTAAATAATGCCAGTTGCATATTTAGCATTAGGAAGTAATCTTGGTGATAGTCTTGTTTTACTTAAAGATGCAGTGTCTCTTCTTTCAAATGAAAAGGATATTATTGTGTCTAATAAATCAAAAATATATGAAACAGAACCTTATGGCGGTGTCTCACAAGATAATTTTTTGAATGCTGTTGTAAAAATAGAAACAAGTTTGACTCCTATTGAGTTATTGGATGTCATTCAAGAAATAGAAATAAAACTTGGCCGTGAGCGTATTATAAGATGGGGTCCAAGAACAATTGATATTGATATTTTATTGATGGAGGGAATTGAGATGACCAGTGAACGTCTTAATATACCTCACATTGAATTAGTTAAAAGATCATTTGTCCTTATCCCACTGAAAGATGTTTATGAGAATAAGACATTATTTGGTGAGTCGATAGACCAATTAATAGAAGATACTGGTAATAAAGATGATGTTTGGCAAAGCAAAGAAAGTTGGTAATGGTTATGGAAAATGAAAATCAAAAGAAAATAGAATTAGCAGTAACTCATATTTTAGAAGCAATAGGAGAAAATCCTGAAAGAGAAGGGTTAAAAAATACACCTAAGCGAGTGGCAAAAATGTATGCAGAAGTTTTTAGTTCATTAGAAGGCCCGGAGTTTGATGATTACGCCCTATTTGATAGTAAAAATGATAATGATATGGTGTTAGTAAAAGATATTCAATTTTACTCGATGTGTGAGCATCATTTGCTACCATTTTTTGGTAAAGCACATGTTGCGTATGTTCCTGAAGGTAATAAAGTGTTAGGGTTGAGTAAACTTCCTCGCTTAGTCGAGTTTTGTGCTAAACGACCCAATGTTCAGGAAGATTTAACTATTATGATAGCTGAAGAGTTGATAAAACATGTTCCTGTTAAAGGCGTTGCTGTATCGATTGAGGCTGAACATATGTGTATGACAATGCGAGGAGTAAAAACACCACATAGTTCAACAAAATCTTTCCATTATACAGGGGTTTTTAAAGAAGACCGTGAGTGGAAAAATGATTTTTTGAAAGCTATTGATTAGGTAGATTAGATGGATATTATTGTTGGAACAAATAATCATAGTAAACTAAAAGAAATGCAAGATAGTATAGGAAATCCTACAATTAATTTAATTTCCTATACAACGATTATAAATAAATTATTGAATTTTGAAGAGACAGGGAAGAATTTTAAAGAAAATGCCATTGAAAAAGCTACAAATTATGCCAACTATATAGAGCAACCAGTATTAGCTGATGATGGCGGACTTATTTTGGAGGCATTTCCTGAGTTGTTAGGGATAAAAACAGCTCGCTTTTTTTCTAAAGGTGCCTCAGATAGTCAAAAAAATGAAGAATTACTTAAATTATTGGAGAATAAATCTGATAGCCGTAAACTAACACTTTTTTCAACGATATCCTATGTATATCCAGATGGAAAAGTACTTTTGGTAGAAGAAAAACTTGAAGGAGAATTAGCTGAGAAAGAGACAGGAGCTCTAGGTTACGGCTTTGATCGGATTTTTTATCTACCAAACCGCGGAAAAACATTGGCAGAACTAGCAGATGATGAAAGAAATAGCTACAGTCCTCGAGTTTGTGCTTTAAAAAAAATCATTCAATTAATAGAGGAGGAATCTTAGTTAATGATGGAAAATGTAAAAATAATGGGTATTGTTAACGTGACACCAGACTCATTTTCAGATGGTGGAAAATTTTTTGATGCAAGTGACGCGATAGAACATGGACTAAAATTAATAAAAGATGGCGCTGATATTTTAGATATAGGTGGACAGTCGACTCGTCCAGGCTATATTGAAGTATCAGCTGAAGAAGAAATTAATCGAATTGATCCAGTTATAAAAGGAATAAGAAAAATAAGTGATATACCAATTTCTATTGATACCTATTTTCCAGAAGTTGCAGATCATGCATTATCAATTGGAGCTGATATAATTAATGATGTCCGAGGATTAGACTTACCAGGAATGATGGACGTAGCTATTCAGTATCCTGAAAGTGATTTAATTATTATGCATTCTAGACCTAGAAAAAAAGAAATGACTGTTGAAGAAGATATTCAAAGTTTCTATGAAGAAAAATATCAAGCTTGCCAAAAAGCTGGTATTGCTAACAATCGAGTTTATTTTGATCCAGGTATTGGTTTTGGAAAAACAGTTGAAGAAAATATTGATATTTTAAAAAATCCATCGAAATTTCGTTTTAAAGATTTTCCGTTATTATATGGTGTTTCTAGAAAGCGAACAATCGCTCAACTAGTAGATGAAAATAATCCTTTAGAACGTGATTATGCTTCAGTTACCGCGACATTATTTTCAGCTATTAAAGGAGTAGAAATTATCAGAGTTCATGAAGTCAAAGGAATGAAAGATGCATTAACTGTTTGGCAAAAACTTTCAAATTAAAAGATAATAGTTAATCAAAACTTGTGAAATATAGAGTAAAGTAAATAAATAATAAAATTTCTTTTTAGTTAAAAAGGAATGATTCAATAAATAATCACTTTTTATATTCGACTTTGTGAAAAATAAACCTATACAAACATCATTATTTAGATGTTTGTATAGGTTTTTTATTATAAGTCAAATAAGGAATAGTGATTATTCTAATTAGTGAACCGTTTAAGAAAAGGAAAATGCTATACTTTATTTGCACAAGAGTAAGCGCTTTAAAATGGCTTTAAGTGAATAAACAGACATGATAAGCGTTTAAAACGAGCAAAAAATATTCATATTATTGAAATATTTAGTTGCTTGGTCAAATGGAGAGAGAAAGGAGAGACGTTTTTAACATACTTTATTATCAAAATAATTGAGTAATTAGGAAAGAAAACCTAGCCTGCTAAATTATTAAATAAAGTTTTTACCGGATTCATTTAAATAGATAAATCGAAAATAACTTAATCAAAAATCATTAACTTAGTAAACATTATCAATGATGAGAAAGCGAACTAAATAGAATGTAACCGTTTTTTGTTATTTATAATGACCACAATGAAATTATTAAAAATTATTTAGTAATGTAAAATTTTGAAAAAAATTATTGGAGGTATAAATATGTCTGATAGTGGTACTCATCAGTTAAAGAAAACGTTAGGCTTTACAGTTGCCCTAACAACGATCATTGGGATGGTTGTTGGTTCTGGGATATTTTTTAAACCATATGCAATTTTTAATGCAACAGGTGGTGCACCAGGGTTAGGAATGTTGGCCTGGGTTGTAGCAGGTCTGTTATCAATGGCAGGTGCCTTAACAGCTGCAGAAATCGCAGGAATGATTCCTAAAACAGGTGGAATGGTAACGTATATTCATGACATTTATGGACCAAAACTAGGTTTTATGACTGGTTGGGTGGATTCAACACTTTACCAAACCGGCTCTACAGCAGCAATTGCGGTTGTATTCGGAATTCAAGCAGCAAGTCTTTTAGGGTTTCCAGCAGACAATTACTGGCCGAAAGTATTACTTGCAATTGGCACAACTGGATTTTTAGCTATTATGAATAACTTTGGAGCTCGTACGAGTGGTATTATCCAAAATATAGCAACTGTGGGTAAATTAATTCCATTAATTACAATCATTGCAGTCAGTTTCTTTAAAGGAACTGGTAATGATGTTTTGACACCTTTATTAGGACCTGATTTGAATCCAGGTAAGGCATTTTCTTTAGCATTACTTGCAGCCTTATTTGCTTTTGATGGTTGGATGGGTGTAGGAATGATTGCTGGAGAAATGAAAAATCCTGGAAAAGATTTACCTAAAGCACTTATCTTAGGTATCTCCGCAGTTTCTATTATTTATATAGTTATGAACGTTGCCTATCTTTGGGTACTTCCAGCAGATCAATTAATGTTAACTGAAACACCAGCAGCAGATGTATCAAAAGTATTATTTGGTGCTAGAGGGGGACAATTTGTCTCTATTGGTATTTTAATATCTGTGTTTGGTGGTTTGAATGGTTACGTCTTTACGGCAGCAAGATCTACTTTTACATTAGCTCAGAGCGACCGTATTCCATTTAGTAATGTGTTGAAAAAAGTTAATAAAAATGGTGTGCCTTCTAATGCAACTTGGTTTGTATTTATTGTTTCATCATTATATTGCTTAACTGGTAAATATGATTTGCTAACTGATTTATCAACATTTATGGTTTGGAATTTCTATATTTTAACGTTCTTTGGTGTGATTAAATTAAGAAAATCTCATCCGGATGCTGAACGTCCTTATAAAGTTCCTTTTTATCCAGTTATTCCAATTATAGCAATTGCAGGTGGTGCTGCTGTGGTTATTAGTACAATCATCACTCAATTTACTTACGCACTTGCAGGTATTGGGATCATGTTATTAGGACTTCCAGTGTACGCTTATTATGAAAAGAAAGAAAAAAAAGAAAAATTGAATAGCTAATTAAACATTTGTAATTCACGCCTAGTTTTACTTGCACTTGCATGTAGGCGTGATTACGAATGTTCTTTTTTTAAGAAATGTTATTAATACAAATTATTTATAATCGAAAGAAGGAAAAGTCATGGTACCAAGTTTTTGTAGACCAAGTAGAGTAGTCGTTGATTTAGAGGCAATTCGTCATAATGTGTCAGAAGAGAAAAAAAGAATTGGAATAGAAAAAGAACTTTTTGCTGTTGTTAAGGCAAATGGATATGGACATGGAGCAGTTCAAGTGGCTAAAGCGGCAATTGAAGCAGGCGCAACAGGGCTTGCAGTATCTAATCTTGACGAAGCTTTGGAGTTGAGACGAGCAAACATAGTCGAACCGATTTTGGTTTTAAGCTATGTATCTATTGAATTTGTTCCACTTGCAATCGCAAATGATATCACTTTAACAGCAACTAATTTAGAGTGGATTAAAGACTTAAATAATATTGTGAAACAATCAATAAAGATTCATTTAAAAATAGATTCGGGGATGGGGCGAGTTGGCTTAAATGATATTGATGAAATGAAAGAAGCTAATCAGATTTTAAAAAGTAACTCGTTAATAAATTTTGAAGGATTATTTACTCATTTTGCTAAAGCAGATTCGCGCGACACGTCGTATGTTGTGTTACAACAAGAAAGGTTTACAAAAGCAATTGATATTTTTGGTCGTGACATTAAATATATTCATGCCTCAAATTCTGCTTTGGCATTATGGCATGATGCATGGGAAAGTAATTTGGTCAGATTTGGTGTCGCGATGTATGGCATGAACCCTTCAGGAACAGAGGTTAAGGAACCATTTATTCTTAAACAAGCATTAACTCTTGAAACAGAAATCACTCATGTTAAACAACTAGAACAAGGCGAAAAAGTTGGATATGGCATCACTTATGAGACAAGTGAAAAAGAGTGGATAGCAACATTACCAATCGGTTATGCTGATGGTCTTGTTAGAAAATATCAGGGATTTGAAGTGTTAGTAAATGGCAAAAAAATGCCTATTGTCGGAAGAATATGTATGGATCAATGCATGATTAAACTGGATGAAAAATTACCAGTTGGAACTAAAGTAACCATCTTTGGTT